>NZ_PCPU01000006.1:0-296410 GCF_002975455.1 Arthrobacter sp. MYb224 | reverse complement strand
TTATATATCCACCAAATTAAAAATAATTCGGTATCAATAAACTTGGCACACTATTGAGTTCTCAAACAACAAACACTCTCGACACCACAACCACCGCAATCGGCGGCTGCTTCGCTCCGGAGCAACTTTACAACTCTAGCATGTTTCGTGAACCGGTCAAAACCAGTCGAAACGCCTTGTGAAAAGCTCTTTGCCGCCGGATGAATTCTACGTGTATTCCACGTTGTTTCCATTCCGGCAACAGAGAAAAACTATACAGAGACTTCGGGTAACTTACAAATCGACGGAGGGGGTTCTGCGTCACATTCAATTTGGTGTCCTAGTCTGGCGTTATGAGCGACCTTCAGACACTCCTTGGATACCGTGAGCCAATCTTTAACGCTTCGATGGCAGGCGCCGCCGGCGGCAAGCTCGCTGCCGCCGTCAGCGCCGCCGGCGGCGTAGGGATGATTGGCTGCCCGGCCACCCCCACCGGCGAATGGATTTCGGAGCAGGCAGCCCATCTGGGCTCAACAGATTCCCCCTGGGGTGTCGGTTTCATGGCGTGGTCTTTGGAAAATGACCTGAGCGCCCTGGAAAGCTTCCTCGACTACGAGCCGTCATTGGTTGTATTGAGTTTCGGCGACCCCACCAGGAGCGCGGCCCTAGCTCACGAAGCGGGAGTGCTCACTGCCATGCAGGTGGGAAACGCCGAAGACCTCGCCCGGGCCATGCAAGATGATATCGATGTTGTCATAGCCCGGGGCGGCGAAGGCGGCGGCCATGGCCGCAACGAAGCGGGAACGCTGCCGCTGGTGCAGCTGGCGACGATGCAGCACGTTAAACCGGTGATCGCCGCCGGCGGCATCGGCACCGCCCGGGCCGTCGCTGCGGTATTGGCCGCCGGCGCAGATGCGGCTTGGGTAGGGACGCGTTTCCTTGCTAGTGCCGAAGCCAGCGGACACGAGAACTTAAAGGCCGCGGTCCTGGCCTCCGGATTAGACGACACCGTATACACCCGCGCATTTGATATCGCACAGCAGCTTCCCTGGGCGGAAGAGTTTGGCGGACGGGCGCTGAGAAACGAATTCAGCCAGCGCTGGGCCGGGGACATTCCCGGGCTGCAGGCCGCTGCCACGGAACAGCTGCGTGAACAGATCCGCACTGCCCGCGCGCAAGCACTGGTCTCGATGGCCCCGGTTTATGCCGGTGAAGCGGTCCAATTCGTTCAAGCAGAGGAAAGCGCCGCGCAGATCATGGCCGAGTTGGGACAATTCCGCGAAATTCTCGAGCGGACCGCACGACGCTTCGACTGACTTAAATTGGCTGGTTATCGATCAAGCGCACATTACCGACCTTGGCCGCCACCAGCACGAGGCCCTGCCCGGTAAAGGGAGTGTCCTGGCAATTGAAGGCGAGCTCCTGGAGGGTATTAGGGTCTACCACCACGAAATAGTCGAGCTCGACTAGTGGTTCCATCTGGAACAGGCCCAGCGCGTCGTCAATATTCAGCGGTTCGTGACGGGCAGCACGCCCGGAAATCAGTTCGATCGCACGGTGCAGCACCAGCGCGGCCCGCAGTTCTTCGGCGTTGAGCAGCGCATTGCGGCTGGACAGCGCCAGCCCTTCGGGGCTCCTTACGATCGGCACCGAGCGCAGCTGCACCGGGTAGTCCAAATCTGCGACCATCCGCCGAATGAGCGCCAACTGCTGAGCGTCCTTCTGCCCGAAATAAGCGCGGTATTCGCCCTGCCGCGGATCTGCCAGGTGAAGCAGCTTGGCCACCACCGCCAGCATCCCGTCGAAATGCCCCGGGCGGGAGGCCCCCTCGTACAATTCGCCTAGCACCCCGCTGTTCAGCCGGATCAACGGCATCCCCGCGTGGTAGATTTCCTCGGCGCGCGGCGCGAAGACGATATCGACCCCGGCCTGCGCGGCCAATTGCACATCGGCATCTAGGTCACGCGGGTAATTGGCATAGTCCTGTGCATCATTGAATTGCAGCTCATTGACGAAGACCGAACTGACCACCAACTCGTTTTCGGTACGCGCCTTGGCAAAAAGTCGCGCGTGCCCCTCATGCAATGCCCCCATGGTGGGAACAAAGCCCAGAGTTTGCGGGTTGGCCTGAGCGATCGCTGTCTTCAGCTCATCGCGGGTTTGAACAATCATCGGGGTCTTCACGCCCTCTATTCTAGAACCTGCAGCAGTTCTTGAAGTGTTCCCGGCGAGATCCGCCCGAGTGCCGCCGCACGTTGCGCGGTAGCCCGCGAGAGGCTGCGGTAACTGTCCACGGTCTCGGTTTGGTCCTTGGCCATCGCGGCCAGATGCGCCCTGACGGTTCCCACGTCGCCCCGGGCTACCGGCCCGGTCAAGGCTCCGGCTCCCGAACGCAAGGCGTTGTCCAGGCTTGCGCCCATCAACGCACGCAGCGTAGCCGCCGGATCTTGCACCCCGATCCGGCGTAGCATATCGGCCGACTGCGCGGTAATGGTGTTCAGATGATTTGCCGCATGGGCCAGCGCCGCGTGATAGCTCACGCGGTCTGCCTCGGCGATTACCACCGGCTCTCCGCGCATCTCCACCACGAGCGCCTGAGCCACGGGGAGCATGATTTCATCCGCGGTGACGGCGAAAACGCAGTCGGTAAGCCGTTGCAGATCCAAGCTCATCCCGGTAAAGGTCATTGCCGGGTGGATGGCCAGCGGGAAGGCTCCGGCGGCTCGCGCGGGCTCCAGGATCCCGGTGCCGTACCGTCCGGCGGTGTGGGCAACCAGCTGGCCTGTCACAAAGTGCCCAGCGGCGGCCAAGCCCTGGACCAGTTCGCCGAGCACATCATCTGGGACCGCGAAGAGCACCAGCTCGCTGCGCCGCAGGATTTCGGCCGGATCCAGGATCTCCACGCCGGGCAGCAACACCTCGGCACGGTCCCGCGACGCTTCGGAGACCGCATGCACGCCGGTGATCCGGTGCCCGGCGGCCGCCAATGCGGCTCCGAGGACCGCTCCGACCTTGCCGGCGGAGATGATTCCAATGCCTAAGCGTGGTGCCTCCATGGATCTACCTCTCAACCTGTCGCCGCGCTTGCGCCGCAAAAAATTCTGTCGCTACCTGCTCATCGAGCTGATGCATGTAGCCCATGATCGAGCCACCGGCGCTGTACAGGCGGATCCCCGCCAACTCCCGGCGACGCTCCCAGGGGCCCTGCTGCAGCACCATCCCCTGGATCCGCCTATGCGGCACGAAGGCCGCGCTGCGCGAAAGCCAACCGAAGCGGGTGATCACGCAACTGCCGGTGCTCAAAAACGCCTGATGCTTCCAGGCCCCCGGAGACAACGCCTTGGCACGAGCCGGTGAGCTGGTGAAACCGTGGTCGGTTCCGCTGGTGATGGCGGTATGCAGCACCGCGCGCTGGTTCTCGACCCCCAACTCGGGCAGCAAGATCCCCATCACCTGGGTGACCGCTTCGAAGTCCCCGACGGGCAGCACCAGCAGATTCGACATTTCTTCTTCACCGACACCGAGCGCGTTGACCTCCACCCGGTACCAGCCGAGCAGCCGCCAAAAGGCCGGCGAACTGATCTGGATCGACTGCACCCGGCCGGCCGGCAACGACTGCTGCTTGGTATCGGCCAGCCCGTGGCTGATCCGCAGGCCGGTATCCGTGGCGCTCGCACTGAAGTTCCATGAGTTGTTCAGTTCCTTGTAGAACCAGCCGCCGAAGCCGAGCAGCATCGGCACCAGGCCGGCAACCAGCACGCCAACCCCCGAGAGGCTCAGGATGCCCAGAACCAACGCCAAGAGCACGCCAACCACCGTGGGAAGCCGCAGGAACATGGAGGCGAGCAGGCGTCCGGCTGGCACCTTGGCCATCAGCGGAACCGGCTGCGCGGCTTCTTCCTGCACCGGGATCTCGCCTTGGGCCAGCGCCAGGATCTCGGCACGCAGCTGGTGGGCGTGCGCCTTGCGCAGGAAGGACAGGCGCATGACCGAGGCCGAACCGTCGGCCACATCGAAGCGCAGTTCGGCCAAGCCGAGCAGCCGGGCCACCAGGGGCTGGGCGATGTCGATGCCCTGCACCCGGTCGATGCGCGCCTGCTTTTGGCTGCGGAAGACCATTCCGGCGTTCACATAAACGTGGGTTTCGCTGATCCGGTAGCGGGTGAAATACCAGGACAGCGCGTAGAAGATGAGCACCAGCGCCAGCGCCGCCGAGCCGATGCCCACGGTCCAGGCCAGCCGGCTGCCGGTGAAACGTTCCGCCCAGGAAATGTCATCGGTATTCTGCCAGTACACCCAGGCCAAACCGACGATGGCCAGCCAGCCGTGCACAAAGGGGCTGGCCGGGTGGACCCGCTGCCATTCGTTCACAGCAGGTTCGCCTCGCCGGCCGCGACCAAGCGTTCGCGCAATGCCTGCCCGGTGTCTTCGCGCAGCCCGGGGATGACCGCGGTGGCCGACCCGGCGGCGGTGTTCAGCGTCAGCTTGCACAACCCATAGCGGCGTTCCAGCGGCCCGCTGGTGACCTCGACATATTGCATGCGCCCGTAGGGGATGACAAGTTGCTTGCGCCAGAGCACCCCGGAACGCACCAGCAGGTCTTCTTCGCGTTCCCGGTAGCCCAGCGCCCGCACCTGGCGGCGCAGCATGCGCAGGATCGGCAAGGCCAGGCCGAGGACCAGCACCGGCGGGAGGATGACCAACCACCAGGGCACGGGGAGGCCGAACAGGCGCAGGATCAACGGCAGCAGCGCCACCAGCAGGTAGCTGCCGGTCTGGATCAGCCAGGTGGCCAGCTTGACCTTAAAATAGTCGGGGTCCACCGCGGTGAAGTTATTCGGTGACGATTCCATCGGTATTTTCATCGGTGTCCTCGGGCGGTAGTTTGCAAAGGTGCTGGACAAGGTAGCCGATGACCACCATCAGGATCCCGGCGCCGGTGAGGACCATCGCGCGGGTGAGCGTGGGGCTCGAGCCGGAGGCGAACAGCAAGGTCAGCAGCGGGGCCAGATGCCAGCCGGTAATCAGTGCGCCGGCGTAGGCGGCCGCCTGCGCGAGCACAAGCGTGCGCGCGGCGGCGATCGGGTCGATATGGCCGCGGCCCAGGGTTGAACGCTTGACCCGGATACCGAGGAAGAGGACCACCGCGCACACCGCGCCCAGGGAGAACAACGCGGCGTAGTCGAGCACCGGGGAGAACCTGCCGGCGGCCGTGAGCAGGCGCAAGGCAACCCAACCGGTCACGCCGCCAAGCAGCGTGCACCAGATGAGCGTGCGCAGCTTGAGCCGGTTCATAGCCTGATGATGTCCGCGGTGTCCGCCGCTTCGGCCGCCAGCCGGGATACCAGCTGTCCGTTGAGCACCGCGTCGGCATCCATCCAGCTCCACGGGGCGAGCACGAACCCGCGGGTGTGGGCGCGCGGATGCGGCAGGGTCAGCAGTTCCTCGTCCAGGCGCAGCTGGTCGAAGGTGATCAGATCCAGGTCCAGCGTGCGCGCCTCCCAGCGCACCTCGCGGGTGCGCTCGTGGTTGGCCTCGATGCTTTGGCACAGCTCAAGCAGCTCGTATGGACCCAGCGTGGTGCGCACCTCGATGACCTGGTTGGTGTAATCGGGCTGCTCCGGCGGGCCGCCCACCGGCTTGGTCAGCGCTACCGGGGAGGTCCGCAGCACCTCGAGGTGCTCGCGCAGTTCCGCGATGGCCGAGCGCAGCGTCGCGGCGCTGTCCCCGAGGTTGGCGCCCAGCGCGATAATCGCGGTATGTACGCTCTGCTGCCGGGTCAGCGAGATGCTCACATCGGAAAAAGGCACCGGAATCGGAGCCTGCGGCTTGTGCACCACCACCTCCACGGTGGCCACCGAGCGCCAGGCGGCGAGGATCGCCTCGGCGATCTGCGCACCGAGCTTTTCGATCAGGTCCCAGGGTCCGGCCTGGATCTGCGCGACCACCAGCTGGCTGACGGCCCCGTAGTCCACGGTGTCCGCCACGTCATCGCTCAGCGCGGCCCGGGTGATGTCCACATGCAGCACCACGTCGATGCGGAATTCCTGGCCTTCGCGCTTCTCGTGGTCGAAGACCCCGTGATAGCCGGTGGCGGAAATTCCCTGGATGCTAATGCGATCCATAGGCCTGCACGACTTCCAACGCGTCGCGGCTGGCCGCCACATCGTGCACGCGCACCGCCCAGGCGTTGTCCCGGGCGGCGAGCACGGTGGTCGCGGCGGTCGCCACGTCCCGGCCCAGCGGTTCGCGCGGGTCCTTGCCGTCGGCCAGCAGTTCGCCGAGGAAACGCTTGCGGCTGGTGCCGACCAGCACCGGGTGGCCCAGCGCCGCGAAGGCCGCCAGGTTGGCCAGCAGCGCCCAGTTGTGCTCGGCATTTTTCGCGAAGCCCAGGCCCGGGTCGAGGATCAGCTGTTCGGGCTTCACGCCCTTGGCCAGGAACTCGTCGCGCAGGGTGCGCAGCTCGGCGAGCACCTCGGCCACCGGGTCCCCGTAGTTCGCCTCGTGCACCATATTCGCGGCGGTGCCGCGGCGGTGCATCAGCACGTAGGGGACCCCGGTTTCGGCGATCAGTTCCGCCATGCCCTGCTCATAGGTCAGCCCGGAGACATCGTTGACCAGCTGCGCCCCGGCGGCGATGGCCGCGCGGGCGGTGGACACGTGCATGGTGTCCACGGAGATTACCGCGCCGGCCTTGGCCAGCGCCTCGATCACCGGGATGATGCGCGCCTGCTCCAGGGCGGGATCCACGTCCTTGGCTCCGGGACGGGTGGATTCCCCGCCCACGTCGATGATGTCGGCTCCGGCGTAGAGCAGCTTCAGCCCGTGGTCCAGCGCCTTGTCGGTGCCCAGGAACTCGCCGCCGTCGGAGAAGGAGTCCTCGGTGACGTTCAGGATCCCCATCACCAGGGTGCGCCCGGTTGGCAGGTCCGCGAAGCTCTTCCGCTTCGACTTGCGGATCACGGTCAGCGGACTGGTGGCCGGGCCGGTGCCCGGGATGGCTCCAAGTGACATAATTGCTACCTTCCGAGGATCAGGCTCATGGCTTCGGCACGGGTTGCGGTCTCGCGCAGCTGTCCGCGCACCGCACTGGTGACGGTCTTCGCGCCGGGCTTGCGCACCCCGCGCATCGACATGCACATGTGCTCGCATTCGATCACGACGATCGCGCCGGTGGGTTCGAGGTGTTCGACGAGCGCATCGACGATCTGGGTGGTCAAGCGCTCTTGCACCTGCGGGCGGCGGGCGAAGACCTCGACCAGGCGCGCCAGCTTGCTCAGACCGGTGACCTTGCCGCCGCGGCCCGGAATGTAGCCGATATGCGCGGTGCCGTAGAACGGGACCAGGTGGTGTTCGCAGGTGGAATAGAACGGGATGTCCTTGACCAGCACCAGTTCGTCATGTTCGATGTCGAAAGTGGTGGACAGGTGTTCGGCGGCATCCTGATGCAAACCGGCGAAGAATTCGGCGTAGGCCTTGGCTACCCGCTTCGGGGTGTCCAGCAGGCCATCGCGGTCCGGATCTTCGCCGATCGCTTCGAGGATTTCGCGGACCGCCGCGGCAATGCGCGGCTGGTCGATCTCATTGACTTCAATCACGACTTCGATCCTAGTCGGTCGAACGCGCCGCGCGCTCCTTGGGGCTTAATACCGGGCCTTGTTCGTGGACCGGACGCTCGTCGTTGCTCAGCCACACGTCGCGCTTGTCGCGCTTGACCAGATCGACGAAGAGCTCGGCGATTTCCTTCTGGTTCAGCGTTTCGTGCTCCAGCAGGGCCAGCGCGAGGCGGTCCAGCACGTGGCGGTTGGCGGTCAGCGCCCAGTAGGCGTCGTCATGCGCCTGCTCGATGAGCGTGCGCACCTCCTCGTCGACCAGGTGGGCCATCTCATCGGAGTAGTCCCGGCTCCCGGTGCCCATGCCCTGCGCGGCGGCCGAGGAGGCCAGGCGCACCGCGCCGATCTTCTCGCTCATGCCGTATTCGGTGACCATCTTGCGTGCGGTGTCGGTGGCCTTCTCGATGTCGTTGGACGCGCCGGTGGAGGGATCGTGGAAGACGATCTCCTCGGCCACGCGGCCGCCCATGGCGTAGGCCATCTGGTCCAGCAGTTCGTTGCGGGTGATCGAGTACTTATCGGACTCCGGGACCACCATGGTGTAGCCCAGGGCGCGGCCGCGGGGCAGGATGGTGATCTTGGTGACCGGTGCGGTCTGGTTCATCGCCGCGGCCACCAGCGCGTGGCCGCCTTCGTGGTAGGCGGTGACCTTGCGCTCGTGCTCGTCCATCAGCCGGGTGCGCTTCTGCGGCCCGGCCATCACCCGGTCGATCGCTTCGTCCAGCGCGCGGTCATCGATCAGGTTTGCGTTCGAGCGGGCGGTGAGCAGCGCGGCCTCGTTGAGCACGTTGGCCAAATCCGCGCCGGTGTAGCCCGGGGTCTTCTTCGCCACCGCGTTCAGATCCACCGTGGCGTCCATCGGCTTGCCGGCCACGTGGACCTTCAGAATCTGTTCGCGGCCCTTCAGATCCGGTGCCTCCACCGGGATCTGCCGGTCGAAGCGTCCCGGGCGCAGCAGCGCCGGGTCCAGCACGTCCGGACGGTTGGTCGCGGCGATCAGGATGACGTTGGTGGAGGCGTCGAAGCCGTCCATCTCGACCAGCAGCTGGTTCAGCGTCTGCTCGCGTTCGTCGTTGCCGCCGCCGATGCCGGCGCCGCGGTGCCGGCCCACGGCGTCGATCTCATCAACGAAGATGATCGCCGGGGAATTGGTCTTGGCCTGTTCGAACAGGTCGCGCACGCGCGAGGCACCCACGCCGACGAACATCTCGACGAAGTCGGAACCCGAGATCGAGTAGAACGGGACCGCCGCCTCGCCGGCCACGGCCTTGGCCAGCAGCGTCTTGCCGGTGCCCGGAGGGCCGTAGAGCAGCACGCCCTTGGGAATCTTCGCGCCCACGGCCTGGAATTTGGCGGGCTCCTGCAGGAACTCCTTGATTTCGTGCAGTTCCTCCACCGCCTCTTCGGCGCCGGCCACGTCCACGAAGGTCACCTGCGGCATATCCTTGGTGATCAGTTTCGCCTTGGACTTGCCGAACTGCATCACCTTCGAACCGCCACCCTGGCTGCGCGCCAGGATGAACCAGAAGATGCCTGCGATCAGGATGAAGGGGATAATGATGCCGAGCATCGAGAGCAGCCAGTTGTTTTCCACCGGCTGATCGGTGAACTTGCTCAGCTGCGCGTCGTTCATCGCGTCGACCACCTGGTCGGCGCGGGGTACGGAGTAGTAGAAGGAAATCTTCTTTCCCTTGTCCACTCCGTCGACGTTCAGCGCGTCGCGCAGGGTCAGGTCTACTCGTTGATCTCCGTCGAAGATCTTCGCTTCGGTGGCGTTACCGCTGGTGAGTTGGTTCAGGCCCACGGAGGTATCCACTTGTGCCGAACCGTTGCCGAATACCATCGGCAGGAACAACACCATCGCGGTCACACCGACCAGGACCCAAATGATCCAGCTGTTAAAAATCTTCTTAGTTTTCATCGACCCGAAAGGTCCCGTACCTTTCGCATCCCCCTCACGCGTTCTGCCGGCGTCCGGGCAACGCCACCTTCGATTCAGTTCAACGCCTAAGCGGCGTTAAAAGTTCCCTACTCGTAGATGTGCGGAGCCAAGGTGCCCACGCAGTCCAGGTTGCGGTACTTTTCCGCGTAATCCAAGCCGTAGCCGACAACAAATTCGTTGGGAATGTCCATGCCGACGTATTTCACGTCGATTTCCACCTTCGCCGCTTCCGGCTTGCGCAGCAGGGTGCAGATTTCCACCGAGGCCGGGCCGCGGGATTCCAGGTTTGCCTTCAACCAGGACAGGGTCAGGCCCGAGTCGATGATGTCTTCGACGATGAGCACATGCTTGCCCATCAAATCGGTGTCCAGGTCCTTGAGAATACGCACCACGCCGGAAGACTGGGTTCCGGAACCGTAGGAGGAGACCGCCATCCAGTCCATGGACAGGTGGGACTTCAGCGCGCGGACCAGATCCGCCATGACCATCACCGCACCCTTGAGCACGCCGACAACGAGGATGTCGCGTCCCTCGTAATCCTTGTCGATCTGTGCGGCCAGGTCATCGATGCGAGCCTGGATTTCTTCCTTGGTATACAGTACGTGCGCGAGATCGGCCTTGACTGTGTTCGAATCCACGAGGGTTCTCCTGATTCTCAGAGGTGGGGTACTCAACTAGAGTGCCACATTTAGTTTAGTGTTGTTGAGCTTGTGGTCGTGAAAACTATCACCGAGGAGCGCCGCAGCGCGCTGATCTTGCCTTCGAGCTGCACCGGACCGGCCGAACGGGACTTGCTCGCCCCCACCCCGGCCAGCGCGCACAGGGCCGCCGTGCGCTCGCTGCCCAGATTCAGCGCCCCGGCGTCGGCGGCGGCCAGACGCAGCACCCTGGAGGCGATGGCCTCGGGAAAAGTGGCAAGAATCCGCAAGTCCACCCCGGCGGCGCTGCGTGCCTGCGCCCAGGCTCGGCCGGCCCAGGAGTCCAGCGCGTCTGCGTCCGCCGCCGCCAGCGCCGCGGTGCGGGCCAGCGCCTCGGTCAGGTGCCCGCCGAGCTGCGCACGCAAAAACGGGAGCACCTCGTGGCGGATGTGGTTGCGTCGGTAGGCGGTGTCCGCATTGCTCGGGTCTTCCCAGTACTCGACGCCGGCCCGCGCGCAGATGTGCTCGGTGTCTTGGCGGGTCAGCTCCAGCAGCGGGCGGGCGTAGGGGCCGCGCGAGACGGGTATTCCGGCCAAGGACCTGGTGCCCGAACCGCGCAGGATCCCCAGCAGCACCTGTTCGGCCTGATCGTCTTTGGTGTGCGCGAGCAGCAGGCGTTGCGCCCCGGTCTGCTCCATGGCCTGCTCGAAGGCCGCATATCGGGCGGCCCGGGCGGAGGCCTCGTCCCCGGCGGTGTGCACCGTCTTGAGCAGCACCTCCTCCAGGCCCAGCGCCTGGCATTGCGCGGCGGCGCGCGCCGCCACCGCGGCGCTGCCCGCTTGCAGGCCATGGTCCACGATCACCACGGCGAAGCGGATCCGCTCGCGCAGCTGGCTGGCGGCAACGGCCAGCGCCAGGGAATCGGCCCCGCCCGAAACGCCGAGCAGCGCGAATTCTCCGGCCTGCGCCGCCACCGCGTTGCGGGCCAGGTCGATCGGCCGGCTCATCGGGTGCGGGCCAGCCAGCGTGCGGGGTTGTCGAGTTCCGCGGAGCTGGGGAACAGTTCCCGGTCGGTGAAGATCTCGTTGAAGCCGGCATAGCCGATCTCGTCCACCAGGTGGCGCACGAACTTCGCGCCGCGCTCGTACTGGCGGGCCTTGGCGTCCATGCCCAGCAGCTTGCCGATCCAGCTGGCCCAGGGCGAACGGTTCTTGCCGCGGGCGGTGAAGCGGTTGCGGATGGTCTTGATCGTGCGGATCGAGCTGACATCGTTCATCACGACCATTGCGTGGCCTTCGAGCACCGACATGATGCTGGTCAGCTCGCCGACCTCGCTGCGCATGGTTTCGATCCGCGCCCCGATGTCGTTCATCGAGTTGGTCTTCCCGCCCAGCGGCTCGAAGACCTCGGCCAGGGTCTGCTTCATCACCCCAGGGATCCATGGCGCATGTTCGAACTGCAGCCGGTGGGTCTGCTCGTGGGTGGCGATCCACAGGTAGAAGTCCCGCGCGTTCAGGTTCAGCTCGCCGCGGATCTGGGTGATCGTCGGGGCGTTGAGCAGCAGCCGGGGGCCGGCGAACGGGTCGAATTGCCCCAGCACCCGGGGGCCGAGCACCGAAAGCACCGCACCGAGTTCCGCCCCGGCGATCAGCGGCAGGGCGGTGGGGGTTTTGGGCAGCTCGGGAAGCATTGCGGCGAAGTTCTGGCTGACCGCCTTGGCCCATCCGGCGCGGTCCACCACGAGGGTTTCGGAGGGTGCGGTGGAGGTCAGCTGCGAGATCCGTTCGGCCTCGGTGAGCCCCTGCCCGCCGGCGATGCGCAGTTCTTCCACGATCCGCGCCGCCTGTTTGCCGCTCAGCGCCGGCCCGGCGGGCATCAGCGTTTTTGCGGTGCTTACGGCGAGATCCCAATCGATGAACTGGCTCATGTAATTCTCCTACCGGCACCCACAGCCGCGCAGGGCGGTGACTGCCTGGTCGATGGTTGGTTTATGTGGTGCCAGCGCCCCGTTGGGCTGTGCGGCAAAGATGCTGAAAGCGATCAGCCGCCCGTCTTCGGTCAGCGTCATCCCGGTCAGCGTGGCCACCCCGGTCAGCGAGCCGGTTTTCGCCCGCACCAGCCCGAGGGTAGCGGCCGCATCGAGCCGGTTCATCAGGGTGCCGTTGTATCCGGCGACGGGCAGCGAGTAGACCAGTTCGCGCAGTTCGGGTTTTCCGCTAGTGGCCGCGGCGCGCAGCAGCGTGGTCAAAGCGGCCGGTGAAATTTGGTTGGCTGCGGCCAGCCCGCTGGTATCCACCAAGGATATGCCGGTGGCGCCATATGTTTGTGCAACCTGCTGCACGGCCAATCCGGCCTGCTTCGGGTCCAGGCCCTGGCGCACCGCTACCAGCCGGCCCATGGCTTCGGTCAGGTAGTTGTCCGAGACCAGCAGCATGTGCTTGATCTGCACGCGCAGCGGGGCGGAGAGCACCTCGGTGAGCTGTTCCCCGCCCTCGTAGGCGCCGCGTCCGCCCGTGCTGACCTTCACCTGCTTGCCCAGCTCGGCGGCGAAAACCTTGCGCACCTGCTGGGCGGCGTCTGACTGATAGGCCGAGCGGGTGCTTTCGGCGGCGCGTCCGGCGTAGTGCGCGATCGGGTATACCGCGCCGATGTTATTCGAGGTGAACAACGACTTATCCCAGGCCGGGTTCGTCTGCGCATCGCCGAAGAGCGAATCGTCGAGCCAGAGCTCCACCTCGCCGATGCCGCGATCCTCCAGCGCCTTCGCGGTCTGCGCCGCGAGAGTGGCCAGGCCCGCGTAGCCCTTGGGGTGCGCGGGGTCGGACTCGCCGTCGCCCAGCAGCACATCCCCGCCGCCGCGCAATACCAGGGTGTTACCGTCTAGCCACACGCTGGTGGACAGTTGGTGCTCCCCGCCGAGGGTATCCAGCGCGGCCAGCGCGGTGGCCACCTTCAGGCTTGAGGCCGGAGTTCCGGGAGTTTGCGCATTCTTGTCGTAGAGCACCTTGCCGCTGGCCACGTCGACCACCTGGGCATTGAAGGAGGTCTGATCCCCCTTGGTGCCCAGGATCGCATCCAGTTGCGCGGCGAGCACCGCGCTATCGGGCAGGGGAGCTTCGGGATCCAGATCCTTGACGGTGACCGGCGCGGCGTCCGGAGCGGTTGCGCTGGCACGGACGTAGTGCGCCTGCGGTTCACCGGTGAAGCTGCGCGGCGCGCTGAACATCGCCACGGCCATGCCCACCACTGCCAACAGCGCCACCGCAAGCGTCAGCACGCGTCTTACGGCAGTGTTCATGTGAGCATGTTCCTCTCGCGGGTTTAGCTACTTATGCCCCCGGGGGCGATACGCTTATTAGCGGATATCCCTAAGACTAGTTTAGGAGTGTGCTTTTTATGAGCCACGACGTGACCATCGAGATCCCAACCGGATCACGCGTCAAGTACGAAATCGACCACGAGACCCATCGCTTGCGCCTGGATCGAGTGCTCTTCACCTCCATGCAGTACCCGACCCACTACGGCTACTTCGACGACACCCTGGGCGAAGACGGCGATCCATTGGACGCCATGGTTTACATCCCGGGTGTCGATTTGATCCCGGGCGTCATCGTCGAGTCCCGCCCCATCGGCGTTTTCAACATGACCGACGATGGCGGTGGCGACGCGAAGCTGCTGTGCGTGCCGACCGACAAGCGCTTCGACCACATCAAGGAACTCGAAGACATCGATCAGTGGCTGATCAAGGAAATCGAGCACTTCTTCACCCGCTACAAGGACCTGGAACCGGGCAAGTGGGTCAAGGCCGAGGGCTGGGAGGGCCGCGCGGCCGCCGAGGCCGAACTGGCTCGCTCCATCGAGCGCTTCAAGGCCTAGTTCTCCACCGGTGTTGCCGCTTCGGCGGCAATGGGGTCCGATTCATCGCTTCCAAGCGGTGGCCGGGCCCCATTTCCGCTTAAGCCGGCAAGTGCCCGGGCTTCCGCGCCGCGCAACGCACCTCAGGCCACCGTCTTCCAGGCTTCGACCAACTGCGGCACAGCCCGAGCCAGGCTTTCGCCATCGAGGGCGTAGGGCACGCGCAGCCAGTGGTCCAGGCCGTGGTCCTGAACGGCGAAGGTGGCCCCGGGACTCAGCAGCAATCCCGCCTTCCGGGCCTGCGCCGCCAGGGCCGCGGACCTGGGCGCCGGGAGATTGCACCACAGCGACATTCCGCCGCCGGGTTTCTGGATCTTCCACTCGGGCAGTTCGGCTCCCAAGGATCCGTGGAGCCAGTCACGGCTGGCGCGCAGGCTGGCGCGCGTCGGCTCGTCTAGGCCCGCCCGTTCGGTGATGAGCATGCTCAGCACCAGCTGCTCCAGCACCGGTGCGCCGAGGTCGATGGTGGCCCGGACCTGGTTGATGGCCCCCACCAGCGCTCGCGGCGCCCTGATCCAGCCCAGCCGCAGGCCGCCCCAGTAGGTTTTGCTGGCGCTGCCCACGGTAATCAGGTTCTCGCCGAACTTCGCCATCGGAAATACCGGCGGCCGCTCGTCCAGCCACAGCTCGGCGTTCGTCTCGTCGATGATCCCCTGGACGCCATGGCGGGCCAACGCCCGGGCCCAGCGCTCGCGTCCCTCATTCTCCAGCAGGGTACCGGTCGGGTTGTGGAAGTCCGGCAGGCACAGCATGGCGCCGATCCCGCCGCGGGCCAGAGCGGCTTCGATGCCCGCCACGTCGCTGCCCTCGGGTCCGATGGGCATCGCGAGCATGCGCGCTCCGTGCTGCCGCAGGGAGTTCACGGAGTTCGGGTAGCTGGGGCTTTCGGCCAGCACCCGGGCTGAACGGGCCAGCACCGCCCGGGCCGCGGTGGCCACCCCCGACAGCGCGCCGGCGGTCACGATGATCTGCTCGGGGCCGGTGGGCAGGCCGCGGCGGGCGTAGTCCTCGGCGATCACCTCGCGCAGCAACGGAAGGCCCAGCGGGTAGTAGCCCATCCCGCCGATGTAGCCGGGCAGCTGATCGAGGGCGCGTTGGTAGTAGCTGGCCAGGCCCAACGGAGCAGTAGGCGCCCCGCAGGTGAGGTCGATTCCACCGGGCGGAAGCGTTTCCTGCACGCCCACCGCCAACGGCTCGGCGCCTCCCCCGATCTCCCCGCCGGGAATCCGGATCCTGGTCCCCGAGCCCTGCCGGGCCTCGGCGAAGCCGCGTTCGCGGAGCTCCTGATAGGCGCGCGTGATTGTGGTGCGACTCATTCCGAGCTCGGCCACCAGCTCGCGCTCGCTGGGCAGCATGGTTCCATGGAGCACCCGGCCGTTGACCACCAGTTGCCGGATTCCCTCCGAGAGCCAGCTGTAGGCCGCTTGCTCGCCCGCCCGCTGTCCGAGCATCCCGCTCAATCGCCGGGCGGGCAGATGGCGTTGGTTCACTGTCATAGGTCCAGTGTGCACTAATTGGCACTTTTTTTGAATGCCATTTGCCGAGATGATTGATTCATGGCAACTTTCAGCTCCCCCAAATTGGCCCGCCTGACACCCCTGGCGCAGCTTCGCGCCGGGCGGCTTCCGCGGCGCCTCATCCAGCTCTTCGTGGGCCTGACCCTTTTTGGCCTGGCCATGGCGGGCTTTGTCCGTTCGGGACTGGGCCTGGCCCCATGGGATGTGCTCCATTACGGCGTGACCCTGCACACCGGCCTCAGCCTGGGCACAGTGGTGATCCTCTTCGGCTTCCTCGTGCTGCTGCTCTGGATCCCGCTGCGCCAGATGCCCGGCCTGGGCACCATCGCCAACGTCATCTGGATCGGAGTGGCCGCCGACATCGGACTGGCCGTGATTCCGCAGGCAGATTCCCTCCCCACGCAGCTGGCCCTGTTCGCCGGCTCCCTGCTGGTGAACGGGTTCGGCGGCGGGCTCTATATCGGCAGCCAGCTTGGCCCGGGGCCGCGCGACGGACTGATGACCGGGCTGCATGCGCGCACCGGAGTCAGCCTGCGCCTGGCGCGCACCGGAGTCGAAGTCAGCGTGCTGGCCATCGGCTGGCTGCTGGGCGGCATCGTCGGCTTCGGAACCGTTTTGTATGCGGTGGCCATCGGACCGGTCACCCAGCTCTTCCTGCGCTTCTGCATCGTCGAGCTGCGCGCGGAGCACCCCGCCGAGGAAGCGCCCACGCCCGCCGCTTAGCGGGAGGTGACCGGAGTTTCGCTGCATACTTGGGATTGTGAATCGCCTACCCTGGATCGGCGCGGCGGTTCGGCCCCTGATTTCTTGAAAGGTTACCCATGCTCGCCACGCTCGACCTGCCCACGCCGCTGAACTCCGAGGTGCTGCTGCGCCGCGCCGAACCGGCCGACCTTCCGGCAATGCGCCAGCTCTTGGCCGACGATGCGCTTGGCGCCGCGCGCGAAGCGACGGCCGATTCCGCGGGCTATGCGCAGGCCCTGGAGCGGCTGCTGGCCGATCCGGGCAACGATCTGGTGCTCGGCGAACGCGCCGGCGAGGTGATCGCGATGCTGCAGTTGACTTCCATCCCCGGGATCTCCCGGGGCGGATCCGTCAGGCTGAACGTGGAGGCGGTCCGCGTGCGCTCCGATTCCCGCTCGACGGGCCTGGGCTCGGCGATGCTGCGCTGGGTGATCGACGCGGCGGCGCCGGCCTGCGCCGCCGGGCTGGTCCAGCTCACCTCGGATGCCTCGCGGGCAGAGGCGCACCGCTTCTACGAGCGGCTGGGCTTCACCGCCTCGCATCTCGGATTCAAGCTGCGGCTGGACCGCTAGCGCCCGAGCGCCTGCTCCAAAACCGGCTCTTCGGGCAGGCTTTGGACATCCTTCAACCTGCGTTCCACCGCCCGGGTTCGGGTTCCGGCTTCCTTGACCGTGTTCTGCGCGGTGCTCAACTGCTTCTCCAGCTTGTCCCATACGTCCCCGTACTTGCGGAACTCCGCCTTCGCCGCGGACAGCACCTGCCAGACCTCGCTGCTGCGCTTTTCGATGGCCAGGGTCCGGAAGCCCATCTGCAGCGAATTGAGCAGGCTCATCAGCGTCGTCGGGCCGGTGACCAGCACCCGGTGTTCGGTTTGCAGCCGGCTGGCAAGTCCCGGGCGGCGCACCACCTCGGCGAAGAGCCCCTCGGTGGGCAGGTACATGATCGCGAAGTCAGTGCTGTGCGGCGGTTCGATGTACTTCTCGGCGATCTTCTTCGCCTGGATGGTGATGGCCCTATCCAGCGCCTTGCTCGCCGCATCGAGCTGCAGCTTGTCGCCCGATTCCTGGGCGTCCAAAAGCCGCTCGTAGTCTTCCTGCGGCAGCTTCGAGTCGATCGGCAGATACACCGGCTTCTCCTCACGCCCGGGCATGATCACCGCGAACTCGACGCTGTCGCGGCTCTCGGGCCGAATCACCACGTTCTGCGCATACTGCTCCGTGGTGAGCAGGTCTTCCAATTGGCGCGAGAGCTGCACCTCACCCCAGGTGCCGCGGCTCTTCACATTCGTCAGCACGCGCTTGAGCCCGCCGACGTCCGCGGCCAGATTCTGCATTTCGCCCAGCCCCTTTTGCACCTGCTCCAAGCGCTGGCTGACAAGCTCAAAGGATTCACCGAGCCGCTTCTCCAAGGTCCCTTGCAGCTTCTCGTCGACCGTCTCGCGCATCTTCTCGAGCTTCGACTCGTTGCCCACGCGCAAGCGCTCTAGTTCTTCGCGCAGCGCACTGTGCAGCTGGCGGTGCATGTGCTGGTTCGATTCGTTCAACGCGGTGATCTTCGCGTCCACGGTGGCGCGGATCGTTTCCAGCCGCTGCTCGCTGTCCCGGCGCACCTCGTGCAGCGAATCGCGCAGTTCGGCGCGTTGCGCACCCAGGTCCTGGCGCAGCTCGCCATGGGTTGCGCGCACCGCCGCGGCAATCTGCGCCTGGTCGTTCGAACCGGTCCGCCGCACGATCAGCAAGAGCGCGCCGACAACGAGCAGGATATTGAGTAGCACAAGCACCAACAGCACAATAGTCATAGCTCAAGAGCTATCAGCACCATCGGACATAATAGGCCGCAACCGGCCTCAGCGCTGGCTTTCAAGAGCTTTGAATAATTCGGATTCCACGCCCATGATGATTCGATCTCCCGGGTGCGTATCGCGTAGAAATTTCTCCACCGTAGCCAGATCCGTGGAGATGCAACCCCAGGTTTCGCGCAGTCCCGCATGGAGGAATATCGCGAAGCTCCGCCCGTGCACCGGCCGAGCGTCGGGCGCTCGGTTGTAGTTGACAACGGCTGCCTGCTGGTAGTCCCCGGCCTGCATATATCGCCAGAGCGGTTCGTCGGGAAACTCGCCCGCTCCCTCAAAATAGCTGTTAAAGCGCCGCCCCTCGCGCCCACTCCAATAGGAATCCTCGGTGAGCTCACGGTAGCCAAGGCTCGTTCCCGGATTGCTTCGACCAAACGCTTCGGTGACGCTATAGGACCCGGTTGGTGTCTGCAGCGAATTGACATACACGGGACCGGGTCTGGCAAAACCGGCGCTGCCGGCAAAGCCCCGGGCATTCCACTGCTGCGTGTAACCATCGCGGCCGAGCAGACAATTGGTGATGGTTACCTCGGTTTGTCCATAGGCCGGCGCCAGCACGAAGGTGACGCGCTGGCTCAGTTCAAGTTCCGGCTTCAACCGGTGGATCGATGCGCAGGGCCCGCTTTGGGCCGGCGACCGGTCCGGCAAATCGCGGTGAGGAGCCCCGGCTGCCAGCGCAAGCATGCCGACCAGCAGGGCACCCATCAACCGTTGTTGTAGCTTCATGCAATGATCTTCGCAGAACCAGGGGCCATGCTGTGCACGTAGCGGCCGCTGTCGAATTTGGAGGAACTTCTCAGCTCTGCTGGCCACCAAAAGGAAATATTCATCTCACTAGTACGGATGACCTAGGGTGAATGCCTGCTGATCGAAATTATTCGAATGCTCAGCCGCTCCGAAGCCCGCCGCGAGCGCGCCGAGTTGACGCACGCGGCAAATAATTTCAATGATTTTATTTAGTGGCTCACGCCAGTGGAGGCTCCTGACCATGGGAATGGGCAGGAAGAGTTCCACGCGGCGCGAGTTGGCTTCGCAGAGTTTAACCACCGGCGAAGCGCGATTGCTGGGGAGCAATCGCCCGGAGCCATTCCGGTTCACAACATAACAATGATCCTTGGGGGAAAATTGATCGATTGGGACTATTCCGCGCGCTCCGGCGCCTCGTCGGACGTTATTCCGGCAGCACACAAATTTGACTCCTCGGCAGTCGAGAATCCGGCGGACAGCGAAACAGCACTCTTTGCGAGCACCGCACCGGCTCCCGCGCGGACCCTGGTCGATATCATCACCACGACCATGGAGGTCTACCCTTCGGCGCTGGCCCTCGACGACGGAACCTGTGCGCTGAGCTACGCCCAGTTGCGTGTTGAAACCGAAGAATTAGCCAAACGACTGTGGGCCATGGACATCGGCGCCGGGGACCGCGTCGGGGTGCGGGTGCCTTCGGGTTCCAAGAATCTCTACGTCGCCATTTTGGGCACCCTCTTCGCCGGGGCGGCCTACGTCCCGGTGGACGCCGACGAGCCCGAGGATCGCGCCACCACGGTGTGGGAGGAAGCCGGAGTCTGCGTGGTCATCGGCGAGAACCTGGCCATCACCCACCGCGCGGGAGTGCGCACGCAAGGCAATAGCCCGTTTCCCACCCCGGTCGATGACGCGTGGATCATCTTCACCTCCGGTTCCACCGGAAAGCCCAAGGGCGTGGCCATCACCCACCGATCGGCGGCCGCCTGGGCCGATGCGGAGGCCGAGATGTTCCTCCAGGATGCCCCGCTGACCCGCGGGGACCGGGTGCTGGCCGGACTTTCTGTGGCCTTTGACGCCTCCTGCGAGGAAATGTGGCTCGCCTGGCGCCACGGGGCCTGCCTGGTTCCGGCGCCGCGGGACATCGTGCGCTCCGGCGCCGACCTCGGCGACTGGCTCGGCGAGCGCAAGGTCACCGTGGTCTCCACCGTTCCCACGCTCGCAGCCCTGTGGCCGGCGGAAACCCTGGAGAATATCCGCCTGCTGATTTTCGGCGGCGAAGCGCTCCCGCCGGAGCTGGTCGAGCGCCTGGCCGGTCCGACCCGCGAGGTTTGGAACACCTACGGGCCGACCGAAGCCACGGTGATCGCCTGCGGAGCGCCCGTGGCTGGCGGTGGTCCGGTCAGCATCGGCTTGCCGCTGCGCGGCTGGGACCTGGCCGTGGTTGACGCCGAAGGCTTTCCGGTGCCCTGGGGCTCGGAGGGTGAGCTGATCATCGGCGGCGTGGGCCTGGGACGCTACCTCGACCCGCAGAAGGACGCGCAGAAGTTTGCCCCGATGCCGACCCTGGGCTGGGAGCGGGCCTACCGTAGCGGGGATATGGTCCGCGCCGAGCGCGACGGGCTGCTTTTTGTGGGCCGCGCCGACGAGCAGGTCAAGCTCGGCGGGCGCCGCGTGGAACTCGGCGAGATCGACGAGGCGTTGGCGGCGCTGCCCGGCGTGGCCCAAGCGGCCGCGGCGGTGCAGTCCACCCCGAGCGGAAATAAGGTGCTGGCCGGCTATCTGGTTCCCGACGCCGGCGCCGCCCTCGACCTGGCGGCCTGCCGATCCCGGCTCGCCGAATTCCTGCCCGCCCAGCTGGTCCCCGCGCTGGGGCAGGTCGCCGAGCTGCCGCTGAAAACCTCCGGCAAGGTGGACCGCAAGGGGTTGCCCTGGCCGCTCCATGGCGCCACGGAAGAACCGATTGGGCATCGGCTCACCGGCACCGAAGGCTGGGTTGCCGAGATCTGGACCGAGCTGCTCGGCCCGGTGGCTTTGGATGCGGACAGCGACTTCTTCGCCGCAGGCGGCGCCAGCGTGGCGGCGGCCCAACTGGTTGGCGTGCTGCGCACCCGCCACCGGCAGGCGTCCATCGCCGATATCTATAACCGGCCCACCCTCGGCGCGCTGGCGGCACATCTGGATGCCCAGGGAACCACCGAGGCAACGGTCCGCGAACAGCGGCCAACCGGATGGTGGATCGGGTTGGTGCAGGCACCAGTCATCGGTGCCCTGTACTCGATCATCGGTTTGCGCTACGTCACCGGCATGGCATTGGTGTGCTGGATCCTGTTCAACTTCATGGATGCCAGCTGGGTTCCCAACCCGCCGCTGATCCCGCTCCTGGCGGCCTGGGTGGTGCTCTACACCTTGCCCTTCCGGGTGCTGCTGGTCGTGGTTTCGGCCCGCCTGCTGCTCGCCGGGGTGCACGCCGGTGCATACCGGCGCGGCGGCGGCGTGCATCTGCGCCTTTGGGCGGTGGAGCGCATCGTGACCTTCGCAAAAGTCGAAGCGCTGATGGGCACGCCGCTGGCACCGTGGTACGCCCGCGCCCTGGGCAATAAGATCGGCAAGAATGTGCACCTCGACGCCATGCCTCCCGTCACCGGGCTGGCCCGCATCGGCTCGGACACGGCCATCGAATACGAGGTTGACCTCGCCGGGCATTGGCTCGACGGGGACACTCTGCGCATCGGGCAGATCGACATCGGCCAGCGGGTGCGCATCGGCACCCGTTCAACTATTAACCCCGGCGCGCGGATCGGCAACGGGGCGGAGATCGAGGGCGGCAGCAGCGTGGACGGAACGGTTGGGCCCAATGAGCTCGTCTCGGGCTCCCCGCTGGAATATGCAGGCGTCGCAGGCGATAGCTGGCCGCAGGCCGAGCCCCGCGCACCGCGCCACGGCTTCCGCGTCGGCCTCGGCGGGCTCTACGCGCTGGGCCTGGGCTATCTGGCCCTGCTCCCGATGCTCTCGGTGCTGCCCGGCGGGCTGCTCCTGTTCTCGCTGATCGATGGCGGCTCCGCGCTGGGCGAAGTGCTCTGGCAGCTGGCCGCTTGGGCACCGGTGTTCATCGTGCTGATGGTGCTCAGCTTCGCCGGCCTCACCGCGCTCAGCGTCCGGCTGCTGGCCCGCTTGCTGACTCCCGGCTTCCACAGCGCCCACGGCCTCACCGCCTGGGCCTGCTGGCTGAGCAACCTGCTGCTGGCCAAGTCGCTGATGTCCCTGTACCCGATCTACGCAAGCATCATCACCCCGCTGTGGCTGCGGATGCTCGGCGCCAAGGTCGGGGCGCACACCGAAATCTCCACCCTGGAAACCATCCCGCACCTGACCACGCTGGGCGACCGCTGCTTCATGGCCGATCACTCGTTGGCCTCCCATCGGCGAGTTCGCGGCCAGTGGCTGCAGCTGGGGCAGGCAACGGTCGGGGCGAAGTCCTTTGTGGGCAACTCGGCCATCGTCGGGCCGGACACCGTGGTGCCGGCCGATTCGCTGATCGCCGTGCTCTCGTCGGCTCCGCAGGACATGCCGGTCGCGTCAAACTGGTTTGGCCGCCCGGCCATGGAACTGCCCCGCCCGATAGACAACGCCGAATCCGCGCTGACCTACAATCCATCGCGAGGGCTGATGGCCGCCCGCGCCCTGGTCGAGCTTTGCCGCATCTTGCCGATGCTCATCACCAGCTGGCTGGCGCTGGGCACCGTCTGGATACTCTCGGAGATCTTCGACCGGTCCGGGCTGGCACTCACCTTGCTGCTGTCCGGTCCGGTGCTGCTGGGCTCGGCGAGCATCGCCGCATTGACCGCACTCATCGCCAAGTGGGCGCTGGTCGGCCGTTTCCGGGCCGAGGAACATCCGCTGTGGACCTCGTTCATCTGGCGCAACGAGCTGGCAGACGTATTCAGCGAGTCGCTGGCCGTGGCGGGAGTGGTGCGCATGAGCCTGGGCACCCCGATGCTCAATTTATGGTTTCGCCTGCTCGGCGCGCGCATTGGCCGCCGAGTCTGGTGCGAAACCTGGTGGCTGCCGGAGCAGGACCTGATCAGCATCGGCGACGGAGCAAGCATCAACCGCGGCACCGTGCTGCAGACCCATCTCTTCCATGACCGCATTATGCGCCTGGAGGAGGTGCACCTCGGCGCGCAGGCAACATTGGCACCGAACGGGGTGATCCTGCCCGGTAGCCGGATTGGCGATGCGGCGGCAATCGGCCCCTGCTCGCTGGTGATGCGCTCGGAACAGGTTCCCGCCAACGGGCGTTGGCGCGGCAACCCGATCCGCAGCTGGTCCTGAACCGCTTCCCCACATCGAATTTGGAGAGTTATCACATGCACCAGCAGATCGAGCGCGCCCCGAACCCGGCGCCGCAGTCGCGGCTCGCGGGGATCGATGCGGCCCGCGGCCTAGCCCTGTTGGGCATGATCGCCATCCACGTGCTGCCAGCCAGCAGCGAAGCCTTCGAACCCACGCTGATCTGGCGGATCGCCGCGGGCACCTCCGCGGCCCTGTTCGCGCTGCTAGCCGGGGTCGGCCTGAGCCTGGGCGCAAGAACTGCGGGCCAATCGGCGCTCGAACTGGCCGGGGCGCGGGCCGCGCTAGCTACCCGCGCGGCATTCATGCTCTGTTTGGGCCTGCTGCTGGCGCTCATCGATATGCCTGCGTTCATCATCCTCGGCTATTACGGGGTGATGTTTGCCCTGGCCATCCCGTGGGTCTCACGCAGCGCGGCAACCCTCGGCTTCGCGTGCCTGGGCTTTGCTACCCTAGGCACCATTTTCACTTGGCAGCTGGGCGCTTCGCTGCCCCACCTGGATGGCATCGATCCGTCGCTGACCACACTCTTCACCGAACCCGGGGCGACGCTCAGCGCACTGCTGTTCACCGGAACCTACCCGGCGGTGCCGTGGATGAGCTATATCTGCGCCGGCATGGCACTGGGCACGCTGAACTTACGCTCCAAGGATCTGCAACTGCGCCTGCTGCTGACCGGGCTGGGCCTCTGGCTAGCAACCTGGGCCAGCTCGGCGCTGCTGCTCGGCCCCTTGGGCGGCAGGTCTGCGCTGATCAAGTCGACCGAAGGTTGGCTGAGCGCCGCCGAGGTCGATGAATCACTGAGCTTCGGGCTGCCCTCAGGGGTTCCGCTAGATTCCGCCTGGTGGCAGGTGGCGCTCGCCCCGCACTCGAATATGCTCTTCGAAACGCTCAACACCCTTGGCGTCGCGCTGCTGGTTTTCGCCGTCGCCCTGATGCTCGGCCAACGAGTCGCCTGGCTGCTGCGCCCGCTGGGCATCCTCGGCTCGATGACGCTCACGCTCTACACGCTGCACCTGCTGTTGCTGGCCACCGGCTTGGGCGCGCAGCATCCGGCGATCTCCTGCTCCCTGCAGATCGGCGGCGCACTGCTGTTCGCGGTACTTTGGAAGAACGTTTCGGGGCTCGCCCAGGGCCCCTTGGAGCACCTGGTCGGTTCACTGGCCCGAAACGCTCGCTCCCGGGCGCGCCGACGCCGGCGCGTGGCTCCGTAGCGAAGACGCGCAACGTGTCAAGGATTGCACCGCACCGTGCGGGTAGGCGATACTCGGAGCCGTGGATACCGAACGCGAGCTCGCCGGCCAGGCACTGTATGAAAGCCGGCTCAAGACACTGAACGGGCTGATGATGCCCGATGCCCCGGCCTGGCAGGAACTGAGCGACGAGGTCCGCGAACGCTGGTGTTCCTACGCGGATGCCGGGCAGAGCTGAACGGCAACCCATGCGCATCCTGGTCACCGGCTTTGAGCCCTTCGGAACCGACACCCACAACGCCAGCGCCGAGATCGTGCGCCGGCTGCCGGCCACGGCCGGCGAACACCAGATCGTGACCGGACTCCTGCCGGTGTCCTTCTCCCGCGCATTCCCGACCCTGGGCGAGTTACTTCGCACACACCAGCCCGACGCGCTGGTGCTGCTCGGCGAGGCAGGCGGACGCACCGAGATCAATCTGGAGCGCTGGGCGGTCAACGAGAACAATGCGCGCATCGCCGATAACGACGGCCACCAACCGGCCGGCGAGCGCATTGCCCCCAACGGTGCACACCGCCGCGAAGCAACGCTGGAAACACCTAGTCAACTTCGGGTCAGCGAGGATGCCGGCAGGTTCTTGTGCAACCATATCGCCTACCACGCCTACGGTTTGGGGATCCCGGCGCAATTTATCCACGTCCCCGCATGGCGCCCCGGCAACGCGCGGGCGCTGGTTGGCGCGGAGACCGATGACGCCGCCGGGCAGCGCAGCGCTCTGGGCCTGGCGGAGCTGGTCGAGTCGCTCACCGAGTACTTGTTGGGCCTCCGCTTTCGCGGCTAGGCCCGGCACTGGCTACCGTTGAGCCTATGAGCTTGACGAACCTATCCCCGCGCCAGCAGTTTGCCGCCGGCCGGGTCCCGCTGCGCCTGGCGAACCTGTTCGGCGGGCTGCTGCTCTTCGCGTTGGCGATGGCGCTGATGGTGCGCGCCGATCTGGGCGTGGACCCGTGGAACGTCTTCCACCTGGGCATCACCCACCACGTACCGCTGTCCTTGGGCACCGTGGTGATCATCGTGGGCGTTCTGATGCTGCTGACCTGGATCCCGATGAAGCAGTGGCCGGGGATCGGCACCGTGGCCAATGTCTTTGTCATCGGCCTGGCCCTGGACCTCTTTCTGCTCATCCTTCCGCAGGTCTCCGGGCTGGGCTGGCAGATCCTCACGCTGCTCGGCGCGATCGCATTCAACGGGCTGGGCGGTGCGATGTACATCGGCAGCCACTTCGGCGCCGGGCCGCGCGACGGGTTGATGACCGGGCTGCACCTGCGCACCGGGTTGAGCATCCGGCTGGTGCGCACCAGCATCGAGCTGCTGGTGCTGGGCATCGGCTGGCTGCTCGGCGGCCCGGTGGGCCTGGGCACGGTGGCCTATGCGCTGCTCATCGGTCCCGCCACGCAGTTCTTCTTCCGCTTCACCATCATCAAGCTAGGCGCCACCGGCGCGCGGATCTGAGGCCAGTTCGCCCAGCGCCGCGATGACCATGGCTTCCACGCCGCGGGCCAGGGTCGGCTCGATCAGCGGGGCGAAATGCGGCGAATGGTTCGCCGCCGCCTTGCCTTCCGCGTAGGCCTGCGGGTCCATTCCGCCGAGCAGCCAGTAGCTGTAGGGCACGCCGAACGCGTCGGGGATCCGGCTGAAGTCCTCCGAGGCGCTCTGCCGGCTGGCGTTGCCCACCGTCCCGAAGTACGCTTCGAAGGCCGCGCTCACCCGCGCGGTGACCGCCTCGTCGTTGGCGGTCAGCGGGAACTGGTCGTAGTACTCGAACTCGGGTTCCACCGGGGAGCCGGCCGCCGCGCACTCCCCGCGGACGATCCGCTCCACCGCGGCGATCAGCGTTTCGCGCACCGCGTTGTCGTAGCTGCGCAGGTTCAGCAGCAGCGTTGCCTTGTCCGCGATGATATTGGATTTCGTGCCCACCTGCACCGAGCCGATGGTCAGCACCGCGAATTCGCCGGGCTGCACCTCGCGGGAGACCACCGACTGCAGGCGCAGCACGATCGCCGCGGCCAGCACCACCGGGTCAACCGACAGCTGCGGCATCGAACCGTGTGCCCCCTGGCCGTGCACGGTGATGCGGATCGAGTCCCCGGCCGAAAGCACCGGGCCGGCGATGGTCTGCAGCGTCCCGGCCGGCTGCGCCATCACATGCTGGGCGAAGGCCACATCGGGGGCGGGGATCTTGTCCGCCAACCCGTCGGCGAGCATCGCCGCGGAGCCCTGCGCGGTCTCCTCGGCCGGCTGGAAGAGCGCAAGGTACGTGCCGGCCCACTGTTCGCGGTGGTCGGCCAGCAGCTTCGCGGCGCCCAGCAGGGCCGCGACGTGCACATCGTGCCCGCAGGCGTGCATCACCCCGTCATTTTCCGAGGCGTAGTCCAGCCCGGTGGCCTCGCGCACCGGCAGTGCATCCATCTCCGCGCGGGCCAGCACGGTGCGCCCGGGGCCGTTGTCCAGCACGCCGACCACCCCGGTGCCGCCCACCCGATGCACCCGGTAGCCGAACTCTTCCAGCTTGCGGACCACCAGCGCCGAGGTGCGGGTTTCCTCCAGGCTCAATTCCGGATGCCGATGCAGGTCACGATAGGTCTCATGGATCCATTCCAGTTCCGGGTCGAGTTCGGCCAATACCTTGCGTGCGGCGTCCATGGGGCTCCCTTTCAGCAGACAAGACCCAATATATGCCCCGCGGCGACCCTGCGGAAAGCATATGTCGCGCTCCCCGGTTGCACTGCAAAACCACCAACTCAAGCAATGCTTGAACCATGTACTCCGATTCGGCTCGTCCCGTCGAGGTCAAGCACTACAAGGTCCACGTGGCCGGCGGCCAGCGCCTCGCGATCGTCATTTTCGCCGGTTGCACGACAAAACCACCGGCTCAGGCAATACTTGAATCATGTTTGTCCTTGCGCTCAGCCCGAAGCCGCGCTCCGTCACCGACGTGCAGGCGGCCGCCGAACTCCTCTGGGACCAACTAGAGCACGTGCACGCCCATGCACCGTTCATGGCGCTCAGCGGCCAGCTCTTGCTTGGAGTGCCGCATGACGCACAGTCGGCTATCGACGCGATCATGCGTTGCGCCCGGTTGAATTTCTGCCACATCGGCCTAGGGATAGGCACGCTCTATGAGCCGGTCCCGGACCAAGCCGACCTCATTGAGGGCATCGCCCAGCGCCGCGCCCTGGGTGCGCTGGAGGCCGCCACGCACCGCGGGGAACGCGTGCCGATCAGCGTCTCCTGCGGCGATCCGGACCTGGACCTCGAGCTCGAAGGCCTGCTGCGCCTGCTCGGCCATTCGGTGCGCACCCGCACCGAGGCCGAATGGGCGGTGGTCGACCTGCTGACCCCCGGTGTGCGCGGCCAGCAGAAGGCCATCGCCGAGGTCCTGGACATCACCCCGCAGGCGGTCTCCGCCGCGATCGTGCGCTCCGGCTACCACGATGAGATCGACGCCCGTGGTGGCATCGCAAGGCTGCTGGAGCTCGCCGATCAGCATTAAAACCACTATATTCGAAGACATTTTCGAACTAATGCGGTAGAATTATAGTATGTCCGAAGCAATGGTGCGACGACATCGCCCACCAACACCGGCGCTGCATCAGGATTTCGAATCGCTGATGGGTCGGCTGCAGAGCAAACTGGCGTGGATCGAAGAACACGGCAGCGAAGCGGAATGCGCCCAAGCCATTGAGGAACTCGAAGAGCTCATCTCCAGCTACCGCTATCACCAGGCGGCCCTCTCGCACCAAGTCGAAAAGGAAGTTGTGCGCCAGCATGAGTTCCAGGGAACCTGCTCCGCCGATCTCACCCGGGGAGCGGCCAGTACGATCGCCTTGGCCCGGAAGCAGTCACCCAACGGATACCGCAGTTATCTGGTCAACTGCCGGATCTTGGCCGAAGATACCCCCTACCTCGCAGAGTGCTTCTCTCGCGGCGAACTCACCGAAGCCCAAGTCCTGGCGGTTCTTACGCCCCTGCAAGAGGTCAAAGCCGAACGCCGGACCGAATTCGACGCCACCTTCCGTGACAACCCGGACATGTTCGAGTCCCAAGGCCCCAAACAGCTCACCGACACGGTGCAACGCTTCACCTTGGCCCATGCCTCAGATGATCAGTGCCGGAAAATGAAGCAAGCGGACACCAAACGCCATGTCCGCTTCTCCAAAGGAAAGAACTGCGTACGCATCAGCGGCACCTTGCCCGTCGTCGCCGGCACAGCACTGCAAATGCATCTGCGCCAAGAGTCATTCCGTCTGAAGAAACAAGGCGATCTGCGTACCAGGGAGCAGATCAAAGCCGACCTGCTCTGCACCTACTTGCTGGCCGGCCGGCCGGAGAAGTTGCCGTTGCAACTGCACGTCGGGCTGATAATGACCGATAAGACCCTCCTCCTCGGCGAACGCGAACCGGCCTATATGGAAGGCTACGGATACGTTCCGCCGCAATACGCGCGGGAACTAATCGCCGGAAATTCCATTGGCAACGAGCAGAGTTTCGCTGAAATGGAATCCGCCAAAGCTCAGGAGCATCTGGATCGCCTAGAGACCCTGGCCGACGTGACGCGACTCTACACCGCCCCAGGGGACGGGGAATTGATCGCAATGGACTCCAAGGCCCGCGCCTTCCCCGAAAAGCTTCGCCGCTTCGTGAGGATTCGAGACAGGCACTGCCGCACCCCATTCTGCGATGGGCTGGTCGAAGAGACCGACCACGTACTTCAGCATCACCTAGGCGGCCCTACGGATAGCGACAATGCGGCAGGGCGCTGCCCGACCTGCAATAAGGCCAAAGAAAAACCCGGTTGGCTTGAAGTCGTAGCGCTCAAGGGACCGCACACCATGCGAGTGAACCCGGGCTCCTCGATGATGTATCTATCGACGGCCCCGCCGGCGACCGGATACCTGCACAAACCATTTCCGCAGTTACTGCGTGATTCAAAATGGGTGCGAGGCGTCAAGCTCCGGCTGATAAATCAGGAATCCAGCGGTCCCGGACCATAGCCCACGCTCCGTAGGCAGTGCTTACTCCCAGCTAGCGCTGCAACAGCCGTTCTAGAACGATCGCCAAACCATCTTCGTCCACCGAAGCGGTTACCTCGTCTGCGACGATTTTGACCTCGTCGGGGGCTTGGCCCATCGCGACCCCGAAGCCGGCCCACTGGAGCATCTCAATGTCGTTACGACCATCGCCCACAGCGATTGATTGAGCCGATTCGAACTTCAGGCCGGTACGCAACCGCTCAAGCCCACTGGCCTTGGTGACACCCTCGGCGGCGATATCCAACCATGCGGTCCAACCCACCGAGTAGGTGACGCCGGAAAGGCCCAGACCGTGTACGGCCTGGCCGAAGTCTTCGGCCGTCGCATCGGTGGAGAAGACCACCACGCGGACAGCCCTGCTGCGTAGCAATTCGTCAAAGTCAACGACCTTGGATTCGGCACCAAAACTCGCATCGGTAAAAACATCGCTGGACAAGAATTCACCGCGTTCATTCTCCACCGCATATTTCGCGTTCGGCAGCTGACGCATCAACGCCGCCAGTGCGAGCGACGGGTCAAAGACCTCGCGGTGCAGTACTTCTACCTTCTCGCCCTGCACGCGGGCGAGCACGCCACCGTTGCTGGCCACGACAAAGCCGTGGTCGATGCCTAGCTCGCTCATAATAGGCAGTGCCGCACCGAGCGAACGCCCGGTGGAGATCACGACCTCATGCCCGGCGGACACCACCGCGCGGGCAACGTCGCGCACCCGGGCGCTCATCAAACCTTGGTGATTGACGATCGTCCCGTCGACATCCAGGCAAATCATCAACTTTTCGTTCTGCAGCCGGTCGTCGTTGCCGGTCTTAGTCAAAATAGTCATGATTCAAGTGAACCACCGCTGCGTGGATATTGCGATGATCCACGGCACAATGGCAGGTGAACTGCGGATTAAAAGACAATCGACCGGCCTTTGCGGGGCCGGTCGATTAGCTTACTTCAGGACTTCAAGCCCACCCAGGTAGGGTTGCAGCGCCTTAGGCACGTTGACCGTGCCATCCGCGTTCTGGTGGTTTTCCATAATCGCAACGATCCAACGGGTCGTGGCGAGTGTGCCGTTCAGGGTGGCTACCGCGCGGGTCTTGCCAGGCTTGCCGTCGACGATCTCGCGTTCGCGGATATTCAACCGGCGGGACTGGAAGGTCGTGCAGTTCGAGGTCGAGGTCAGCTCGCGGAAGGTCTCCTGCGATGGCACCCAAGCCTCGCAGTCAAACTTACGCGCCGCACTCATCCCCAGATCCCCGGCGGCGGTGTCGATGACACGGTATGGAAGCTCCATGCGCTTGAGCATTTCTTCCTCCATCGCCAGCAGACGCTCGTGTTCGGCCTCGGCCTGGTCAACCGTGGTGTAAATGAACATTTCGAGCTTATTGAACTGGTGCACGCGGATGATGCCACGGGTGTCCTTGCCCGCGGAACCGGCCTCGCGGCGGTAGCAGGAGGACCAGCCGGCGTAGCGGATCGGACCCTCGGACAGGTCCATGATCTCGTTGGCGTGGTAGCCGGCCAGCGCGACCTCTGAGGTGCCGACCAGATACAGGTCGTCACGTTCCAGCTTGTAGATCTCATCGTCGTGTTCGACGTCGAAGCCGGTACCCTGCATGGTTTCCGGGCGGACTAGGGTCGGGGTGATCATTGGAATGAATTCGCGTTCGACCGCGAGCTCCAGCGCCATGTTCATCATCGCGATTTCCAGCCGCGCGCCGATGCCCTTCAGGAAATAGAAGCGTGATCCGGAGACCTTCGCCCCGCGTTCCATGTCGATCGCTCCGAGCTTCTCGGCGATCTGCAGATGATCCAGCGGTTCGAAGCCTTCGGCGGCGAAGTCGCGCGGGGTGCCGACGGTCTTCACCAGGGCGAAGTCGTCTTCACCGCCGGCTGGGATGCCGTCGATGATCAGGTTTGGGATGGAGCGCTGCAAGGAGGTGCAGGTAGCAGCCGCTTCGTCGGAGGAAGCCTGGGCAGCCTTGACGGCCACCGCAAGCTCCTTGACCTCCGCAAGCAGTGCTGCACGTTCCTCGCCCTTGGCGGCGCCAACCTTCTTGGAGAACGCATTCTGCTCTGCGCGCAGGCGTTCGTAGGTGGCTATGGTTTCGCGACGCGCCGAGTCAGCCTCAATCAGCTGGTCAATCAGCGCTTCGTCGGCACCGCGCGCGCGTTGCGAGGCGCGGTACTTATCCGGATTATCGGTGAGCATTTTCAGGTCGATCACATCTTAAGCGTAGCAATCTTGAGTACGATGAGAGCACTATGCAGAGAAACCGCGTGATCTTATTATCCGTAGCCGGTGCCGCAGCTGTGCTCGCGGCCGTAACCGGGTATTCCGTGCGTAAGCTTTCTCAGGACGGGAAACCGATGAGCCAGCACCCTTCGGCGAAGGAGCAATCCGAGTCGAAGAAGGTTGGGCTGGTCATCAATCCATCCAAGTCAGGTGCCGACGAAGCGCGTGATGCGGTGGCCCACGTGTGTGCCGAGGCCGGCCTCGAAGAGCCGCTGGTTTTCGAAACGACACCGGAGAACGCGGGTCAAGAAGCCGCCCAAAATGCGCTCGATGCCGGATGCGACACAATTATTGCCGCCGGTGGCGACGGCACGATTCGCGCCGTCGCAGAAGTACTCGAAGGCACCGAAACGACTCTCGGGTTGCTGCCGCTGGGCGCCGGCAACCTGCTGGCCCGAAACGTCGAGGTGCCGCTCGACGACCTGCACACCGCGGCGCTGGTCGCCGTGCGCGGCATGGTGCGACGCATCGACGTGGGCCATATGAAGCTGAAACTGCTGGATGGCAGCAGCGCGGACCACGCGTTCTTGGTGATCGCCGGGGTGGGTACCGACGCGGACCTGTTCGACGACACCGACGAGGAGCTGAAATCCAAGGTCGGCTGGCTTGCCTACTCGGAGGCCGGGCTGCGCCAGCTGCCCGGGCGGCGCAAAAAGGTCGAGATCAAGCTCTCCAACGACGACGCCTGGCAGACCCGTAAGGTCCGCTCGGTGCTCTTCGCCAACTGCGGCAAGCTGCAGGGCGTGGACTTTGTCCCGGATGCGAAGATCGACGACGGGGTGCTCGACGCGGTGGTGCTCTCGCCGCGTTCGGCCGCCGGGTGGGGCTGGATCCTGTTGAAGACCGCATTCCGCTCGCGCAACAAGATCCCGGTGATGAGCTTCTACCAGAGCACCGACATCTCATTGCGCTGCGTGGAACCGATGAACACGCAGATCGACGGGGATCCAACCGGCCAGGTCAACGAGCTGCAGGTCTCGGTCAACCCGTCCTCGCTGCGCATTCGCACGCCCTAGAGGCGGGCCTTCAGCTTGAGCACCCAGTCCCGGGCATCGCTGAACGCACCGTCTGAATTGTGCGTGTCGATGAACGGGCGGGTGCCCTGCGCCGCCGGGTAGGACCCCAAGAAGCGCAGCTCCGGGCAGAGCCGGTGCAACCCGGCAAGGGCCGCGGAGACGCGCTCTTCGGCGATGTGCCCCTCGACGTCGACGGAGAAGAAGTAGCGCCCCAGGCCCGCGCCGGTGGGGCGGGATTCGATGCGCGAGAGGTTGACCCCGCGCGCGGTGAATTGCTCCAGAATTCCCATCAACGCGCCTGGCCGGTCCTCGGAAAGCGGCAGAATCAGCGTCGACTTATCCACACCCGTCGGCGCCGGGATCGCCCCCGGCGAGGTGACCAGGATAAATCGGGTGACCGCCCCGGCGTTGTCTTCCACGCCACGCACCAGCACCTTCAGGCCGCGCGCCTCGGCAACCAGCGGTGAGCAGATCGCCGCGTCGTGGTGCTGCTCCGGGTCCAGCAGTCCCAGCGCGCCGGCGGCCGTGGAAGCAGCCGGGGTGAAAACCGCGGCCGGGATATTCGCTTCGGCCCACAACCGGCATTGCGCCCAAGCGTGCCCGTGCGTGGAAATTTCGCGGATCTGCTCCAGCGCGCCGATATTCGCCCGGACCGCCAGCACGAAGCTGATCGGCACCAGCACTTCGGCGACGATCTGCAGGGATTCTCCGGCGGCGATGGCGTCCAGGGTGGCCGACACGCCGCCCTCCACCGAGTTCTCGATCGGCACCATCGCGGCGTCGGCACTGCCCTCGCGGACCATCGCCAATGCGCTATTAACGCTGCTGGCCGGAATGCGCTCGGAATCGAGCGCCCCGGGAACCTGCAAAAGTGCCGCCTCGGTGAAAGTTCCGGCAGGGCCTAAATAGGCGTATTTCATCGAACGGTGGGTTCCTGACCGTTATCCGCTTCCATCGGGAGCTTGGCTTCGAGCCACGCGTCCGAGCCACCGGCGATGTTGAACGCCGTGTAGCCCAGGCCGGTCAGCCAGGCCGCCGCCTGCGCCGAGCGTCCACCGGTGCGGCAGATGACGTAGGTGTCAACATCCGGGTCCAGCTCTTCCACGCGGGTCGGCAGCTCGCCGAGCACGATGTGCTTGGCTCCAACGGCGCGGCCGGCCTCCCACTCGAAGTCCTCGCGCACGTCGAGAATCAACGCGTCCTTAGGTACGTCGGTGACCTGAACAGTCTCAAAGTCGCTCATGGTTGGCATTCCTCTCTGGTTGGGTGTTTGCTTATAAGACTAGTCATTCCCCGCCTCGAAAGCAGATATGAAGACGAGATCCGCCCTGAAATTGCGTGATGAGCTGGCCAGTGGAGAGCGTTCCAGCCGCGAGGTGACCGAACACTATCTGCGTCGCATCGATGAGCTCGACTCGCTTGGCGCATTTGTGTACGTGTCTCCCGACGCGATGGATGCGGCGGCGGCGGCCGATGAGAAGCAGGTGCGCGGGCAGATCGGCCGGTTGCACGGGCTGCCTTCGGCATTCAAGGACCTGAACGAGGTGGCCGGCATGCCCACCACCTACGGATCCGCCGCCATGGAGCACCAGCTCGCGACGGCGGATCACCCGCTGGTCGCGCGGTTGCGTTCCGAGGGCGTGGTGATCACCGGCAAGACGCAGGTTCCGGAATTCGGACTGAGCAGCTACTCGGAAAATCTCGTCGCTCCGCCCTCGCGCAATCCCCTGGATCCGCGGCTGACCTCAGGGGGTTCCTCCGGCGGCCAGGCCGCGGCGATCGCCGCCGGGATGATTCCCGTAGGCCCGGGCTCCGATGGCGGCGGGTCGGTGCGGATCCCCGCCGCAGCCTGCGGCCTGGTGGGGCTCAAGCCCTCGCTGGGCCGGGTGCCCAGCGACGTGGTCGACGGCTACCTGGACGCGTTCGGCGCACCGAAGATGACGGTTTCCGGCCCGTTGGCCCACGATGCCTTGGATGCGGCGATGCTGCTCGATGCGATGCGCGGCAGCGACCACTTTCTGCCGCTACTGCGCGGCAGCTACCCCGAAAGGCTCAAGGGGTTGCGCATCGGCTACAGCACCCTCTCCCCCTTCGAAAGCGCCTACCCGATCACCCTGCAGGCGCCCGCGCGCGAGGCCTTCGAACGCGCCAAGCGGCTGCTGGAGGCCAGGCACCGGGTGGAACCGGCGGATCTTCACTACGCGGGCGACTACCCGGAAACCTTCGCCCGGGTGTGGACCAATGGATTGCGCAATATTCCGGTCGACGATGAGAGCCTGCTCGGCGAGTTGGCCAGAGACTTCCGCCGGCGCTCCACCGCGCGCAGCCTCGAGGTGAGCCTGCAGGCGGCATCCCGGCTGAAGCAGATCGCTGCGGATTTTGTGCGACAATGGTCCGCCCATGACGTGATCCTCACCCCGGCGATGGCTTCGACTCCGCCGGAGATTGGCTATTTCACCCGCAAGGATGCGGATACCGACTATATGCTGCAGTGCCAGTACACCCCCTATACCTCGATGGTGAACGTCTCCTCGGTCGCCGCAATCACGGTTCCGATCACGAATTCGAGCTCCGGAATGCCGATGAGCGTCCAGCTGATCTCGCCGCGCGCCGATGAGGGACTGCTTTTGGCGTTGGCCAAACAATTGGGCAAGTGAGCCGGGAAATTTACCGTTACCAGCAGTATGGGTAACATGTGAAATAGATCGCAAAAGTGGGCACTTGCCCAAGGAAAAGCGAAAAATGTTACGCATGTCTACTGTTACTTCGAGCACCCCGGGTACCAATAAAACTTTCTTTGGCCATCCGCGTGCGCTCGCAAACCTCTTTAGTGTCGAAATGTGGGAGCGCTTCTCCTTCTACGGCATGCAGGCTCTGCTGGCCTACTACATGTACTACTCGGTCACCGATGGTGGCCTGGGCATGGATCAAAGCTTGGCGCTGTCGCTCGTCGGCGCCTACGGCGGCGCCGTCTACCTGTCCACAATTCTTGGCGCCTGGCTCTCGGACCGCCTCTTCGGCTCCGAACGGGTGCTGTTCTTCTCGGCGATCGGCATTATGGCCGGCCACGTCGCCCTGGCGCTGCTGCCGGGCTACCTTGGACTGACCTTGGGCCTGATCCTGGTGGCCGTCGGCTCCGGCGGATTGAAGGCCAACGCGGTGGCCTTGGTCGGTTCGCTGTACTCCAAGGAAGACTCGCGCATCGACGCGGGCTTCTCGCTGTTCTACATGGGCGTGAACATCGGCGGTCTGCTCGGCCCGCTGCTGACCGGCCTGCTGCACCAGAAGCTCGGCTTCCATTACGGTTTTGGCGCCGCGGCCGTCGGCATGGCCCTCGGACTGATCATCTACACCAAGGGGCGCAAGAACCTCCCGGACACCGCGGGGCAGGTGGCCAACCCGCTGCCGGCCAACGAGCGCAAGCGCTACGCGGGCATCTTCGCGGGGATCTTGGCGGTGATCGTGCTCGTCTTCGCGCTGAAGATCGTCACCCCGGCAAACCTTGCAAGCACCATCGCCTACGTGGTGATCGCCGCCAGCGTGGTGTACTTCGTATTGATCCTGCGCAGCAAGAAGGTCAGCGCCGTCGAACGCAAGCACGTCTGGGCGTTCATCCCGTTCTACATCGGCTCGGCGGCCTTCTGGGCGCTGTTCCAGCAGCAGTTCACCTTCATCGCGGCCTACTCCGATAGCCGCTTGGATCGCACCCTGGGCGGCTGGGAGATGCCGGCGAGCTGGGTGCAGTCGATCAACCCGGTATTCATCATCTTGCTAGCCAGCGTGTTCGCCGCCATGTGGACCAAGCTGGGCAAGCGCCAGCCGCGCACTTCGGTGAAATTCGGCCTGGCTCTGGTCGTCGTGGGTGCCGCGTTCTTGTGCTTCATCCCGCTCGAATCCCTGGAGATGACTCCGCTGCTTGCGATGGTCGGCATCCTGTTGCTGTGCACCATTGCCGAGCTGCTGCTCTCCCCGATCGGGCAGGCGGTTGCCACCAAGCTGGCTCCGGCGGCGTTCGGGACGCAGATGATCGCGCTGTTCTTCCTCTCGGTATCCCTGGGCACCACGCTTTCGGGCGTGCTGGCAGGCTACTATGTTGCGGGCAACGAAATCCCGTACTTCCTCGCGATGGGCGGCACCGCCATCGTGCTGGGCGTGGCAATGATCGCGGCCACCCCGGCGCTGAAGAAGCTCATGGGCTCGGTGCTCTAAGCTCCGAATTTTTGGCAGGCCTCCGCATCCATGCGGGGGCCTGCCTTCGTTTTAAGCCAAGACCAGCAGTTCGCCGATCTCGCAGTCGAGCGCTTGGCAGATCGCGACGAGAGTGGAGTAGCGGATCGCCTTCGCTCGGTCATTCTTGAGAATCGATAGATTCACCACCGAGACATCGACGAGCTCACTGAGCCGTGCGAGGGTCATCCCACGCTCCGCGAGCAAGTCACCAAGCCTGCAATGCACGCTGCCCATGGGCCTACACCAGCCCATCTGTATCTGCTTGGAGACGCTGGTTCTGCGTAGTCAGCGTCAGGCCAACGGTGACGAGCTCGGCGACCACCAGAATGCCCAGAGCCAAGAACAGCGCACCGAATTCGAAGTAGATCGCGAAGGTCGGTTCGGGCCAGGGGGTGGCGGCGGTAAATTCTTGAGCCGCGCTGGTGAATCCGTCGATCCGCAGGGTTTCTTCACCGGCAAGGCTACTGCCAAAGCCATTCAAGAATTGCCCGAGGGTATTACCCAGGGCAAGGATCGCCGCTACTAGCCAGCCGGCGCGGCGCAACCGCGGGGTAAACGCCACCCCGGCGCGAAGCCGGTTGCATAACAGGATCACCGCGAGAATCACCGCGCAGCCGGCCAGCCCCTCGAAGATGGCCCCGGAGGCGAGCAGCAGGCGGACACCCAGGCTCAGGTTGCTCGCGGTCACCAGCACTTCGTTGATTTCCGCGGCGACAGCTTCGCCGTGTTCCGGAGTCACGTCCGTGACGTTTGGGTATTCCGGCCAATATGGCACCACCGGAACCAAGACTTCAACCGGGCCGCCGAAGATCAAGACGGCAGCTGACGCGATCGTGGTTACCCCGACTCCGACAAGTCCGATGATCGCTACGATGCGGGTGAAAGCAACAATCGAGGGCCCACGCTTCGAGCCGAAAACCGCGATGAGCAGCAGGGCGAGAGCCCCAATGGCGAGGACTGCTGCGAGTCCGAAGGCTAAGCCCGACATGGCCGATCCTATCGATAGTCGTTAACAACGAATATCGTTATGCTAACTCGGAAGCTTGATGAATGCCAGCGGCCTAGGCGAACTCGCTCAGGCCCGAATAGTCGACTTCGTAGTTCTCGATCACCCCGACGGAGAAAACAACCAACCAGATGATGAACGCATAAAGCAATACCGCGATCACCAGGCCGACCCACGAGGTAATCAAGCCGGCCAAACTCAGCCCGCGGCTTGACGGTTCACGGCGCTGGGCCAGATGGCCGGTGATTACCCCGGCCAAGGGAACTAGGATGATTATGCAGAAGCCGAGCATCGAGAGGATGCCCAGCACGAGCGAAGCCGTCGAAAGCCCTGCGGGCTCTCGCGGTTGCTGATACGGATTATTCGGATAGTAAGTCATCGATTTCGATTATTCTATGAACCCGGCCAAAATGCACGAAGACAAGAGGGACCACATGGCACACGAACGAGCCGGAGCGCCTGCGCGCGAGGCAGATCTCATCGACCTGGACGCGGTACTCGACGCGTACGCCTCGATCCTCCCCTCGCCGGAGAACCCGGACCAGGCGGTCATCTTCGGCACCTCCGGGCACCGGGGAAGCTCGCTGAACGGAACGTTCAACGAGCTCCACATCGCGGCCATCACCCAGGCGGTCGTGGATTACCGCAAGTCCGTGGGAATCACCGGGCCGATGTATGTGGGCAAGGACAGCCACGCGCTCTCCGAACCCGCCTATTACACCGCTCTGGAGGTCTTGGCGGGCAATGGCGTGCGGGTTCTCGCCGATGCCGGCCTGACCCCCACCCCGGCGGTCAGCCACGCGATCCTGGTCCACAATGCCGCGGCCGGCGAGCTTGCCGACGGACTGATCATCACCCCTTCGCATAATCCACCGGCCGAGGGCGGCATCAAGTACAACCCGCCGCACGGCGGGCCGGCGGAATCCGAAATCACCGGACCGATCGCGGCTCGGGCCAATGAACTGATGGGCAGCGGGGAGATCCTGCGCGGGGTCGCGAACCCGGAGGACTTCGACTTCCGTGAGCTGTACATTGCGGATTTGGCCCAGGTGATCGACTTCGAGGCGATCGCCGCCTCGGGGATCTCGATCGGCGCGGATCCGCTCGGCGGCGCCTCGGTGCACTACTGGGGTGAGATCTCACGGCGCTACGGGCTGAACCTGAGCGTGGTGAACGAAGAGGTGGATCCGCGCTTTGGCTTCATGACGCTGGATAAGGATGGCAAGATCCGCATGGACTGCTCCTCGCCGCATGCGATGGCCTCGCTGGTCGCGAACCGGGATAAATACGATATCGCCACGGGCAACGATGCGGACGCCGACCGGCACGGAATCGTCACCCCGGATGGCGGCTTGATGAACCCGAACCATTTTCTGGCCGTGGCCATCGACTATCTGCTCACGCACCGCCCGCAGTGGCCCGCCGACGCGCAGATCGGCAAGACGCTGGTCTCTTCGGTGCTGATCGACAAGGTGGTCGCGGCGCATGGGCGCGAACTACGCGAGGTGCCGGTGGGCTTCAAATACTTCGTCGAACCGCTGGCCTCCGGCAAGGTGGCCTTCTGCGGTGAAGAATCGGCCGGAGCGAGCTTCCTGGACTTCAACGGACGGGCGTTCAGCACCGACAAGGACGGGCTGATGCTCGCGCTGCTTGCCAGTGAAATCCGCGCGGTGACCGGCAAGAGCCCGAGCCAGCGGCATGCGGAGCTGGTCGCCACGCACGGGCAGAGTTTCTATGACCGCTTCGATGCCCCGGCAACCCGGGCGCAGAAGGTCGTGCTGGGCAAGCTGGACCCGCAGGCGGTCACCGCGACCGAGCTCGCCGCGGATCCGATCACCGCGAAGCTCACCGAGGCCTCGGGATTCGCCATTGGCGGGCTGAAGGTCTCCAGCGAACACGCGTGGTTTGCCGCACGCCCCTCGGGGACCGAGGACATCTACAAGATCTACGCCGAATCCACCCGCTCGGCCGAGCACCTCGCGCAGGTATTGCGCGAGGCCCAGCTCATAGTTAATGCCGCACTGGCCGCCTAGCGCAGGTTCCAGGGGTCGATTTTGACCTCCGGCTGCTTGCGCGTCTTCCACCAGTGGCCCGCCCAGAGCAGCAGGAAGAGCGGCAGCCCGATATAGCTGGAGAGCACCTCCAGCACCCGGCCCTGGATCACCGCCTCGTAGTTCTGCCCGGCGATCACCACGATCAAGATCACGAAGGCGAGGATCGGGCCCAGCGGGAAAAGCGGCGCCCGGTAGGGAAGCTTGGCCAGGTCCTGCCCGCTGGCGATGTATGCCTTGCGGAACTTGTAGTGGCTGACCGCGATGCCCACCCAGGCGATAAATCCGGACAGGCCCGAGACGTTCAGCAGCCAGGTGTAGGCCGAGCCTTGCCCGATGAGGGCGGTGAGGAAGCCGAAGAGGCCCACCGAAGCGGTTAAAAGCATGGCCGGCACGGGCACTCCGCGGCGGTTGAGGCGACCGAAGATCTTCGGCGCCTTGCCGTCGCGGGCCATCGAATAAAGCATGCGCGCAGAGGCATACAGTCCGGAGTTGCCCGCCGAAAGGATCGCGGAGAGGATCACCGCATTCATCAGTGCCGCGGCGAAGGCGATGCCGGCGCGCTCGAAGACCATGGTGAATGGCGAATTGGCGATATCCGACTCACCGCTGGCGAGCAGGGTTGGGTCGGTATATGGCAGCAGGGTGCCGATGATGAAGATTGCGCCCACGTAGAAGAGCATGATGCGCCAGAAGATCGCCTTGATCGCCTTGGGGATATCGCGCTGCGGATTCTCCGCTTCGCCGGCGGCCACACCCACCAGCTCGGTGCCCTGGAAGGAGAAGCCGGCGATCATGAACACCGAGACCACCGAGAGCCACCCGCCGACGAACGGCGCGTCTCCGGTTGACCAGTTGCTGAAGCCCGGGGAGTTGCCGCCCATAATGCCCAGCACCATGGCTACGCCGCAGATGAGGAACACGATCACCGTGATGACCTTGATCATCGCCAGCCAATATTCGCTTTCGCCGAAGGCCTTGGTGGACAGCGCGTTCAGGGCGGTGAGCAAGAGCAGGAAGATCCCGGCCCAGATCCAACCGGGGACGTCCGGCAACCAGTAGGACATCACGATGCCCGCGGCAACCAGTTCCGCGGCTACGGTAATGGCCCAGTTGAACCAGTAGTTCCAGCCGATGGCGAAGCCGAAGTGGCGGTTGACGAAGACCGAAGCATAGGTCTGGAAGGATCCTGCCACCGGCAAACGTGCGCTCATTTCGCCCAAGGACTGCATCAGGAGCAAGACCATCAGGCCGATCAGCGCGTAGGCGAGCAGCGAACCGCCCGGGCCTGCCTGGGCGATCGTGCCGCCGGAGGCGACAAAGAGTCCGGTGCCAATCGACCCGCCGATGGCGATCATCTGCATATGGCGCGCTTTGAGGCCACGCTTCAAACCATCGGTGGACGGTGCGGGCTCGGTCATGCAAATGCTCCTGAAGTAAGGTTTTTGGGCCTTAACAATCATTCCACTTGGAAAGCTTCAGCAGCTATGAACCGCGCTACAGTAAGCGATCAATAATCTTTCGCTTAGCCCATGTATATGGAGGATATATTGCGCTCAAGGTGTCAATGACCGTCGTTTTGCTGAGTTCTGAGCGGATTTGTGAAAGCCGATCGAAGCCATACTTGCCGTGATAGGACCCCATTCCGCTGGCCCCCACCCCGCCGAAGGGCAGGGACGGGACTACCGCCTGGGCCATGGGCGCATTGTGCACAATCGCGCCGGCGCGCACTCGATCCGAGAAGATCGACTGCAGCCGCGGGGACTCGCTCATCAGGTAGGCGGCCAACGGGGAGGGGCGCGAGGCGATGAATTCAAGCGCCTCGTCGAAGGAGGCCACCTCGATGACCGGAAGGATCGGACCGAAGATTTCTTCCTGCATCAGCCTCGAGCCGAGGTCGACATGGCGCATGATGGTCGGGGCGATGCGCAAGGTGTCCGCGTCGTAGTCGCCGCCATGGACCACCTCACCCGAATCGAGCATGCCCACCAGCCGGTCGAAATGCTTCCGGCTGACGATTCGGCCATAATCCGGGTGGTTGATCGGGTCTTTGCCGTAGAAGCCGGCAATTGCCTGGCCAAGCCGTGAAATTAGCGCGTCGGTGTCCCCGAAAGAGAGCACATAGTCCGGGGCCACGCAGGTCTGTCCGGTATTCATGAACTTCGCATAGGCCAGGCGCTTGGCGGTGGGCAACGAGTTGTTGTCTACCACCGCCGGGCTTTTGCCGCCGAGTTCCAGGGTGGTGGGCGTCAGCTGCTTGGCGGCCGCTTCGGCGACCACCCGCGCGACCTGCTGTCCACCGGTGAAGAAGATGTGGTCCCAGCGTGCGGCGAGCAGCTCGGTGGCGGTGTCGACGCCGCCCTCGAGGACCGCGTAGACCCGGGCGTCCAGGTACATCGGGAGCAGTTTCGCCAGCACCCCCGAGGTGGCCGGTGCGAGCTCCGAAGGCTTGAGCACCGCGGCGTTTCCGGCGGCGATCGCGGCGACCAGTGGAGCCAGCATCAACTGCAAGGGATAGTTCCACGGCCCGATGATCAGCACGACCCCCAGCGGCCGGGGTTCGACCTTGGCCATGGCCGGCTGCAGCGCGAGGGGAACCTTGACGGCGGTTGAATCCATCCACTCCGAGAGATGCCGTTGGGCATGGTCGATTTCGGAACGGACCACGTCGATTTCGCTGAATTTCGCCTCGGTGGCGCTCTTGCCAAGGTCCTCGGCGAGCGCGTCGAGGAATTCTCCCGTGCGTTCGGCCAACATCTTTTCCAGGGCACGCAGCTGCTGGGCGCGAAAGCGCCGCGGGTGCGTAATGCGGGTGTCGGCGGAGCGGCGCAGGTGCCCGAGGACCTCGGTGATGCGCGAGGGGTGCTCGTCTACCGGCGGTGCGGCGTCGCCGACGGGATCTGGAAGCGGATTTGAGGTAAAGAGACCCATGGCTCGATGCTACTTCATTGATTCCCCGGGATATTCCATTTGTATCAGGTGTTTGATACATTAGTTTTTCAACTTACGGAGGTAATTATGGATCAGCTCTCCACCGCCGCGTTCAGCATGGCGATCGGCGCAGCCCTGATCTACGCGTGGCTGCGCACGGTTGCCCGTCAAGACAACAGGCCCGCACTGCTGCGGGCGAGATCCCACTCCTTCTGGTGCGCGTTGATTGCCTTCTTCGTAAGCAGTTCCGGCGGGGTGAGCAACCAGCAAGCGGCCAACGCCGACGCCGGCGAATCCCTGTGGGCCAGCGACCTGCTCGCCGCCACCGGTCCGGCACTCTGGCTGCTGTCGATCTATCTGATCGGCCTCTACTCCTGGCCGTCGTCGGTGGCGAATGTGCGCGCGGCCTCCCTGGAACCTCGCTCGGTGATGACGCCGTTGCCTAAGGCCTTGAGTGCCGTGGCCGCGCTGGTACTCCTCGGCGCCGGTCTTACCCTGTGGATGATCCGCGACGTCACCGGGGTCCCCCCGCAATATGCGGTTGCCTCCTCGGACGCCTACGGAAGCACCTGGGTTTCGCAGTCCGCGACCGACGGGCTGCGTGCGGCGGACCAGATGCTGGCCCTGTTTGCCATCAACCTGGCCTCCCTGGCGCTGGCCCTGCTCATCGCGATGCTCTTCATTTTGCTGCGCAAACCGCTTGGTTCGCTCAGCCCCCACGATAACCAGGTATTGCGCGAAGTCTGGCTCAACCGGCTGCTGCGCACCTCGACCCTGGCCTTTGCCTCCGTTGGAGCCTCGGCGCTGCATTACAAGGCCTCGTGGCTTATGTCGCTGGATCGCACCATATATCAACCCTGGCAAAACACCGCTAACGTGGCCATGCTCATCACCTTCATCGCCATGGCATTGTGGAAGCCACCGGAAAATTTTGCCAGAACCACTAGCCCAAAGCCAGCCTCCTCCTTTTTGCGGATGCGCGAAAATTTGCTTGCCATTGGATTCCTCACCACCGCACTCACACTCATCGCACTGGCCTGCTCCTCCTCGCTTGTGCAGACCGAGTACGCGGACAATGCGCGCCCCGGTGAGAACGCCCCGCAGGCAATTGTGTCGCTCCTGGTGGTAGCCCTCTTGTTCTTGGTGCTCAATGCCGGGTTCCTGGGCTACCTGCACCTGAAGTCCAAGGGAACCCATTCACTGGCTCGGCACAGCGCAGACCTGCCGCGCTATGTCTATGTGCTCGCCGGGCTCTTGCTCATCGGCGCCACATACCTGCTGATCAATCCACCATTCGAATATTTTTGGGGTCTAGTTCCGGTCAAACCGGTCTTCGCGCTGGGTGCGCTCCTCGCGTTGCTTGCCGCTACCGCCTGCCACATCTGGTGGGTTCGGCGTGCGGCCTTGCCTTGGGATGTCACCGTGGAGCAAGAAATTTGGTACCGCCAAGTCCACGAACTACGCGCCCTCCGCGTAGTCACCGCGGCGGCCGTCACCATGCTGGCCTGGGGTTACGAGGCAGGTCCCTACGTTTCGGCCGTGGGGATCATCGTCTTCTGCTGCCCGGCAGTGATCATTTTGGCCCGCCCAGAAGCTAGGGTGCCGCAGCGCGTATGAGCCACCATATTTTCGTGGACCTGGACGCGGCGGTTCCGCCCTATGAACAGATCCGCACACAAATCTCTTCGCTGATTTCCTTGGGCGAGCTGCCGGCGGGAAGCAAGCTGCCTACGGTGCGGGCACTGGCCACCGATTTGGGGGTCGCTTCCGGGACGGTGGCCCGCGCCTATAAGGAACTCGAGGCCACCGGCCTGGTTTCCTCCCGACGGCGTGCCGGAACGCTGGTGAACGCCGGAGCGGATATGGAGAAATCCTCCGGTGATCTGGTTCAAGCGGTGGATCGGGTATGGGAATTAGCCCGAGCTCAGGGAATCGACGAGGCCACCGTCAGGGCGCTGGTGCAACGCCGCGCACGGCAATAATTTGTTCTTCCGCGGCTTTGGTGAGTACGCTCTAGCCAGTGACACGGGGTGTCGGATTCACCGACTGAGATGAGACCCGTCGAACCTGAACTAGTTCAAACTAGCGGAGGGATGTCGCATGACCCTGACTTCCGTTGCCCGGAATTATCGGCAACAATCCCCTTTGGTGTTTTGCCTGACCAATACCGTGGTCGCCAACTTCACCGCGAATGCACTGCTGGCCTCCGGGGCGGCTCCGGCGATGACCAACCTGCCCGGCGAAGCCGGGCCATTTGCCGCGGTGGCCTCCGCGGTCCTGGTGAACCTGGGCACTCCGAGCACCGAACAGCTGCGCGCCATGGACGAAGCGGTCCATGGGGCGAACCAGGCCGGCACCCCCTGGGTGCTGGACCCGGTGGCCGTGGGCGCATTGCCGGTACGCACTGACTTCGCGCGAAAAATCGTGGCCCAGCGCCCCACCCTGATCCGCGGCAATGCCTCGGAGATTCTGGCGCTGGCCGGGCGCAGCTCGACCGGGCGCGGAGTGGACGCGCAGGACACCGTGCACGCGGCCATCGAGGCTGGACGCGAGTTGGCCATCGAATATGGTTCGGTGGTCGCGATCTCCGGAGCGGCCGATGCGATCATCGATGCCAAGCGCACCACGCTGGTGCACAGCAACGGGATCGGCTTGACCGGGATTACCGGCGGCGGCTGCGCCCTGGGTGCAATCTGCGCCGGGATGCTCGCGGTGAGCGAAGACCCGTTCGACGCGGCCATCGCAGCCCACGGCCTGTACGGACTGGCCGCCGAAAAGGCCCTGGCCATCGGCCGCGGCCCGGGTAGTTTCGCCGCGGCCTTCCTCGACGAACTCTCGCTGCTGGACCCCGACGAATTGCACAACCTGCGCCTTGAGGAGGCAAATAATGCGTGATCTGGGAATCTACCTGGTAGCCAACACCGAAAGCTGCCAGCCGCGCAGCACCCTGGAAGTCATCGAAGGCGCGGTGGCCGCGGGAGTGCAGTGGGTGCAGCTGCGGGCCAAGAACGAGACGGCCCGCGAATTCTTCGAACTGACCTGCGCGGCGGCGGAACTCACCGCCGGCAAGGCCGAGCTGTTGGTCAACGACCGCATCGACGTATTCCTCGCCGCACGCGCCGCGGGGGCCGCGGTCACCGGCATCCATATCGGGCAGAAGGATATTGCGGTGCGCTACGCCCGCGAAATCATCGGCGAGGGGATTATCGGGCTCAGCGCGTCCACCGATGAACAGCTGGCCGGGGCCAACGCCGACGCGAAATACCTCGATTACCTGGGGGTCGGGGCGATCCGCGCGACGCCCACGAAGAAGGACCATCCCACCCCGCTGGGCATCGATGGATTCCTGCGGGCCAATCGGCTCACCGAGCTGCCCTGCGTGGCCATCGGCTCGCTGACCGCCGCGGACGCCGCGGCGCTGCGCGGCGGCGGGGCCGCCGGCATGGCGGTGGTCCGCGCGATCTGCGCCGCGGAGGATCCACAGGCGGCGAGCGCCGAACTGCGCAATCTCTGGGAAGGCGCCAAATGAGTCCCAACATTCTTTCGATCGCCGGCTCCGACCCCTCGGGAGGTGCGGGAATCCAGGCAGACCTGAAGGCCATCGGCGCCAACGGCGGCTACGGCATGGCCGTGATTACCGCGCTCACCGCGCAGAATACCCTCGGCGTGGATGCGGTGCAGGCCGTCGACGCGGGGTTCGTGGCCAAGCAGCTGGAATCGGTGTCCGCAGATGTGCGCATCGACGCGATCAAGATCGGCATGCTGGCCAATTCACAGATCATCACCGCGGTGTCCCGGTGGCTGGAAACGGTGCACGCTCCGGTGGTGCTGGACCCGGTGATGATCTCGACCAGCGGGGACCGGCTGCTGGCCGATGGTTCGGCGTTGGACGCACTGCTTTCCCGGGCGGATGTGCTCACCCCGAATACCGCAGAGCTTGCGGCCCTGCTCGGCGAGCAACCGGTGCGTGGCTGGGAGGAACTGCTCGAACAGGCCCAACGCCTGGCGGCCAAATACGAGGTGCTGGTGATCGCTAAGGGCGGCCACCTGCCCACCGAACGCTGCCCCGACGCGCTGGTGGGCCCGGCCGGGGTGATCGCCTGCTATGACGGCCCACGCCACGCCACCGCCAACACCCACGGCACCGGTTGCACGCTATCCAGCGCGCTGGCCACGCACTATGCCCGCGGCGGGGATTGGGCGACCGCCCTGGGCGCGGCGAAGGAGTACCTCTTCGCGGCGATTGCCGCGGCCGATGAATTGCAGGTGGGCAGCGGGCACGGACCGGTGAACCACTTTGCCGGGCTCTTCGCGGGGCACAGCGCGGATCCGATGGCCGATTGGTGGGAGCGGATCGCCGAGTTGCGCGGTGGAATCGATGAGCTTCAGTTCATCCTCGAGCTCTCCGCGGGCACGCTGGAGCGCGAACGTTTCGAGTACTACCTGGCCCAGGACGCCCTGTATCTGCAGCGCTATGCGCAGGTGCTCGCGCGGGCCAGCGCGCTGGCCCCGCAGCTCGAGGCGCAACGCTTCTGGGCCAAGGGCGCGGAAGGAATCCTGGAGGGTGAGCTGAAGCTGCACCGCAGCGAGCTACTGGACCTGGCCCCCGAGCCGAGCGCCACCACGTTGAACTACGTCAACCACCTCAGCTCCTGCGCATCCAGCTATCCGGAGCTGATCGCCGCGATCCTGCCCTGCTATTGGATCTATCAGGACATCGGCAATCGGCTGAGCGCCGCGAATCATGCCGGGCACCGGTATGAGAGCTGGCTGGCCACCTACAGTTCGGCGGAGTTCGACGAGGCCACCGCGGCGGCCATCGAGCTGGTCGCCGCCGCCTGGCGGCTCGCGGATCCGGCGCTGCGCGAGCGGATGTGGGATGCATTCCGGCGTTCGGCCGAGCACGAGCTGTCTTTCTTCGCCCAAGCGCACGCGAAGGGCGTAGACTTCTCTACGGCCTAAACGCGGGGCCAGGAATTCTGGAGGAACGCATGAAGTGGAGCATTCACGGCAACGGGAAGACCATCACCGAAGGTGAGGTCGTTGCCCCGGATGAGCGGCTGCATTGGCCGCAGACCATTTCCATCGGAGCCCAGCATATTCTGGCGATGTTCGGCGCCAGCATCCTGGTCCCGACGCTGACCGGTTTCCCGGTGACCACCACGCTGCTGTTCACCGGCGTCGCGACGATCATCTTCTTGCTGATCACGAAGAACAAGGTGCCCAGCTACCTGGGGTCCTCCTTCGCGCTGATCGCCCCGGTGATGGCCTCGAAGGTCGGCGACGACTTCTCCGCGGCGCTGGGCGGCATCGCGATGACCGGTGCCGCGCTGTTCATCGTCGGCGCGATCGTGGCAAAGACCGGCACCCGGTGGATCCACGCGTTGATGCCGCCGGTGGTTATGGGCACCATCGTCGCGCTGATCGGCTTGAACCTCGCCAGCGCCACGCTGGCTCCGATGCGCGATTTCCCGGCGACGACCTTCCTCACGGTGCTCGCCGTGGTGCTGTCCACCGTCGCGTTCAAGGGGCTGCTCGGGCGCCTGTCGATCCTGGTGGGCCTGGTGATCGGCTACGCGATTGCGCTCCTCCAGGGCCAGGTGGACTTTGCCGCCGTGGGTCAGGCGGGCTGGATTGGGCTGCCCCAGTTCCATGCCCCCAGCTTTGACTTCAACGTGGCGTTGATGTTCCTGCCGGCGGTATTCGTGCTGATCGCGGAGAATATCGGCCATGTGCGCACCGTGGGCATCATGACCGGCAAGGACCTCTCCGAATTCAATGGGCGGGCGCTGATGGCCGATGGCGTCGGAACCCTGGTGGCCGGCATGGGCGGCGGCTCGGCGACGACCACCTATGCGGAGAATATCGGCGTGATGGCCGCCTCGCGCGTCTACTCCACCGCGGCCTATTGGGTCGCGGCGATTGCCGCGATAGCGCTGGCCTTCCTGCCGAAATTCGGGGCCTTGATCAATACCATTCCGGCCGGGGTGATCGGCGGGCTGGGGATCGTGCTGTACGGAATGATCGGCATTATCGGTGCCCGGTTGTGGATCGAGGCGAAGGTGGATTTCCAGAACCCGGTGAACCTGATGACCGCCGGAACCGGACTGATTATCGCGATTGCGGTCACCACCGATCTGACCTTCGGCCAGTTCCAGGTGGGCGGCATCGCGCTGGGCACCATTGCGACCCTTGTGGTTTACCACCTGATGAATACCGTGGCCAAGCTGCGCAATAGCACCCTTGAACCGGTTGAGCGCTAAGCCAAGACCGAAGAACCAGCCGGCATTGTGACGAAGCTCACGATGCCGGTTTTCTTTTGCCCTCCTGGAGAGGCCCGGCCTCGGCACCTTACCCGATTTGCGCGGGATTTCGGGGCTGGGTTGCGCGGATCCCCGAACCGCCCGAACACCTATTGTAAGGATTCTTTCCAAATTATGGCCAAGGTCGCATAAGCCGGCGGCCCGCGCGGGCATAAAACCCGCTGGAAATGTTTTGCGCCCCAGCCCAATCCGATAGCATGGCTCCTTGTGACTGCGACTACATCTGACGGAAAGATATCCGCTCGACTCATCCTGATCGCCCTCGGGGCTGCCCTGGGTGGGTTCGTTTTTGGATATGACTCATCAATCGTTAACGGCACCGTGGACGCTGTCGAGCACGAGTTCGGGCTCAACGCGCTAACCATCGGTTTCACCGTTTCCTGCGCCCTGCTTGGCGCTGCGCTCGGCGCCTGGATCGCCGGAATGGTCTCCGAACGCATAGGCCGCGTGCGCACCATGGTGATCGCCTCCGCGATGCTGCTGATCTCCGCGCTGGGCTGCGGATTGTGCTTCGGCGCGTTCGACCTCATCATCTGGCGCATCGTCGGCGGCATCGGCGTCGGCTTCGCCTCGGTGATCGCCCCGGCCTACATCGCCGAGGTATCCCCCGCCAAGCACCGCGGACGCCTGGGCTCCATGCAGCAGATGGCCATCGTGCTCGGTATCTTCGTCGCCTTCCTGGTCAGCGCGCTGCTGGTCTTCGTGATGGGTTCGGCCGACGCCATCGGCTGGTTCGGCCTTTCGGCCTGGCGCTGGATGTACCTCTCGCTGGCCATCCCGGCGATCCTCTATGGCGTGCTGGCTATGCGCCTGCCGGAATCCCCGCGCTATCTGGTCGAGCGGGGCCGCTACGTCGAGGCGGCAACCGTACTGACCCGCGATATGGGCATGGTCCCGGGGGCCGAAACCGAAGCCAAGATCGAGGAAATCCGCAACACGGTCCACGTCGAGCGCCGCCAGGTGTTCAAGGACCTGCTCGGGCGCTTCGGCTTCCACCCGCTGGTGTGGGTGGGCATCCTGCTCTCGGTCTTCCAGCAGTTCGTGGGCATCAACGTAATCTTCTACTACTCCACGACGCTGTGGAAGTCTGTCGGCTTTGCCGAATCCGATTCCTTCACCATCTCGCTGATCACCTCGATCACCAACGTGGTGGCCACGATCGTTGCGGTGCTGCTGATCGACGTGCTCGGCCGCAAGCTGCTGCTGTTGATCGGCTCGTCCATCATGACCGTGTCATTGGGCATGATGGCCATCGCCTTCGCCCAGTCGGTCACCATCGACGGCGCAGTTTCACTGCCCGGCAGTTGGGGCATCGTGGCGCTGGTCTCCGCGAACCTGTTTGTGGTTGGCTTCGGCGCGACCTGGGGTCCAGCCGTCTGGGTGCTGCTCGGCGAAATCTTCCCGAACTCCATCCGCGCGCTGGCGCTCGGCGTTGCCGCCTCCGCCCAGTGGATCGCCAACTTCGCCGTCTCCACCACCTTCCCGACCCTCGCCGAGGCAGGCCTGGCGCTGGCCTACGGCATCTACGCGTTCTTCGCGCTGCTTTCGCTGATCTTCGTGATCTTCATGGTGCGCGAAACCAAGGGACGCCAGCTCGAGGAGATGAGCCTCTAGGACGCAGGAAACCTTCCGCCGCTAAGGACGTCGGGCGGGCACCCAGTGGGTGCCCGCCCGACGTGTCTTGGCTACCAGGGCTTGTTAGGCACCTCGGCACCGGCCTCTCGTTGCAGCGAGAGCACATGTTCTAGGCTCGGACGCCCGGAGAGCTGCGGCCCCTGATCGCGCAGGGCCACCCGGTGGCGCTGGCCGGTCTGCAGCACGATCTCCTCCCCGCGCACCCAGAGACTTTGCGGCCCCTGGCCGGTGAGCGAGAATTCGATTCCGCTGGCGTCGAGCAGCACCTTGATCACCGCACCGTTATAGGCCAGCTGGAATCGCAGGGATCTGAAGCGCTCGGGCAGCCGCGGGTCGAAATGCAACCGCTGGTCATCGTCGCGCAGCCCCGCGAAGCCGTTGACCAGCGCGGCCCACACCCCACCGGTGGACGCCACATGCACCCCGTCGGCGGTATTTCCATGGAGGTTTTCAAGGTCGACATTCAACGCATGTTCGAAGTAGTCGAAGGCCAGGTCCCGGTAGCCGACCTCGGCCGCAAGGATCGACTGCACGGTGGCCGACAGGGTCGAGTCCCCGGTGGTCAATGGGTCATAGTAGTTGAAATCGGCGAGTTTCTGCTCGGCGGTGAAATCGCTGGAACGCAGCCATAGCGCCAGCACCGTATCGGCCTGCTTGATGACCTGGAAGCGGTAAATCACCAACGGGTGGTAATGCAGCAGCAGCGGACGTTTATCCGGGCCGCTGGCCTCGAGATCCCAGACCTCGCGATTCAGGAAATGCTCGTCCTGCGGGTGGATTCCCACGGCCTTCGAATACGGGATATGGATTCGTTCGGCCGCCAGCTGCCAGGTGGAGATCTCCGCTGAATCTATCCCCATCCGCTCGGCCAGCTCGGCATAGAACTGCGGGCGCCGGGCGGCCAGCTCGCGGATCAGCTGCGCCGAACGACGCAGGTTGAAGCGCGCCATCACATTGGTGTAGGTATTGTCGTTGACCACCGCGGTGTACTCATCCGGCCCGGTTACCCCGTGGATGTGGAAGCTCCGCTGATCCCCGGAACCGCGCCAGAAGCCCAAAGAGGCCCACATCCGGGCGGTTCCGACAAGAATTTCTGCGGCGCCCGCCTCGAGGAACTCGTCATCGCAGGCGGCATCGAGGTAGCGGTTGAGCGAATACACCACGTCGGCGTTGATGTGATATTGCGCGGTACCCGCCGGGTAGTACGCGCTGGCTTCCTCGCCGTTAATGGTGCGCCAAGGGAAAAGCAGCCCCTCCTCGTTCATGATGCGTGCCCGGCGCGTCGCCGCCGGGATCGTCGAGATCCGCGCGCGGAGCGTATTTCTGGCCCACTGCTGGTTCGTGTAGGTCAAAAACGGCATCACATAGATTTCGGTATCCCAGAAGTAGTGTCCGGAATATCCGTTGCCGCTGACTCCCTTGGCGCTGATCCCCAAACCGTCGGCGCGGGCCGAGGCCTGGGCGAGCTGGAAGAGGTTCCAGCGGATCTTGCGCTGCAGGCTCGGATCGTCGCTGTCCACCAAGACGTCGCTGCGCTGCCAGTAATCCTTCATAAATGCGCGCTGCTCCCGGAAGTGCTCGTCGATCCCCCGGGGCACCAGATGATTCAGCGCGCGGCTCGAACGCTGCAGCATTTCTTTGGCCGGGTGCCGGCGCGAGGAGTGGTAGGCCGCGAACTTGGCCACGCGCAGCCCCTGTCCCGCTTCGAGGTTCGCGCTTGAAACCTCGTCGGCACGATCGGGCTTCGCCGAACGCTCCGTTTGAATCTGGGCGCTGGCACCACCGGTGGTATTCACCAGGTGTTCCACGACTGCCGACACGGACATATTGGATCCCGCCACGGTGTAGGAAAGCCCAAGACGGGTTCCTTCCGCTATCTGGCCGGCCGGGTGCAAAGGATTATCCGAGGACTCGTCGGACTTGCGCGGGTCCTGGCCCGCGTCGAGATCGGCCGGAGAAGACACCTCCGGTTCGGAGCGATAGCCGATCACCGAGGACTGGACCAGCACATGCGCCGGTCCGTCGAGCAGGCGCACATGCAGATCTTGGAGCGCCAGATGCCGGTCGCTGAAGGAAATCATGGTCCGTGCCGTGACCGCCACCCGATGGCCTTCTGCGGTGCGCCACAGGGTCTGTGAAATCAATGTCCCCTCGCGGAAGTCCAAGCGCAAGTCATCGCGGAGCATTTCGGTTCGCCCCACCTCCAGCGCCTCGTCGTTGATGAACACACGCAGGGTCCGGAAATCTGGGGCGCTGATCATCGTCTGCCCGGTTTCGGCAAGCCCGAACGCGCTTTCTGCGTGGCGGATCTGCCAGGTTTCGTGCAGCCCGTTGAGGAAAGTCCCGGCGACTTGCTCGCCCAGGCCCACCTGGGCCGAACGAGCGCCAAGGAAGCCGTTGCCCAGGGCGAAGACCGTGTCTTGGGCGCCCGTCTCATCGCGTTCGGCTTCCCGAGTGATGGACCAGGGGTCAAAGTTCCAGGCCTTAACCGCGGAGGCTGAAACCAACTCGCTGAGGTCCTGGACCACAAAGAGCGCACCGGCATCCAATAGCTGCTGCTCATTGTCTTCACGTGCCACCCCGACGACCATGAAGCCGCCTTCCTGGGCGGCTTGCACGCCGCTGGTGGCATCCTCGATGACCACGCACTCTTCGGGGCGCCAACCGAGGTCCTTGGCGGTCGCCAAGAACGTGGCGGGCGATGGCTTGCCAGGCAGCTCGCGTGCCGCTGCCTCGTGCCCGCCCATGATGGTGGTGAAGAACCTTTCCAGCCCCGCGGCTTCCAGTACCGAGCGGGCATTGCGTGATGAGGAGACCACGGCTACATCCAGCCCTGCCTCCAGGACCTGTTGCAGGTAGTTGCTGGACCCGGAATAGGGCGCAATCCCATCACGCTCCAGCACCGTGGTGAAAACCGAATTCTTCAGATTTCCCAGCGCGCACACCGAGGTGTATCCCGCAGGGTCCTTCGGGTCTCCCCAGGGCAGCGCTATTCCCCGGGACTCGAGTACGGCGCCGACGCCCTCATAGCGTGGCCTGCCGTCGAGTAGCTCGAAATAGTCCGGATCTGTATAGGGCGGCACGCCCGGGTGTTCTTGGGCGAAGAATCCGGTAAATAATTCTTTCCAAGCCGCACGGTGCAATAGCGCGGTAGGTGTGAGAACACCATCCAAATCAAAAAGGACGGCCTTGAAATCACGGTGGCGGTACGTCGGGCGTGTAGCGTTCACGATCGAAATCCTTCGTCGAGGAGCAATTGTTGGCCGTAGACCCAACGGTAGCAAGTGATCCCGCTTGCATCGACATACTACGATTGGGATTGTGGCTCAGTGGATAGATGAATGGAATAGCGACCAATGGCGTGAGTCTGCCGCCTATTGGATCGATGAGGCCTGCGCGGCCTACGGCATCGAGCGTGTCGCGGGACCGGATTTTTGGCCGGCCTCCTTGGACCAGGTTTCGGCGCTGGTTGGGACCGACGCAGCCGATCTGGTGTTTAAGGCGAATGCGCCGGGATTGGCAGCTGAGGCAGCGGTGACGATTACCGCCGGCGGACTGCAGCCCGAACGTGTGGTGATGCCGCTGGCAATCGACCGCATGGCCGGCTATATGCTCTCCCCCGATTTTGGTCACACCCTGGCGGATTTGGGCGACAGCGCCGAGAACTGGCAGCTGGCGCTTGCCTCGCTCGGCTCCTTCCAGGTGGCTTTGATGGGCAACGAAGAGGCCTTCTTCGACGTTGGCATGCCGGTGGTGGATCCGCAGTTCCTCCCAGAACAGTTTGAGCAGGCATTGACCATGCATGTTTCTCTCGAGGCAAACCATCCGTTGCATTTGGACCCGCAACAGGCCGACGCTTTGCATGGCCAACTAAAGACCCTTTCCGACGCCTGCGAAGCCTTGCATCGCGGTCCCATCCCGCTGAGCCTGGAACATGGCGCCTTCGATTTGGCGCAGACGGTGGTGCCCTCGGAAAAGGGCCAGCATGCGCGGATCACGAACTTTGCGACGGCCCACTGGGCTCATCCGTTTTCTTCGCTGGCGGCCCCACTGGCGGCAATGACCCAGTCGTGGAAATGCCGGACCGACGACGAGCGTGTTATGCGTGCCCTGGGCGCCTACCTAGGTGAGTTCGCCGCATACGGCAGCGCCGACGAGCTCTATGACTTAGTCGCCCCCGCATGCCTAGTGGCTCCGCTATCCCAGCATGAGACTTGGTTGCGGCTGCTGCTTGACGCGGACGATGAGCATCTGCAGGAAAACGCCGCATCTGTCTTGGACACACTGTTTATAAACTAAAAAGCCTGGCGGGGAATTAAACATTCCCCGCCAGTCTTATATTCAGATCAAACCGTGTGTTTGCTATTCAACGGCAGAGCGCATCTCGTTCAACGCGTTGGTTGCCGCATCTTGCGGCGACTGCCGCTTGAAGAAGATTTCCATCTCGTAGCGGTACAAAATGTCTTGGATCTTGCTGAATCCCATGGGTGGAATTGGTTCAGACCCTGCCAGCTCAGTTTCAATTCCGGTGACGAACTCCGCTGAAGCGGCCTCGATTGGCTCAAGGTCGGACACTACCAAGTCGCGAATCTCAGTGTTGGCCGGCAGCCCGCGGTCCATTTTGTTCAGCTCGCCAGCTTCTTCGGAATTCACCATGAAGTCAATGAACTTCTTGACCTCTTCGGGATGCTTGGACTTGCTGTACCCGGACATCATCATCGATGACTTGTACCAAAGCCCGTTGTCTTCGGCTTCGCCCGTGGAGCTAGGCAGGCGCAGGGGCACCAGATCAACGCCTGCCGCTGCGGAAAGTGAACCGAGCTGGTTGCTCCACCACATGCCAAAGGCCGAAGTGCCGGTACCGGTCATGGAACGATCAGGCCCGGCATTCTGATTCTCGGCTAGAACCGAGGCCACTGGATAGGATCCGTTATCCAGCAAGTCCTGGTGGTGCTGGAAATAGCCGGCCAGATCCTCAACGGTCAATCCAAGCTCTCCGGATTCAGTGGTTAAGTGCTTATCCGATTGCCTCAGCCAGGACTGCAATCCAGCGGGTTCATTCGGCGCCTCGGAACCGTATTTCCCTTCGGCTTTTTCGCTAACGGTTTTGGTGATTTCGCGATAATCGTCCCATGTCCAAGTCTTGTCGTCCGGGATATCCAGCCCAGCTTCCTTCAAAACCTTGGGGTTTGCGGTCAATGTAAACGAGTTAATTCCCGTCGTAATGCCAACCAATCCATCTTCGGTGGTGCCGTTGGAAACGGAAACCTCTTCAAAGTTGGAGACGTCAACACCGTCAAGATCGAGAAGCGCGCCACGGTCGGCGTATTCGCGAAGGTACTTGTCGTCCATCTGGATAATATCCGGGGCATCATTCGAGGCGACTTGGGTAGCGAGCTTGTCCCAATATCCGCTCCAGTCCGAATACTCGCCCTGAACGTCGATATTTGGATTCTCTGCCTCGAAGGCCTCGATGATCTCGTTGGTAGCCTGCGCCCTTGAGTCCGAACCCCACCAGGCGAATCGCAAACTCACCTTTCCATCGGCGCTGTCAGCCGCGTTCCCGCCTCCGCCGCACCCCGTCAATGCCAGCGCTGCGACTGCGGCTATGGCAAGGGACTTGGTTAGTCGCTGACCGGCAATGCGACGCATGCCTTCGGACCGTTGTTGATTGTTCATGGACTCCTCCTTGGATGGGCGAGAACTCGCGAGGGTTTACTCAGTGTCGAGACACCTGTGCGCCGACGCGAATGGAAAGCGCTTCCCAAGTAATCTAGATGTGATTCAGCTCACGAGTCAAGATCGAAGTGGGAATATGTCGATGACACCTTTGAATCGAATGATTCCAAAAAGGTATCGACGGATCAACGGCTCTCGGTGCTTTCCCGCAAAACCGGGGTTCCCGAAACAACCAGCAGCTTCGAATCACTATGCGCGAGAACCATCTCGCCGGCCATGCGGCCCATTTCTTCGAGCGGAAGGCGGGCGGTAGACACCGACGGGGTGACATCAATCAGCGTTGGGATGTCGTCGAAGCCGGCAATCGCAATATCGTCGGGAATCCGCAAGCCGTGCTCGCGAATTGCGCGAATCGCCCCCAGCGCCATGACGTCAGATACGCAGAAGACGCAGACCGGACCGGTGTTTTCGGTGGATTGATACCCTCGCAAGTAGTCGCTCATGACCAAATAACCCCCCTCGCGCGAGAAAGCTCCGTGGAGCACTTCCTCAACCGGCACGCCGGAGCGCTCAAGCTTGGACACAAACCCGTCGGCACGATGTTTCGCGGTCACCAAGTTCGGGTTGCCGGCCAAAACGACAAAACGGCGATGACCGGCTTTGAGTAGTTCCCCGGCCAGGTCGCTAGCGGTCCCGGCGTTATCGACCTGAATTCCGCCCGTTGCGGGAAAGGTTTGCCCAATCATCGCCACTTGGCCACCGTTGCCCTGGTAGCTTTCCAGCAATTCCATGAGCTCCTGATCGCCGCTCAAGCGCCGGGTTCCAGAAATGATAATAGCGTCGGTCCGGTGCGACATGAAGGCGCGAACGGCAGCTATTTCCCGGTCATGTTCCGCGCCAGTACTAGTCAGCAGCAGTTGGATGCCACTGGCGTCCAGCCCGCGCTGCACCCCGCGGGCAATGGACGAGAAATACGGGTCGGCAATGTCGTGCACCACGAGGCCCACCAGCTTAGTCGAGGATCGGGCAAGCGCTTGCGCCTGAGCGTTGGGGAAATATCCCAATTTCTCTGCCGCCGCACGAACTCGGAGGGAGATTTCCTCGGCAGGCTTGCGCGCCGACCCGTTCAGTACGCGCGATGCGGTTGCCAATGAAACTCCGGCTTCATTAGCCACGTCAGTTAGTCGAATAGCCACATGAAATCCTTATCACCCATTGCAATTTTGAACAAGCTTATCTCCCTGAACGGAGATGGTTGACACACTAATTGGGCAACACTATCGTGGAAAGCGCATTCCCAATTCCTTTCTTAACAATCCCTTGCACGAGGAGCACCCCCATGACAGAACCACGAGTACTTCGCATCGCCATGAGTGGCATCACCGGCCGCATGGGCTATCGGCAGCACCTGCTCCGCTCCATCCTGCCGATCCGTGATCAGGGAGGAATTACCTTGCCCGACGGTTCCAAGGTGACCGTCGAGCCAATTCTCGTTGGCCGCAACGAGGCGAAACTCAAGGAACTGGCCCAGCTCCACAACGTTGAGCACTACTCCACCGACCTCGACTCGCTAATCAACGACGACTCCGTCGACATCGTCTTTGACGCCTCGATGACGTCGCTGCGCTACGACACCCTGTCCAAGGCCATCACAGCCGGTAAGCACATCTTCACCGAAAAACCGACCGCCGAAACCCTTACCGAAGCGGTAGACCTGGCGCGCCAAGCCAAGAGCAAGGGCATTACCGCCGGCGTAGTGCACGACAAGTTGTACCTGCCAGGCTTGGTCAAACTGCGCCGGCTTGTCGACGAGGGCTTCTTTGGCCGGATCCTGTCCCTGCGCGGAGAATTCGGTTACTGGGTCTTCGAAGGCGAAATCCAGGAAGCCCAACGTCCGTCATGGAACTACCGGCTGGCCGATGGCGGATCGATGACCACCGACATGTACTGCCACTGGAACTACGTCCTCGAAGGCATCATCGGCAAGGTCAAATCAGTTACCTCCAAAACCGCAACTCACATCCCCACCCGGTGGGATGAAAAGGGTGCGCCCTACGAGGCAACCGCGGACGACGCAGCCTACGGAATCTTTGAACTTGAAACTCCTGCCGGAGATCAAGTTGTTGCCCAGATCAACTCCTCCTGGGCAGTGCGTGTCTATCGCGACGAGCTCGTTGAGTTCCAGATCGACGGAACTCACGGATCCGCGGTGGCAGGTCTGAACAAATGCGTCGCCCAACAGCGAGCCAACACACCCAAGCCGGTCTGGAACCCGGACCTTCCGGTCACCGAATCCTTCCGCGATCAGTGGCTGGAAGTGCCGGCCAACGCGGATCTGGACAACGGGTTCAAATTGCAGTGGGAAGAATTCCTGGCCGATGTCGTGGCCGGGCGCGAACACCGCTACGGCTTGCTGTCGGCCGCTCGTGGCGTGCAGCTTGCCGAGCTGGGCCTGCAGTCCAGCGCCGAACGGCGCACCATCGACATCCCGGAGATCACCCTGTGAGCCAGCAACAAGCACAACCGACAATCATCCTGCCCAACGAGCACGGGGAACCCTACAGCTACACGCTCTCCGGCCCCGGAGATTTTCGCCGCCCCACCGCACCGATCAGCACACGCAAGGTCTACGCTGCGGCCCACGTAATTCCGCTGATGACCGCCGATAACACCCCGGGGGCACCGGCCGCCTTGGACTGGGAAGCAACCTTGGATTACCGCCACGAACTGTGGTCCTACGGTTTAGGCGTCGCCGATGCCATGGACACCGCTCAACGTGGCATGGGCCTGGACTACGCGGCGACCAGGGAACTCATTCAACGTTCCGCCGCCGAAGCGGCAAGGGTAGTTGCCAGCAATAGCTATCCGGCGCTGACCGGGCGTAGCGTGCGAGACCTGCTGGCCTGCGGAGTCGGCACCGACCAGCTGGATCCGCTCAGCGTGCAGGCCGGCGACTTGGCCCGGGTCACAGACTCCTATTTGGAGATGCTGGGACTCGTCGAAGAGTCCGGGGCGAAGGTCATTTTGATGTGTTCGCGGGCGCTGGTCCGCGCCGCCGAATCGTCCGAAGACTACCTGAACGTCTACGGCACCCTGCTGGAAGCCGCCACCAAACCGGTGATTCTGCATTGGCTCGGGGAAATGTTTGATCCCGCGCTGGCTGGCTACTGGGGGGACACCGATATCGAGACGGCAACCGCCACCTTCGCCAGCCTGGTGGAGAACCATGCGGCCAAGATCGATGGCGTCAAGGTTTCACTTTTGGATGCCGAGCATGAAAAGTATTTGCGCGCACGGCTGCCACAGGGTGTCCGGCTCTACACCGGTGACGACTTCAACTACCCGGAACTTATCCAAGGCGACGGCACCAGGCACTCCGATGCCCTGCTAGGCATCTTCGCTGCAATCTATCCGGCGGCCTCGACCGCGCTTCAGGCCTTCGACGCGGGAGATGGACAGCGGGCACGCACCATCCTGGATTCCACTCGGGATCTGGGACTGCATATTTTCTCCGCACCGACGTTCTACTACAAGACCGGAATCGCCTTCCTTTCCTGGCTCAACGGGCACCAAGCCGGTTTCCAAATGGTCGGCGGACTGCATGCCGGCCGCTCAATTCTGCATCTGGTGCGCACGTTTGTCCTGGCCGATCAGGCCGGTCTGTTGCTGAATCCCGAGCTAGCCGCTGAACGCCTGAAACAGCTATTGGAAATTAATGGCGTGTTCTCCCCCGTCCCAACTCTGACTGGAGTCGCATGAGCTTCGAACTGGCACTGAACACCGGCACTACACCTCGGCTGAATCTGCGCGAAGCAGTGCAGGCAGCGGCCGAGGCGGGCCTGAGCCATATTGGTCCCTGGCGCCACCTCATTAGCGACGTGGGCGGGGCAGGACCGGCGGCGAAGATCATCGCCGGCGCCGGGTTGAAGGCAAGCACGCTGTGCCGCGGCGGTTTCCTGACCAGCAATTCGGCTGCGGGGCGAAGCGAAGCGTTGGAATCGAACCGCGAAGCGATCCGCGAGGCTGCCATCATCGGCGCCAACGAGCTGATCATGGTTGTGGGCGGGCTTCCCGCCGCCGCGCATATCCTCGGTGGCCAGGGGGACGGGGCCGACAAAAACATTGTTGCGGCCCGCGACCGCGTCGCCAAGGCCCTGGGGGAATTGGTTCCCTACGCCGCCGAACATGGCGTGCGGCTGGTTCTCGAGGCCCTGCACCCCATGTACGTGGCCGACCGCGCGGTGCTCTCCACCTTGGGCCAGGCCCTGGACTTGGCCACTCCCTACCCGACTTCGGCCGTGGGTGTCGTGGTGGATACCTTCCACGTATTCTGGGATCCCCAGCTTCAAGCTCAAATTCAGCGGGCCGGTCACGAGGGTCGACTGGCAAGCTACCAGATCTGCGACTTCAACCTCCCGATCGCCCGCGATGCCCTGCAGTCACGGGGCATGATGGGCGATGGATACATTGAGTTCGCTTCCATTTCCCGCTGGGTCGCCCAAGCCGGATACCGCGGTCCCGTTGAGGTGGAGATCTTCAACGAAGAAGTTAATAATCAAGCCGCGGAGCTGACCATTCGCACCATGAAAGAGCGTTACGAGCAGCTAGTGCTCCCGCACCTCAATGAAGCTTCAGGGGTGCTGGAGGCGAGCACCGCCAACTAGCTCGTATCCTTATTTCACTTAGTCAACGACGTTAACCAAGGACGGGTATGACCGACTTATCGCAGCAAGGTGCCACGACAACGGATGCGCCGGATCACAGAGTACCGGGGATCGCGCTAGTAGGGCTGAACGGGTTCGGACGCCAGCACCTGCTGAACATCCACCGCCTCGTTGCGCTGGGTAAAGCCAATTTTGTGGCCGGTGCCGGCCCCGACGATCCGGGGCCGGACATCCGCGGTGAAGACACCCCCATATTCGCCTCCCTTGATGCGTTGATCGACTCCGATATCAGCCCGGATATCATCATTGTTTCGACGCCAATCAACACCCACCACGAACTGGCGCTCAAGGCACTTATGACCGGCGCCGATCTGTACCTGGAGAAGCCTCCTACGGCTACCTTCGCGCAATACCAGGAACTGCTTTCTGCTGCCCGGGAGGCCGGAGGCCGGGTGCAGGTCGGTTTTCAGGCAGTTGGCTCCTTGGCTTTAGCGGCTCTCGAGGAGTTTTTTGTTGATGATGCGCGTGATTCACCCATCGGCGAGTTGCGCGCCGTCGGTGCCTCCGGTACCTGGCTGCGCACTCAGGGGTATTATGATCGGGCGCCTTGGGCCGGCCACCGAGTCCTGGATGGCATCCACATTGCCGACGGGGTCATCACCAATCCGCTGGCCCACGCGGTGATGAGTGCCCTGCACATTGCCGGGGCACGCCGAGCCGAGGATGTCGCCGCACTTTCCACCGAGCTTTACCACGCCCATGATATCGAAGCCGATGACACCTCGGTGCTCTGCCTGCGCACGGTGAAGGGGATCCCGGTGACTGCCGCGTTAACCGTGTGCGCGGCCGAGCAACGCGACCCGTGGGTCACCGTCTACGGGACCGAAGGTCAAGCAACCCTGTACTACACACGAGACGAGCTGGTGGTTCGCCCCAACCCGGATCTCGGCGGTGAAGAATATATCCGCAGCTTCGGTCGAGTTAACCTGCTCGAAAATCTTGTGGATGTGCGAAGCGGCGCAGCGCCAAAACTGCTGTGCCCCTTGGAAAATGCCGGAGCGTTCATGAAAGTCCTCGAACAGGTGCGGACCTCACCCGATCCGCAAGCGATCTGCCGCAGCGAGGTTTATGGCGTAGGCGAAGATGGAGAATATCATCCGGTGGTTCCAGACATCGAAAGGTTCATTGACCGCGCGGTGGCCGCGCAAACTGCGTTCTCTTCCCTAGGAGCCCCGTGGGCCAAGCCGGCACCCACTAGCGGAACTCTCCAGATCGCCCATCCGATCAGTGGCGATCCCGTGGAGGTTGCGCGGCTACGCACCGGAACGGACATTGCCCCGACAAACTCACCACGCCCATTCCTTGATCAGCTGCGCACGCTCGACGGTGTCACCGTCAGTGACCAGCAACCCCTGGACCACACCTGGCATCTCGGTCTGGGAGTCGCGCTGCAGGATGTAAATGGAACCAATTTCTGGGGCGGACGTACCTACACGCGCTCAGCTGGGCGTTATCTCTGGAAAGCTGACCATGGGCACATTCGCGCCGTCTGCGAGGAATTCAACGAATCCAATTCCGCTGTCACTTCGCATCTTGAATGGGTTGACCACCATGGACAAGTGCTCCTTGATGAACACCGTACCGTTCGAGCGGAGGCTTTTGAACGGTTGCAAATCCGAGGCTGGTCATTGGACTTTGAGTTTGCCCTGCAGGCGCGCGACCAGCAGGTATCGCTGGGGTCTCCTGGTTCCAACGGGCGGGACCAGGGCGGCTATGGCGGATTCTTCTGGCGCCTGCCGGCCGTGCATCGGGGCGAAATCTATACGGCAAATGCCTCCGGTGAATCGGCCGTGCATGGCTCCACCAGTGATTGGCTGGCATTTAGCGCAGTTTTTTCCGCCGATTCGGTGAGATTGGATTCCCGCGACCTGGGCCATGGGGCCGCAACGCTCATCTTCTGTTCCACAGCGCATGACCCATGGTTTGTTCGGTACTCGGGATATCCCGGCATCGGCGCATCGCTGGCGTGGGATAGCCCGGTGATTCTGGAGCCAAGCGCCTTGGCCAGCCGCAAGGTTCGGATTCTGGTCGTTGACGGAGCACTCTCCAAGCAGCAAAGTGCCCAGCTGGCCGAAATGTTCAATCAAGAATAACTTCCTATTCCATCTCGGCAGGAGAAGTATGCCCCTCAATGAATATAACCTCAAGCATGCCCAGCTGGTGGATCTGCTCGACGAGCTGGGCGCGGACGCTATCTTGCTGTCCACCGCGGGGACCCTGTCGTGGTACCTAGCCGGCGCTCGAACCCATGTTTCGCTGGCGGGTCCTCCGGCACTGCGTGTGTTGGTGCACCGCGAAGGTTGTGAGATCGCCACGCCGCTGAGCGAAGCGGACCGCTTGCTTGCCGAAGAACTGCGCAAAGTCCCCGAGGCCCGGTTGCACATTCTGGACTGGCACGAGTCCCTCGACGACTATGCGGCATGGTGCCCAGAGGTGCGTGGACTGGAGGTCTTGTCCGAGGCCCGAGTGGAGGTGCAGCTGCGAGGCTTGCGTACCGTTCTAAGCGACGCCGAGGTCAGCAGGTACCGAGGTCTCTGTGTGGCTGTCGCCGGGATTTTCACGCAAGTGCTCGGTGAGGCGAGCCCCGAAGACTCCGAACGGGATATTGCTGCCAGGCTCAGTGCCGCAGCAATCAGCCTCGGCGGCGAAGTGCTCGTGGCATTGGTCTGCGGGGATTCTCGCTCGGCATTCCGCCACCCCCTGCCCACAAAGGCCCTGCTTGGGCGCAAAGCCATGGCGGTACTCTGCGTTCGCCGCGGTGGATTGATCGCCAATGTCACCCGGTGGGTCCGTTTTGGCGACCCGTTGCCCGGAGAGCTGGAAGCAGAGCACGCGATTCTTCAGGTGGAGCACGAGATTTTCAGATCCTTGCAACCGGGCACCGAACTAAGATCGATGCTCCCCGTCGTTCAGGCCGCGTATCCTCTGCATGGGTTCGATCCCCAAGAATGGCAGAACCATCATCAAGGTGGGATTGCCGGTTACAACGGCAGAGATCCTCGCCTGACCCCAGATGCTACCGACCTCATCCGCCCGAATCAGGCTTTCGCGTGGAATCCCAGTGCGGTACAGGACGCCATGACCTTTAAAGTTGAGGATACCGTCCTGCTCATCGAGCATGGCGGTAAGCCAACCGTGGAAGTACTCAGCGTCGATCCCCGGTGGCCGGTGATTCGGGTAGGCAATTTGGATCGCCCCGCAGTGTTGGCGCGCTGAAACCGCAGAGCGAGAGGTGGGCTCCCGCAGGACCGGTTAGACCAGTTGTTTCAATTCGGTTCTCCAGCTGCGCTTTGGCTCCCAGCCGATGACGCTTCGAGCCTTCTCGATACTGAAAGCCGGAGAATCCCCGGTCAGGTTGGCCGCCAGCTCCGCCAGCTCTGGATAGATTTCCGGGATGAGCTCCGACAATGGGGAGGTAGCCATGGCGTCTTTGGCCCCCACAAAGAAGACCGAACCATTCTCCACTCGGTCAAAGCGTTCCAGCAGCAAGAGCAGAAAATCCGTGACATCCCGGGCGTCCACGTAGTTGAACAACGCCGGAGCCGAAAGTTTAGGATCGGCCAAGCGTTCGGCCACGGTGTGCCCCTGCTGCGTTATGGCACCAGCCCATTCCTCTTCGGCAATGACATAGCAAGGCCGGAAGGAGGCGAACTTGACCGTGCTTGCTGGGCCCATCTTTGCGGCGAACATTGCCCCGATCTGTTCGGCAACGTATTTGGAAAGGCCGTACGCGTGCCACGGGCGCGGGGTTTCGGTCTCGTCCAGCGGCAGCTTGCCAGGCTTCCAGCCGCCCGGGGATCCGTAGCCCATGATCGATGGGCTGGAAGCCAGGACCACGCGGGTTGCCCCGGATTCCACGGCGGCTGAGGTGACGTTGTGAGCGATCGTTGCGTTGGTGCGCAGCAGCACTTCCTCCGGCGCCATAAAGGGCACCGCCATGGCCGCTAGGGAGACTACCGCCTGCGGGGTGGCTTCCTTGAACAATGCACAAGTGGCTGCGGCATCCAAGAGGTCCACGCTTCGGTAGTCGACACCGTCCAGAGGATCCTCGGGAAGGGTTCGGTCCAAGGACACAACATGGTGCCCCGCGTGGGCAAATCCGGCTACGACAGCACGACCTAGACGGCCTGATCCGCCAGTGATAATAACTTTCTCGCTCATTTTTCCGATTACACCTGAACCCGTTCCACGAGGGCTAAATTTACACCAAGTCCGGCTTGTTCTACGGCTACCGCTTGACCAGATTCCAGGGATTGGTTGCCGCAGATTCCCACGGCGATAGCTCGCGCTCCATCGAGGAATCCGGCCTGCCGTGAATACCTGTCGACTGTGGTGCCGCGGAAGAGTTCCTCCAGCAGCAGTGCATCCCCGCCGCCGTGCGAACCTTCCCCGTTGATGATTTCCAGTTCCTCGGCCGGCCCCCAGTGGCGCTGGAGGACAAGCTTCTCCCCCTTGGAGCGCACCGCGGTATTCTGTCCGTCGTCCGAGAAGGACGGATCCACGGGATTTCCCCCTGCGGCAGGAAGCACCGCTGCTCGCTCGACCACATCCAATTCCAGGCGTCCTGCGGTGCCGTTGACTGCCACCCGGTACCCCTCCCAGGGGCTGTGCGCATTCAGAGAGTAGGACAGCACCGGGCCGCCTTCGTACTCCACCGTCAACGCCAGATTATCCTCAATCCCGATCTCGCCTGCGAATACTCCTTGGTCGCGGCGGTATCCGTCATGATGTTCGCTATCCAAGTACAGCTTCTCCAGGCGACGGTCGCTGCGTAGATCCAGGTCGAAGGGATCTGCCTCGCTGTGTTCGTGGGTTCCACGTTCACTGGCCTGCTGCCCGCGCCGTGCGGCATTATCCGGGCCGTAGAATTTCAACCCTCCGGCCGCAAAGACCCGTTGCGGGGTATCGGACAGCCACCAGTTCACAAGGTCGAAATGGTGACTTGATTTATGCACCAGCAGACCGCCGGAGTTCTCCTTGATCCGGTGCCAGCGGCGGAAATAGTCCGCACCATGCACGGTGTCGAGCACCCAACTGAAGTCGATGGAGGTTACCTCGCCGATTAATCCGTCATCGATGGCCTTCTTCAACGCGGTATTGCGCGGTGAGTAGCGGTAGTTGAAGGTGACGATGACTTCTCGGCCGGTTTCCGCAACCGCCGCCGCGATACGCGTGGTGCTTGCAGCGTCGATGGTCAGCGGCTTTTCAACAATCACATCAGCACCGGCACGGAGCGCGGCGCAAACGAGGTCTGCGTGGGTGTAGTCCGGACTGGTGATGATCACCCGGTTAATCTCGTGCTCGGCAACATAGTCGGCCAGTTGCGCCGGATCAAAGGCATCCAGGCGCTGCCCGAACGTCTGTTCCACAACGTCTTGGTAGTACTCGATCCGCCCGGGGTTTGGATCGGATAGTGCCACGAGCTCGGCGACGTCGCTGTGCTCGCCCAGGATCGCGGTGAGGTACATTTCGCAACGGTTTCCGGTGCCGATTAGTACGTACCGGGTACGGGTAGGTGCAGTCATCTGGGTGGGTCCTTAAGAAATCGTTGACCAGCGGATGGGCTCGAACGTTTCAGCCGAGCCCACCCCTTGTGGTTATTTGATGCCGGTAGTGGCGATGCCCTTGATCAGGAACTTCTGGCCGAAGAGGAAGGCCAAGAAAACGGGCACGAGAGTAATGATCGACATTGCGAACAACGCTCCCCAGTTCGATTCGCCGGTCGAGTCGATGAAGGCATTCAACGCCACCTGAACCGTGTAGTTACTTGGATTTGTCAGGTAGATCAGCGAGGTGAAGAAGTCGCTCCAGGTCCAGATGAAGGTGAAGATCGCGGTGGTAGCCAGTGCCGGCACCATCAATGGCAAGATGACCTGCAAGAAGATGCGTGGGTGGCCCGCGCCATCGATGCGCGCGGCTTCATCCATGTCCTTGGGAATGCCACGGATGAACTGAATCATCAAGAAGATGAAAAATGCGTCCGTGGCTAGTAGTTTCGGAACGATGATAGGCCAGAAGGTGTTGACCCAACCGATCTGCGAGAACATGATGTACTGGGGAACGATGATGACGTGAATGGGAAGCATGATGGTCATCAGCATGAGCACGAACATGATCTTCTTGAACTTAAACTCCAGGCGGGCGAAGGCATAGGCCGCCATCGAACAAGAAACCAGATTTCCTAGGATGCAACCGAGCACGACGATGGCCGAGTTCATCAGGTATTTGCTGAATGGTTCCGACAGTGCGCTCCAACCGTTGGGATAGTTCTCCCATTCCACGCTCGAGATCACCAGACCGGCTTCGCGGAAGATCAGATCGTTTGGCCTGAAGGAACTGGCAATCATCCAGAGCAGCGGGTATATCATGATCAGCGCGGCCAGAATCAAAATGGTGTGCTTGATGATCGCACGTGCGCGGGTTCGTGCGCTGGGGCGGTGGCCCTTGACTTTTTTCCCCTTGGAATCGGTTCCGCCCACGGGAGGCCGACCCCCAAATAGCGCTTCTTCGTCAAGTGCCGTCAATTTATTCGCGTCTAGTTCCTCGCGCGAAGTTGAAGTCTGATTAGTCATCGTAGAACACCCAATACTTAGAAACGAAGAAGTTCAGTGCTGTGAAACCACCGACGATCAGGACCAATAGCCAAGCCATCGCCGAGGCGTAGCCCATGTCAAACTGCTTGAAGCCCTGCTGGTAGAGGTACAAGGTAAAGAACATTGTTGAATCCGCCGGTCCGCCAGAACCATTGGAGACGATGAATGCCTGAGTGAAGTTCTGGAAGGCTCCAATCACCTGCAGTACGAGGTTGAAGAAAATGATCGGGCTCAGCATCGGAAGAGTGATGCTGACAAATTGGCGCCATTTGGTGGCCCCGTCGATCGAAGCGGCTTCGTAGTACATCGCAGGGATCTGGCGCAGACCCGCCAGGAAGATCACCATCGGCGAGCCGAAGGTCCACACGTTGAGCAGAATGAGGCTGCTCAGTGACGTGCTCGGATCGGAGATCCAGCCCATGCCTTCGATGCCCACGAGTCCCAGGAGCTGGTTAACCAGCCCGGTAGTTCCAAAGATCTGCTTCCATAGCACCGCGATGGCTACGGATGAGCCGAGCATCGAGGGCAGGTAGAAGATCGAGCGGTAGAAGGACAACCCGCGCATTCCGCGATCCAACAGCATGGCGACGCCGAGCGCGACGCCGAGCTGGAGCGGAACGCCGACCAGTACATAGGTAAACGTCACGCGCAGCGAATTGTGCAGCCGATCGTCGCTGAACATCCGTTCGATGTTGTCCATGCCGACGAATTCCGGGGCCTGCAAGAGGTTGTAGTCCGTAAATGACAAGTACAGGGACATTGCCATCGGGCCCAGCGTGATCAGGAACAGCCCGATAGTCCACGGCAGCAAGAAGAGGTGGCCGGCCTTGTTGTCTTTGGCGGGAGCCTTGCGGCCTTTGGTCTTGCTAAGTCTTGATAATTCAGCAATGGCACTCATTGACCAACGCCCTCGTTCGAAGGGGTGCGTTGGGACCCCTGGCGAGTGTGGACCAACATGGCTGACTCCTCGGTTTGATGCTTCCTAGAGAAGCTGAATAACTAATAGTTAGGAATGCGCTTTCCAAAGCGTATTCCCCCACGCTAAACTAAAAACCAACGTGAGGTCAACCACATTGAGCGCAGCAATTCAGTGAACGGTTCCACAATTCACCAAAGGCTCATGCCCCGCACCTTGCCAAGCCGGAAAATCCCCCAGAGAAAATGAAAGATTGATGCATTGACTCAAGTCAACGAGAACTTAATGGATTACATTCAGTCTATTGAACTGCTTCTGATTTCCATGCCTTTCGAGGCCGGGCGCCAAGAACTCGAAGATTCCGATGTGGAATCAATCGATACGTTCAATGCATCGTCGCGAAATTTCACACACATGGAATCCCTGATGGTCAAGGTCAGTACCAAAAACGGGCTTACCGGATGGGGTGAAGCCTTTGGCCACAAATCGAACCCCGCCACATGGGCGGCGCTGCAAGAGATCGTCGGCCCATTTTTTATCGGCAGAGAAACCGGGATCGCCAATTCCATACCCGCGGCCGAGTATGCATTTCATGCCTTTGGGCGGACCGGACCGGTGCATTACGCGCTCTCGGCTATGGACATCGCGTTGTGGGACCTCGAGGCACAACAAGCCGGAGCGACCTTGCGTGAGTACATTGAGCCCGGCTCGCGAGACCAGATCCGCGCCTACGCCTCCCTGGTGCATTACGCCGAAGATCCGGATGAAGTTTCATCCCACGTAAAGCAGGCGCTAAACCTGGGATTTACGGCCTTCAAACTGCATGAATCCAGCCGCGAGGCCATCGCAGCAGCCCGCCAGAGCATTGGCAGCTCGGCGCTCATGGTCGACGTCAACTGCGCTTGGGATCAGGACGGTGCCGCGCAGGCCATCGCACAGTTTGAAGCACTCGATCTGCTCTGGGTTGAGGAACCCGTCTTTCCTCCCGATTCCACGACGGCGCTTCGTGAGCTCAACGCCCGTTTCGCGAACATTTCCGCCGGGGAGAACCACTCGGGAGTTGCCGGGCTCATCTCAGCCATGGAGTCCAGTGCGCTCAGCTTTGCGCAACCGAGCGTCGGCAAAATCGGTGGCATCTCGGGAATGCTTGAGATCCGCCAGGCGGGCAAGCGGCTCGGCGTTCCGGTGGTGCCGCACAACTTCTATTACGGGCCTGCGCTACTTGCGAGCGCTCAAATTCTGGCGCTCGATCCACCCCAGGTTCTCACCAACGGGACCCCGCTTCCAGAGTTGGAGATTCCGTTTGTGAGATGGGCGCATACCTTGCACCCGCTGCACGCTCCGCATCAATCAGCCATGAATGGGGACGGAGCGATCCAGCTGCCGCACGCCCCCGGCCTGGGCTTCGAACCAGATGCGCAGGTTCTGGAGAAGTATCTGGTCAAACGCGTGTTGCTGAACTAACCGAGCACTTTGACCAGCAGTTCGGCCTCGTCGCTAATAATTGCATCCACGTTCTTCTCGATCAGCATTCGCATGCTCGGCTCATCATTGATGACCCACACATGAACCTGCACCCGCGCGCCGTGGACCGCACGGATAAAACGCGAGGTAACCAACGGCAGAAATCCTTGTTTGAGGGGCACCTGCACGGCCCAGAAGTCCTTAATCAGCCGTTTAGGCACGCGGCCCAGAACCATGGCGCACAACCAGATCAACGCCGTCTCACGAATACCGGGGGAACGTTTCATTTCCGTAGCAATGAGATGCTGCACCGCGGCACTGCGCGAGCTATCAAATGAGGCCAAGGCGATCTGCCGGTGGCAGCCCAGCTCTTCGATCAAAAGGGCAAGCGGCGCGATCACCGCCTCGTCCTTGACGTCGATATTCACCAACGCATCGGGAAAATTGCGCAATAATTCGGCGAGCGTGCACAACGGCTGCCCGCCTGCACGCACCGAAGCAAGTTCTTCGTCGGTGCGCTCGCCCAGCGGCCCGGTCGCATCCGTCACCCGGTCCAGGTTCTGGTCGTGGAAGGCGTAAACGGTGCCGTCCTTGGAGGCTCGCACATCCGTTTCCAAGTGCGTAATGCCCAGGTCCCACGCGCGCTGGAAGGCGATCAGCGTATTCTCTTCGCCGTCTCGCCGGACGCCGCGGTGCGTGAAAGCGTAGGTCATTTCAGCAGATCCTCGATGACCTGCGCGACTCCGTCTGCCTCGAGGGTGTCCGCGGTGTGCTGCGCGGTGGCCAAGGCCAGCGGGTGGCCCGAGGCCATCGCATAACCGTGGCCTGCGTATTCGAGCATCTCGAGGTCGTTGGGCATATCCCCAAAGGCCATGACTTCATCGGCGGTAATGCCCAGCTCGCGGCAGTACACATCGAGAGTGGTGGCCTTGTGGATGTCGACGTGGGCCATTTCCAGCAGCGAAACATCGAATGCCGAGTGAGTGACCGAAAGAAGCTTTTCCAGTTCCGGGGCGACGGCAGCGTAGAACTCATCGATGGGCAACGTTTTGGAGCGGGCCAAAAACTTCACGATGCCTTCCTGGTCGATGGCTTCCGAGTCTAGATCCAATACCGACTGGCTGCCAAGGGTCCGGTGGCGTTCGGCAAAATTTTCGCCCAGGTGCAATCCGCGAGTGGTCTCGGCCGCAAAGGCGGCGTCCGGTTCATGCTTCAGAATAATTTCGGCCGCCATTCTGGCGGTGGCCGAGCTGAGCGTGCGGGACCAGATCACGCGGTCTTGCTCTAGGTCATAGAGCACGGCCCCATTGGAACAGATCACCGTCCCCATCCCGCCGAAGGCCTCGATGATGGGGGTGAGCCAGCGGAACGGCCGGCCGGTGACGAAGACGATATGAATTCCGGCCTCGCGGGCGTCCAAGAAGGCGCGACGGGTGCGGTCGCTGATGCTGCCATCGCGCGCCACGATGGTCCCGTCGAGATCCGAGGCGATCAGCTTGATCATGAAAGCTCCTCGCGGCTCGGCGGGTTCGCGCCGGCGCGTCCCACGGTGACCGACGCCGCGCGGGCGGCAAAATCCAGGGCCTGGTCGAGCTGATCCACCGCAAGCCGGGCCAGCCTTTCACGGTTCGACGCGCCGATCAGCCCATGTTCGGCCAGCCAGCACAGCAGGGCGGCGGTGAAGGTGTCCCCGGCGCCCACGGTGTCCGTGACCTCGACGGCCTGTGCGGTGTGTTCCGATTCGCCCGCGCGCACCACTCCCCAGGAGCCGCCCGACCCGGCGGTTGCCACGACGATCGCCGGACCCATAGCCAACCAGGCGCGGGCCGACTCGTGCACCGTACGCATCGGGTAGAGCCATTTCAGGTCGATCCCCGAAACCCGAACGACATCCGCCTGGCCCACGAATTGCTCCACCTCGGCAACAGTTTGGGCGTGGTTGGTCACCAGCGAGGGGCGCAGGTTCGGGTCGTAGCTGATGGTGGCGTGGCTCCGGGCGGCTGCCAGCAAGGGGAGCAGCTCGTCGGGGCTGAAGAGCGTGGCAATGGATCCGGTGTGCACCAACTCGGAGTCCTGGGCCAGTTCGGGGCCGATGGTGGGCATCTGCCAGAAGGCGTTAAATGCGAAGGTCGCGCCGCCGGCGGGGTCCAGGATTCCGTGGGCGATCACCGTCGGCTCGTCGTCCGCGCCACCGAGGTACTTGACCTCGTTCTCCGCCAGGAAGCGTTCGATTTTTGCGCCCTTTTCGTCCTGCCCCCAGCGGGTGATCAGGGTGCCCGGGTAGCCTAGGCGGGCCAGTGAGACGGCAACGTTCAGCGGGCTTCCGCCCACAAATTCTTGCGCCGGGGCAATTCCGGAGGCCAATACGTCGACCAGCGCCTCGCCTATGACCGTCGGGTTCATCATGCTCCTTTGTAGTGCAGCGGGTACAGCGCCTTGACGCACGCCTCCCACTGATGGCTGGACGGATCGATCCAAGTGAAATGGTCGCCGTCGAAAATCCGCAAGGAGTGTTGTTGGCCGAGTGCCGCCGCATGATCGGCCGCGCGCCGGGCAATTTTCACCGGGACATCCGCATCGGCCCGTCCATGAAAGATTACGACACGCGCCCCCGTCGGCCATAATTCCACGGGGTTCAGCGTGGACAGATCACAGTCGCCAAGCATTTCGTTGACCGCGTCGTTGCTCAGCCGCAGCGTCCGGGCAAGCTGCAGATCGAGCAGGCCGGCCTGCGAAATCACCTGGCTGACCCGCTCCTCATGGGCGGCGAGCAGGCAGGCGAGGTGCCCGCCGGCGGAATGCCCGATCAGGGTGATCGGGCCTTCCTCCTTGATCAATGCCAGCGCAAGCCGGGCATCGGCCAGCATTTTTGCCGCGCTGCCCGGCCCGCGCCGGTATTCGAGGTTGTAGGTGGGGAAACCGCGTGCTGCCAGATCCAAGGCCAGCGGTTCACCGAGCTGCGCGGTGTACTTTTCGCGCCAATATCCGCCGTGGATGATCATCACCGCACCGAGCGCGGTGGCCTCCTGCGGCGCGTAGAAGCGCAGCCATTGGTCCTGATGCGCCCCGTAGTGCATGGCTAGTTTCCGGGGAAGTTCGCGGCGCGTTTCTCAACGAAGGCCGCCCGGCCCTCTACGGAATCGGCGGTGTTAAAGGCCTCGTGGAAGCTCTGTGCCTCCAGCTCGAGAGCGTCATGGACGTTGACCGAGTCCATTTTGACCATGGCGCGCTTGGCGTTCGCCACGGCGGTCGGGGAAACCTTGGCCATCTCTTCGATGGTCGCGACGGCTTCGGTCAGCAGTTCTTCCGGGGCTACCAGGCGGTTAGCCAGGCCGATGCGCAGTGCCTCATCGGCCTTGATCCGGCGGCCGGTGAAGATCAATTCGCGGGCCATCGCATTGCCCACGCGGCGTGGCAGGCGTACCGATCCACCGAAGCCGGGCACCAGGCCGAGGGTGACCTCCGGCTGTCCGAAACTTGCCTTCTGCGAGGCGTAGATGAAGTCGCAGGCCAAGGCCAGTTCGCACCCGCCACCCAGGGCGAATCCGTTGACCGCGGCGATCACCGGCAACTGCAGCGACTCGAGCCGCTCGGTGACCTGGTGCATGCGTCGGCCATAGGCCTCGGCCGCAGTCGCGTCCATCGTATTCATCTGCACGATATTTGCCCCGGCCACAAAGGCTTTCTCTCCCGCGCCGGTGATGACCACTCCGCGGTGCTTGAACCCGCTGGCTTCAAGGTAGTCGACGGCCCGCTCGAGGTCTGCAACGACCTCCAGGGCCAGTGCGTTCATCGAGGCAGGCCGGTTGATGGTGATAATCAGGGCGCTGCCCTGGGTGCTCAGACTGAGGGTATCGAGTTGCTCCATATGGCCTACTCTCTCATGTCTCTAGCGTGGCTGACTAGGTTATTATCGGCGCTTGCGGGATTTAGCCCCGCCCGAGCGCGCTTTGGCCTTAGCTTGTTTTTCCTGCTTTGCGCGCAGCTTCGCCTTTTCCTTGGCCGCCGCACGCAGCTTGTCATTAACCGCCTTGGCTTCTTGCTGGGTGCTGCGCACCGAGGCCTGGCGGGAGGAGTTTGCGCTGCGTCCGCGGACGATGCCGATGAATTCGTCGACCAGTTCGGTGTCGGCCAGCCCGGTGGGCCAGGCGATCCCGATTTGCGTTCTCGCTCCGCCCTCGATGAGGCGATAGACCACGTCTTTGCGCTGGTACAGCCGGGCGATGCTCTGCGGAACGCGCAGCACCTGCGCGCCGGAGGCGACAACTTCCATCGCGATCGGGATCCCGCCGGCTTCTTCCGGGTACTCGGACAGGTCAAGCTGCGGGAATTTCGCCACTTCCTGCTCGTCGATGGTTTCCTCGTGGTACTCGACGTCGTGGTCTTTGGCCGCGCAGACGACCTCGAGCTCTTCGTAGAGCGGAATGAGATGCCGCGTGGCGTCCTTCGGCGAATCCCCGACGTAGCGCACGAAGACGGCATCGGCCTGATCGGTTGCCAGCAGGCCGAGGATGTCCTCGCCGTCATAACGCGAAGCCTGGAATTCGACCTGCGGGTAGCGTTCGGTGAAGCGATCCATCCACTTGCCCGGGGTGACGCCTGCTACGTAGGAAACTCGAAGTTTTTGCACGGTTAAAGCCTACTGGTCTTTTGCTGGGGTGCGGTGCGGTTAAAGCACTGCGGCGGGCCGGGAAAGATCCGTGCCCGCCGCAGTTCAAGCTTCGCTTACTTGTCGGTCTTGACCACAAGCACGTCGCATGGTGCCGAGTGGGCTACCGAGGAGGCGACCGAGCCGAGCACGCGGCCCAGACCCTTCATGCCCACGTTGCCGACGACGATCATCGATGCGCCGCGGTCGGTTGCATCGGCGATCAGGACGTCGCCTGGCTTGCCGTGGCCGGCAGCGGCGCTGATCTTCACGCCTGGCACCGCGTTGCGCACGTCATTTGCCACACGCTGGGCCAGCTTGCGAGCCTGCTCGGCGTCGTCGAGGATCCAGGTGTCGCTGCCGATGGAGACGACCTCGGTGTTGTCCGAGGCGTGAGCGGTGAGCACCACCAGATCGGCGTCGAGCTTCACGGCAAGTTCGGCGGCCCGGCGAGCTGCACGCTGAGCGGTTTCGGAACCGTCAACACCTACGAGGATGGTTTCAGACATTATTTCTCCTTGAGTTTTGGATTGCTTCGGAAGTATTCGAGGCATACACCAACTGTGATGCCTACCACTTTATGTGCTTAGTTGGCTTTTTGTCGCAAAAAGTCCACGGCGCGCTGCCAGGCGAGGTCCGCGAGCTGGGCGTCGTAGTTGCCCGCAGGGTTCTCGTCGTTGTGGAATGCGTGCTTGGCGTCGTAGTAGAAGTACTGCACCTCGGCACCGGATTCACGGCGGATCCGTTCCTCCTGGGCCTTGGCCTCGGCGGCCGGGTAGGAGTCGTCGAAGTTCGCGTAGTGACCCTGAATTGCCGCGCGCACGCCGCTGAATTCATTGGGCACACCCTGGCCGACACCGTAGAACGGAACCGCAGCGCCGATCTTTTCGCCCTGCTGAGCGGCCAGTTGCAAGACGAAACCGCCACCCATGCAGAATCCAATGGCTCCCAGCTTGCCGCTGGTGACATGGTCGCTGGCGAGCAGGTAGTCCACCGCACCAGAGAGGAGCTCTGCGCCCTTTTCCTCGGGCAGTTCGGACATCATCCTGCCGGCCTCGTCGCCATCATGGGTGATCGAGCCGCCGTAGAGATCCGGAGCCAAGGCGACAAAGCCCTGGTCGGCGAGCCGGTCTGCGATATCGCGAATATGGTCGGTGAGCCCCCACCATTCTTGGATCACGATGACGCCGGGGCCCTTACCGGACTCGGGAAGCGCAAGATAGCCGTGCGCCTGCGTTCCGGACGATTCGAAGGTTACGTTCTGGTGCGGGGTTTTGACTGCCACTTCGCCTCCTGAGCTGTATTTATCTCCAGTCTATGCATGGCGGTGCGCTTTGGCATTGACTGTCATCACAATTAGCTGGATTTTGCCGAAACTACGCTGTTAGCTCGACCTCACCGATTCGCTCCAGGGCGTCGACAACTAGATCCCAGAAGCGTTCGTGATCCAGATCCACGGCCACCGAGGTATGGCAATCGGCCGAGGCCGGGGCACGGAAGTCAGCTACCGTCATCCCCAGGGTCAGTTCGCCGCGCAGTTCAACGCTGACCGGCGCGCGCAGGGTACGCACCACGGTTGGATCGATCACATATGCCACGGCGCAGGGATCATGCACCGGCGGGGCGTCGAAACCCTGGTGGTCATGATAGGCCTGAGCGAAGAAGTCCATAAGCTCGCGCACGAACTTCGCCGGGCCGGTGCCGATTTGCTCGATGCGCCGCACGACGTCCTTGGTGGCCAGCGCCTGGTGCGTGAGATCCAGGCCCACCATGACCACCGGCCAGTTCTCATTGAAGACGATATGCGCCGCTTCGGGGTCGATCTTGATGTTGAATTCGGCCACGGCGCTCCAGTTTCCGGTGTGGTAGCCGCCGCCCATCAGCACAACCTCGCGCACGCGCTCGACGATGCGTGGCTCGCGGCGCACCGCCAACGCGATATTGGTCAACGCTCCGGTAGGTACCAGCGTGATCTCGCCCGGTTCGTGCGACATGATCGTCTCGATGATCAGGTCCACCGCATGGCGCTCGTCCAATTCGATGCGCGGCTTAGGCTGGGCCGGGCCGTCCATCCCGGAGTCACCATGCACCTGGGGAGCGGTTTCGATATTGCGCACCAGCGGGCGCGGGCACCCGGCAGCGAATGGCACCCCGGTGATCCCGGCGATGGTGCCCACCGCCAGTGCGTTGTCGGTGACTTTTTCCAGCGTCTGATTGCCGACGACGGTAGTTACCGCGAGCAGCTCGATCTGCGGATTTCCGTGAGCCAACAGGATGGCGACCGCGTCGTCGTGCCCTGGGTCGCAGTCAAGGATGATCTTACGTGGTGTGCTCATTTGCGCCCTTGATCCGCCCGATAGCCGGCTATCGGGAGTTCGATGTGTGGTTACCCTTGATTCTTCCTCGGATAACGCAAAGCGTCAAGCGCTTAACTCCCGACGTTGCGCACGCTCGACGGCGCACTAGGATGGAGCCATGAACAATGGTGATTCGCCGAAGCAAACCCAGCCAGCGCGCAAGGTCACCGCTGCCATGGTCGCGGCCCATGCTGGAGTTTCCACGGCAACTGTCTCGCTGGTGGCGAACGGCAAGTCCAGCGGCCGAGTCTCCAAAAGAAATGAAGCCCGAGTTCGCGAGTCGATTCGCGAACTCGGATACTACGTAGACAGCATCGGCAGCTCGCTGGCACGCGGGGTCAGCTCGCTGGTCATTCTGGTGGCCCCGGATATTTCAAACCCCTTCTTCGCCAAGCTCATCGCCGGAGTTCGCGGGGTCCTCGGGGAGGACTACCAGCTGCTGCTTTCGGTCACCGACGCCGGCCTATCGCCGAGCGCCGCCGAAACCCGGCGCCTGCTGGGCTTGCGCCCGGCCGGATTGCTCGTCCATGCACCTACACCTGAATTCCTTGCCGAGCTATCCAGCCCCCTGCCAATGATCGCCCTCGATGCACCGGATGCGCCAGAAAATGTTCCATCGGTAAATTTTGACGTGCTCCAAGGCGCACGGGACGTGGCGGCGCACCTCGCCGCACAGGGTCACCGCAAGGTTGGCTATCTGGACGCAAACACCGGAACCGCCACCCTGCGCATGCGGCGCGAAGCCTTTCTGAGCGCGGCGGCCGAACACGGCATGGAAGTTCCGGCGGACGCAATCAGGTCCTCAACCATTGAAATGGGAGACGCGGCAGCGACCTTCTCCGCGAACTGGAAGCAGTGGAAACACGCGGGCATCACGGCGTTGGCCTGCGCCACAGATACGCACGCCTACGGCGTATTGCATGGAGCAAGCGTCGTGGGAGTGCGGATCCCCCAAGAGTTGGCGGTCACCGGCTTCGATGACCTGCCTTTTTCCGCCACCTCAAACCCTTCGCTGACCAGCGTTCGCCTCGACGCCCAAGCCGTAGGCATTGAGGCTGCCCAGGCATTGCGCACCCTGATCGAGGGCAAGGACCTCGAGCGATTCCAATTGCTGCTTTCCAGCGAACTGATGGTTCGCGCCTCGAGCGGTGGGGCCCAATAACTACTCGATGAGCTTTCCGCTCTTGGCAACTTCCGGATCGGTGCAGGAAGACAGGTCAAAGCAGCAGGGGCGCCGTTTGCCGTCGCGCAGCTTGGAAATGCTGACCTCCACCCGCCGCTGACGCGTCGCGGCGTTCTTCGTCGATTTGACCCACCGCGCCCATTCCCATCTGGCCATGGGGGTCAGCCCTTCCCAGGTGTCCTGCAGATCGCTCGCGTCCTCAAGGGCGCCGGCTAGATCTTCCGGGAGGGTTACCTCGGGCCACTGCTCGGCGATCGTCACCTGCAATATGGGTCTCTGCCCGAGTTCAAGACCAAGCTGTTCGGCAGGCAGCCAATGTCCACGCCGCCCATCTGGCTCCACGACGACACTTTGGTTTGAATCCACCAGCCGCACAGCCACCTGGCCGCGACTGGGAAGTTTTTGACTGGATTCTTGATCGAAGCGCAATACCAGTCGATCCTCGACTTGGTGCACAGTTCCGGCTAGTTCGATGCTTTGGTTAGTGCCTGCCATGATGCCCCCACCGTTTCGGTAATCCAATGAATCCGATTCTATGCGATGGGCGGTGAAGGAAATCTGTCCGGGCAGAAGGTCGGGAAAAGTGGTTCTTCCCACGCCCGGCGAATAATTTTTCTCGGTTCGGGAGAATGGCGCAGATAACGTGGAGCAAATCCGTGCGACGTTTTGCTCGGCTCGCTGGGAGTTGGGCATTCGCACCCCCAAGGAGCCTCCAGCTGCTATTTTGCGTCTTGAACCGAATCCAAGATCGCCCTGCGAGTTAACGAAAAGAACCCCTCACTTCGTCTTTTCAGACTAGTGAGAGGCTCTTTTTCTCATGTGCGCGAGGGGGGACTTGAACCCCCACGCCCCGAAGGGCACTGGCACCTGAAGCCAGCGCGTCTACCAATTCCGCCACTCGCGCATGATTCCCGCTCTCGCGGCAACAAGAAATAGCTTACACGCACTTTTCGCCGTTCGCCTAATCAGAGGGCCCACATGTGCTTAGCGCCACATGAAACCTTTTGGGCCGTTGGGGCGTTGAATATGATGCCAGTCGTTCCTTCAAGGATATTTCCGGGAATTGCACAGCTGTAAACAGTAAGATCGATAATGAAGTTCTGTGTCTCGAAGGCATCAGACTAAGACCGCAAGGCCTTGAAACGCCGTGGACTACAGGAAAGGAGCACACGCAATGAGCTTTCTCGACAACGTCGAACGAGGCTTAGAGAAGGTCGTCACCAGCTTCTTTCGTGGCACCAGCACCGCAGACATCAAGCCGGTTGAACTCACCAGCGCCCTGCGCAACGAAATGGATCGTGGAATTCTTGCGATCAGCGAGGGCCGCAGTCTTGCTCCGAACGATTTCATCGTCTCGTTGAGCGACAAGGATTTTGCAACGGCCAAGTCGTGGGGCTCACCCGTAGTCAACGAGATGGCTAAGGTGACCGCGGAACATGCCGTAAGCCAAGGCTATTCGGTCCAAGGAAACATCATGATTCATTTCGTGAATTCCCAGGAGCTCAAGCCCGGCGAAATGGAAGTTTCCGGTTCCATCAAGGACTCCAGCGCTAACCCGGTAGCTTCGGCTCCGGTCAAGGCAAAGGCCCCCAAACCGCAGCAGGACCAGGGCGCCGCAGCTGCGGATCCCAAAACCACCGCACAACCACGCCCTACTCCCCCACCGGCGGCGCCAGCAGCCGCTCCGCTTCCCAAGCAGGCGGTTGTCGAGGTCAATGGGCAACGCTTCGCGCTTCATCACCATTCGATCGTGCTTGGGCGCTCGGCGAGCACCGACATCCCCGTGGATGACACCGGCGTTTCGCGGCAGCACGTCCGTTTCGAAACGAAGGGCAAAGGCGCTTATGCCGTCACCGATCTAGGTTCAACCAACGGCACCTATGTGGACGGTAAAAAGATTTCGGGCGAGACGCGTATATTGGACGGTTCGATCATCACTATCGGACAGACCAAGATAGTCTTTCGCCTAATTACGCCTAGCAACGGAGGCCGTGCATGAATGATCTGGTTCTCAACCTGTTCCGACTTGGCTTTCTTGTCTTGATTTGGCTGCTCGTGCTGAGCATCGTCGGTGCGATGCGCCGTGACTTGGTGATCGGCACGCGAGCTCGAACCGGAGCACCTAGCGCCCGGGCACTGAAAAAGAATCCAGAACTTGCCGAACCAGAGATCAGCACGCGCAAGGCAGTACATACCCTACAGATCGTTGAAGGCCCCCTGGCCGGGCGCAGTATCCCGTTGCAGGGCCAGCCGATCCTGTTCGGTCGCGCCCAGGATGCCACCGTGGTACTTGAAGACGACTATGCCTCGGGCCGCCATGCCCGACTTTTCCCACAGGGTTCGCGTTGGTTCATCGAAGACCTTGGCTCCACCAACGGCACCTTCGTAGGCGACAGCCAGCTCACCCGCGCGCAGCCGGTCGAACCGGGACAGCGCATCCGCATCGGGAAGACTGTCCTGGAATTGAAGGCCTAGCCAATGGCTTTAAAGTTTAAGTTCGCGGCGATGTCCGATGTCGGACGCGTGCGCAAAAAGAACGATGACTCCGCTTACGCGGGAGAATATCTTGCGGTACTCGCCGACGGCATGGGCGGACACGTCGGTGGCGATGTGGCCTCGGCATCCACCGTGCTAGATCTGGTGCATCTTGACCATCGATACACGGCAGACCCGCAAAATGCGCTTCCCGATGAAATTCAGGCGGCTAATCTGGTTCTCAACGAACTAGTGGGCGCGAACCCGAAGCTTTCGGGAATGGGCACCACCGTCACCTCGCTGTTGCTCTCTGGCCAGACCCTGCACATGGCGCACATTGGCGACTCCCGCGCATACCGGCTGAAAAACAACGAGTTTGAACAGATCAGCCGTGACCACACGTTCGTGCAGCGGCTTGTCGAAGAGGGGCGCATTCAACCCCACGAGGCGGAGACCCACCCGCATAAGAACGTGCTGTTGCGCGTGCTCGGCGATTCGGATGCCTCCCCCGAACTGGATGTGCAACAGCTCGAGGCAACCGCCGGCGAACGCTGGCTGCTGTGCTCCGATGGGCTAACCGATGCGGTAGCCGTGCCCATTATCGAACAAATCGTGCGTGGCACCGCAGATATGGATGCGGCCGTCAATGAACTGGTGGCCACGACCTTGCGCAATGGCGCCCCGGATAACGTCACGGTGGTGCTCTTTGAGCTGGTCGAGGTCGATGAATCCGAAGATGCCGAACCCTCGGTTCTCGAGCCGGCCCCGGATACCGGACAGCTGACCATCGCCGCCGAAGGCGATGTTGAGGCGAGCGCGTCGGTCCTGCGCCATGAAATTTCCCAGCGCCCCCACCTCCTGGTCGGAGCCGCGCAGCTTGCCACACAGACCGGGCAGATACCAGTGGTCACCCAGCACACCGGTGAGCGTCGCGCCGCCGCGTTGCTGACGCACCGCTCCCCTGCTGCCGGCGAAATCCTCGATCCGCTCGAGTCGCGGGTGCCGCACCGCCGTTGGATCATGCCATTGCTGCTGACCATGATCACCCTTTTGGTGATCGGGCTCGGGGTCTGGGGTTATCTGTGGACACAAACCCAGTTCTACGTTGGCGCTGTCGGAGATAAGGTCGCCATCTACAAGGGCGTACCGCAGGAGCTTGGCCCCATCTCACTATCCGAGGTTGATACGGTCAGCAATATCCCGCTCGAAGCCTTGCCAGAGTATTCGCGTCAACGAGTGGAATCTTCCATTCCGGCAGACAGCCTTGAACACGCAAGCATGATGATTCAAGAGTTGCTGGTGACAGCGAAACAGAATTGTCCGGTCTTGGCGCCAGGTACAGACGGTGCCAGCGACGACCTTCCACTTCCGCCAGCCTACTGTCAGGAGATCATGCGATGAGCGAACTGCACACCGCACCGGTTCCACGGCGCAACCTTGAGCTGGTCCTGTTGCTGCTGGCCTTGAGCGTCGGCGCCGCTGCCTTCTTCCTCGTCGGAAGTTCCTCGGACAGCGACGACACTAAAGACTTCTTTGTGCAGACCGGGGTTTTGGCTGGACTCGCGCTGTTGCTGCACATCATGCTGCGCATCTTCGCTAAATATGCCGATCCGGTAATACTTCCCATTACGGTGGCCTTGAACGCTCTTGGCCTGGCCATGATCCACCGTATTGACTTGGCCAAAACCACAAGTCAGTCGATGCGGCAGCTGCTTTGGACCGCCATCGCGGTCATCATCGCCGCCATCGTTCTGTGGGCGATTCGCGATCATCGAGTGCTTCGCCGATTCACCTATATCGCCTTGTTGGCATCCATTATCTTGCTGCTGCTGCCGATGATTCCCGGGTTCGGCGTGACCATTAACGGTGCCCGCATTTGGGTTCGGCTCGGCGCATTCTCGATGCAGCCCGGTGAGCTGGCAAAGATCACCTTGTCGATCTTCTTTGCCGGATATCTTTCCTCCAACCGAGATCTGATCTTGATGGCCGGGCGTAAAATCGGCCCGTTGCAATTGCCGCGCCGTCGCGATATGGCCCCGATGGTGGTGGCCTGGATCTTGTCCATCGGAGTGCTGGTGGTCCAGCGCGACCTAGGTTCCTCGATTCTCTTCTTCGGCCTGTTCATTGTGATGATCTATGTGGCTACCGCGCGCATCTCCTGGGTGCTGATCGGCTTGCTCATGGTCGCGGCCGGCGGTGTCTTCGCAGCCACCACGATGAGCCACGTGACCCGGCGCGTCGATGTTTGGCTAAATGCCTTCGACCCGGAGATCTACCAGGCCAGGGGCGGCAGCATGCAGATTGTCGAAGGGCTATTCGGCATGGCCGATGGTGGCCTCTTCGGCACCGGCTTAGGCGAGGGATCCCCATACCGGGTGCCGCTAGCGAACTCGGATATGATCATCGCTTCCTTCGGTGAAGAGCTCGGCCTGATCGGCCTGACGGCAATTATCCTGCTGTACATGCTGCTGATCAGCCGCGGTTTACGTGCCGCGTTGGGTTCGCGTGATACCTTCGGCAAGCTGCTTGCGGCGGGGCTGTCCTTCACCCTGGGGCTGCAGTGCATCGTCATCATCGGCGGCGTAACACGTTTGATTCCACTGACCGGTCTGGCCACTCCATTTATGGCTGCCGGCGGCTCCTCCTTGCTCGCCAACTGGATCATCATCTCCTTGCTGCTGATGATTTCGCATAACTCGCGCCGACCGATGACCGGCGGCGTGGGACCAACCGACGAGATTGCGACCCCGGGAGCCACGACCCCTAAGGCGGTGAAGAACGTATGAATCAAGCCATTAAGCGCGTCTGGATCGCGCTGACCATGATGTTTGTAATTTGCCTGGCGGGATTGAGCTACATCCAGTTCTTCAGCTCCGAGAAACTTGCCGAGAACTCGTTGAATAAGCGTCAGCTCTTCCGCGAGTTCGACCTGCCGCGTGGTGCCATTTTGGTCGATGGCAAGCCCATTGCCGAATCGGTACCCACCGACGACGGTCAATTCACCTATCAGCGTCGGTACAACGACCCCCAGCAGTACGCTCACCTAACCGGTTACTACTCCTTGGCCAATGGCAGCACACACCTGGAGTCAGAGCTCAATGACTGGTTGACCGGCAGCAGTTCCGACCTCGTCTTTGACCGGCTCACCGCGATGTTCACCGGACAGACCGCGGAAGGCGCATCGGTCGAGTTGACCATCGACGGGGAACTGCAAAAGCAGGCCTACGAGATGATTCCCGATGATTTAGAGGCCACAATTGTGGTGACAGATCCGAAAACCGGAGACATTCTGGCCATGGCTTCGAAGCCAAGCTACGATCCAAACGATCTGGCGGTGCATTCGACCTCTGCTGCGGCGGAGAACATGAAGGAGCTGACCAGCGTTTCAGGCCTCAGCCCTTACGTCAACCCGGCGATTGATACGCCTATCTGGCCCGGTTCGACCTTCAAGATCCTCAACGTTGTGGCGGCCCTGGAGTCTGGGGAATACGATCGAACCACAGAACTACAAAATCCGAATAGTCTCGACGTGGGCAGTGGACCACCGCTAACAAACTTCTCTGCGGGCATTTGCGATCGAAGGCCAACTGCCACACTGGACTTCATCTTCACGCAGAGCTGCAACACCCCGTTTGGTGCGATGCTTCTAGATCTCGGCGAGAAGCCGTTTTCCGACGTAGCCGAACGCTTTGGCTTTGGCCAGCAGCTTGAAATTCCGCTCTCCGTTCGCCCGAGCACATTCCCGGAAAACCGCACAAAGGATCAGTTTGCACGTGCTGTCATTGGCCAAGATGATACCAAGGCAACGCCCTTGGAAATGAACATGGTTGCCATGGCAATCGCAAATGACGGCGTCATCATGCAGCCAAATTTGGTCAAGAAAGTGGTTGCTCCTGATTTGCGTGTAATCGAAGAACCCAAACCGAAGGCGTTCTCGACGGCGACGACGCCCGAAATCGCTAACGAAGTTGCGGACATGATGGCCGGGCCGGTTGCTTCCGGCACGGCAATGAATGCACGCGTTCCGGGGGTCGATCTGCGCGCCAAGACCGGTACCGCGCAGACCGGGCGTGAAGACGCCAACGGAACTGCGTTGTTCAATTCTTGGATGACCGGCTTTGCCCCGGGAGACGATCCGCAGGTAGCGATCACTATCGCAATTCACGATGTACCTTACAACACCGGCCACAACACGGCCGGGTCACTGATGAAGAAGATGACAGAGGCGGTGTTCAACAAGTGAGGCCAGTAACGGGCACCACCTTGGGCGGTCGATACAAGCTGACCGACCGCATCGCGATCGGTGGCATGGGCGAGGTCTGGAAGGCACGAGACCAGGTTCTCGGGCGTCTAGTAGCGATCAAGATCCTTAAAGAGGAGTACACGGACAACGAGAGTTTTTTGACTCGTTTCCGCGTCGAAGCGCGCCACACGGCGCTGCTGAACCACTCGGGCATCGCCGGAGTCTTCGACTACGGCGAGGAGCAAGGCTCCGCCTACCTGGTCATGGAACTCGTTCCGGGCCCGCCGCTTTCGACGATCATCGAACGCGAGCGGAAGCTCGACGTGGACCGCACCTTGTCGCTGATCGCTCAAACCGCGCGTGCCTTGGCCGCAGCCCACGAGCACGGCTTGGTTCACCGCGACGTGAAGCCGGGAAATATCCTGGTCATGCCTACCGGCGTGGTGAAGATTACCGACTTCGGCATCGCACGTCTGGCCGACCAGGTCCCGCTGACCGCCACCGGACAGGTAATGGGCACCGCCCAGTATCTGGCCCCCGAGCAGGCTACCGGGCAGATCGCCACCGGCAGCTCGGATATCTACGCGCTGGGCGTCATCGGTTACGAATGCCTTGCAGGGCGTCGCCCTTTCACCGGTGAATCACAGATCGCCATCGCCTTGGCCCAGGTCAACGACGCGCCTCCGGCCTTGCCGGATTCGCTTCCGGCGCCAGTGCGCCAGCTGATCATGTCGATGCTCGCCAAGAACCCGGCAGACCGTCCGGCGAACGCCAACGCGTTGGCCGACGCCGCCGAAGCGCTGCGCAAGGGGGACACCAACACCGCGACCATCTCCGTGCCCGGCATGCTGATCACCGGTGTGCAAGATGATGCCACCCAGGCGCTGAACATCGATGATGACGCCACCCGCGCGGTGACCCCGGTCGAAACCGCTCCGCCAATGACCGACGCCATGCCGACCGTAGTGGCACCGGCCGAAGCCGGGCTAGCCGCCGCAGGCTATGATGACGAAGGCTTCGACGAGCATCAGATAGACCGTCAAGACGACTATGCCGAGGAGAAGCGCAACCCGTGGATCATTCCATTGGTGGTTGTCATCGTCCTGGCCGCGCTCATCGCCCTCGGCGCTTGGCTGATTCCCAAGATCAATTCTTCAAATGAGGAGCCGACCGTTCCGCCGGCTAGTACCACGGCCTCTGTGGAAAGCTCCGAGCCGAGCGAGGAAACCACCGAGCCAAGCGACGAGACCAGCGAACCTAGCGAGGAGACCACCGAATCAAGCGAAACAGCCCAGTTCGTCACCGTGCCCTCCGGCTTGGTCGGTCAGGACATCGACACGGTGACCAGCGAGTTGAATTCGCTCGGATTGGAAGTAGCTGCCACGGCCACGGAAACTTCTGAGGCCGAGCCGGGCGAAGTCTTGTCGGTTTCCCCGACCGGCAGCGTTGAACCAGGTTCCACCATCAACGTCAGCTATGCCAAGGCTCCCGAAATGACCGAGGTTCCCGCGGTAACCGGCATGAGCTATGAGGCAGCGCAGAAGCTGTTGCAGGACTCCGGACTCGCCGTGACTAAGGGTGGGGAGGAGTACGACTCCTCCGTAGCGGGCACGGTGCTGAAGCAGACCCCTGTCGAAGGCACCCAGGTCACCCCAGGTTCGCGTGTCTCCTTGGTACTTTCCTTGGGCCCAGAGCCTGAGGAAACCCCCTCGTCGACGCCTAGCACCACACCAACGTCAAGCCCCACCGATTCACCAGCACCAGAAGAAACAGGCACAAGCGAAGCACCATGAGTGAATTTGATGCATTGCCGCCAGGCTTGCCCCGGCTAATCGCCGACCGCTACGAAATTCACTCGTTGATCGGCCGTGGAGGCATGGCCGACGTTTATTTGGCCACCGATCATACGCTCGCGCGTAAGATCGCGGTGAAGGTCCTGCGGCACGACACAGCGGATAATCCGATGGTGGTCAATAGATTCCGTCGCGAGGCGAAATCGGTAGCCGGGCTGAGCCACCCAAATATCGTCGCAGTGTATGACACCGGTGAACTGCCGGCTACCGAACGCAGCAATTCCACCTCTCCGTATATCGTCATGGAATATGTTTCCGGACGAACCTTGAAGCAGGTACTGAGCGAAGAGCAAGTCGACGAACAGTATGCGGTCGAACTAATTCGCGGCGTATGCGATGCGCTAGATCATTCGCATATGAAAAATGTGGTGCACCGCGATATCAAACCGGCCAACATCATGTTGACCGATGAGGGCCACGTGAAACTCATGGACTTCGGGATCGCCCGAGCCATGGACACCTCAGCGACGATGACGCAGACCGCCGCGGTGGTTGGCACCGCGCAGTACTTCTCTCCCGAACAAGCGCGTGGTGAGTTGGTGGACTACCGTTCGGATATTTACTCCGCCGGTTGCCTCTTCTACGAGTTGATCACCCATCAGCCTCCTTTCACCGGGGACTCCCCAGTTTCAGTCGCCTACCAACATGTCGGCGAGAGCCCCGTTCCGCCGAGTGAGGTCAACAGCTCCCTGCCGGAAATCTATGACCCGGTGGTGCTCAAATCCCTGGCCAAGGAACGGGATCAACGCTTCCAGTCCGCCGGAGCCTTTGCCGCGGCCCTGGAAGATGCGCAAAACGGAATTGAATACCGAGATGAGTCGGCCACGATTCTCGCCGCTACCGTGCCCTTCTACGAGCGTGCAGAAGACAGTTCCCCACCTCGACACCCGGTCACCAGCGAGCACCCGGTCTTTTCCTCCCGTTCAGATGCTAGGGAGACCGAGCCCCGGGAGCATCGGTCGAATCGTGGCTTGATTTGGTTGTTGACCATCATCGCCTTGATCGCCGTGGGCATCGCCAGTTTCCTGGTCATTCGATCCCTGCAGGCGGAGGCAGAACAGCGCGCGCCAGTGGCAGTTCCCGAGGTTAAGAACCTCTCCGAGGAGGATGCGACGCGATTGCTGAATGATGCGACCTTCAAGGTGAACGTCGAACATGAATTCAGCGACGACATTGACGAGAATAAGGCCACGCGCACCGACCCGAATGACGGGACGGATCTTCCCAAGGACTCCACCGTGAAGCTTTTCATCTCCGATGGATCCGAGGATCGGGTTATCCCTGAGTCCTTGGAGAACCAATCCGAGGTAGCTGCCCGCGATGCAATCCGCGAAGCAGGGCTGGTCGTAGGCGAAGTTAGCCGTGAAAACCACCCGAGCATCCCTACCGACTGGGCGATTGGTACCAGCCCTGAACTCGGCTCGAAGGTCAAGGCGGGCTCGACCGTTGACCTGATTCTTTCAACGGGTATGGTCAAGGTTCCAGACGTCACCGGGATGAGCCGCGATGAAGCGGAAAAGGCACTGACATCAGATGACGTCGGACTGCGCGCACAGTTCGTTGAAGTCGAAAGCGATGAAGAGCCAGGCACCCTCTTCTTGCAAGATCCTGTCGCCGGAACGGACGCCCCCCAGGGATCGCTAGTGAAGGTATCAGAAGCGATTAAACGAGCCGAGCCCACTCCCAGTGAAACTCCTACGTCTTCGGAACCTACCGATGATTCGGAAGAATCCGAGGAAACTGACGAGCCAGAAGAAGCTACTTCTCCGACGCCGGAATCTTCAAAGCCTCCTCAGTCCACACGTGGACCGGGGAATGGAAATGGCCGAGGCAGAGGAAACCAAGAGGGGTAACTACTCGCCGCTAAATAGTGGACTAAGGGTTGCGGCTTTGCCGGCCGCGCCCTGCAGACCTACGAACTCCAACCAGTTGCCGAGCATCTGGTAGCCCTGTTCGGTGAGCACGGATTCGGGATGGTACTGCAGCCCCCACAGCGGCGCGCTGCGATGCGCCAACCCCATGATGACTCCCCCGGCGGTCTGCGCGATAATTTCCAAAGACTCCGGGATGCTCTCGCGTATGGCAGCGAGCGAATGGTAGCGCGTGGCGGTAAATGGATTAGCCACGTCCTTGAAAACCGGATGGTTTTCATGGCTGACCAATGAGGTCTTTCCATGCATCAGCTCTTCGGCATGCGTAACCGTGCCTCCATAGGCTTCGGCTAGGGCCTGGTGGCCCAAGCAGACGCCGAGCATCGGCTTGGCGTGCGTACCGCACCATTTGATCAGGTCGATGCTCACTCCAGCTCCAGCAGGATCCCCTGGTCCGGGAGAAATCAGTACACCGTCGTACTCGGAAGCAAGTTCGGTCGCCTGCTCGAGGCTGATCATGTCATTGCGGTACACGGTGGTTTCCGCGCCGAGCTCTTGAAGATAACCGACGAGGGTGTAGACGAAGCTATCGTAATTGTCGATTACGAGGATCTTGATGGTACTCACAGGGTTATCTGGCCAATCGTAGAGTCGGTAAACGGGCTGTATTGCGACAGCCATGGGAAAACATACACCATCAGCAACAACACGACCGCGGCGATCAGGATCAATGCCTCAATAATGCGTAACCACACCGGTCCTGGCAGATTTCGAAAAATCCATGCGTACATTATTTCTCCCTAGCTTGTGGCGTCTGCAACGAGTTCCCGAATTTCCTTGGGCGGGCCGGCATCTAGTGGGCGCCAATCGGTCAGCTCGGAATAGGCAATGATGCGTTCACGAGTGCTAAATGGTGGGTGGCAGCTGGTCATCGTGAGAATTGATTCCGTGGGCTCAACGCCCCACTGATGGGGCGTTGGAAGCAGAACGTCGCCATTGGACGGAGCAACGATTTCAGTGTCAAACCAGGTGTAGGTGTAATAGCCTTCCTTGGTTTGCAAGTAGACATGGTCCCCATTATCCAATTTATCGATATCCCAAAAGACCTGCCCGTGGGTTTGGCGATGAGCGGCGACCGCAAAATTTCCTTTTTCTCCCGGCAACTGGGTATTCGGATAGTATCCGATTCCGAGATTATCGATCACGGAGCTCTGCACACCGTAGCTCACCGGATGGTGAGTCCCGTCTTTACCGAAGGTTGGGAAGTACATGATCCCGAAGGTGTCCCCCGGAGCAGCTTCGGCCGTCGGCGCTGGACCGTAATCGATATCCTCTTCTTCTTCGACGCCTTCTTCGGGAATCACCACATCGCCTAGGTCTTGAACTAGGTTTTGTGTGACTTCTTTCTGGGCATTTGCAGAATCGATATTCGTCCACCAGAGTTCCCAGACGACATATAGCATCAGGACGATGCCCAAGGTAATGAGCAGTTCACCGAGGAATCCAGTGACCCTGCCTCCGACAGTTTGCTTTTCACGGGCCATTCTTCGCCCGGGCGCGGACGCTACACGATTCACTACGGTGATGCTCCTTTGGGCGATCGGGCACTAAAAGTCGGGTGAACTTCCGTGAACCGTAAATCAATGGACAACGCACATTACGGCTAGTATGGAATCTACGCAGGAAATCGATGCGATCGTTCGTTCATTACCTGCCCCAAGCCTACCGGGAAGACCTGAGAGTCTCCCACATTTACTACACTATGCGGATGAAGCCGAGGGAGCGTTCTAGTGCCAGAGTCTAAGCCACGACGCAAGAACAAAACACAGTCCCAGCAGACAGCACAAGGCGCCCATGCGGTGGATAAGCCCATGCCTAGCTGGTACAAGCCAGTGATGTTCGGCTTGATGCTGCTGGGATTGGTCTGGATTATTGTCTATTACATTTCGCAGACACTATTCCCAATCCCTAGTATTGGCGGTTGGAACATTGTCATCGGCTTTGGCATTGCCATGGTCGGCTTCTTCATGACGACTGGCTGGAAATAGCGTTTAGTGACTGACGGCTTTAAGCCCGATTACGCAGCCGATCAGCCCCACGATAAAGAACACTTTCAGTGCTGAGAATGCTTCTTGACCGGTCGCTATTGAATAGATGACAGTCAGAGAAGCCCCAATCCCCACCCAGACCGCATAAGCGGTTCCGGTGGGGATTTCTTTCATTGAGTAGGCTAGCCCGCCCATTGAAATCACTAGCGCAGTGAAAAAGATAATTGTTGGGACGAGTTTTGTGAGCCCGGAGCTCATCCCCAATGCTGTAGCCCAAACCGCTTCAAAAAGCCCCGAGATCACGAGAATTAGCCAATACATGCCAGTTACCTTACTGGCCGTCTTAGCTGTCGTTCCGGGTACGGCTCCCTCGTCCGGGAGTGGGCTTGCTGCCGACTCCCCCTCAGATTAGCAAATCGAGCCCGTTTTGCTCTGCGGCGTTGAGCAATATGGACCCGAGCCGGTCAAGCGCAGGTGAATCCACCGACCAGCGCTGCCAGTACAAGGGGACGTCGATGAACCAACTATCGTCGAGTACCTTCAGCTCCGGCGCTAAGCACAATTGTTGCTCAGGCACCATTCCCCAACCCATGCCGGCGCGTATTGCATGGACAAACTGCGAAGAATCCGGGACGTAATAAATAGTTCCAGTAGGTCGCTTCTTTGAGCTGTCAATACGCTCAAGCATTTGGTGCTGGAGCGGGTCTTCTCGATCAAAAAGTACTATCGGCATTTGCGACAGATCCTGGGCAGTCCACGTGCTCAGTAAGTTTGGCGCGGCGACCGCACGGTATCGCATAGCCCCCAGTCGTTGGACGGAACATCCCTGCGCTACTTCCGGGCTGTTAGTCACCACGCCACTGACCCGTCCGGTGCGTAGAAGTTCCATGGTGAGATTTTCGTCGGTGCGTAGAATCTCGCAGCTAAGTTGCGGCCACCGAGTCAGTTCGGTGAATACGGGAGCAAACCAGGTCGCAAGAGAATCGGAATTTACGCCGATCGAGAGCGTTATTTTGCCCTGTAGCACCTCGTCTCGCATGAGTTCGTGGCTGAACTCTGTGCCCAACAAGGAAATCTGTCTAGCATAGCGCAGAACTCTTGCGCCCTTCTCCGTTGGTTTAACTGGCCGACTGCGCACCAGCAATATTGAACCGAGTCGACTTTCCAAGGCTTTTATACGTTGGCTGATTGCGGACGGCGTCACTCCAAGGTCGATAGAAGCATCGTCAAAGCTGCCTGAATCCACCACCGCAAGAAGAGTATCTAGGTGCTCGAGATCAAGATTCACATTAGAAATACTAATGCAGCATCAGTTTTTTAAGTTCGACAGCGAAGAAGGGTTTCTTTTACGGTTACCCCATGATCCACACGTCAGCAATCCTCGGCTTCTCCACAGGGCTTTCGCTAATCATTGCCATCGGAGCTCAGAACGCCTTTCTTCTTCGCCAAGGAATCAGACGAGAACACGTACTACTGACGGTATGCATCTTCGCTCTGTCAGACATTTTGCTGATCCTTGCAGGCGTGTCCGGGATCGGGGCCATCATTGAGCGTGCACCGTGGATTCTGATTTATGCGAGGGTAGGTGGGTTCATCTTCCTTGCTTGCTATGCAATGTTCGCGCTACGCCGGGCAATTTCTCCGGGTGTTCTGAGTACATCGAAGTCCTCGGCGCCGACCGCCAGGCTATCCGTCGTACTAGCCACGTTGGCGTTGACCTGGCTTAATCCGCATGTATATGTGGATACCGTGCTGTTGCTAGGCTCGGTGGCGGTCACGCAGGGTGAGGGGAAATGGCACTTCGCCGGTGGTGCGATAGCCGCCAGCATTACCTGGTTTGTCGCGCTTGGCTACGCCTCAAGGTTCTTAGCCCGAGTGTTCTCCAGCGCCAAGTCTTGGCGCGTACTTGACGGGATCATCTGCGTTTTCATGGCCACTTTTGCCGTCTTGCTAGTACTGCCGCTTTTTGGCTAGGCCCGTCAGATATCCACAGCATTAACAGCTTATCCACACGCCCTGTGGAGAACGGTCGCGTTCACTTGTTCACAACTTTATCCACAGGTGTGGATAGTGCTGCAACTACTTGTACAAACCAAATAAAATGCCTAGTCAAAGTCGAATAGCAACCGTGGAATCACATGGTTGTAAGTTATTAACACTGTGGATTACTCGTGTGGATATCTTGCCCGCATCGAGGATATCCCCAGAATTTTCCGATTCGCTTAAAAATTCGAACAAGTGATCCCACCACTGGCGCACCTTCGTAGCCACGCTATCTACAGGCCCTGTTTAAAAGTTATCCACAAATGTGGGTAAAGCTGTGCGTATTCAATACCTCGGATGGCATATCCGCGGAAGTTCAGTGGTTTCGGGGGAGGGGGATTGACCTCTAAGGGTGAGTTACACGGGTGTAAGTTATTAACAGTGTGGATAAATTGTGTGGATAACTCGGGCCTAGAGAATTCGAACTAGCCCATCGGCCATTTGACCGCTGCCGCGGAAAGATATATCGCCAAGGCAACAAGTATCGTCATAATCCCCAGCAAAGTGAACTGAATCTTCGAACGTTGTGGATTACGTGGCACCAGGACGATGCAGGCAGCAGCTAGCGCGCCAATCACGGCGCCACCTAGATGTCCTTGCCAGGAGATCCCCGCTACGACGAAGCCGAGCACTACATTTAGCGCCAGCACGATACCCATTTGCCGCAGGACTTGCTTGTTGGTGCGGAAGACCACGAAGAGGGATAGGAATAGTCCCGCCAGTGCCCCCGAAGCGCCCAAGGTGGCGCTCGACGCGGGGCTAAGCAACAGGATCCCCAGTGAGCCGCCTAGAGCGCTGAGCAGATACAACCAGCCGAAGCGGGCCCGCCCTAAGCGAGGCTCCAGGAATACACCACAGAGGTAAACCCCGTACATGTTCATTGCTAGGTGGAAAATGGATCCAGTTGAGTGAGCGAATGCGCTAGTGATCAGGCGCCAGGGCTCCCATCCAGCCAAGGCGGGCACCAGCCACATATTCTCGGTGGTTCCCGGGATGACCCACTGGGCAATATAGGCCACGACGTTGAGTGCGATCAACGAATAAGTGATAATCGGGGCGCCTTGGCGTGCTCGTGCGCCGAATTCGGTGCGCTGTGTAGGAATGTTCCTGTTTGCTTCGTTGACGCATTCCACGCACTGTACTCCGACCGGCGCAGGAACCTGACAGCGTGGGCACACCGGGCGACCACAGCGGGTGCATGACACATATGAGATCGTTTCGGGGTGCCTAAAACAGGTGGGGGCGGTTTGGCCCGCGGGAGTCACTTGACCGTAAGACATCTATTTCAACCTTGATCTCATTAGCGCGTTTATCTGTTAAATACGTCGGCTCCGGCGACTCCACTAGGGAATCACCGGAGCCGACGTCGGTAAAGAGGGTGTTACAGGGTCTCGATATCTACCGAGTTGATAACAACATCTTCCGCTGGCTTGTCACGGCCGTCAGTGGCAACTGCGTTCAGCGCGTCGACGATCTTGCGTGATTCGGCTTCGGTCACTTCACCGAAAATGGTGTGCTTGCCCTGCAACCATGCGGTTGGGACGGTGGTGATGAAGAACTGGGAACCGTTGGTTCCACGGCCCATGCGGATACCGGCATTTGCCATGGCTAGCTTGTATGGCTCGTTGAAGTTCAGTTCTGGGTGGATCTCGTCATCGAACTGGTAGCCTGGGCCGCCGAAGCCCTGACCCAGTGGGTCGCCACCCTGAATCATGAAGTCCGAGATGATGCGGTGGAAGATGGTCCCGCTGTATAGCGGGGTGTTGGTCTTCTTGTCACCGGATTCTGGATGTACCCATTCCTGCTCACCGGTCGACAAGCCAACGAAGTTCTTTACGGTCTTCGGGGCGTGGTTGCCGAAAAGATCGACGACGATGTCGCCCAAAGTAGTGTGAATCGTGGCTTTATGCGTTGCGTTTGCGGTCATGGCTTTATTCTCCCATGAGTAGGGGCGAGGCCGCCAAAGCTGGGGTACGCGTTGAGTGAAACATTTGCGCGATTATCCGAGCGCGTCTGTTGAACACTGGCCTCGCATCAGCTAACTGCCTAGTCTGGACGTAGCTGGTAACGAAAATTGATTCATTAGGGAGTAACCATGAGCAAGAAAAGTGCAGCAGGAAAACTTTTGGCATTCGGCGTGTTCGTCGGACTCGTGGCCTTAGGCGTAGCCATGTGGAAGGCTTCAAGGCCCGTTGAGGACCCTTGGGAAAACGAACCAAAAATCGCAGAGCCGCAGCAACCTGTTGAATCTCGCGAAGCGAATGTCGCCGAAGTCCAAAATCTTATCTCCGAGGACTAAACCTCAAGTTTGGGCTTCGCCTGCCCACGCACTACTAGAACAAGTCCCACCAGAATAATCCCTAAACCCAGATAGGTCCCGACAGGAACCACCTGACCTAGGAGCAAAGCCGCGAGCAGGGCAGCGCCTGGAATCTCCAACAAGATCAAGGTCGAAACCGTCAACGGACCGAGAACACTCAACAAATGGTTCATCGCTGTATGCCCAAATAACTGTGCGCACACCGTCAGCAAGATGATCCCCAGCCAACCCCAGGCATCAAATCCCCAGAGCGGTTGGCCTGTAAACAAGCACATCAGTAGCAGCAAGATCGCGGTGACCGCATAGCAGATCGAGGTGTACCTGGACGTCGTCATGGTGCGCCGTGCCGCTGCGCCGGCGAAGGTATAAATAGCTGCAAGGATGCCACCGGCCAGTGCTAAGAGGTCTCCGAAGAATGCGGTGCGCCCCTGCCCCAAGTCGAATCCGGTGATCGTCACTACTCCTAGAATCGCGACGCTCATACCGATAATTACCGGGGAGCGGTAGCGAACTCCGCGCAGGGATTGAAACAAAGCTATCCAAACGCCCTGAATGCAAACTAGGGCGGTTGCCGCTGCGACGCTGGTCATTCGGACGGCAAACATGAAACACACAAAGTGCAGGGCAAGCGCGCCGCCGGCCACGAGAAGATAAAACCATTCGCGGCGAGTGAATTGCAGGTACGCCCGAGGATTCTTCCTGATGGAAGGTGCGGCAAGAATGAGGGCCGCTGCCGCATTGCGCCAGAAGGCCATGGACATCACCGGGACGCTGGGAAATGCCGCGATGATGGGGCCAGATGCTGAAATGCCGAGTATTCCCACCGCGGCCAATAAGAACGTCACCGGCTAAGTTTACAAGTTTGGGGTCACTGCCTTGAACCGTGACTGAAGCCAGCCCGCAAAGATTCGTATTTATATATACGGATTTATGCATACACGCAACTCAAATGCCTATATATCGATTTATTCGCCCCTCATAAGAAGCAAATATGCCGCCATCGAAGACCCAATAATTTGCGCCACACTGAAAATACCGCGCCGGGAATTCTGGATTCCAAGGCGGTAGTCGGACTGATTGCTTCGGGTCCCTCTAGCAATTCAGCAATCCCTTAGCCAACGGCCAGCCCCAAGCAGTTGTGCACAATCCCCGTGAACAAGACTAATAAGCCAGCGACTCGGATAGGTCCAGCACATAGGGCGACGATAATCGGGGCGGCAAAGGAAATGGCGAAACATGAAATCCGTGGCAAGCGGGCAGCCTCGCTGGAACTGGCTTATGCAAGAACATCCGAAGCAGCAGGCCGCAGGTCACCGGGATCGGTACGATCCTAACGACGGTTCTGGCCATCATGCCAGGGACTACCGGCAGGTGCTGTCCGGCGAACCAGCTGGCTACATTTGTCATCGCCACCGGCCAACCAAGCAATGGCACCACCGGAAGCGGCGATTCGAATTCCAAAGCGAAGTCAGGAAGTGACAAGGAGCGACCCTGCGGAACATGTTGGCCATGAGCAGCGGATTGATCCACAAATTCAATTCGAGCAAGCACCCGGGGAAACCGGCCGCCTAAGCCGCCATGCCGAAGAAGTATCGGGAAACGCGAAACCGCGAGTCGAGAGTCTCGAGCTACTTTCTGTTCACCTCCATGATCCATGTTCGGCGGCTGCTTAGGTAGAGACTCCTTCGATATTTTTTCGGGGATATGACTCCCTGGCGAATGGCCGAAGCTAGAAGTTAATGAACGCTGTAGGGCACGTTAAGCTCGGCGTTACCCCGAAACCGCAGTATGGAGATGTGAAGGTTGCTATCGTTGCTGAATCGTTCCTGCCCCACGTCAATGGGGTCACCAACTCGGTCCTAAGGACCCTCGATCATTTGGCCCTCACCGGCCATAGCGCGGTGGTTATCACCCCGGCGGGCTCACTGTCCGGTGAGCTCAAGGGCCATAGCGTGCCACGGACGTACAAGGGATTTCCGGTAATCACCGTCCCTTCAGTAGCCATGGTCAGATATCCAGAAGTGCGTTTAGCCGCCGGAGGCTCAGGCCGGCTCAAAAAAATTCTGGCCAAGGAAGCTCCCGACGTAGTTCACCTGGCAAGTCCTTTCCTCCTGGGCTGGCGTGCCTTGCGCGCCGCGCAGGAATTGGATATCCCGACGCTGGCGATGTATCAAACTGAAGTGCCGACCTACGCGGCTCGTTATAAGATGCCATGGCTCACCGAGAGGCTCTGGGAACACGTCAGAGCCATTCACACGGCCGCGGACCTCACGCTGGTGCCAAGTTCCTTTTCTCGGCGTCAGCTCGAATCTCTGGGCGTCACACGGCTCGCGTGGGGGCGCAGGGGAGTAGACACCGTTCAGTTCACACCAGAGCGTCGCGATATTAAGTTCCGTACGGCTATCGCACCCAATGGTGAACGCATCATTGGCTATGTGGGTCGCCTGGCCGCAGAGAAGCAGGTGGCAGATCTTCGAGTGCTCAATTCGCTGCCGAACACCCGAATCGTGGTGGTTGGTTCCGGGCCTTTGGAAGACGAACTACGCAACGCGTTGCCCGATGCCCACTTCACCGGCTTCCTCTCGGGTACCCGTCTAGCGGAAGTCATTGCATCCTTTGATGTGTTCGTTCATCCGGGCGCCTCGGAAACTTTCTGCCAAACCATCCAAGAAGCCATGGCTTGTGCTGTGCCGGTCGTAGCGGTGGGCAGGGGAGGGCCACTGGATTTAGTGGATTCCTCGCGCACAGGGTGGCTTTACGCCCCGGGAGATCTCAATGAGCTTCGCGCCCGGGTGAGCGACCTCATTTACGATGATGCCAAGCGGCTGGCATTTGCTCGAACCGCCTATCTGAGCGTGCAAGAGCGCACGTGGTTCAGTATCGGTGAACAATTGCTCGGCCATTACAAGAATGTGATGCGTGCTCGCGTCAGCCAGTAGTCGCATCGTTTGTTTCGTGGCTCTTGGGTAAAGCGAAAGGGCGGAAAGCTGATTGCTTTCCGCCCTTTTCATTCTGTGGAGCCTAGGAGATTCGAACTCCTGACATCCTGCTTGCAAAGCAGGCGCTCTACCAACTGAGCTAAGGCCCCGTATTCTATTATCGAAAGATTTTCACTTTCCGAGGAATTCACACCTCGTCTTTGGAAAAGAATTGGCGGAAAGCTTCTGCTTTCCGCCAATCTAACCTGTGGAGCCTAGGAGATTCGAACTCCTGACATCCTGCTTGCAAAGCAGGCGCTCTACCAACTGAGCTAAGGCCCCGAAAAGCGTTAGGAAACCTTGTCGGTTACCTGTTGCCAAGTTTCCTTGATTTCCGAAGAATCCTTCACCTTCTTGATTAGGACTACCGCAGCAGCCGCAATCGTCCCGAGAATCAGGAGCTTTTTCATTCTACCCTCTTTCTCGCCGGTAAGGATTCCGTGGGCGTACCTGGACTTGAACCAGGGACCTCTTCGTTATCAGCGAAGCGCTCTAACCGCCTGAGCTATACGCCCTTACCTTTTTCATTCCCTTCGGAACGAAATAAAACTTTACCGGGGTTTGCAAGAAGATACAAATCGAGCCCGGGTGTCATGCATCACAGCACGAAACCCGGGCTCGACTAGCACGTTCTTAGTCGTCCGTGAGGGTAACTCCGACGCCGCCAACGAGCGAGGAGGCAATGTTGTACAACACCGCTCCGAGCATCGAGAGCACGGAGATCACCACGACGTTGATCACCGCGATGATCGTTGCGTACGAGGCTACCTGGCCCAGCGAGACGACATCTCGCAGGTCGAAGGTTCCCTCGGCACCGATTGCGTCACGCATCAACTGATTGAAGGAATCGAAGGTTCCGGTCAAATCCAGCAGTGCCCAGATTGCCACGGATGCCACCACGGTGATCACACCGAAGGCTACCGATAGCAGGAAGGCAAGTTTGAGTACCGAGAACGGTTCAACCTTCGAAGCAAGCAGCCGCGCCTTGCGCACCTTCGCCTTCGGTGCGGGGCGGACGAGGCGTTCCTGCGACTGGGTTGGGCGCTGCTGACCGGTTCCCGGGCGCGGTGCCCCGGCGGCTGGGCGCGGTGCTCCGGCAGCTGGGCGCTGCTGGCCGGTCGGCGCCGGTCGGGCGCCGGTCGGACGGTTGCCATTCGAGGTTGGCGCTGGGCGCTTTACCTGGGTAGGTCGCGGCGCTGCGCTCTTCGGGGCGCTGCCACTTGGGCGAGGCGTCGAGGGCGTGCTCATGCGTTACCTCCGTTATCGGTGTCATCGCTCTGTGCGTCCGAAGCGATTTCAGGCACAGCAGATGACTCATCTGTCATGTTTTCTGAATTCAACGTTACGGCATCTTCCTCCAAGTTCTCTTCGAGCTCCGTCTCAGAGTTCTTGGCAACCGCAATAATATGGTCCTTCTTATCGGGCTTCGCAAAGATCACGCCCATGGTGTCGCGGCCCTTGGAAGGGACCTGCGAAACTGCCGAGCGGACGACCTTGCCCGAGGCCATCACCACGAGCACCTCATCGCTGTTGTCGACGATCAACGCACCGACCAATTCGCCGCGTTCCTCGTTGAGTTTAGCGACCTTAATGCCCAAACCACCGCGTGATTGCACACGATATTCTTCGACCGTGGTGCGCTTCGCATAGCCCTCGTTGGTGACGGTGAAGACGAAGGAGTCCGCGCGGACCACCTCGGCGGCGAGCAGTTCGTCGTGCTCGCGGAACTTCATTCCGGTCACCCCGGAGGTGGCGCGGCCCATCGGACGCAGCGCCGTATCGGTCGCGGTGAAGCGCACCGACTGGCCCTTGCGTGAGACGAGCATCACGTCATCTGATTCGCTAACGAGCTGCGCGGAGACCAATTCGTCATCCTCGCGCAGGTTGATGGCGATCACACCGGCGGTGCGGTTGGTGTCGTAATCCTCCAGCCGGGTCTTCTTCACCAGGCCGTTGCGGGTGGCGAGCATCAGGTACTCGGCATCCTGGTAGGTGCGCAGATCCAGCACCTGGGCGATGTGCTCGTCGGGCTGGAAGGCCATCACGTTGGCCACGTGCTGCCCCTTCGCGTCGCGTCCTGCTTCGGCCAATTCGTAGCACTTGGTGCGGTACACCCGGCCATGGTTGGTGAAGAACAGCAGGTAGTTGTGCGTGGAGGTCACGAAGAAGTGCTCCACCACGTCGTCCCCGCGCAGGTTGGCACCCTTGATGCCCTTGCCGCCGCGCTGCTGCGAACGGTAGTTGTCGATACGGGTGCGCTTCACGTAGCCGCCGCGGGTGATGGTGACGACCATTTCCTCTTCGGGAATCAGGTCTTCGACGTTCATATCACCGTCGAATCCCATGAGCACCTTGGTGCGGCGGTCATCGCCGTGCTTGTCCACGATCTCGGCAAGTTCTTCCGAGACGATGGTGCGCTGGCGCTGCGGATCGCCGATGATCTGCTTGAACTCGGTGATCATCGTTTCCAGTTCGGCGTGGCGATCCTGGATTTTCTGGCGTTCCAGGGCGGCCAGCCGGCGCAACTGCATGTCGAGGATGGCCCGGGACTGGGCCTCGTCGATGTCCAGCAGTTCCATCAGCCCGTCGCGGGCTGCCTCGGTGGTGGAGGACCGGCGGATCAACGCGATCACCTCGTCCAAGGCATCCAGGGCCTTGAGCAGGCCGCGCAGGATGTGGGCCTCTTCTTCGGCCTTCTTCAGCCGGTACTTGGTGCGGCGCACGATCACTTCGATCTGGTGGGTCACCCAGTGGCGGATGAAGCCATCCAGCGGCAGGGTGCGCGGCACCCCGTCGACGATCGCGAGCATATTCGCGGAGAAGTTCGACTGCAGTTCGGTGTGCTTGTAGAGGTTGTTCAGCACCACCTTGGCCACGGCGTCGCGCTTGAGCACGATCACCAGGCGCTGGCCGGTGCGGCCGGAGGTCTCGTCGCGCATATCGGCGATGCCGGCGATCTTGCCGTCGCGGACCAGCTCGGCGATCTTCACCGCGAGGTTATCCGGGTTCGCCATATACGGCAGTTCGGTGACAACCAGGCAGGCGCGCCCCTGGATTTCCTCGACGTTGACCACGGCGCGCATGGTGATCGAGCCGCGGCCGGTGCGGTAGGCATCCGAAATGCCCTTGGTGCCCAGGATCATCGCGCCGGATGGGAAGTCCGGGCCCTTCACCCGCTGCATCAGCGCGGCAAGCAGTTCTTCGCGGGTGACCTCGGGATTCTGCAGGTACCACTGCACGCCCTCGGCGACCTCGCGCAGGTTATGCGGCGGAATGTTGGTGGCCATGCCGACCGCGATCCCCGAGGAGCCGTTGACCAGAAGGTTCGGGAACCGTGCCGGCAGCACCGTTGGTTCCTGGTTCTTGCCGTCGTAGTTGTCCTGGAAATCAACGGTGTCTTCGTTGATGTCGCGGACCATTTCCATGGCCAGCGGGGCCATTTTGGTTTCGGTGTAACGCTGGGCGGCGGCGCCATCGTTGCCCGGGGAACCGAAGTTGCCCTGGCCCAAAGCCAGCGGGTAGCGCATGACCCAGTCCTGGATCAGCCGGACCAGCGCATCGTAGATCGCGGTGTCGCCGTGCGGGTGGTACTGGCCCATGACCTCGCCAACCACGCGGGCGCACTTGTTGTACGAACGCTCGGGGCGGTAGCCGCCGTCGTACATTGCGTACAGCACGCGGCGGTGCACCGGCTTCAGCCCGTCGCGCACGTCGGGCAGCGCACGGCCCACGATCACGGCCATCGCATAGTCAAGGTAGGACCGCTGCATTTCGGTCTGCAGATCGATCTGGTCGATCTTGTCGTGGCCCTCAAGTGCGGGCACGATTTCCCCGTCCAACGGTTCGTTCCCCGGGGTTTGCTCGTCGCTCATTTCATCCCTTTACAAGTCAAAATTCGTTACTGGTTATCGTTTCGCTGCGCGGAGCGCGCGTTAGATATCCAGGAAGCGCACGTCCTTGGCGTTCTGCTGAATGAAGTTGCGGCGGGACTCTACGTCCTCGCCCATCAGCACGGAGAAGACCTCGTCCGCGGCGGCCGCATCGTCCATGGCCACCTGGCGCAGAACACGATGGGCCGGATCCATGGTGGTGTCCCACAGCTCCGAGTAGTCCATCTCGCCCAGGCCCTTGTAGCGCTGGATGCCGTTTTCCTTCGGGATGCGCTTATTCGCGGCGGCGCCCTTGACCAGGGCGTCATCGCGTTCGCGGTCCGTGAAGACGTACTCGTGGGCCGCGTTGGTCCACTTGATGCGATACAGCGGCGGGCTGGCCAGGTACACGTAGCCGTGTTCGATCAGCGGGCGCATGAAGCGGAAGATCAGCGTCAGCAGCAGCGTGGTGATGTGCTGGCCGTCGACGTCGGCGTCGGCCATCAGCACGATCTTGTGATAGCGCAGCTTGGCCATGTCGAACTCTTCGCCGATGCCGGTGCCGAAGGCGGTGATCATCGCCTGCACCTCGGCGTTGCCCAGCGCGCGGTCCAGGCGGGCACGCTCGACGTTCAGGATCTTGCCGCGCAGCGGCAAGATGGCCTGGGTGTGCGGGTCGCGTCCACGCTTGGCCGAGCCGCCTGCGGAGTCACCCTCGACGATGAACACCTCGCACTCGGCGGGGTTCTTCGAGGAGCAGTCCGAGAGCTTGCCGGGCATGCCGAAGGATTCCATCGGCGACTTGCGGCGCGCATTGTCGCGCGCCTTGCGGGCCGCCATGCGGGCCTGGGAGGCGAGCTGGGCCTTGCGGATGATATCGCGGGCCACGTTCGGGTTGCGCTCGAACCAGTCGCCCAGTTCGTCGTTGACCACACCATGGACGAAGCCACGGGCCATCGAGTTGCCCAGCTTGGTTTTGGTCTGGCCTTCGAACTGCGGTTCGGAAAGCTTCACCGAAAGCACCGCCGTCAACCCTTCGCGGGCGTCATCCCCGGAGAGGTTGTCGTCTTTCTCGCGCAGGATCTTGTTATCGCGGGCGTACCGGTTGAGCAGCCCGGTCAGCGCCGCGCGGAAGCCTTCTTCGTGAGTTCCGCCTTCATGGGTGTTGATGGTGTTCGCGTAGGTGTGCACCGATTCCGAGTAGGCGCTGGTCCACTGCATGGCGATTTCAACGCTGATGCCGCGGGCGGTGTCTTCGGCCTCGAAGGCGATGACCTCCTCGTGGACCAGCTCGACCTTCTTGGCGGAGTTCAGGTGCTTGACATAGTCCAGCAGGCCGTCCTTGTACAGGTAGTCGACCACGCGGGGCTTGACTACCTGGTTCTCACGCTCTTCCTCGACCTCTGCTTCGACCTCTTCGACGACGCGCTCGTCGGTCAGGCGGATACGCAATCCCTTATTCAGGAACGCCATCTGCTGGAAGCGGGCACGCAGGGTTTCGAAATCGAACTCTACGGTCTCGAAGATCTCCGGGTCCGGGTAGAACGTCTGGGTGGTGCCGGTGACGTCGGTTTCTTCGCCCTTGGTCAGCGGCTGCGTGGTGACCCCACCGTTGGCAAAGGAAATCCGCCAGGCATGGCCCTTCTGGCGAACCACGGTATCGACGCGGCGCGAGAGGGCGTTGACCACGGAAATGCCCACACCGTGCAAACCGCCGGAAACCGCGTAGCTGCCTCCGCCAAATTTGCCGCCGGCGTGCAGGATTGTCATGACGACCTCTACGGCAGGTTTGCCTTCGGTTGGGTGCATGTCGGTGGGAATGCCACGTCCATTGTCCTCGACACGGACACCACCATCGTCCTGCAAGGTGATGTCGATGGTGTCGCAGTAGCCTGCCAATGCCTCATCGACGGAGTTATCGACGACCTCGTATACCAGGTGGTGCAGGCCTCGTGGACCGGTGGAACCGATGTACATGCCCGGACGTTTGCGTACCGCTTCGAGTCCTTCGAGGACGGTAATGTCCTGGGCGCCATAGGTGTGTTCGACTTTGGAAGTCATCGATTCCGCGGGTACTTGGCTTTCGGCCGGTTCCTGCGGTGAAGCGTTTTCGGTAGACACTTGTGCTACGAACTCCTCGAATTTGGCGCGCGATTCCCTGCCGCTCCTGAGTGAGGTGCGTATCAAGAAATCATGGTCGGGTGCAACGAGCGCAGGGCGTACCTGCACAACGCGCATTCACTACCGCTAATTCTACCGCGTTTAGCAAAATATATAGGGATCCTGAAGCTCAAATCGGCTGTAGCAGCCACAGAACCGTCTCTCTGAGCGGTTGAGGGCGATCCGGTGAGGGGGGAGTCAGCCACCGGGTCCGTTAGAGCGCCATATGCCGTGCCAGCATTTTTAGCCGTAGGTGTCTCGCGGTCCACGTCCGGCGACCGAACGCATTCCGTGCCGCCACGATGGAGCGTTGGGCCCCAGAACCTTGATGACAGTCACGATCCCAGGGCCTAGTTCGGCATCGATTTTCTTCAAAATTTGATGGCTGAGTAGGCGTAACTGCGTGGCCCAGGAAGTTGAATCGCAGCGCACGACGACGACCGTATCTTCAAAGGATTCTGGTTTGCAGTGCGCCGCAACGTTTTCTCCGACAAGTTCTGCCCACCGGCCAAGTACCGAACCGACGGCGACTTGCGTATTCCAGCCACGGGATTTGGACATTCTGTTGACGATTTCGCCGATGGCATGCGGGTCACGGGCAGATCCTTCGCTTGCGGTGCCCTTGGGAGCGGCAAATCCGCGACGAGCGGCCTGCCGTTTCTTCACCCGCTCCATTCGGGCCGCATCGATTCTCGGCTCTCCGCGTTCCTCGGCAAGCTTTCGCATGCGATTGAGCAGCGCCTTGGCTGAGTCGAGCTCTTCCTCAGACATCGCTGACCTGGCCGGGGCTGACTTGGAAAAAATGCCCCTTCAAAGCTTCGGGGACATCGGCGGCAACCGCGGCCGTGACAAGAACTTGTTCGGCACCGGACACAATATGAGCCAGCCTGTCTCGTCGAGTCGCATCCAGCTCAGCAAAGACATCATCGAGGATCAGGATTGGACCCGAGCCGGTTCGCGGATCGTCATCGCCAAAGACTCGGTAGGCTGCCAAACGCAAAGCGAGCGCAAACGACCAGGTTTCGCCATGTGAGGCGTAGCCCTTCGCCGGGGTCGCCCCCAAGGTCAAGGTCAGATCGTCGCGATGCGGGCCGAAGAGAGAAATTCCGCGATCCAATTCACGTGATCGGTTTGCCTCGATGGAATTCAGCAACAATTCCCGAATCTCGTCCTGGGCCATTGCCTCGAGATCGTTGGCGGGAAGCGAATTCTCATCGTTCTCTCCCTCGAGCGAGGAGCGATAGATTGCACCGGCGTGCTTCTTGCCATCGGCGAGGTCCGCATAGGCGGCCTCCATGTACGGACGCAGCAGCGCCAAGACGTTCAGCCGTCCCCGGATGAGGCGTGCCCCGCAGTTCGCAAGCTGCATGTCCCAAGCCTGCAGGGTACTTTCCTGCGAGGAATTCAATTTGGATTTCCCGCGGATCGATTTGAGCAACGCATTGCGCTGCTTCACGATTCGCTCGTAGTCGTTTTTGGTGCCGGCTTCGATGGGCCGCAGGGAGATGAGCATCTCGTCCAGGAAGCGGCGACGGTTCGAGGGGTCGCCCTTGATCAGGGCAAGGTCCTCGGGAGCAAACAGGACGGTTCGAACGAGTCCAAGAATTTCACGTGCTCGCACCGGATTGGCCCGATTGATTCGGGCACGGTTGATCTTGCCGCTGGTAATTTCGACCTCGAGCGAGGAGGTCTGGGAACCGCGGTGCAAGGTGCCGCGGATCAGTGCTCGTTCGGACCCGAATTGAATTAATGGGGCATCGCTACTGACCCGGTGCGAGGAAAGATTCGCTAGATAGCCGACGGCCTCAACAATGTTGGTTTTGCCCACACCGTTGGGGCCGACCAGTACATTAATGCCCGGGGCAAGTTGCACGTCGGCCTGCACGTACGAGCGAAAGCTCGTGAGGGAAAGCTGCGAGATATACACCGAGAGTCCTGGAAGCTGCGAAGCGGTGGATGGCCAGGCCATCCACCGCGAGGTTGTTGCTAGTTCGAGTTTGGCAATCGAACTGGCATGACCAGGTACCGGTACTGGTCCTGATCGTCTTCGTCGATCTGCTTCTGACCGGTGATCATCGCAGGTTTAGGTGCGCTGGTGAAGGAGAACCGCACGTAGTCGGTATTGAAGGAGCCTAGGCCCTCGCTCAGGAATGTGGGGTTGAACGCCACGGTGATGTCTTCACCCCGAAGCGAAGCAACGATCGCCTCTTCGGCCTGGGCATCTTCGCCGGTTCCCGCATCCAGGGTCAGCTGACCATCGGTGAAAGCCATGCGAACCGGAGTATTACGTTCGGCAACCACCGAGACGCGGCGTACTGCTTCGATTAGATCGCTGGTACGAACGGTCGCATGGATGGGGGTGTTGTCCGGGAACAGCGAACGAATCTTTGGATAGTCGCCATTGATCAGCAGCGAGGTGGTTCGGCGATTGGCGCTTTCGAAACCAATCATTTCGCCGTTAGGGCTGATAGCCAGCTTCAAATCACCGGCGCTCGAAAGTGTTTTCGCGACTTCACTCAAGGTCTTCGCCTTGATCAAGAATGAGGTAGAAACTTCTGGCTGGTTAGGGGACCAGTTCAGTTCGCGCATCGCCAAGCGGTAACGGTCGGTAGCCAGGAAGGTAATGAGATCGTTTACGATTTCTACCTTGATGCCGGTAAGAACCGGAAGAGTATCATCTTTGGACGCAGCAACGATGACCTGCGATACGGCTTCGGAGAAAGCCTGTCCATTAATGGTTCCCGCAACTTCTGGAAGCGCAGGAAGCGTCGGGTATTCATCCACGGGCATGGTTGCCAAGTGGAAACGAGAACGGCCGCAGGAAACCGTAATCTTCGTGCCATCGGTTTCCAGCGTCACCGTTGAATTAGGCAAAGATCGGGTAATTTCTGCAAGAAGCTTGCCAGAAACCAGCACTTCACCCTGTTCTGCTATATCGGCAGGTATTTCAATATGGGATGAGATCTCGTAATCAAATCCCTCAAGGCGAACGATGCCCTCATGGGTAGTGATCAAAATGCCAGCAAGTACTGGAGATGGTGGACGCTGCGCTAGAGACCTTGCGGTCCAAGAAACGGCGTCTGCCAATACATCCTTTTCAACGCTGAACTTCACGAAAAATCCGCCTTTCGGAACCCATAAGTCTTAAGTCAGGCCAAGAAGCTTGTTTCCCGCCAAGTTCTTAAGCATAGAGCAGGTAGCTACACGATATCTCCACTTAATCTTGCCACGACTTTCCTCATGAAGCTTCATAGAAGATTCCGAGGTGTGCAGTGCAGCGAACTTATGAACAAAAAATCGTTCAAAACGGGTGTATCGGGGAGAGGTCTCGTTATTTGGATGAATAAGTGTTTAAAGGAAGTAGTGTTAATAACCCCTGTGGATACTGTGGACAACCGCCGCGATCCCATAGATTGAACCAATTGTGCATGTGAACAATCTGTGACTGGGAGTGACACTCAGTTCCAGTGCCCTGTTGAAACTCAGTGTCACTCTTTTCGCAGTCCACACTCGAGGTGCTTGTTATGCGCAGGTTGTCTCCAACTACTCCACAGCCTTATCCACAGCTGTGATTTTCGTGAATCAGTGCTCGCGCTGGCTTTGTTTGATGCGGTTTGTCAGTTCTGTCACCTGGTTGAAGATCGCACGACGTTCGGCCATCAGTTCACGAATCTTGCGATCGGCATGGATCACGGTGGTATGGTCACGTCCACCGAGTTCGGCACCGATCTTCGGCAGAGACATATCGGTCAATTCCCGCAGGAGGTACATCGCGATCTGACGTGCAGTGACCAGCGTTCGAGTACGTGACTTACTGTTGAGCTCATCAATGCTCAGTCCGAAGTATTCGGCGGTCTGCTTGATGATGGTTGAGGGCGTGATCTCCTGGGCACCGTCGGCGCTGATCAAATCCTTCAGAACGGTTTCGGCCAGGGCAAGGTCTACTTGCTGGTTATTCAATGAGGCGAAGGCCGTCACTCGAATGAGTGCACCCTCGAGCTCACGGATATTCGTAGAGATGCGTGAAGCAATGTATTCCATCACGTCGCCCGGGGCAGAAAGGTTCTCCGCATCCGCCTTCTTGCGCAAGATCGCAATTCGAGTTTCCAATTCAGGCGGCTGGATATCGGTAAGCAAACCCCATTCGAAGCGTGAACGCATTCGATCTTCAAAGCCCTGGAGCTGCTTCGGCGGCAAGTCGGAGGTGATCACTACCTGCTTGTTGTGATTATGCAGGGCATTGAAGGTGTGGAAGAACTCTTCTTGCGTCGCGTCCTTATTTGCCAAGAACTGAATATCGTCAATCAGCAGAATGTCGACGTTGCGGTAGGTCTGTTTGAAACTGGCACCCTCGTCATCACGGATGGAGTTGATGAAATCGTTGGTGAATTCTTCGGAATTCACGTAGCGAACACGAATGCCCTTGTAGAGGTGACGCGCGTAATGCCCAATCGCATGAAGTAGGTGCGTCTTACCCAAACCAGAATCGCCGTAGATGAATAGCGGGTTGTAGGCCTTCGCCGGCGCTTCGGCAACGGCAACGGCGGCCGCATGCGCAAATCGATTCGAAGAGCCGATCACGAAGGTATCGAATATGTACTTCGGATTCAGGCGACCGAACTCTTGGGAATTTGAGGGGGGAGTCGGCTGGGGCGCCGGCTGTGGGCGTGGGCCGGGAGTCTCCGGAACCGGGGCTGGGGTGGAAACAGGTGCTGGTTTTTCCTCGACCGGCTGTTCGACGTCTTCGGCCAGAGACAGGTCGACGCTTACCGCGCAACGAATATCGTCCTGGAAGACTTCGCGCAGTGCTTGATCCAGCGGCTCGCGTAGTTGAGTCTGCAGAATGTCACGGGTGAGGTCATTTGGCACTGCAACAAGAAGGGTACTTCCGATGAGACCCTGGGGCTTGGCTAAGGACACAAACGGACGGTGGCGGGCTTTAACCCGATCGTCGTCTTCGATCTTGCGGATGACTTGACGCCAGGAGCTCCCAATACTATTGGTCTCGTCGCTACTCACTAAGGGCGTCCCACTTCCATCATTTAATGCAATGTTGATCACACAAAACCCGATTTTCGGCTTTGTTTTCGCCATTCTGGCGACGCTATCACCACTGATTCTATCCACTATCCACATGGTTATGCACAGTCTGGTGGAAAAAGTTAGCGGTTTGGCTGTGGAAAACGTCTTTTCCCTTGAAATCTAGGCTTTTGAGGGCCGCTTTGACGTGGTTTTTCGCGTCAGAATGTGAGGTGTCTTTCGTTGAAAGCTGTCGTAATCCACAAGTTTGGGGTAGATTATTCACAGGCAGCGCTCTGATATTCACAGGGGCGCTGTTACCGCGCGCCAATTTGACCTACGGCTCAAATTTTCCTATCGTTATTCAGTCCTATGTGTGCGTTTTGTGACCTGCTCAGTTTTTAGAAGAGCCCGCGAAATCACGCATTTTATAAAGAACGAGCGTCAGCCTGTTGTTATCCAGCTAGCTAGTAGCGGGTACGGCGCATCACTTAAAATTCTTGGAGTGTCACCGTGAGCAAGCGGACTTTTCAGCCAAACAACCGTCGTCGTGCTAAGAAGCACGGTTTCCGTCTTCGTATGCGTACCCGTGCGGGTCGCGCAATTCTTTCGGCTCGTCGCGGCAAGAGCCGCACCGAGCTTTCCGCATAAATTTGTGGATCAGCTTTTGGCTGCATAGTTCTGATGGACTCGACTAGATCCGTCTAGGCCAAAAATGTTGCCAAAGAATCAGCGATTGCGCTTAGCGCAAGACCTTACAGTCACTGTACGTTCCGGCGCCCGAAGCGGACGCCGGAACGTCGTGCTATATGCACGCCCTCGCCCCGAAGGGGGCATGGGGGACCGGTTTGGATTTATTGTCTCCAAGGCAGTGGGAATTGCGGTTAAGCGGAACCTGGCGAAACGTCGCATGCGCGAAGTTGCCCACGAGCTTAGGCGCGTGGATGGAAACCTGGATATCGTCGTTCGTGCCCTGCCTGGAGCTGCTGAGCTCTCTTGGGAAGAGCTGCGATCACAGGTCAACACTGCTTTCGCATCCGTGCTTCGTAAAACAGAGGTCCGCTGATGCGTAAGGACTTAGCTTTCCGAACCGGACCTGTGTGGTTCATCATTGATATTCCACGCAATCTTCTTATCGGGTTTCTTAAGTTCTACCGAAAGATCATCTCGCCAATTTATGGCGATGTATGCCGATACTTTCCTAGCTGTTCTGCCTATGGGCTCGAAGCGGTGACTCAGCACGGTGCCGTCAAAGGTATCGTCTTGACTGCCTGGCGGGTTCTGAGGTGTAATCCATTTTCCCACGGCGGCGTAGACCACGTTCCGGAGGGTCCACGGATTTGGCCCGAAGGTAAACTGCCGAGGATCATAGTTCTGAATCATCCTGTGATTCCCGACGATGAAGACGCCGCGGATAGCGGCCACAAGGAGCTTGACCGCTAATGAACTTTCTAGACACCATATTGACTCCGTTCACGTATTCCGTGTCGTGGGTCCTGTGGGCCTTCCACGAACTGTTCACCATCATGGGTATGGACGAGGGCTCGGGAGTGACCTGGACCTTGTCCATCATCTTCCTGGTTCTGCTCATCCGTACACTGCTGATTCCGGTCTTCGTCAAGCAGATCAAGAGCCAGCGTGCGATGCAGGCGCTGCAGCCCGACCTGCGCAAGCTCCAGGCGAAGTACAAGGGCAAGACCGACCAGATGTCGCGTCAGGCCATGGTGCAAGAACAGCAGGCGCTGTTCAAGAAGCACAAGACCAACCCACTGTCTTCCTGCCTGCCTCTGCTCGTGCAGATGCCATTCTTCTTCGCCCTCTTCCGCGTGCTTAACGAAGCTTCCCGTGCCAGCGATGACGGCCGTTCAATCGGTGCCTTGTCCGCTGACCATATCCGCAGCTTCGACCAGTCCTCGATCCTCGGGGCACCGCTTTCCGAGACCTTCTTGGGCACCATCAATTCCGGTGCCATCAACTGGGCAGTAATCATCGTTGCGGTCATCATGATCCTCGCGATGACCGCCTCGCAGTTCTTCACCCAGCGCCAGCTGATGACCAAGAACATGAGCCAGGAAGCCCTGCAGGGCCCGTTCATGCAGCAGCAGAAGATGATGCTCTACATCCTGCCTCTGGTCTTCGGCATCGGTGGTATTAACTTCCCAATCGGCGTGCTGATCTACTGGACCGCATCGAACCTTTGGACCTTGGGACAGCAGTTCTGGGTCATTCGCAACAACCCAACTCCAGGCTCTGAGGCAGAACGCGAACTCAACGCTCGTCGCGCTGCCAAGGGTTTGCCTCCTGTGGGACAGAAGAAGCTGGATGAGTCCGAGACCCCAGCGATCGAAGAACCTAAGGGCCAGCGCGAGCAGCCAAAGCGTAAGAATCGCCGGAAGAAGTAGTCATGACTGCAACTGAGAACACCGAAGTATCTGAGCTGACCGACCAGGTCGAGCAAAATGAAGAGGTAGTCGACGAAGGCGATGTTGCCGCGGACTACCTAGAGGAACTGTTGGATATTGCCGATCTCGATGGCGACATCGACATCGAAATCCGTGGCGGACGAACGTACATTTCCATCGTCGCCGAGGAAGCCACCACCGACCTGAACAGCCTCGTAGGCAAGGACGGTGAGGTACTCGATGCACTGCAGGAGCTAACCCGCCTGGCTGTTCTCAATGCCACTGGCGAGCGTTCACGCTTAGTCTTGGACATTGCCGGGTATCGCTCAAACCGTGCCGAAGAACTGCAGCAGTTAGCCACGGAAGCCATCGCCGAGGCGCGAAAGTCGGGACAGCCAGTACACCTCGAGCCGATGAGCGCGTACGAACGCAAACTTGTTCACGATGTCATTGCGGATGCTGGACTGCATTCGGAATCCGAAGGTGAATCCACCCGTCGCCACATCGTCGTATCGACGCTGGATAACTAAGTAATTCGCACCGCGCGTTTTCAATCGTTCAAAGGAACTATGCAATGACTGAGGACCTCAGCCTTACAGCAGCGGAGACCGTAGCTGCCGAAAAGATTTTCGGTGACCGACTGGATCTTGCTAAGCGCTACGTAGCGCACCTTGCTACGTCAGGCATTGAACGAGGGCTGCTTGGCCCGCGTGAAGTCCCTCGTCTGTGGTCCCGCCACGTGCTCAACTGCGCCGTGATCGAGTCGTTGATGGAGCGCGATGCTGAAGTAGCCGATGTAGGCAGCGGTGCGGGCCTTCCTGGCCTGTGCTTGGCCATCGCACGTCCGGATCTCAAGCTGACGCTGATTGAACCCTTAGAACGCCGTTGCATCTGGCTGACAGAAGTCATCGACGACCTCGGTCTGGACAATGTGACCGTGATGCGTGGACGCGCCGAGCAGATGACTGAGACCATCAATGCCCGTTACGTGACTGCCCGAGCGGTCTCGGCGTTGAGTAACCTCGCAGGCCTGACCATCCCACTGCTGCACGGGCAAGGTGACCTTATCGCCATCAAGGGACGTTCCGCCGCAGAAGAAATTGATAAGGCGCAGAAGGTCATCCGCAAGCTTGGTGGCACCGAAACTAAGGTAGTCACTGTCGGTGAAGACATGCTGGAAGAAGTCACCACGGTGGTTCAAATCAAGGTTGGCTAATACTTAGGCGTTAGTCTTTAAGTAGCTTTAGATGCGGAATAACCCAAGACCTGAGTATCTTTCGAGATTCAGCTTGAACGCATACTAAGACGTTTGTTTTCGTGTGTTTCACGTGAAACATCGTCGGTGGGTTCATGGATTTTGAACGCATCAATTCACGAGGAGGAGTTTCACCTTTGTCCAAGGCTAAAGGTTCGTCGAGCAACGTTTTTGACTTTAATGATTCTTCTTCGCCGTTAGCTAGTCAGCTGGCCAATGAACATAGGCGCCGCGAAGCGATTTCGGAGCGAGAAGTCCCAACGCCGCCGAAGACTCGATACCTCACTATCTCCAACCAAAAGGGTGGAGTGGGCAAGACGACGACGGCAGTTAACCTTGCGGCGGGTTTGGCCAAGAGTGGTCTGAACGTTCTGGTAATCGATATCGACCCGCAGGGCAATGCATCGACAGCTCTAGGTATTGAGCATCATTCGGAAGTCGATAGCATTTACGACGTACTTATCAATGATCTTCCTTTGGCAGATGTCATTGCGACTTGCCCTGAGCTACCCACATTGGAAGTGGCCCCGGCAACTATTCATCTTGCGGGTGCTGAAATTGAATTAGTTTCTTTGGTGGCCCGAGAGCAGCGGTTGCAGCGAGCATTGGATGACTATGCGCGCACTCGTCAACGCAAGGGACTTCCTCGTCTGGACTACGTATTCATAGACTGCCCGCCGAGCTTGGGCCTATTGACTGTCAACGCATTTGTGGCTGCCAGGGAAGTGCTCATCCCAATTCAGTGTGAGTACTACGCGTTGGAGGGTCTGAGCCAGCTTTTGAAGAATATTGAGATGATTCAAAAGCATTTGAATTCAAAATTAACTGTTTCCACGATACTGCTCACCATGTATGACGGCCGGACCAATTTGGCGGCACAGGTAGCCAACGAAGTGCGGGAACATTTCCCAGAGCAAGTTCTCGGCGCCGTCATACCTCGATCTGTACGCATCTCGGAAGCCCCGAGTTACCAGCAGACCGTAATTACTTACGACCCGAGCTCCACCGGCGCGTTGTCTTATATGGAGGCAGCCATAGAGATCGCCGAACGAGCGGTAAAATCCTAAGACAGAACGTTCTAGACAACAAGATCTGGAATTCACTTGTTTTTCGTTGTTTTTAGGATAGAAGTTTCATCTTCAATAGACCCATGACTCCCTAAAAGGAAAATTGTCAACATCCCCCTAGTTACTCACGTAAACAGTAGACTAGTCGTGGGTTGAGAATTTGGATGAAAAGGAGTGCCGCTATATGGCTGACAAGAAGCGTGGCTTAGGCAGAGGGCTTGGTGCGCTGATTTCCAGTTCGCCATCCGGGGCTGTGGCAGAGATTAAAGACGATGTTTCACGTGAAACATCGATACCTACCTCCGACCAGAGCAAGACGAAGACAGCTCGTCCTGTAGACATGTTCTTTGAGCCGGGACGCAAGTCGGCTTCCTCTGCGCCGAAAGCGGCACCTGCAAAGAGTGCGAAGAAGCCTCGGGCGGCAATGCCTGGACTCAACACGACCGTCGCTCCGCGCAAGACCGAACCTGTCCCGCAGAGTAACGACCGGGGAGGGGTGCTGGAGGAGCCGGCAAATGGCTTGGTAGACGTACCGGGAGCTCGTTTTGCTGAACTCAACGTTGACCAGATTCATCCGAACCGTAAGCAACCCCGAACGAATTTTGACCAGGAACACATGGATGAACTCATCCATTCGATTCGGGAAATTGGCCTGCTCCAGCCAATTGTTGTTCGTCCCTCGCGAGAAGACAACGATGCACCATATGAACTGGTCATGGGTGAACGTCGTTGGAGGGCGACTCAGGCCGCAGGACTGTCTACGATTCCGGCTATCGTCCGAGATACGCTGGATACCGACCTACTTCGTGATGCACTCCTTGAGAATCTTCACCGTTCGCAGCTCAACCCACTTGAAGAGGCCGCGGCTTACCAGCAGCTTCTTGAAGAATTCAATTGCACTCAGGAAGTACTTTCGGATCGTATTGGGCGATCACGCTCGCAGATTTCGAACACAATCCGGCTGATGAAACTGCCTGCCCTGGTGCAGCGACGAGTGGCCGCCGGCGTATTGTCGGCCGGGCATGCACGTGCACTGCTCGGTTTATCCAATGGAGAAGCAATTGAGCAACTTGCTCAACGAATCGTCAATGAAGGATTGTCCGTTCGCGCTACGGAGGAGGCAGTGGCCCTTAGCGGCGACAAGCCAGCTAAGAAGACCGTTAAGGCACGTGAGAACCAGCGTAACGAGCGGCTGGATTTTTTGGCGACGTCGTTGGCTGATCGTTTGGACACTAGCGTCAAGATTCAATTGGGTACCAAAAAAGGTAAAGTCAGCATCGAGTTTGCCTCGGTGGAGGACCTAAATAGAATTATGGAAGTCCTAGATCCGGACTTGAAGAAGTAGCCACTTGCTCTTGCGGTGTCGGGTATGTTTCACGTGAAACATACCCGACACCATTTTTTTTATCCGCCTACGCGCAGCAAGCCGGATACACCGAATGATCCTTGTAAGCGCTTCAGCCGGTCGAACTGACCAGAATTGGAGGAGACCTCAGCCTAGGGCGTACATGGCTTCTGAGGGGCTGCGCACAGGCCATGCTGGGCACTTAGAAGGAAGGAGTCAACCAGACCAGAGATGCTGCAAGCATGTCAGTCGAGGAAACAGATCAGCGGTGACCCGTGAAAACACAAAAACGGAAAGGCGGAACACCGTGAACCGAATCAGTTCTTGCCCAGAATGCGAGCGTCACCCAAACTTGACCTCATTGAACCAGTAGTGACTTTCCTAAACCGAAAACGGTCCGATGTAACTTATTTGATCTAGGAATCCTTGCAGCTGAATTCTCTTCTCATCCGGCGATGTTGAAACCGTTGATTTGATTCACGCAGATAATGGCTCAAGTGTTCAGCTTCGGATCTGACAGTAGCGTGCTCGTTGTTCGCGTAATTGTGGATATGCGAGAGCGGTACCTGCACCTCTGATTGAAGTAAGTTTCAGGGCCCAGAACTACTGCCATATCGAATGTCCTTGAACAAGGTCACCGGGCAGAAGGACCAGCGGTAACGAGCTCGGTTCTATGCCGACCAAGGTGCACTTGGAACAATCTGATGGTTGCTTCGGGCGTGAGCGCGTGGCGATGGGAGAAGCAATGAGAGTTCAAATCGTTGTCTGCTCTAATTTGGCCATGTCTGATAGATGCAATGAAAGGGGAGGCGCCGACCATCTGGGTGGCGCATTGCCTTCATATAATGAGACGGTCATCAGCAGTACCTTTGTTGAAGGTGGTCGCTGATAAGACGGCGGGCTTTGATCATTCACTCAGCGAATGCGGTGGTTTATTAGGATGTCGCATTAATTGTCCGCCAGTGGGCAATTTTCTGGCCGCACGTCGGCTGATCTCCATGCACGCCAACAGATTCCTGACGATTGAAGGCGTGCCAACGAATTGCCGGGCAAACGACGATCATGTTTTGAGAACTCGTTAGTGTTGAATATTAGTAGGTTTGGGGACCCCGCAACGTTGCCTATTGGAGCCAGCGTTATTGCCGTTGGGGACCAGCAGTCCCTTTGGAAAAGTAATTAGGGCTACGTAGTGAAAATATCTTGATTCGCGCTGGGGAAGTTTGCGGTTTATTGCCTTCGGGGTATCCCGTATTGTGAATTCGCCCGGTCGCGGTAATAGCCGTTGGAGACGGTTCCAGCAAGCTCGGGCAGGAACTAGCGGCACGATTGAATACCGCAGGAATGAGGATAAGCCAGGGGGCAGACATTCACTACACTCGAATATTGTACCGATGCGTTCCTATCGGGGGAGGTACTATAGACTCCGTGATCCAGAGGATCCGTTGGTCTACTTTGCTTCATTGCCTAGAACCGTAAAATAACCAGCTGCACGTTGCCCTAAATACAGGCCTTAGGGGGCATAAAAACGTCATCCACGCTGTGAGTGCCACCAGCCTTCGGAGTTGCGTATCCTGTGGTACCTCAGTGCTTTATCTATTCTGTACCGGCAACGGTTTACGGGCAGGATTTTTTGTGAACATGCCGAGTGATGATTGCAACAGCATTGTCTGTGGGCGGTGCTATTCATTTTCGTCGCATTGGGTATAGCTCTCCAAAGCGATTTTTCGAGTCCTAGAACAACTAGGTTCACAGATCTTCGACTAGCACCAGAGACGGAGCGACTGACAAGATTCCATTTGGCAGCGTTCAACAGAGGGCATGGGCATTCCCTCTGTTCCTCGGATGGTAGATAGCCGAAGGCATCTTCTTGGTGTAGAAGTAATCGAGGTGGGTTGGTCGGATAGTGTTGCTACCTTGCTACCTTGCTACCTTGCTACCTTGCTACCTTGCCAGCTCCGACGCTTACCCTCGAATCTAGTGGTACGGATCGAAAGGCAATATTCGGTGACACTCAAGGCTCCGAATACTCATGTATTCACGCATAGAATCATCGGCTTTCCAGTGGCGTCGAGGACGCTGATATTTGACCGTAGGTCCAAACTGAGCTCCGAATGCTCGAGCGTGTTCGGTTTAAAATTAGCTAGACGCGATCGGTGCTGGTCTCGCTAAAGCTCCGGTTCGTATTCAATAAATCAGAATATCTTGGATATGGGGCATGCTCTGTTTCACGTGAAACATGGCGCCATGGATCGGCTGACATCGGAACTACATTGCGTGTCACCAATGTAGAAGGAACTAGCGGGCTGGATCGAATCCCAAAATCATAGAGTGATCATAGTAAGTACTGAGAACCGATGATGAGGGTAATCTCTAGATGCTCTGCCAGGGGGCGCCTGCAGCGCATCTGATGTCCAACACCGACATCGAGATTACCTACGACATCCAACACGCTGATTGAATTTCAGTTCAGACAAGTCGGATGGCAATATTTCTCAACCCTGCCGGCAACACTGTCAAAGCTGTAGCGGTCCGAGCTCAATCCTTAGATGATATCGATAGTTGGATCGGCATCACGACTAGATACAAGATACTTCTGAATGAATTTGGCACCGCCCAATCGATCACGGCGAATAATATCCTTGGAAGTCCAGTTGCATCATGGGAGTGCATGCTTCTGTCCTGCAGCAATTTCTAGTGATACCCATGTTGGCACCCCAGTCACGAAGAAGATCAGGGGAGTAGGGCGTATGTGAAATATCGGGACCTTTCAGCTCTTGAGCGCTGAACAAGTGTCCGATGTAGAGGTTACCAAGAAGAGGTAGACAGGTCCGACTGACGAGATCATGGGCGTAGCAGACGGGATGTATACCTTCGGAATGATCGGTGATCTGATGTCACTGCGACAGTACGGCACACGCTTCGATTGAAGTTGCGTTCGGTATTTTCGCGCGGTAGCTCCAAATCCCATACTCAATGAATACTGATCGAAAATCGGGAGGTATGGGAGCCTCCGGATATACCCTTCCATAGCCACCAATGTGCTTGTTGAGGGCCCGAACCTTTCGGGAGGCACCACGTAACCGCAACAACATCCTATAGCCTAGTCCAAGGACCTTTTCTCCCTCATGTTGTAGCTCGTAGTATCGACTCAGATCGTATTTTGCCCGATCCGCTCCATGATCGCGTCCATGCAGGAATTTGAGTGTCACTCCGACTCTCGGGAATTGCTTAGACACCGTATTCCAGTCAGGCGGAGTGAACGAGCCCTAATGCTCCCCGAGGCCAGGGACTAAAAACTACCAAACAGGTTCCTATAGTTTGCCTGGGTTCCCGTTCCGGTGTTTTCGGTTTCTAATTCGGCATCTAGGACGTTGTATGCGTTGTTTCTGAAGATGTTTCGCGAGACGTCGATACTCCGCCCCGATATTCCTTCGACGGGAAGCAAGCGTGTCAGCTTCGCATTGTTTTATCGCACCAATTGCATTGCTCCCTCCAACAGATGTTGTCATATGGCGGAAGGATTCCAATTCATGGCTCTCAGGGGCGCCATTGGCGGTTCTGAGTGGCCATATTGGCGCTTTCAAATCGTCAAATATTCAACTGATCCGCTTCCCGAGCGATTTCACGATCGTATTTTTCTGAACGTCTACTCCTGTGGCAACCGACGGTACTACGTGTGGGACTATCCCAAAGAAACATGAATGTTCTCTTTGGGCACTGCCATAGGGTTCACCGGCATCGTTGGGATCTACGTTGCCGAAGGCTGCCCGACCCGACGAAAGAAGCCTGGCAGACTTCGCGAAAAGGATTCAATGGCTACGGTTACGTTCCACAAGTCCATAGCGATGAGAATAACGTCGCGATGGATGGAGTCTTGCCGGCATGTGCCAAGGAAAAATTGCTTCTGGTTCGGAACGTTGCTGCTTGGAGATATGCACGCCGCTGTTGTCGCTCAACGTTATCTTGTACTCAGTGTCTGGAGACTTAGTTACTCGGCATCGGCATCCGTTGCGAGATGAGATGGGCAGGCTCTTCCGCGGTACCATCTGGAACGTTTTCGAAAGGTTCAGAATACTGGAGATCATCCGTGCTGTTGGGCATGGACATTCGCATTGGCGGCCGCTGTATCTCCGGCACAAGTAGGTACCGTCTCCCAACGGAAATATCGGTAGCATCCAGCATGTCGCGCAATCGGGACAGGTGCGAAATGAAGGGCTTATCCCAGATGTAGTGGGGGAGAGGTACTAGGCAAATATCGGCTGTCTGCATCTCGTTCTCGTTTGCCGGCGTTTGAGAGCTACTAGGAGTTCCGCTCAAAAACGATGACTGTGCACTTGTGATTTCTCGCTGAAAGCCAGTGTGGGACAAAAGGTCATCTATCCAGATTAGGCACCTGACGAATCGATGAGAACATCCGACCGAATCACTGGCTGCTCCCGCAGTGATTCTGGAACTCATTACGGGTAATCGGGATGTGGCGCCAGGTTCTACAATGGCGTCTGCGACGAAACGGTTTTTATAGTTCTTGCTACCGTCTAGGCGTAGTGCTGATATTTTTCACTACACTTGGGGCAGTTCGGTTCGCGGTCCTCCTGATACTCATCATCTGCGCGTGTTTCACGTGAAACATTCTTCACTCACTTAAAGGTTGGAATTACAGAATCCATGGTGTTGTATAGCTGGCGACGAGAAAAGCCGCTCCATGTCAGCACGGGACGCAAATATGTTCTTCGGGTACAGAATTGTGCGCTACTGGTCCCTTCCATTATTGAAAACGGCGATCGTCGACGCGCGATTTCGAACGTCAATCAACGGAAGACAGAATGGAATCTAGCCCTTTCGAGGCCAGACCAGAAATGACGTTTGTTTCACGTGAAACAACGCTATTTGCGAGACGACATGGTATTCACCGTTCGACGATCGGGGGCGGGCGGACCTGATTGTCTGATAAATGAGGTTCGGTCGATTTCAGAACTGATTGCGGCTGCGCCAACGAACATTCACTCTTAACGTCAAGTTTTCACTGGCAGATCTCGGGACCTAACTAACCACCAGAAGGTGGAACAGTTCCGGGAGCGACACGTGTATTGATCCTCTGACAACGAAGCCTCTGGCATCAGCGGCTTGGTTCTGGGGTGCATGCGGACGCGATTATGGATCGAATCATTCACAATACGACGTGGTGCGAAACCGGGACGTACAACATGCGTGAGCAGTTGAACCTCGTATAGAAAGGAATACCGTTGGCGGCCAGTGGCACCCTTCAGGGCAGCTGCTGGTCCCCAACGGCAATAACGCTGGCTTTCAAAGGCAATATTGGGTGGTCCCCAAACCTACTAATATTCAACAACACCCTTGATCCGTAGCCATGAGGGTTGCACCTACATGTTGAAGTTGCCCGGCTCAACCCAGATCCTATGCTGAACAAACCGATCCAAGTTCGTATCCGCGTGAACCCCTGAATTGAACCTGGCAGGCCAGACAGATTGCTTGTAGTGAGTGCAGAGCCTGTTGCCGTCGAGCCATACGGGCGTTGCTTCGCTTTCTACGACATCCGCCGAAAGTCTCCCCATAGAGGGTCTGCTTATTCAGAGGTCTTCAAGGGCTCTAAGGGTGGCTCAGACGGAAGATTATCGTGTTTCGTTGGCAAGGCCGCTGGAAGGCATTATTGCTGCCTCACAATGAGTCAAATGCTCTACTTGGGGGAGGTGAATCTATTCTAGGAGGACGGATGGCAAACTACCGTGGCATCATGCGTCCACTCGTTCGAGTACACAGACGCAGCGCTATCGTCAGACCCGGGAACTGTCCACCGTGGGCTGCCAACAACACTATGAAGGCCCCTGAACGACCAACTACTTACGACGACTATAGGTCACGTTGATAATCTCGGCGAGGTACAACTGGACCTGCGTTTTCCCAATAGATGACCCCAACAATACGCGTGCTTCTAGGAGCCTGCTTTCTCACCAGTAATCGAATCAATGAAGACCGATCGGTTCTTCTCGTTGCCGCGTTCCCGAGAAAGCTCAGTGAGTTGCTAGTCAGCGCAAAAGAGAAACGGGTATCCGAGATAGCGCCTTATTAGCCGAACCGCGTCGATATCCACGACTTGGCATCGACGCTCTAACACGAGTGCAGCGACTGGACAGCGAAGGTAGTTCAGCGGTCACCAATTCTCAATAACTGGTACACCAGTACCGGTTACGTGGACCGGTCTCCTGGACTTGCTGTATCGAAGTAGAGTAGCGACACATGGTTGCGAACGTTCTGAGGTCCATCCGGTCCGTTCTCGCTCCATGCTTCTGGTCCTGATTACTTGACACATTCAGTGAGGAGAGACGCTTGCCAGGTACGTCGTAGGGCGGGCCGTTACATTGAGAGACCCCCATCCAGCGTCTTCTTCTTTGAGCTCGCAAGGCACCGTTGCACGTCTTCTACTGCCGAATCTCGAAGGTAGTCTTTTTCCTGAATTTTCCTGGTCTATATCCCAAGCAACATAGGAATCAGGAACATGAAAATTTTAAAGATGAGTTCACTTCTGACTAGCACTACTGAGTTTCAAACGAGGATCGACTTGTGCATGGCAGCCTCGGGATTCATGACTGGTAAGAAGATTGGTGCCGCTAGCGGATGTCGTCATCTATGCAAAGTAATCGCCGAAGATGCTCATGTTGGTAAGCGGCTATCGATATCTGGAAGGTGCTCTAAACTACTTTGCACGCTAACGGGTTGCTTCGAAGAAAGTTGAAGTAGCCAGAGATCGAAGCGCACGTGCTACCTGCAGCCGGTTGGGTGAGCGCCGTGTTTTCCGTCGATATGTTGAATCTGACCAACAAACACACATGGAAATGAAATCTCCAATTTACTTGAGAGAAAACAAGCTATATTACTTGGTTAAATACGTCGTAGCTCTGAGGCGCGTTTTCTGAGCATAGCCACCACGCCCTGACTAGCGGTAGGGACAAAAATAGGCGTTGAGCTCGAAAGCTCAACGCCTATTTTGACAACTACTTAGGATCTACAGGTATTCTGCAAATTCCTTCTCAATGACAGCCTTTGGCTTAGCACCGAGCGAGGAGGCGACGTGCTCGCCATCCTTGAAAACGAACATTGCAGGAATGCTGGTGATGCCGTACTTCGCGGAAATCGCCTGGTTCTCATCGATGTTCAGCTTTACGATGGTGACCTTGTCTGCGTGCTCCTCAGCGATCTGATCCAGGATTGGGCTCAGCTGACGGCATGGACCGCACCACTCTGCCCAGAAATCTACGATTACTGGCTTCTCGGACTCCAGAACTTCTGCCTGGAAGGTTGCTTCGGTTACTGCCTTAGCGTTACTCATGTGAGTGAACCCCTTTCTGCGAATTATTAGTTGGTTACCTTGGCCGGGGTCTTGACGTTGGCCAAGTAATGCTCGACGTCCTGAGCAGCGGCGCAGCCGGAAGCTGCGGCGGTGATTGCCTGACGGTAGTTTGAATCGATGACGTCGCCAGCTGCGTAAACACCAGGCAACGAAGTACGCGAAGAACGGCCGTCGACGGCGATGGTGCCTTCTGCGGTTAGCTCCAGCTGATCCTTGACGAGATCCACGCGTGGATCATTGCCGATGGCTACGAAGATTCCGGTGACATCCAGGGTGGACTCTTCGCCGGTGTTGCGGTTCTTCACGACGAGGCCGTTGACCTTGTTTTCGCCGTTAATGCCGACAACCTCGGAGTCCCAGACGAATTCGATCTTTTCGTGTGCCAAGGCGCGATCCGCCATGATCTTCGACGCGCGAAGTTCGCTGCGGCGGTGCACCACGATGACCTTTGCCGCGAACTTGGTCAGGAAGAGAGCTTCTTCCATTGCGGAGTCGCCGCCGCCGATGACGGAGATCGTCTGGTCGCGGAAGAAGAAACCATCGCAGGTAGCACACCAGGAGACACCGTGGCCGGAGAGGCGTTTTTCGTCTGGAAGGCCCAGCTCGCGGTAGGCAGAGCCAGTGGAAACAATGACGGTGCGGGCGCGGTACACGGTACCGTCGGCCAACGACAGGGTCTTGATTTCGCCGTCGAGCTGCATCTCGGTGACATCATCGAAGAGCACCTCGGCGCCGAAGCGCTCGGCCTGCTTCTGCATGTTGTCCATCAGGTCAGGGCCCATGATGCCCTCGGGGAAGCCTGGGAAGTTTTCGACGTCCGTGGTGTTCATCAGTTCGCCACCGGCGGTGACTGAGCCGGCAATGACCAACGGGTTCAGGTTCGCACGCGCGGTGTAAATCGCAGCGGTATAACCCGACGGGCCGGAGCCGACGATGATTACGTCGCGGATTTCGTCGTTCTGTGCTGAAGTCACGAGGGTAGAACCCTTTCGTTCTAATAATGCGAAGTGGATAGCAAGGTCTAACCTCACTATCCACCTCAACGCATTGCTTTGGTAAAAAATTCCGCTTCTGTTACTTGGCGGAGAACTCGCCGATCTGCAAGCCGAATGGACGGGAGGCATTGGCGCCCGAAGCACGGCGTGGCAGGTCAGTGACGTTGAGGAATACGTGCGTGCCTGCCATCTGATCGGAGTCATCGCCCTTGACCGGAACGGAGATCGATGGACCGGAGAACGAGCCCTTGGCCACAGACTTCGCATCGCCCAGATCATCTGAGGTACCTACGAGGATCTCGTAGTCGCCACCGGTGGCATTCAGGCCCTCGAGATTGATTTCGGAGATTCCCGATTCCTCTTCAAGCTCCAGGATGAAGACCATATTCGAGGAGAAGCCACCGAAGTTGCTGGTGGTGTACGAGTAGGTCTTGTAGGTGCTCGAAGGATTGCCGTCGATCATGTCGCCGAGGGTGTTGTCGGTTTCCGCATTAAGCTGCTGGTTGCCTGGCACCAGACGCGAGACATCATCGACCTTTGGAGCCGGCAGTGAAGGCTCGCTTGGCGTTTCAGCCTCGTCCTGGGTCGGTGCGGCCGCGGTTTCGGACGGGGCGGTCGAAGGATCGGCAGTTGTGTCCTTACCTGCGCCACCCAAGAAGTTGAAGGCGAAAACGATGCCGATGATCAGCACCGCGATCAGCACGGCGCCCACGAGCAGACGTACGCCCTTCGAGGTGCCTTCGTCTTCCTCTTCCTCCAGTGGCTCTGGAACGTCCTGTGCAGGAACGCCCTTGGCGGCTGCAGGGAAGGTAGAAGCCTTCGGTGCGGAAGCTGCGGCGATGCCGGCCATAGCTGCTGCCTTTTTCTGCGCAGGCTTCTTTGGCTCTTCTTTTTTCGGCTCCTCTTTCTTAGGAGCAGATCCCTTGGACTGGGCCGCAGCCGCGAGGGCGGCCGTTGCGGTGACATTGGGTTCCTCATCGTCGTCCAGACGGGTCACCTTGGGCTTAGGGGTCGCAGAAGCCTTGTTTGCCGGTGAGATCGGGGTTGCCACCGTGGGGGTGGTTACCTGGGCATTGGGTGCGGTCTGATCGTCGGTATTTTCTTCGACGTACTCGTCTTCATCGACGGATTCCGCGGCGGTGGCATTCTTGCGGCCAAAACGGTTCTTCAAACCGGCGAACCCGCTGCTCAGCGCGTTGCCAACCTTGTTCTGTTCTTCAGGCTCGTCTTCGTAGCGCAGCTGTTCGTAGTATTCAGCATCGTCTTCGTAAGTCTCGGGTACCGACTGACGGGACTCGCCGAATAGCTCGGTGCCCAGGGTATCAGTGAAGAACGGTTCGACGTACGGCGCGTCTTGTGCCTCGAGCACCAGATCCAGCAGGTCGGCTGAGCGGGCGACGTTCGCCACTAAGTAGCTTTGATTCGTTTCGGTGATCCCAAGGTCCAGTACCTGGACGTTGGCCTGACGCTCGCCCATGGCAATTTCACGCGCGCTGGTGGCCAGCTGCGAGGAGTTGGCCGCGGAAGCGACCACGATGCTGACCGATCGGTTGAGCACCTGATCGATGCCGCCAAGCACCAGATCTCCCTCGGCTGTGGTCAGAACGGTTTCGGTGACCTGGTAGCGCCCGCTAAGGACAGAACCGACATCGATGGGCTGCGACACGTGCATCTCCAAGGTTTGATTGCTTCGAACGGCAGGCAGACCCACCATCCTTCATGTTACCTGCCCAAACCCGTCATTTGTTGGTCATTTGAGCAGAATCACGGCTTGGAAAGGCGCGGAATTCTGCGCATAAGCGGGCCGAGGAATCCGGCGAGCTCCGGGACCTTGGTCCGATGCAACAACAACACAAAGCTTATGGCCATAACTAGGCCCACAACACAGATCGTGACAGCGGCGCTGAACAGCGATTCATAAGCGAATCCGAAGCTGAAACCACCCAATAAAGCCAGGGGAATGCAGCCAATAATTGCAGACAGGGTGGCCATCCAACCGATTCGTATATAGGTGTCGATGACCTTGGTGACGCCATAGTCGCCGTAGCGTCGTTTGATCAGATAATGCGTGATGACTGCCGAGATGACATTGGTGATGCCGTAGATGAAGGCAATCGCTGCGGCAATATTTATCGGGTCGACCAGCCAGGCTGCCAACACGGCGCCGATCAGACCGATCGCGGCAATGCTGCTCTGGATCAGCATGGGAGTCCGGGTGTCTTCGTCGGCGAAAAAGACGCGCAACATGAAGAACTGGATCGACTTGAACGGAAGCCCCAGAGCGGTGAGGACCAGCAACTGGCCGATGGCGGCTGCCGCTTGAACGGAATTTTCGGAACTGCCGGCGAAGAGGCGCCCCAACGGACCGGCCAATACGATGAAGACCACGGTGAAGAAAATGATAGGGATTGCGGTAGAGCGCATGCCCTGGTTGAGCAGTGGTCCGATATCTTTGCGCCGGCGGTCGGCAAAGGCTCGGGTGAAGTCATTAAAAAGGACGGTGGCCACGGTCAGTGCGAACAGTGAATGTGGCAACACGGTGATTAGCTGCGAGGTATTCAGCGCGTATTCGCCGGCTACTGAGGCGGCCTGTTCGGCAGATAGTTCGGTACGGGCCGCCGTCGCTCCGGAGACGATTTTCGAGTAGATCAAAGAAGAGATGTTGCCGATGACCATCGCCGCCAGCGTCCAGATAGCTAGCCGGCCGACCCGGCGCAGTCCCATCCCACGCCAGGAGAAATCGAAGCGGAGCTTGAGGTGAGTCTTCTTCAATGGCCAGAGCAGTACGAGAGATTGCATGATGATGCCTAGGGTCGCACCGCCGGCAAGCCATATAGTTTTTCCGGTGCTCCAAGAATCCATCGGATCGCCCGAAGAATAGGCGCCGAAGACCAGCATGAACGAGCCGATTACCAATAATTGGATCAGGTTATTGGCCGCAGGAGCCCACATGAAGGCGGCGAATCTGCCGTGCGCATTGAGGACCTGCCCAAGCACCGCATATAGCCCGTAGAAGAAGATCTGTGGCAAGGACCAATAGGCGAACGCCGTGCCGAGCGCGATCATCGGATCGGTCCAGTTGTTAGTGAGCGCAATGATAATTGGTTGGGCGCACAAGGTCAGCACAACCGTCAGCGTACCCATCACCACGATGGTGAGGGTGACTAGCTTCGAGGTGTATGCGGCTCCACGGTCCTTGGCCTTGGAGGCCTTGATAAGTTGTGGAATCAACACCACGTTGAAGACGCCGCCAGCTAGCAGCATGAAGATGATCGTCGGGATGACGTTCGCCTTCTCGAAGATATCTGCCACCGAGGTGACCGAACCAATGGCCATGGCCAGCATGGCGGTGCGGACGAAGCCGAGCATGCGGGAAACCAATGTGCCCGACGCCATCAGCGCATAGGTTTTTGATCTTCCACCGGAAGCCGGGGCCGCTGGAGTCGCTAGTTCAGTAACCTGTTCGTGGGTTCCGGTATTCGGCTGATCGGGGCTGAGCGGTGAATTAGGAACCTGAGACATACTTCGTAAGGACCTCGCGTGCCAGGTCAGCGATCCGGCGTTCATTAGGGAAGGAAAGACGCTTACCGAGCGCATTCAAGGGTACCCATGCGACATCTACCGCCTCATGGTCTGGGTCGTTCTCGATCGTGAGGTGTCCGCCGGTGGCTTCCAGGAGGAAATGGTGCACGGTCTTATGAACCCGGTAATTGGTTACTGTGAACCAGTAGTCCACAGAGCCCAGCGGAGCGAGGATACGACCGGCAATGCCGGTTTCTTCTTCGATCTCGCGGACGGCAGCTTCCTCATTGATCTCTTCGCCCTCGGGGTGCCCCTTAGGAAGGCACCATTCCAAACGTCCACCGCGGTTGTACCGTGCAATGATTGCGACTGGAAAATCAGGGTTGTCAAAGTCAATAACAATGCCGCCGGAGGAAACTTCTTCGACCGTTGGAAGTGTCTGAGGACCGCCGGACGCCTGCGCAGAAGCCATTGACGCAGTCAATGGCGTGCGCTTTGGGGCAGACGGGATCGGACGGTTCATGAAACCACTCTATCGACTTTTTGGCGATCTACGCCTTAGCGACTTGGACAAGAGAGGTATCTCGCAAGGAAGTTCCGCGATTTTTCAAGCGAGAACACCAGAAATCTGGCACGCTTAAGGAACTATGTACGCACTTCCATCTCATGACGCCCTGCGCCAGATCCTGCCTTCGGTCATTTTCGAGCTCGCCGATCGTTTCGTTCGTGCCGGTCATGAGATTTCCCTGGTTGGTGGTCCGGTCCGCGATCTTTATCTTGGCCGTGTCTCTCCCGACCTGGATTTCACCACCAGCGCGAAGCCGGAGCAAACCGTTAAGGTGATCTCGGGATGGGCCGACAACATCTGGGATGTGGGACGCGAATTCGGGACCATCGCCTTGAAAAAGGGTGAGCACACATTAGAGGTCACGACTTACCGGGCTGACGCCTATGACAAGGATTCGCGCAAGCCAATCGTTGCCTTTGGCGATAACCTGCATGATGACCTGTACCGCCGAGACTTCACCATGAATGCCATGGCGTTACGTCTGCCCGATTTGGAACTGGTGGATCCCTTCGACGGGGTCAGTTCGCTGCGCGATGAACTAATCCGCACTCCAGGTTCCCCCGATATCTCCTTCTCGGATGACCCGTTGCGCATGATGCGAGCCGCACGATTCGCATCGCAGCTTCGCATCGAGGTGTCCTCCGAGGTTCGCCAGGCGATGAGCGAAATGACCGAGCGCATCGATATCATTTCTGCCGAACGAGTACGCGACGAATTGATCAAGCTGATCAACGGAGCCGACCCGCGTGCGGGCATAGATTTGCTGGTCGATTCGGGTTTGGCAGACAAGGTGCTGCCCGAGGTTTCAGCGCTGCGCTTGGAAATCGATGAGCACCACCGGCACAAGGATGTCTATCAGCATTCGCTGACCGTGCTTGAACAAGCCATAGGACATGAAACCGATAGCGAGGGCCCCGTTCCAGGGCCAGATTTCATTCTTCGCTTCGCGGCGTTGCTGCATGACGCTGGAAAGCCTGCAACTCGTAAGTTCGAGTCCAATGGCGCGGTTTCATTCCGCCACCATGACATGGTCGGTTCGAAATTGGTGAAACAGCGCATGCGCGCCCTGCGATTCGACAAGGACACCACCAAAGCGGTGGCGCGCCTGGTTGAACTGCACATGCGCTTTTACGGCTATGGAGACGCCGGTTGGACCGATTCGGCTGTGCGCCGCTATGTGACCGACGCGGGCGAACTGCTTGAGCGATTGCACCGCCTGACCCGGTCGGATGTCACGACCCGCAACCGCCGTAAGGCCGAGCGCCTCGGATTTGCCTATGACGATCTAGAGACGCGGATAGCTGAAATTACCGAGCAGGAAGAGCTGAAGTCCATTCGTCCAGATTTGAATGGTGAACAGATTATGGCTTTGCTGGACATTAAAGCCGGGCCATTGGTAGGTCGCGCCTACAATTTCATGCTCAACCTGCGTTTGGATGACGGGCCGCTGGGAGAGCAAGTCGCCGCAGAAAGACTCCGTGCATGGTGGGCGGAACAACCGGAATCTCAGCAACCAGCAGCCGAATAGTAGTTGCAATTAGCGCAGGTAGGGACGTTTTGGGGCAGGCCCAGAGCGTCCCTACACGGCTTTAAAGAAACTTATTGAAGAATTTGAGTAAATCACTGGCGCGTGCGAAATTCTCCATGTATGCTGAATATTGTGATTGGGAAGTCTCAATGAGACTTGCGGATCAAAAAGACAATACTAAGTGAGTCTCGGGCTTTTGCGCGATTGACTCGGACAGATTTTTAGGAGGTGGGAAACGTGATTACAAATCGAGATAACTGGAATTATGGCGGCATGCGATCAGGCAAAATGGCCTTTTCAAATTGCTGGTTCGGCTTTGCCGCGCGCCATGGCGTTTCCCCTGCCTCCGGAATGATGGATTCCTAGACTTCTACGAATTCAAGCAAAAGTTCCTGGGGCGGTCAGTCAGTAATCGACATTCTCCCTTAGGAACTTTTTTCATGTCTGCTCCACTTTTTGATAGCTCTGTTCAACGGGCCGTTCGAACCTCGGAACTCATCTTCGCAGGTCCCGAAAGCCTGAAAGCTCGCGCAGTTTCTACTACGCACCAGGACCTTCCCACCTCCCCGATCTGTTTAGAAGGGAGGGAACAATAATGAAAAAGCGTTTTGCTAAGAACCGGAAGCAACTTGATAGTGCCGAATTAAACCGCCGACTAAGTCAGCGGGAGTTGGTCAACCATGTGCCACCGGAAATGTACCTCCGTATCCGATAGTTGAGCTCAACGCCATTACCGTTGTTGCCAACTACAGGAAGGGGTGCGAAATGAACTCGCAAACAATTCAGCAGAGGCCCGCCGGCCTATCAGCCGGCGGGCTTCTCCGCGTCCGGGGCAAGCCGCGCGCTATAGAAGGAGCATACAAAAAGATCCGTGCATGGAACTCTATTCCAGAATTCCACGCACGGATCTTTTTTGCTTCGTCCCGGGGGACTTTCTAGCGTTCGATGTCGCCGCGGATGAAGGCTTCGACCTTTGCGCGAGCCGACTCGTCGTCGTACTGCTCTGGTGGGGACTTCATGAAGTAGCTCGAAGCCGACAGGATCGGGCCGCCAATGCCGCGGTCAAGCGCGATCTTGGCTGCACGCACAGCATCAATGATGACACCGGCCGAGTTTGGCGAGTCCCAAACCTCTAGCTTGTATTCCAGATTCACCGGAGCATCACCGAAGTTGCGTCCCTCGAGGCGAACGAACGCCCACTTGCGGTCATCGAGCCAGGCAACGTAGTCGCTAGGTCCGATGTGCACGTCGTCAGCGGTGAGCTTGGCCGAGGTGTTCGAGGTGACTGCCTGAGTCTTGGAGATCTTCTTGGATTCCAAACGATCGCGTTCCAACATGTTCTTGAAGTCCATGTTGCCGCCGACGTTCAGCTGGTAGGTGCGATCAAGCACCACGCCACGGTCTTCGAAGAGCTTGGCCATCACACGGTGTGTGATGGTGGCGCCGATCTGCGACTTGATGTCGTCGCCCACGATTGGCACGCCTGCATCGGTGAACTTCTGTGCCCACTCCGGGGTGCCGGCAATGAAGACCGGCAGGGCGTTGACGAAGCCAACGCCTGCATCGATAGCGCACTGAGCGTAGAACTTTGCTGCGTCTTCGGAACCCACCGGCAGGTAGCAGACCATGACGTCGACCTTGTTTTCCTTCAACGCCTTGACGACGTCAACAGGGTCGGCGGTCGACTCTTCAATGGTCTCCCGGTAGTACTTGCCCAGACCGTCCAGGGTGGGCCCGCGCTGCACGGTGACACCGGTGGCTGGTACGTCGGCGATCTTGATGGTGTTGTTTTCGCTGGCCAGGATAGCGTCGGATAGGTCGAGGCCGACCTTCTTCGCATCCACATCGAATGCCGCAACGAATTCAACGTCGGCCACGTGGTAATCACCGAATCGCACGTGCATCAGGCCCGGAATAGAGGCATTTTCGTCGGCACTTCGGTAGTACTCGACACCTTGGATAAGGGAAGTGGCGCAGTTACCCACACCAACAATGGCAACGCGAATCGGGCTCGCCGACACATGAACTCCTAATGAAATATACAAATCTGTGGGCAAAATGACCGCGCGATAGCACAGTCTATTAATGGGCCCTTAATGATCTTAAGACCTTTTGGCCAAGAAACATTCCCATAGTGGTTGCAATCACCGGATGTTTCAACGGAAGGCAGGCTGATCGTGGTGAGTTTGGCATGCAGCAATCCGGGAAAAGGCGGATCAAGGAGCTATTCTTGTACAAGAGCAAAGCCAATTATGCCTATGACTGCTACTGAAAGAATAACGAATTTCCTACGTCACTCGCATAGATAATTTTGATCATGACATGGACCTTGGGTTTGATTGTCGTGACAACTTCATGTGTCTGCGAATTTTCAGCAATACCCTGAGCACTGGTGTCGGAAGTGCCGTCCGGACCCGTTGACGAAGTGGTTGGTGCTTGATGAAAGCCAGAATCTCGGGATCTGTTTTTAGCTGACCGCCCCGGGCACGATGCGCGAGGATGGTCAAAGATTCATTGAACGTGTTGTCCACACGGTGAAAATAGTTTTCTCGTAGCCAGGGCTTGTTTGCCGGTTCAAAGTTCAGGTCCTCGAGGTCCTGCAGAGTACCGAGCAATCCGGAGGATTCGAAAACGACGTTGATCATCTGGGCATTTACGCCGAAGTCGGAGAGCACCATGGTCGGCAATCCGCGATCGATCGACTCGAGCGCTGCCGTGGATGAAACGGTCACGAGCGCGCTATGCTCCGTAAGCACTTCAGACATGCTGCCGGTCACGAAGCGCAGATGCGTGGACTTTCCCAACCGGCCAGAGCGAACAAGCTCTTCAAAAAGTAGGTCATAGGGGTAGGCCTCGAGATGCGTCTGCGGTTCGCCAGCGCGCGCTCGCAATTTGACCATGACTTCCAGTCCCGGATTGAGCCGAGCGGCCTGCTCGAGCGAGACCAGAATGCTCTCGCGTTCGGATTTACCGACAGGCACCTTGGCCTGCGGTGCAAAGACCAGTCGCTTGATCGGGGCAGATGAACTGGTGGGAAAACCCGAGGAACGCAGAAAGGGAAGCTTGCTGACCATGATCGTTGGCTGATGACCCTCGTGGTCGAGGTTCATAAATGAAAAATCGCGCGCCTCGGCGTGTGAATGGCAGATGAATGCGTCACCTGGCCGGCGGTAATTCCATCCTTTGCGGGTGGCAGGATAGGCGACCCCGGGAAGCGCGGAGATCAGCGCGGTGCGTCGTTGGTCCACCGGCTCGGTGCGCAGCATTCGAGCATACAACTCGGCGACCACTGGCCCAGTGGCGGCGGCGAAGACGACATCTTCGCCAACGGTTTGCGCATTGAACTGATTCAAGGCTAAGACCTCTAGATCTGCGGGGTCGAGGTCGGTTCCCTCGAATGCTGCGGCGATCTGTTCTTCGGTGGGCATGACAGGGGTGCGCGCCAATACGACGCGACGGTCCCAACTCGGGCCCAGACGGTGCAGGAATGTGGTGGCGAGTTTCAGATACGAGTCTGAATCCGCGACCGCAAGAATTGCTGGTTTCACGAGGATCGTCACACCCTCAACGAGCTTGATAGATGGTCACGAAGATCTTGCGAGGTGCTCGGCGTCCACCAATGATCCGGCACCGGTTGCGCGTACAGGTTACGTGCTTCATTACCGAGCAGGAGGCGCAAGGAGGGAATGACGGTAGAAGGAAGCGCCCTGATTTCTTGTCCGGGACGCAAATCGCGCAATCGCATCTCGATCGGAATCGTATGCTCCTTCAGCACCACGTTGGGAATCTGCTGTAGTTCTTCCAATATCTGCGGAGTCTCTCGGCGGTGCGGGAAGAAGGCTACTGGCCCTTCTGCGGCAATGGAACGAATCCATTGCAGATACGGCGCGGCATGAATAATTCCGTCCGCCGCCATGGCCGAGCCGATGAGCAAGGTCGGTTCGGTGAATCGTTCGGCGACGGGTTGAGTAGCTAGCCACTCGAACCTGTGCTGGGCGAACTTGATGCCCAGCGCATCCATGCGCTTCCTGATTTCCGGTTCAACCTGCAAGGCAGAGACGATCAGCAGACGTCCCTCTCGAGCCAAGCCGCGCAGCCGGTGCCACATCGCCAAGCCCAGGCCCACGCGGGCAGCGGTGTTCTTCGCGCGGGCGCGCAACACAGCGGTAGGTTCCTCGCTGACCAGCTGCCGGATCAGCGCCAACGTGGCCAGCCCATCATCGATGATGACAATTTCCTTGGCCTTGACCCCGGTCAGCATGGTGCGCTGTATCCGGCCCGAATAGGCATCGCCGGTGACGTACCTGTCTCGCGCCGAGCTAGGCTGCGGTGGCCTTTTGGCCGCGGGCATGAAGTGCAAACCAGCCGGCGAATTTCTCAGCAGTGCGCCGGTGGTTGCCTCCAGCGGCATCCCGCGCCGCGGAATGATGCGCACCTCATCGCCGAGCAATCCGGCGGCGTGAGTTTCCACGGCCGAGAGCAGCTGCAGGGGAGATTCCACCCACACATGGGCGGTGCCAAAGCGTGGCCGTGGCACTTCCTGGGTGTCGGGTTGGGAAATTTTGATCATCGTATCGTTCATTTTGCCAGTCGACTCAGGGATTTGGACATGGTGTCCAAGGTCCGTGAGCCGTGGCGCAGCATGTGGCGGGATACGCCACGGACCTTGGCCGGCACCGAACGACGTGCTTGCAAGTGGGCCCACTGCGGTGGCAGCGCAAGCTTGGTGATGCGTCGACGCTTGAAGTGGGCGGAAAACACGCCGTAGTGTTCGGCGAGGAAAGCCTCGGCGACCGGGCGCAAATGCGGGAGCTGCGTGGACTGCATGCAATAAGAAATGGCACCGAGCAAGTCGCTGAGCATGTCGATGCTTCCGGCGCGAGCGGGAGCCGGCAGGTCCTGGACAAAGAGCCCGTGGATGATCGATAGCGGAATACGGTTCGAGTTCTCATAGGGGGCGAGAAGCTGCAGCATCTTGGCGGTACCCACGGCCTGAACCGGCGTACCGAGCACATAGTGGGCGGTGACCAGCGCCGTGGAGAAGCAGGAGATGACAACTTCCGGCTTCGCCGCGAGGATCACGGTTTCGGCCAGATGATCGGTATCGAGCAGATGGAAATCCAGCTCGAGGTCTTGGGCGCGGGCGCGCAATCGGGCCGCCGAGGTGGCGCTGGCCGACGGGTGGGCCTTGAACAAGATGGTGTGCAGCCCTCGGTCCTTGGCGGCTCGGAGCATCTGCTCGTGCAGCTCTAGTTCTTCCTCGGCATCCATCAGGCCGAGGGAACCCAGATACTGGCCGAGGATCAGGGCGGCGCCCTCGGGCAGCTGCAGCTGCGCCTCCCGTGCAAGTTGCGCAAAGACCGGCGCCAGCGCGGTTCCCTGCAAGACCAAGCGTGATGGTTGCTGCTCGGCGAGCAACTGCGGCTCGAGGCCCGGCACCAGATCGACGTGTATGGTCCCGGCCAGGCGCTGGGCCATTGGGACCTGCAGCTTATTGCGCGTCGGACCGTAGGACATCAGACCGTCCGAATGCACCCAGATCGACGCGTCGAAGAAGATCCGCGCCAGCGCCCGAGCCGGGTTTACCTGGATCGATTCGAGAACTAGCGTCAGCCGTTCGTCTCCCAGATCCCAGGCACTGCGCAGCAAGCGTTCGAAGATGAGCAATTCGTCTTCGCGCGGGTTGAACTGGGCAGGCCGGCGCGGGGAGATCAGCGCGGCGAAATCCACCACCCGATCGAATCGGGCGGCAAGCTCGGCGAATCCCGGGGCTTCGTGAAGGGGCGTGGTCAGTTCGGGCAGCTGCGAGCCATTGGCGAGCACCAGAACATATTCATCTGCCTGCGGCAGCAGTCCGGCGTCGGCCATGGCGGCCAGGGAAGCTAACTGAAAATAGCTGCTGGCCTCGACTAAAGCGATCATTTAGCGGCCCCGACCTGAAGGAAGGAAAGGATGTGGCGGCGGCGCGCAATATCCATTTCGAGCGCTACCTGTTGTGCAATATTAACGTCGATGGTGGTGAATATCTTTCGTAGCTGCTGTTTCATTTCTAGCCGCACCTGTGGCGGGTAGTGCTTGGCGCGTTTCTCGTGATGGCACACGATCGCGAAGAACTGGCGCATCGCCTTGGGCAGGTGGCGGTCGGCGTGCTCATGGGCACGCACCTCCTCCAGGATCCGCGCATAGGCCGGAATGAAGCCGAGCTGGCGCTGGTCGAAGACCTGGGTGAGCGAACCGGGCAACCCGCGGCGGTAGAACACTCCGGGGTAGGAGATCACCGCGTAGCGGCTGGTGCGCAGATGCAGCTTCCAAAGCCACAGCCGGTCCTCGGCGCTGTGCAAGTCCGCGTCGAACAGGTAGGTGTCCTTGCTGCGCATCAGTTCGGTGCGATACATTCCCGCCCAAACGAAGGCATAGTCCACCATCGAGGGGGAGTCGATCGGCTCGATATCATCTGCCGGGTTCAGGGGCAGGCCGCGCAGCGCCTGCGGGGCGCGGTGCAGCACCCGGTTAGTTCCGGTCACCCGCACGTGGTCGGTGCGGACGAAGTCCACGTGCAGGTCTTCCAAGGCCGCGGCCAGGGTGGCGAGGTGTTCCGGAGCGTACCAGTCGTCCGGGTCCAGGAAGGTGAAGAATTCGCCGGTGGCCCGCTCGAGCCCGGCGTTGCGGGCCGCGGAGACTCCGGCGTTTTCGGTGAGGCTGACCAGCTCGAGGCCCTCGAGCTTCTGCTGGTAGCCGAGCACCAGATTCGCGGTCTGATCGGTGGAAGCATCATCGACCACCAGCACCTCTAGTTCCCACTTGCCCAGCTTTTGGCGGGTCAGCGAGGTGAGGGCATCGCAGATGTATTCCTCCTGGTTATAGGCGGGAATCACCACTGATATACGACCGGGGATCAAACTCATGGTTCCTTCTGGGCTAGGCGGGGCAAAAATAAACGGCGGTTGGACCCGTCGGTGAGTCCAACCGCCGGTTGTGTGCCGTGGCTAGGCGTCGACGCGGCGCAGGCGCGAAAGCGGTGCCAGCTCGCCCGGGAAGACCTTCTTCACGCCGTCGCCCATGGCCTGCTCGAGGATGCGGATGTCGCGGATCAGCGATTCGAAGCCCTTTGGCTCCAGCGAAGAAGCCTGATCCGAACCCCACATGGTGCGGTCCAGGGTGATGTGGCGCTCGACGGTGACCGCGCCCAAGGCGACGGCTGCCAGCGAGATCTGCAGGCCGCGCTCGTGGCCCGAGTAGCCTACCGGCACCTGGTAGCGCTCGCGCAGGGTCTCGACCATGCGCAGGTTTGCCTCTTCTGGAGGCAATGGGTAGGTGGAAGTTGCGTGCATCATAACCAGCTTGTCGGTGCCCAGGGTCTCCACCGCGGTATCGATCTGCTCGATGGTGGACATGCCGGTGGACAGGATGATTGGCTTGCCGGTCTGCGCGAGGGCCTTGAGCAGCTCGATGTCGGTGACCGAGGCCGAGGCGACCTTGTGGGTGACTGCACCCTGCTCTTCCATGAACTCAACCGAAGGAACGTCCCATGGGGAAGCGAAGGCGTGCAGGCCCTTGGAAGCAGCGTAGGAGATGAGCTCCTTGTACTGTGCCTGGTCGAACTCGACGCGGTAGCGGTAGTCCAGGTAGGTCATGTCGCCCCATGGGGTGGAGCGGATCTTGTCGCGCATGTCCATCGGGGTGGAGATCTCCGGGGTGCGCTTCTGGAACTTGACCGCGTTGGCGCCGGCCTCGGCCGAGACGTCGATCAACTGCTTGGCGATCTCGATGTCGCCATTGTGGTTGATGCCGATCTCGCCGATGACGTAAACCTGCTGGCCGGTGCCGAGCAGGGATTCGCCGATGGCTACTGGCTTGATTTCGGTGTTCACGGAGGTCATTGACTTGCCTTTCATTGGGAAAACTTGGGAATTCAAACTTGAGGATTGGAGCGGGCCGCGAGGACCAGCTCGGCGAGCTCACGGACCGCACCATTCCCGCCGGGGCGGGTCAGGCGGTGCCGTGCGGCTCGATGCACCTCGTCGCTGGCGTCGGCGACCGTGATCGGCCAGCCGACCAGCTCCATAGGTGCCAGATCATTGATGTCATTGCCTACATAGGCAACGCGGGCCGGGTTGATCGACTCGTCGACCAGCCAGCGGGCCAGGTATTCGGCCTTGTTGTCGATGCCGTGGGCTACCTCGACATTCAGTTTTGCCGCTCGGGCGGCGACTACCGGATTGCGTTCCTTGGACAGGATCAGGAACTTCACGCCGGCCGCTCGTAGCCGGGCCACGCCCATGCCATCGGAGCGCGAGACGCGCACGGTTTCGGTACCGTGTTCGTCCACGTAGGCGGTGTCCGGGGTATGCACCCCGTCAAAATCGGTGACTACCGCATCAACTAGGATCGGTTCGCTGTGCTGCGGGACGCGCAGTTGCGCCAGCGCCAGGTCCGCTTCGGTGTCGATGTCCATCCCGTGTTCCGCGGCGACCTCGCAGATGCGAACTCGGCCGAAGAACCGGTGCTTGGCTGCCTGGAACCCGGCGGTCTCCATGGCGTAGAACGCCCCGGTCTCCAGCCAGCGTGCCTCGCGGTCTTGGCGGCGCGGCCGGTTCGCCGCGTCATGTCCGCTGGCCAGCGCGAGCCCCTGGGGATCGGCGGTCCAATGAAATCCATGGTCGGGTACCGCGGCGAAGCTGACTTCGGCTCCGCCGTCGCGGACCGCGCCCACCGCAGCGTCCAGGTCCGCAGGATCGATCAGCGGGCTGGTGCATTGAATGAACAAGGTGATATCCGGAGTGTCGGAGACCTTGGACAAAACATCGAGAAGCACCGCTTCGCTGCTAGCCGTGTCTCCGGCGATATCTGCCGGTCGGCTGATCACGGTGGCCCCGTAGGCGAGGGCCTCGGCCTTGATTTGTTCATGATCGGTGCTGACCACGACTTCGCTGACTGTCGTCGCAGAACGCGCCGCAAGGATGGCCCTGCCCACCAGGGAGATGCCCCCGATGGTGCGTAGATTTTTGAGCTTGACGCCTTTGGAACCACCCCGGGCTGGGATGATCGCTAGGACGCTGGGCTTGTCGGTTTTACTCACATCCATGAGCCTAGGAAGCCGAGTTGGCCACCTGCCCTACATCAGGTTAACGCAGGGTGAAGAACAGGTTTAGCTTGCTGGGAAAACCCTGTATGCCCATGTCATTGAGCTTATCCAGTCGTTTTACGGTTCCCGGGCCGCTAGTTGGGCGCGCAGCACGGTCAAGTGTTCGTTTAGCTTTTGGCGTTCTTCACCGGCGAAGCGGCGGGCCTGCATATCAAGGACGGCCCGGGTGCCAGACTCGTCTACCTGCAACAGGTTGCCCAGGCTCGCCACGGCCGCGGCGCGCGAATCGACTTTTCGATTGCCGCGAAAACTTCCTCGCGCCGGTCGATGGCTTAGGTGATCGCCCGGAGGAGTTGCGCCGGCTGGCCCAGGCTTTCCTTGGATTGACTGTGCATAGTGGCATCCTGCCGCCTGCTCGAAGTCGATGGAAGCGGTGCGAATAACCGAATCAACGGACTAAATGGTGCAGTGCGGTGCCCCGGCAAACTAGGCTGGAACCTATGAGTGCCCCGAATAAACCGAGCCAGCGTGGTCCGCTGCGGATTACCGTCCCCTCGCGGGCCGACGGATTCCTGCGCCAGTTCACCGCGCTGATCGGTGGCCCGTTGGGTCGCCGCAGCGATCCGGGGCGAGTTAGTCCCGGATTCTTCAGTGTTGAACGCGTCATGATCCTGCTGACCACCCTCGGCGCGCTGTTCATGCTCTTGGCAAAGAACCCCTGCAGGCTTAATGGTTGGGGCGGTTCCAACCCCTACGTATATGCCTGCTACACCGACTGGGTGCCGCTCTTCGGGGCGCGCGGATTCGCCGACAACCCGTGGGTTCCGTTCAGCAGCGGGGCCGAATTCGAATACCCGGTGCTGATGAGCGCGGTGGCCTCGGCGGTTGCCGCGCTGGTCCCGCAGGGTCTGGAGAACCGCTCGCTGCTCTACTTCGATATGAACCTGACCATCGTGGCGATCCTCTGGGTGGTCACCGTGGTGTGCACGCTGCGCATGGGCGGGCGCCGTCCCTGGGACGCGGCGATGGTGGCGATCGCCCCGGGCATCATCCTGACCGCGAGCATCAATTGGGATATGTGGGCCGTGGCACTGCTTGCCATGGGCATGCTGTCCTTCGCCCGCGGACGCATAGTACTTGCCGGGGTGCTGATTGGCTTGGGCGCGGCGATGAAGATCTACCCGTTTTTCATCCTCGGCGCGATACTGGTGATCGCGCTTCGCACCGGAAAACTCAAGGTCTTCTGGGTGACCGGCGGCGCCGCCGCGGCCACCTGGGTCCTGGTAAATCTGCCCTACGCGCTGGCCTATCCGGACTCCTTTAGGCACTTCTTCACCTTTTCCTCGGAACGCGGTGCCGGGCTTTCAAGTTTCTGGCACGCGTGGAACGCGGTGGCAGCAAAAACCGATTCCATGGGTACCTTCGAGGCAGAACAGATCTCCCGTTACGGCCTGATTCTGTTCTTCAGCTGCTGCGCCGGTGTTGCGGTGCTCGGTCTGCTGGCCAAGCGTACTCCGCGCCTGGGGTCGCTGGCATTCCTGATCATCGCCTCCTTCGTGCTGGTCAATAAGGTCTACTCTCCGCAGTTCATCGTCTGGCTGATTCCGTTGTTCGCGCTGGCACTGCCACGCTGGCGGTTGTTCCTGGTCTGGATGATGGTGGAGGTCGCCCACTTCTACGGGCTATGGAACTATCTCGATGCATTCTCCGGAGAGCAAGACCCGCATAAAACCTTCCCGGAAATCGGCTACGTGGTGCTGGTGCTCGCGCATATGGGCATGCTTGCCTACCTGATGTTCCAGGTGGTGCGCTCGATCCTTGACCCGCGCCGCGATCCAATCCGTGCGGTAGGCCAGGAGGACCCGCTGGCTGGTGCCTTCGCCGGAGCCAAAGACGTTTTCACCTTGCGCGGACTGCGCAAGTCCACTAATACTTCTCAGGAGCAACAGGTATGAGCTCGATTGCAGTGGTTGGTTCGGGACCCAATGGCCTGGCCGCCGCCGCCGTGGCCGCCCGAGCGGGACTGCAAGTTGAGGTCTACGAGGCAAATGAAACGATCGGCGGGGCCGCGCGAACTCAGCCCCTGGAGGGCTCGAGCGCGAAGTTCGACCTGGGTAGCGCGGTGCATCCGATGGCGATGCTCTCCGAGGCGATGCATGAGCTCAACGTGCACGAACGGGTCGACTTCATTGTCCCGGAGCTATCTTTTGCGCATGTCCTTGACGAACGCACGGCCTACGCCTGGCGGGATTTGAAGCGCACCGGTGAGGACCTGGGCGCACGGGACGGGGTCGCCTATACCCGGTTGCTTGGCCCTTTGGTGGACCGAATGACGCAGCTGGGGGACACCTTGCTGAACCCGTTGCTGAGGGTGCCGGCGCATCCGTTGACCCTGGGCATCTTTGGCGCCGCAACGCTCGGCGGCATGGCGCTGAAAGATGTGCTCTCAGGGAAGTTCCCGCAGGCGGCCGCACTCTATGCCGGTTGCGCCGCACATGTGGCTGGCGGATCGCGCGGCCCGGCCAACGCCGGGGCCGGGCTATTTCTCGCGGCCGCGGCCCACAGCCAGGGATGGGCTATCCCGCGCGGAGGGTCGCAGGCCATCTCGGACGCGCTCGCCGCGGAAGTCACCGCCCACGGGGGCAAAATCCATACCGGGCACAAGGTGTCGCATGTTGATGAGTTGGCTGCCGAGTCTATCCTGCTCGACACCTCTGCCGAAGACGCGGCGAACCTGACCAGCGGCAGAATTCCCGAGAAACTAGCCAAGGCGTTGTCCCAGACCCGGCGCTCGCCGGGGAGCTGCCTGATACATTTTGTGCTTCGTGAAGCGGTTCCATGGAAGGACCCGGTCCTCGGCCAAACCGGTACCGTCCACCTAGGCGGGACCGCTCGCCAAATCGGCCGGGCCGAACGCATCGCCAACCGGCGTACCGCCGAGCATCCATACCTGATCGTTGCCCAGCCCTCGGTCTTCGATGATTCGCGGGCTCCGGGTGGAGAACAGGTCATCTGGGCCTACTGCCATGTGCCATTGGGCTCTGCCGCCGATATGAAGCGCCAAATCACCGCTCAAATCGAAGCCGCGGCCCCGGGCTTCAGCGACTTAGTCAGGGAAAGCTATGTCGTTCCGGCCACCGGGTTGGAACGACAGAATGCCGCGCTGGTCGGTGGTGACCTTTCGGGTGGAACCATGGATCTGCTCGGCAGCATCATGCGCCCCCGGCTCTCCCCGGAGCCGTGGTACTTGCAGTCCAAGGGGCTGTACCTGGTTTCTTCGGCGACGCCTCCGGGCCCCTCGGTGCATGGCATGGCCGGCTACCTCGGCGCCAAGGCAATGCTCCGTCGCGAATACTCTCTGGGAAGCTAAGAACTGAGGACTTTGATGGATTCGACGTACTTCGGGGTTTTCCCGGCATTCATCTTGCTGATCGTGTGGGCGGTCTTCATCATTCGGTACCGCAAGGATCCGCGCCGGTTGAGCAACGCGATACTGCTCTTTCCGCTGGTGCTGGGGAGTATCTCGCTGAGCATCAACTTACTGACCAGCCTGGTGCCCGGCCTCGGCTTGGTGCTTGTGCTGGTCTTCTTGCTGGCTCCACTGATCTTTATCGTGTTTGCCGGAGCGTTAATCCACAACGGTGTCGTGATGTGGCGGCGTGAAGGCCCAAGGATGTCGAACCTGCTCTCGCTGGTCGCGGGCCTGGCGGTCCTTGGCCTGCCAGTCTCGGCGTTTGTGATCTTGTCCATTAATACTTGGTGGGCCTACGCGTTCGCCTTTGTCCTGTTCATGTCCTCCTCCTTGGCCGCTTGCCTCTTCTCGATGCTGCTGCTTTATGCCTGGGTGCAGGCGAAGTTCCCCTCCAAGGGGCAAGCAGCCGCGGTGGTAGTACTGGGGGCACGCACCATTAAAGGCAAAGTCACTCCCTTGCTGCGCGGTCGATTGGATAGGGGAATCTCGCTCTACGAAACCGCGTCCGAGCCTAAACCCTTGTTGGTTCCGACCGGTGGGCAAGGTGGCGACGAGGTGGAGCCCGAAGGCGTCAGCATGGCACGCTACCTGCAAGAGCAGGGCATACCCGAAGCGCAAATCATGGTTGAAGATCAGGCAAAGGACACGATCCAGAATCTGGTCTTCTCCGATGCGTTGGTGCGTCAGCAGAAAGTCGAAGGCCAACTGTGGGTGGTGACCAGCGACTATCATGCGCTGCGTGCAGGCTTTGCTTCTCGCCAGCTCGGGTTGGACGCACGGGCTTTCGGCGGCAAGACCGCGGCCTACTATCGGCCGAGCGCCTTCTTGCGCGAATGCGTGGCCATCGTGCGGGATCATAAGCTGACCATGGGGTTGCTAGCGCTGCCTTTCGCCGCGGTGGTCATCGGGGCCTTGATGCTTCTGTTGAACTACGACCAGGTGCTCTAAGCAGCAAATACGTGCACCTATAGGTGTATGCTCATCGCCGCCGAGCTGCTGGCTCAGTCTTTGGAGTGAGAGCCAAGATCAGCATTCGGGGCGGTGCTTTCCAACTGTGCGGTTTCTAAACTGGAAGTATGATTCAGGCACATGAGTTAACCAAAAAATATGGTGCGAAAACCGTAGTCGACAACGTGTCGTTTACGGTGCAGCCGGGAATGGTGACCGGATTCCTCGGCCCTAATGGCGCGGGCAAGTCAACGACCATGCGCATGATCGTGGGGCTAGCCAAGCCGACCGTTGGGCAGGTCACCGTCAATGGCCGGAAATTCGCCTCCTCTAAACACCCGTTGACCGAGGTCGGCGCGCTACTTGAAGCCAAATCGGTACATAAGTCGCTCTCCGCGCGCTCCCACCTGCGATCCATGGCGGCCACCGGGGGAATTCCCACTTCCCGGGTGGACGAGGTTCTGGAACTCACCGGCCTGAGCCAACTTAACCGCAAGAAGGTTGGTGGCTTCTCGCTGGGCATGGGACAGCGTCTGGGGATCGCCTCGGCGCTGCTCGGGGACCCGCAAGTGCTGATCTTGGACGAACCGGTTAACGGACTGGACCCGGAAGGTGTCGCCTGGGTGCGTAACCTGGCCCGCCAGCAGGCGGCCGAGGGGAAGACCGTATTCATCTCCTCGCACCTGATGAGCGAGATGGCGCAGACCGCTGATCATCTGATTGTGATCGGCCGCGGCCGGATCCTTGCGGATGCTCCGATCAACGAGTTCATCGATGACGGGCTCTCGCAAACCATTGTCCGCTCCAGCGATCTGGAGCTGCTGATGAGCAGCTTGGCAGCCGATGGGGTGCAATTGACCCGTCTGGATGCGGAAACCTTGCGCGTCGCCGGCCCGGATTCCGAATCGATCGGCCGCCGCGCCCTGGAAGCCGGAGTCGTGCTGAGCGAGTTGCGTCCAATGCAGCGGACCCTGGAAGACGCGTACATGGAATTGACCCGCGACGAGGTCGAATACAAATCACGAATTCTCAACGAAGCAGTTGCCGGAGGAACGAACTAATGAGTACCCAGCTCGCAACCCCAACACGCGGCAAGGTCACCTTCGGTGGTGTGCTGCGTTCGGAATCAATTCGTTTCTTCTCACTGAATTCCACTCGTATTCTGCTGCTTGTGGCGATCGTGCTCAATATGGGCATTGCCGCAATTGGCGTGTGGGGAGTTGGCTCCTTTGCCGGCGAGGCCCCACCGGTGCCAGGCGCCCCGGACATGTCAAGTGCGGCCTTTACCGCAGAACTCGTGGGTTCCGGCCTGGCGTTCTCCCAGCTGATCCTCGGTGTTTTGGGCGTGCTGCTCATCAGCGGCGAATTCACCACCGGTTCGGCGGTGAGCACCTTCTTGGCCAGCCCGCAGCGTCTGCGCGTCTTCGCCGCCAAGGCTACGCTGATTACCCTGCTCTGCGCCGTAGTCCAGGTCATCGGAAGCACACTTGCCTACCTGGTATGCATGCCATTGGCCAAGAACTACAACATGGAGCTGGACTACTTCGGCGGCGATTTCCAGAACGTGCTCTGGTACGGAGTTTTGGCCGTGGTAATGGCTGCGCTGATCGGTTTGGCTCTGGGTGCACTGCTGCGCAACTCTGCCGGTGGAATTACCTCGCTGGTGGCGTTGTTCTTTGTGCTTCCCGCGGTCACCGGGCTGCTCACCTTGGTTGCCGACTGGGTCCAGGACATCGTCCGTTTCCTTCCGGACAATCTGAGCATGTCATTGGCTATGCCGCTGTCCTACCCCAGCGAGCTTGAGCAGTGGCAGCAGCTGCTCGGGGTAGCCGGATGGACGCTGATTCCGCTCATTCTGGGTGCTTGGCTGTTGAAGAGCCGAGACGTCTAAGAAGAGTTGTAGCAGTTGAGCAAACTAGACTGGATGACATGAGCCAAACATCGCTGCAGGAGCCGATAGTCTCCTTCGACGAGCTGGCGGCCAAGCGGATGGGCCGGGTACGCAGGTACCTGCGCACCCATCCGCGTGTGGTCGTTGTGGGAACCGTAGTAATCTACTTCTTCTTGGCGCTCCCCAACACCGTCATGATGGCCTATCTGCCACAGGTACCTCCGGCGCTGTATTTGCTGCTGACGGTGAGTATCGGGCTCGTGCTGCTCTGGCGTCGCAAGGCGCCGCTAACCGTGCTGAGCATCGTTTTTGTCCTTGAATTCGTCGGCATATTAATTGCCGGTCAAGGCGGCGGAATGGGCGGGGTCGGCATGACCATCGCCCTGTACACGGTGGGAACCAGTTATTCTGGACGGCGCGCGATCCCCATCGCGCTGCTCGCCGGCTGCTTCCAACTGTTGATGATGGTGTTGATGGGTTACCCGGACCTTTCGGATCTGACCGCGGAACCAGATGAAGAAAACCTCGATGACGCTGCGGCTTCCGGTATTCTCATCGGTGTCACCGGCGGATTCCTGATTGGTATTTACGCCGCCGCCGCGGCTATCGGTACGAACATCCGCAATGCGCGCATTCACGAGGCCGAGCTCAACCATTGGGCCTCACAGGTCTCGCGCCTTGCCCAGGTGCAGGAACGAAACCGTATTGCCCGCGAAATGCATGACGTGGTCGCCCACTCGCTTTCGGTGATGATTGCATTGTCCGAAGGGGCGCGCGTGGTCGGGCGGCGCGACCAGGAACGTTCCGAGCAGGTGCTCAAAGAACTCTCGGGCACCGGCCGGGCGGCGCTCGCCGACATGCGCCGCATGCTCGGGGTCTTACGCCAGAACGAGACCGGTGAGCCAGAGCTTAAACCAACCGGAGGCAGCCTCGACCAATTGCTTGAGGGCTTCCGTGTTGCAGGATTGCCGCTGACCTATACATACACCGGAAAGCAACTTCCCGAGGACGCCGCCTTCCAGCTGACGATCTTCCGTATTATCCAAGAGTCATTGACCAACTCCTTGCGCTACGCCCACAATGTCAGCAACGTGCAGGTGCGCATGGAACGCTGTGCGAGCCAGGTGCGGATCGAAATCATCGATGACGGTGATGCAACCCGTGTGCCAAGTGTCGGCACCGGTCAGGGACTGCGCGGGATGCGTGAACGCGTGGCGCTTTTTGACGGAACGGTGAACGCAGGGCCGGCGGCCAACGGCGGTTGGATCGTTAAAGCCTCCTTGCAATTGCCCGAATACAGCACGCAGAATCCAAGTCCCAAGGAGTAGCTCATGGAAGAAAATATTAAAGTGTTGCTGGTCGACGATCAGCCGCTGCTGCGCATGGGCTTCCGGCTGATTCTCGAAGGCGAAACCGATATGCATATCGTTGGGGAGGCTGCAGATGGCCTGGAAGCGTTGACGCAGACCGCGGCGTTGACCCCGGACGTGGTGCTGATGGATGTGCGCATGCCGAAGATGGATGGCCTTGAGGCGACCGAACGGATCGCCAAGCAGCATCCGGAAACGAAGATCATCATCTTGACCACCTTCGACCTGGATGAGTACGCGTTTTCCGGTTTGCAGGCCGGTGCCAGTGCCTTCTTGCTCAAGGATGTGGCCCCAGAGGAGCTGGTCTCCGCGGTACGGCTGGTTGCTTCGGGGGACGCGGTTGTTGCACCGCGTGTGACCGCGCGACTGCTTGAGACCTATGTGCGCAACGGCGCTAAAGGCCAGCCTGCGAAGAATGCGGAGGCTGTGGAACGCGATCCGTTACTCGATGATCTGACGCCTCGTGAACAGGAAGTGCTGCGCGCCCTGTCCGAGGGGTTGTCCAATGCGGAGATTGCGCATCGGTTTTTCCTCTCCGAGGCGACGGTCAAAACGCATGTGCGACGGATCCTGACCAAACTTCATCTGCGAGATAGGGTGCAGGCCGTGGTCTATGCGTACGAGACAGGATTGGTCATCCCTTCGCAGGGGCTGGACTTCTAAGGCTTTCGCAAAAAAATCGCCGTTGGCGGCACCCGTATAGGGTGCCGCCAACAGCGATTCTGCGCTTAACGGCGCTTCTGAGCCTTGCGCTCTTTCCTGGCGGTGGCGCGCAACTGAATCACGCGGGCAGCCCCAGCTGCAGCAATCAACAAGCCACCGCCGACGGCGGCAATGAAGAGCGCCAGTCCAAGATTTACCTGGCCTTCGTAGGTGAAGTAGCGCAGCGTCACCTGATCCTGATTCTGGGCAATGAAAATGATGAGCAGCACCAGGACAATGAGCCCCAGCACGGATGCCGTCCAGATCCGTCCGAGCCTGGTGACAGGCAACTTGGCCTCCGGTTCAGGTGGCGGGGTCTTACCCTTGGATTTTTTCGGTTGGTCGACCGGACCGGTTACCGGTTTTGTTACCGCAACTTCGTCTGGATCTGGTGTTGGCTCGTGACCAACCGGGATCTCATCTGGGCTGTGAGGAGTCGATGTCATGATTTCGCTCGTTTCCTAGTTGGCTACTTTCTGCCAGCATTGCCCGAATATGGGCACTTCGTCAAGTGCAATACCTTTTGATTCGCTGGTCAGAGCTATTCGATGATCAAGAATGCCGAAGTTGAGCCATGCATCGGGTCAGCCCGTATGCGCCAAGCCAGCCCGGACTCCAAGGATCCGCAGGCAAGTTGCTGAAAACTCCATGGTGCATTCGTTGGCATAGCCGCTAACGGCAGAAGCCCACTAAGCTGGACAAAGCTCGGCAATTCAGGCCGACACCGAAACCTGATGAAAGAAGTGAGCACCCAGTTATGGCACAAGCCGCAGCAATGGCCCACATTGCAGACCTGGCCGAATACGTAGCGACCTCCCCGTCGAGCTTCCACGCGGCAGCCAGCGCCGCCAAACGATTGGATGCCGCGGGCTTCACCGCATTGGACGAATCGGCCGCGTGGAAGCTGAGCGCGGGCTCCTACTATGTGGTGCGTGACGGCGCCGTCATCGCCTGGGTCCAGCCCGAAGCCGCCACCGCAACCAGCGGTTTCCACATCCTCGGTGCGCACACCGATTCACCCGGTTTTAAGCTCAAGCCCAAACCAACCACCGGCTCCAATGGATGGTGGCAGGCAGGGGTTGAGGTCTACGGCGGTCCGCTGCTGAATTCCTGGCTGGACCGCGAACTGGTGCTCGCCGGACGTCTGGTGCTGCGCGACGGGTCCGTGCACCTGGCTCAGACCGAACCACTGCTGCGCATCCCGCAGCTCGCGATTCACCTGGACCGCCAGGTCAACGACGGCCTGACCTTGGACAAGCAGGCCCACACCAACCCCATCTTCGGCGCCGGGGAGCTGGCAGACGCAGACATTCTAGGTATTCTGGCGGCCGCAGCGGGCGTGGACCCGGGCTTGGTTGCAGGCTATGACGTGCTGACCGCTCCGGCCCAGCGTGGCGAGGTATTCGGCCACGGCAAGGACTTCTTCGCCAGTTCACGACTGGACAACCTCACTAGCGTGCATGCCGGGCTGATTGCGTTGACCGGTTACTCGCGGAACCCATCGGGCAACCACATCGCCATGCTCGCCGCCTTCGACCATGAGGAAATCGGTTCGGCATCGCGTTCCGGTGCCAGTGGACCATTCTTGGAAGAACTGCTGGGCCGGATCCAGGCATCCTTCGGCGCGAGCACCGAAGACACCGCCCGGGCGATGTCGGCCTCGGTCTGCCTCTCCGCGGATGCCGGCCACGCGGTGCACCCGAACTATGCGGAGCGCCATGACCCGGCCAACCGACCGCAGCTCAACGGCGGACCCTTGCTGAAGATCAACGCCAATCAGCGCTACGCCACCGACGCAGTCGGGGCAGCTGCCTTCGCGAATTGGTGCGAGAACGCAGGAGTTCCATACCAAGAGTTCGTCTCGAACAACCGGGTACCGTGCGGTTCGACCATCGGCCCGCTGACCGCCACCCGTTTGGGCATCCGCACCCTGGACGTAGGCGTCGCGCTGCTATCGATGCATTCGGCCCGCGAGATGTGCGGCGTGGATGATCCTTGGTACCTCTCGAAGGTCTCCCGCGAGTTCTTCGGAGCCTAGGGAAAATGATCTCAGCTCCAAATGAACTCAAGATCTTGCTTTGATTCCGAGTTCATTTGGAGTTTGAGTTGGTCGTTGCCGCTGAGTTCGCTGGCAACTTCGAGCCTCGAGGTACCGCGGCGCTTGATGGCATAATCGCCTTCATGACGATCTTCGCTCAGGACCTGTTGGTGTTCCAGCAGACCAAAAACATCTCGAAGAATGACTTCGCCATCAGGGACGGCGCTGGCGTGCAGGTTGCCCACGTTGAAACGGGTGGCAGCGCGCTGGGCCGGATGTTTGCCGGGGCCCGGCAGCTTACGGTTTTTGACGGTCCAGACAATCCGGTCATACAGGTGAAAGACACCATGACCTTAGGCCGCGACCGCTTGGAAATCCTAGATGGCCCGGGCAATCCGCTGGCTAGTCTGGTCAAGCGAATCACCTTCTTCAAAACTCGAATCACCATCGATTTTCAGGGTGAGGAGCTGGAAATGTCCGGTGATATTTGGGGATTCGATTTCCAAGTCACCGGAGCGGCGGGTGTGCTAGCCAGCGTTGCGCGCGAATGGTCGGGTGTGGGCAATGCCCTGCTCGGTAAATCCACCTATGCCTTGCGGCTTGCCCCAAGCCTCACAATTGGGCAGCGTCAGGCCGTCATCGGGTCGATCTTGGCCCTCGACCTCATTCGGGAGAAGCAAAAACGTAGTAGCTGAGCAGAATCCCGCACCTTAGCTCCCGGGCACGCGCATCGGCGAGGCAGGGAAGCCTGATATCGAGCCAGCAGTGCCCCGGAGCGGCAGGTGCATGGAGATACGGATTCTCTGGCTTCTTGCAGCTCCGGCGCAGGGGATTGGTACCTGCCGATGGCCTGCGAGTCATCGGATAGTTACTATCCGTTAACCCGGCGGTGGTCGGATAGAACTCTATGAGCTCCCCTCCTGCTGCCCCCAAGAACTTCCGGCCCGAGATCCAGGCGCTGCGTGCCCTCGCGGTCCTTTTGGTGGTTGCCTACCACCTGGAGCCTGGACTGCTGCCCGGCGGTTATATTGGCGTGGACATCTTTTTCGTGATCTCCGGCTTCCTGATCACCTCGCACCTATTGCGGGAGGCGCAGCGTACCGGGACGGTGAACCTGGCCTCCTTCTTCGCCGGGCGTGCCCGCAGGATCTTGCCAGCCGCAATGCTCGTCATATTGGTGGTCGTTGCGGCGGCCCTGGCCATCTTCCCCAAAACCCAGTGGGGGACACTGACCGTGCAGGGCCTCGCCTCGGCCTTCTCGGTGCAGAACTGGGTGCTGGCCGCGGATTCCGTGGACTATCTTGCGTCCGAGCAGGCACCCGGACCCCTGCAGCACTTTTGGTCCCTAGGGGTTGAGGAGCAGTTCTACCTGTTCTGGCCACTGCTGGTGCTGGCGGCCTGCCTGCTGGTCAAACACAACCTCCCCGGCCCGCGAGCCGATCGCTTTGCCTCCCGCCGCCGGATGCTGTGGATCGCCTTTACAGTTATCGCACTGCTTTCCTTGGGCTATTCGATCTTCACCGGATATTCCGGGGACGCCGCGGGCTACTTCGTGACAACTACGCGCATCTGGGAACTAGCGGCCGGAGGGCTGCTCGCCCTTGCAGCGGATGGGCATGCCAATGGCGCCTTCACGCTTCCGCGCTGGGTCAGCTCCTGGTCGGTGCGCAATGGGCTGGTGCTGCTCGCGCTCGCCGCAATTCTCGGTGCGGCCTTCAGCTATGACGCGCAGACCGTATTCCCCGGAATCGCTGCCGCCGTTCCGGTGCTTGGCTGTGCGGCAATCATTGCCGCAGGCACCACCTCGGGTCCCGGTTCGCTGCACGCGCTAGTGAATTTTGCTCCGGTGCAATGGATCGGGTTGGCCTCATACTCTTTGTATCTCTGGCATTGGCCGTTGATAGTTTTCGCCACCCATCTCACCGGGCATGATCCGACCCCGGTGGAATCATTGGCGCTTATGGCAGGATCCCTGGCGCTGGCCTGGGCCAGCCTGCGTTTCGTCGAAACCCCGGCACGACATTGGCAGCCAGTGGCGGCCTCCGCGAAGCGCTCGCTGCTCGCAGGGGCCACCATGATCGCGGTGGTTGCGTCCGTGGCGCTGATTCCGGGCGTAGCGCAGCGCGAATCGATCGAGCGCGAGCAGCAACAAGTCGCGGCGCTGCTGCAGAACCCGCCGGCCGGCTTCGGCGCCGCCTCCGTATCCGCTGGCGCCCCGGCCTACCTGGCAGATCAGCCCCAGATCATTCCAGTGCCGGCAACGGCCGAAGATGATCAGCCGGATCTAGGCGAATGCGTGCAAGACCCGCAATCCACCCAGATCAAGGAATGCGAATTCGGCAGCAAGGACGCCACCTTTACGGTGGCCCTAGTAGGTGACTCCCACGCGGCCCACTGGTTCGAGGCGCTCGCCGGCCACGCCAAGGAGCGCGGCTGGAAGATCGTGACCTATTTGAAGAACTCCTGCCCGTTCAGCGCCGAAAGTCGCACCGCCGAACGCGAGGGAGGGATCAACTGCGCCGAAGCCAATGAGCAGACACTGAAGAAACTCAGTGAACGCGAGGACCTCAACGCGGTCGTTGCGGCCAACTGGGGCGGCGCGAGCTTCGTCGGGGACGCGGCTCAGGGATACGCCGAGCAGTGGGGCAAGCTAGAAAACGCAGGACGCCAGGTGTACGCGGTGGTTGATACGCCGCGGCCGCCGCAGGATTCCTATGCACGCGACTGCGTGGAGGAACACTCCTCCAACCCCGAGCAGTGCTCCTTCGACAAGGAGTCCGCCTTCGAAGAGGGGGATGCCACGCGGCAGGCCGCGAAGCTTGAGCCGCGGGTTCAGGTGCTGGATTTCAGCGATCAGTTCTGCATCGACCAGCGCTGCCCGGCGGTCATCGGAAATGTGCTGGTCTACCGGGATAAGCATCATGTCTCGGACACCTATATGCGCACACTGGCGCCGGTTTTCGGTCAGCGTCTGGAAGCTGCAATGGACGGCGAGCAAAAATGAGTTCATGATCTAGGACACCAAGGGTTCTGCCCCGACCGACATCTCGGGTAGGATTGAAAGGTCTGTGCTACTGCACGCCCGAAACTTGGGTGCCGCGGAGCACGGATAACGCAAGAACCTCCTGTTGCGGAAATGCCGCGACCGTTTAGCCCAAAGGAGGTGGGTTCACATGCGTGCTTATGAACTTATGGTCCTCATCGATCCAGAGGTCGATGACCGCACCGTAGAACCAACCATCGAGAAGTACCTCGAGGTTGTTCGCGCTGCTGGTGGATCGATCGAGAAGGTCGATATCTGGGGACGTCGCAAGATGTCTTACGAGATCCAGAAGAAGGCAGAAGCCATCTACATCGTGGTGAACTACACCGCGGATCCAGCTACTTCGTTCGAGCTTGAGCGTCAGCTCAAGATCAACGAGCAGATCCTGCGCCACAAGGTCACCCGTCCGGAAGAGGCCCGCGTTTAATTACGCTGGCAACATCTTCCGTTGTACGACAAACGTTCATTCTGAGTAAGGAGAGTCAATGGCAGGCGAGACTGTTATTACCGTCATCGGAAATCTGACCGCCGATCCGGAGCTGCGATTCACGCCATCCGGTTCAGCCGTAGCGAACTTTACGATCGCTTCGACTCCTCGCACCTTCGATCGCCAGTCCAATGAATGGAAGGACGGGGAAGCCCTGTTCTTGCGTGCATCGGTGTGGCGTGAGGCTGCAGAAAACGTAGCCGAGACGTTCACCAAGGGCATGCGAGTCATCGCCCAGGGTCGTCTGCGCTCGCGTTCGTACGACACCAAGGAAGGCGAACGTCGCACCGTCATGGAGCTCGAGGTCGATGAAATCGGCCCGTCGCTCCGCTTTGCCTCTGCCAAGGTAACCCGCACCCAGCGCTCCGGCGGTGGCCAGGGCGGCTTTGGCAACAACGGTGGCGGTGGAGGTTTCTCCAACGCGCCGCAGCAAAATGCCCCACAGCAGCCGCAGCAGCAGCCGCAGCAGGGCGGTGGATGGAATGCTCCATCCAACGACCCGTGGAGCACCGGAGGCAACTCCGGCGGTAACAACGGCGGCGGCGGTGGCTGGGGCAACCCAGGCAACGACGAGCCACCTTTCTAACAATTATTTATTCACCATCCCGCAGATCTCTCTGCGGGCTCCAAACCTAAGGAGCTCCACGATGGCTAAGGCTGAAATCCGTAAGCCCAAACCAAAGTCCAATCCCTTGAAGGCCGCTGACATCACCGTCATCGACTACAAGGACGTAGCGTTGCTGCGCAAGTTCATCTCTGATCGCGGAAAGATCCGCGCTCGTCGCGTGACCGGCGTATCGGTTCAGGAACAGCGCAAGATCGCACAGGCAATCAAGAACGCACGTGAAGTAGCCCTGCTGCCTTACTCCGGCGCTGGCCGAGGCTAAGGAAGAGGGATAGCAAAATGGCAAAGATCATTCTGACTCACGAAGTATCCGGTCTGGGTGCTGCGGGCGACATTGTTGAGGTAAAGAACGGCTACGCCCGTAACTACCTCCTTCCACGCGGGTTCGCACTCGTGTGGACCAAGGGCGGTGAGAAGCAGGTTGAGTCCATCAAGGCTGCTCGTGCCGCTCGTGCCGTTGCAAACCTTGAGGAAGCTCAGGCAATTGCGGCGAAGCTGAAGTCCCAGCCGGTGAAGATCACCGTCAAGGCTGGCGCTAACGGCCGCCTGTTCGGCACCGTTAAGACCGCTGACATCGCTGACGCAGTTGAGGCTGCCGGTCTGGGTAAGATCGACAAGCGCAACGTTGAGGTCAACGACCACATCAAGTCGACTGGCAACTACAGCGCAACCGTTCGCATTCACGCGGATGTTGTTGCAAACCTGAAGCTTCAGGTTGTAGCTGCTGCCAAGAAGTAAGTCTGCCTAGACTCACCTCTTCTCAATGGGTGGTGCATTCTCCGCAAGGGGAGTGCACCGCCCATTGGCGTTTAGCGGGTCTTCCGGGAACGGCTTAGCGCGCGTGAGAAGTCGATGAGGATTCCAAGTGCGATAAAGCCCAACGCTGGGAGCCAGGTTTTGGCTATCGTTCCGAGCCCGTTGAGCCCATCGGGGTCTTGGGCGCGATCGATCAGCTGAAATGCTGGCCACAGTATTCCCAAGGCCACTCCGATCATCATGAACATTTGATGCCCCTTTGCCGCGCCCTTTTTGGGGAAGCTGCCGGCGTAGTCATTTGGCGTGCCGAAGTTGTCCGTTGCCTCTTCGTAGTTATTGCACTCTGAGCTCACTTCGCGCAGAATATCGCGAATGGTGTCGGCGTTCAGGTTGCGCAGTGAAAGGCTGAAGCGCAGCTCTTCGAGGTAAGTGTCAATATCTTGCATAAGGCGCTCCTAGCCAATCTGGCGTAGCCAGAGTCGAATTTCTTGCAGGGTCTGTTGGCCCTGTTCGGTGATTTTGAAGTTCTTGCGCGCCGGTCCGCGGTCGGCGATTTCCCACTCGGCTGCGATATCTCCGGCCTCTTCCATGCCGCGTAGCAGGGGGTACAAGGTGCCGCTCTTGATCCCCGTGATGCCGTGCTCATCGAATTTTGAAAGCATTGAATAACCGTGGCTTGGCCCCTGGAGCAATTGGCTCAAGATCACGACGGGCAGCATGGACCGTCTGATTTGATGAACTACCTTATTCTCGTCCATCCCTTAAGTATGATTCTTACATAGCTAGGTTTTCATCCTGCTTTCGGATGATATTTCCCGATTTTCCCTAGTCGTTCGCGCTTAACTACATTCCATGCCATGGCGAAACCCTGTGTTGGCCCATAATTCACCAAATTGACCGGAACTAATGTCGTCATAATCATTGGGGAACGCTGCTGCCGCCCATAGCCTCGAATGTGAGAGTGGCTATGGTTGACCTAAATAAAGAGAAGCGGTGGAACACATGGGCTTTGCGTATGCCGATCCAGATGTATTAACTGATTCCCAGCGCGACGCGGTTGCCGAGCATCGGCGTACCGTGCAGGAAGAATCCCGCAAGCTGTCACTACGCGAAATGCGCGAAGAAGCGCAAATGAGCCAGGTGGAACTGGCCGCATCGCTGAAGCTCAGCGTTGATCGCGTGGCCCGCATGGAAACCGGAGATATCGATCGCGTGCAGTTCGCAACCTTGCGCCGTTACGTCGAAGCGATGGGTGGCAGGCTGCAGGCAAGGGTTGTCGGCGAAACCATTCACGTGGACCTGAACTAGGCCAAGGGGCCGCCGCAGGCTAGACCGGTCGGCGCAAATTGGACGCACCTCGTCGCTAATATCCCCACCTATCGCGGATAAGGCCTGGTAGAGGTCTAACTGCAGGCGAATAACGGCTAAAGTATTCCGGTGAGATGCAGGTTATAGACCTGCATCACAAGGAAGTTTAGAAGGGGTTATTTTGCACGAGCGTATTCACCACCGAGCCTTTGTTGACCGTTTGATGAGTGCCGAACAGGCGGCAACTTTTATCAAACCCGGCATGACTGTGGCCATGAGTGGCTTCACCGGTGCGGGATACCCCAAGGCGGTACCCGGCGCGCTCGCGGCGCAGATGGAACGCCAGCATGGCGAGGGCAAGGACTTCAAGATCAACGTGCTCACCGGCGCGTCGACCGCCCCCGAGCTCGACGGAGTGCTGGCCAAGGCCGAGGGCATGAATTTGCGCCTGCCGTACATGTCCGATCCGGAACTGCGCCGCCGCATCAACGACGGCAACATGGAGTACATGGACATTCACCTGTCCCACGTCGCCCAGCACGCCTGGTTCGGCTTCTACGGCAAGATCGATGTGGCTATCGTCGAGGTCGTCGGGGTGACCGCAGAAGGCGACCTGATCCCTTCCAGCTCGGTGGGCAATAACAAGACCTGGCTGGAAATGGCAGACCGGATCATCATCGAGGTCAACACTCAGCAGTCCGCCTCCTTGGACGGCATGCACGATATCTACTACGGCACCGCGCTGCCACCGCACCGCAAACCCATCAACCTGACCACGGTGCGCGACCGCATCGGCCAGAAATACCTGGACATCGACGTCACCAAGGTGGTCGCGGTCGTCGAAACCGACGCGCCCGACCGCTTGAGCCCCTTTGCCCCGGTGGACGAGACCAGCACGCAGATTGCCGATCACCTGCTGGACTTCCTGGATTACGAGATCCGCGCCGGACGGCTCACCGAGAAGCTGCTGCCACTGCAGTCGGGCGTGGGAAACATTGCCAACGCGGTGCTCGCAGGCCTGGCCCGCGGCGGCTACAAGGGCTTGACCGCCTACACCGAGGTCATCCAGGACGGGATGCTGGAGCTGATCAAGGACGGCACCATCGAGTTCGCCTCCGCCACCAGCTTCTCACTGTCGGCGGCGGGCATCGACGAGTTCAACAAGCACGTGGCCCACTACCGCGATCGCATCTTGCTGCGCGCCCAGGAAATCTCCAACCACCCGGAGATCATTCGCCGGCTGGGCTGCATCGCGCTGAACGGCATGATCGAGGCGGACATCTACGGCAACGTGAACTCCACCAACGTGCTCGGCTCGCATGTGATGAACGGGATCGGCGGCTCGGGCGACTTTGCGCGCAATGGCTACCTGTCGGTGTTCATGTCTCCGTCGGTGGCCAAGGGCGGCAAGATCTCGGGCATCGTGCCCATGGCCAGCCACGTGGACCACACCGAGCACGACACCATGATCCTGATTACCGAACAGGGCCTGGCCGACCTGCGCGGGCTGTCGCCGAAGCAGCGCGCCCAGCTGATTATCGACAAGTGCGCGCACCCGGCGTACCGCCCAATGCTCCAGGACTACTTCGACCGGGCCCGGAGCGAAAGCTACGGCAAGCACACCCCGCACCTGCTTGGCGAGGCCTTGAGCTGGCACCAGCGCTACTACGAAACCGGGGATATGCGCCTGGCCCAGTAGTCCGCCGCATACCGTGCAACGAGCCCGCGAAAACCCTTGGGTTCTCGCGGGCTCGCGCGCGTTCACTGCCCCGAGTTCATCCCGGAGCAGACCAGGTCCGCGGCCAGGCGCAGCTCCATGGCGGACCGCTGCCCGCCGGTTGCCGCGCCCGGCAACGGCAGAGTCCTCAAATAGCCGGCCCAGAGCCGGCTGGCGGCCTGCAGAAATCGCTGATCCACCGCGGAACTCACGCTCAGGCTCAGCAGCTGCTCGATTGACTGCTCCAAATCATGCAGATAGCTTGCCAAGGCTGCCGCCACCTCCGCGTGGGTATGCTGTTCGCGCCACAGCACCACCCGGAGCATGGTGGAGCGCGCCTGCTCCGCGCAGTAGCGTTCGGCGATCATCACGAGGCCCGAGGCAGGATCGCCGGGAACTGCCAGCGCGCCGGAATCGATCTCCGTGCCCTGGAGGCGTTCCTCCAGCAAGGCCGTGAGCAGGGCGAACTTCGCCGGGAAATAGTAGAACAGGAGCCCTTTGGGTACGCCGGCATCCCTGGCGATATGCGAGGTAGGGGTCCCATCGAAGCCTTGCGCCGCGAACAGCTGTTCGGCTGCATTCAGGATGCGGGTGCGTGCGGAGGCTCCGGTTTCGTCGTTGGCACGAGGAGAGTGCTTGCCGCCGTGGGTCGGGGTGCGCAGGGGCATTGGGGAGATCCTTCCGCGATTGAGCTGCGGGCAAGAATGACGCGTGCGACTCAGCGGGCTCTGCCCGTTGTCCCGCACGCGTCCGGTTGCGTGTTGCAGATGGTTGTCAGTGCGCTGCCCGCGTGCCGCCGTGGGCTTCGTGGCGCATGTGCATCGCCGGTGCTATTGCCCAGAGAGAAGCAACCAGGCCGACGGCGCCACAGATCCACGAGACCCAAGAAGCAGTGGCATAGCCGCTTGCATAGGATCCGAGCCAAGGGGAGACGACCAAGAGCGCGCTGACCGCGGCCAGCACCCACTCCAAGCTGACCAGCCGTGGCATGGCGACACTCCATATGCCGACTACGACCATCAGGGCGCCAAGGCCCACCATCAGGTTCATGGACATCGTGGTGCCCGCGACCCATGTTGTCGACAGCGCGGCGTATGCGCCAGCCACCACGACAACCCAATCTTGCCACCGAGTCCACTTCTTCATTGAAAATCACCTTCCTAGAGGTCGGAGTGCTCCCTTTGGGAGTCAATTTCCAATTTATGTTTGATTGACCGCCCGGTCAATAGTTTATCCGGGGTACCGGACTGCGGCTGGGGAGCCGATTCGCGCCGCGCATGCCGCCGGGCAAGCAGCCCTCTGATGGTCGTATTTCCGGTAGCCAACGACGACTTTTTGCCGGTTCACCGGCGCTAGTGATGCAGGCTCGGGCGATAGATGAGCTCTTGCGTCCGGCCATCGAGCAGTCGGGACTCTACGAGTTCCAGGTCGAAGTCCTCGGCCCCCTCGAAGATCGGTGATTGCCCGGTCAGTCCGGTGAGCACCGGGAAGATGGTGACTTGGATATAGTCGACGAGGCCGGCTGCCAACAGCGAACGATTCATGGACAGCGAACCGTGAGAGCGCAGCGGCACCAGCGACTCGGCTTTCAGCCGCGGAACTACGGCAAGGGCATCACCGCGCTCAATGGCCGCGTCGGGCCAGTCCAGCGGGCCGACGAGGGAGTTGGAAATGACGGTGGCAGGCTGCTTGTGCATGGCCTCGCCCCAAGGGTCATCCACATCCGTATATTTCTCCGCCTCGGCCCAGAACTGGGCAAAGAGCCGATAGGTGTTTGCGCCGAAGACCATCCGGCAGGGTGGCGAGTAGTGCTCGAGCCGCCGAGCGAGCAGCTCCGGGCCCTGTTTGCCCCAGTAGCCGCCCCAATTTCCGGTGGCGCTGCCGAAGCCGTCGAGGCTGGAGAAGATGTCGAAGGTATATGTCGCTGCCATGGGAACTCCCCGTGAAATCGGCGCTAAGTGCACCTCACCTTACGCCTCGCAGGTGCGCGGGGGAACCCAAAGCAGGCATCAAGTCAGGCGTTCTCTGAATGCGCTGCAAGGCTTCGATTGCGCAGCACGTTCTTTTGCACCTTGCCGGTAGAGGTGCGCGGCAGATCCTGCGGGAACACGATGGTGCGTGGCACTTTAAATCCAGCTAGCCGTTCGCGGGCAAAATTGATCAGGGTCGCCTCGTCCAGGCTCGAACCGGTGGTGCGAATGACATAGGCGACCGGACGCTCGCCCCATTTGTCGTCGGGGACGCCCACCACCGCAAGATCCAGCACCTGCGGGTGCGCGGCGAGAGCCTGTTCGACCTCAATGGTGGAGATGTTCTCTCCACCTGAAATGATGATGTCCTTGGCCCGGTCACGGACCTGGAGGTAGCCGTCCGGGTGCATCACTCCCAGATCGCCGGTATGGAAGTAACCGCCGAAAAAGGCCTGCTCGGTGGCTGCCTCATCGCGGTAGTAGCCAATCATCACGTTGTTGCCGCGCAAGACGATCTCACCCATGGTTTGCCCATCGGCGGGAACGTCCACCATATTCTCGTCGACGATGCGTGCGCTTTCGGCGGTCAGCATGCCCACGCCTTGGCGGGAGAGCATTGCGGCTCGCGTGTCCGCATCCAGTTGATCCCAGTCATCCTGGTATTCACAGATGGTGTAGGGGCCATAGACCTCGGTGAGCCCATATACATGGACCACCTCGATGCCCAGCTTCTGCAGCTTCGTGATGATTGCCGGGGACGGCGGGGCGCCGGCGGTGGTGATACGCAGCGGATCGCACAGGGCGTGGGCGCGCGGTGAGTCGGCAATGATCGAGCAGACCGTGGGGGCTCCGCACAGATGTGTGGCGCAAAGATTCTCAATGGCGTCCCACACCGCATCCTCGCGCACGCCGCGCAAGCACAGGTGCGTGCCACCCGCGGCGGTGACCGCCCAAGGGGTGCACCAGCCGTTGCAGTGGAACATCGGCAGGGTCCACAGGTAACGGGTCTTTGCGGTGAAGCCTTGGTGATGGGCCTCGCTCAGCGAGTTCAGGTAGCTGCCGCGGTGCGAGTACAGCACGCCCTTGGGTTTGCCGGTGGTGCCCGAGGTGTAGTTCAACGTGATCGGGGCGCGCTCATCTGCCACCTCGTAGCTCAGGCGTTCCTCGCCGGCCGCGTCCAGCAGCTCGCAGAGCACCGCGTCCACGGCGACGGTCGGGCGCGTACCGGCGTATTGGTCATCGGTGATCTCGATCAACGCTTCCAAGCTCGGAATCTCGGAACGCAGGGTCGAAGTATTTGCCAACAATTCGGTATCGGCGAACAGCAGCTTCGACTCGGAATGATCCATAATATAGCGCAGCTCGGGCGCCGACAGGCGGGTGTTCAGTGCGATCAGCACGCCCCCGGCCAGCGGAACCGCGTAGTGGGCCATGAGCATCTCGGGAGTATTCGGCGCAAGTACCGCGACGCGGTCCCCGGGCGCGATCCGCGCCTTGACGACCTGGGCGAAGCGTTGCACGCGCCGCTCGAATTCGGCGTAGCTGTACCTGCGGGTCCCGTGGATCACCGCGGTCTTCGACGGGTATACCTCGGCCGAACGCTGCAGGAATCGCAGGGGTGTGAGTTCCGAGTGGTTAGCCTGAGTCATGACCATGTGTGCGATATCCTTCGATTCGTATCCGTGGTTTCCTTCAGCCTGCGCCTGTGAGCTGAAGCACTTGCGACCTTCATGGTGGCATGGACCTCGGGTTCAATCCAAGAACCGCAGTATCAATTCGTTCAGTGGCCGAAATTCAGCGCCGGGTGGCAGTTCGGTCGATGAGCGTCTCCGGGGAGATGCCGAGAATCCTGTCGTCACCCTCTTGCGGGGTGCCGCGACCGTCGGTGTTATTCGTCAGCACCCAGAGCTCGCCGGTCTCGCTGACCTTCACGTCCCGCAGGCGCCCATGGTCACCTACGAGGAACTCGGTGGAATCGTGAGGCGTGCTCAGCTCCACGGTTCGCAGGCGCTCCCCGCGCAGGTTGGCGATGTAGAGGACCCCGTCGTAAATGGTGATGCCGCTGGGGCTCGCGGACTGCGTGCTCCATTGCTGGATCGGGTCGCGGTATTCGGGATCTTCCGCAATGCCTTCGTGCACCGGCCAGCCGTAGTTGGCTCCGGGCTCAATAATGTTCAATTCATCCCAGCGGTTCTGCCCAAACTCGCTGGCATACATGGTTCCGTCGGGAGCCCAAGCGATACCTTGTGGATTGCGATGGCCGAAACTGAATACCGGCGAACCGGGGAAGGGGTTGTCGCCGGGGACCTCGCCCTGAATGGTCAGCCGCAGGATCTTTCCGCCTAGACTTTCCAGATCTTGAGCCGAGGATTCATTTCCAGCGTCTCCCACGGTCGCGTAGAGCATCGAATCCGGTCCGATGGCTAGACGCCCCCCGTTGTGAATTCCTGCCGATGGCAATTCGGACAGGATCGTCCGCGGATGACTCAGCGCGAGCGCACCGCTGTCGCCGGAAAGTTCGAATCGCTGGATGCGGTTGCCGTCTTCTGCGGTGGAGTAGGCGAAAAGGTAGGGCTGTTGAAAGGCCAGCCCAAGCAGTCCGCCTTCGCCACCATGAACTACGTCGTCCAAGCGGATGATTTGCCGGGCATTGCCCGCTGAATCTATTTCCACGATCCGCCCCGAATCGCGTTCTGAAACGATCAGCGTATTTTCGGCGAAGACCATGGACCAGGGGGCGGCTAGCTCGGCTGCGATCCTTCGCGGTTCGGGCGACTTGGTATCGACTGCCCTGCTGCTTGACGTGGCGCCGGGGGAACGCGGTGCTTCGGCGGCGCATCCGGTGAGCATCGCGGCGCAGGCGAGAATTCCAAGGAAAACCGTGATCTTCGGATTACCAGCTATTCGAGGCCGCATGGTTTCAGGCTAGCAAGATCCGTTCGCTATGCAAGAGGCTGGGCGCTTCGTATCGCACCGAAGGGGAGCGGTATCAGCGGGCCGCGCAGCCGCATCCGAACCCTCCTGTGATTGAATAAATTTCCGATGGACCCTCGAATACTTGTGGCTCATCGAATTTTGGGTTGAATATTTCGATTTGCGAAGCAATTTGTTTGACGCGCGGGAGCTTAGGCCAATATCGTTTTAATCAGAATCATGAGCGTCAGCTAAAGGCCCTGGCTAGCTGGCCGGCAACCCTCTATACGGTAGCGGGGTGCTCCAGGTGAAGATTCGGTGTCGCGCAACACCGCACGATACAAGTACCGCACATCGAGGCGTTAAACCTTCGACGGCGGGTAAGAGCAAGTCAAAGCTGCTTTAGCCTGCCGCCGACCGTCGCCGTACCGGTGGGCATGAAGCAAAGGAAGTCAAGGCATGTCTTTGAATCAAGAACTTGACGCACTGACGCTGCGCAAGGTTTTCGCCCAGCACCCATCGGGAATTGCCACTCTGTGCGCCGAAGTCAACGGGGAAAAGACGGGAATCGTCGCCTCCTCATTCACCGTAGGGGTTTCCTTGGAACCGGCGTTGGTGATGTTTGCCGTGCAGAAAACCTCGAACACTTGGCCGAAGCTGCGGGACGCAAATCGAATCGGCGTTTCGGTGCTCAGCGAGCGCAATGAAGGGGTCTGCAGGCAGATCGCTTCCAAGAGCGGAGATCGATTCCGCGGTGTGGACACCCACACCAGCGACGACGGCTCGTTGTTCATCCATGACTCAACGCTGTGGCTCGACACGACGATCTACAGTGAGGTTGAGGCCGGAGACCATTGGGTCATCCTGTTGCAGGTCCATGGCCATAAGGTCGCCGAGCATTCACCGTCGATTTTCCATGATTCACGATTTCACTCGTTACCAGTCCCGGAACTCGTCTAAATAGTTGTCTTCGCTTCGCGCCACCTGTCATTTTCGCTGACAAGTGGCGCGCAGTCGTTTAACTGGCCCGGCAAGCTTGGACCGCGCGGGCGCGTTAAGTTCATATGACCGCAGAGGGGTGCTCTGCATCGAATTGTGGATTACTCGCCTCGAAGTTACGTTTCAGTAGCTTTTTGGAGCGGTGACTACCGCGTTCTTCACGAAGATTCTTTCCACAAAACTATCCACACCTCTGTGGATGGTACGTTGATAAGTCGATGAAGCAGGTTGAAAACACCGGAATCCCGCGAGTTATGCTGTGGATAACGTCATTTGCGAAGGTTGACTCTACAAAGAAATTAACTTTCTATCCACAGGTGTGCAAACAACAAACTCCAAGTCAGATAGTCATTAGCACAACTTAAGTGGGGTAATCCACAAGCTTCTCCCCAAGTCGCACACAGGGTCATCCACAGCTAGAGGGGGATTATCCACAGATCTTGTGGATAACAGAGTTTGCGGCTATGGATAAGAGACCTACTGTTGGCTTTGGGACTGATATATCCACAGGTACCGCCGACACGATAACGTCGGTTGGCGGTGACATGCTTGAGTGTTGCCATCATGGCACAAGGGTATTTCCCAGAGGGTCAATAGGGGATGGAAGTGTCAGTTATGAGCGCGGAGCCGGTCTACGAGAGTCAGGGTTCGGAAGCGGGTCGCACCCCGCCGCAGGATATTCCTGCCGAAATGTCGGTTCTTGGCGGCATGATGCTGTCGAAGGATGCGATCGCCGACGTGGTCGAGGCGCTGCGCGGAACAGATTTCTATCGCCCGGCCCATGAATCCATTTTTGACGCAATCATCGATCTCTACGGACGAGGCGAACCAGCCGATGCCGTGACGGTCTCCGATCTGCTCACCAAGCGCAGCGAGATCGCCCGCGTGGGTGGCGCCGCCTATCTGCACAACCTCATCCAGCAGGTGCCCACCGCCGCGAACGCCGGCTACTACGCCGAAATCGTGCGCGAACGCGCCGTATTGCGCCGACTGGTCGATGCCGGGACCCGGATCGTCCAGATGGGCTATTCGCCCGATGGTGAGGTTGACGCGATCGTCAACGAGGCGCAGGCCGAGGTGTACAAGGTCGCCGAGAACCGCAACAGCGAAGACTACGTGCGCCTGAGCGACATCATCGAGGGAACCGTCGATGAGATCGAGAATGCGGCGAACGCCGGCGACGGAATTACCGGCGTGCCAACCGGGTTCTACGAATTCGACGAACTGACCCAGGGGTTGAAGGGTGGTCAGATGATCATCATCGCCGCCCGCCCCGCAGTGGGTAAGTCGACCTTCGCCCTGGACTTCGCCCGTTCCGCGGCAATTAAGAACAATATGGCCACCGTCTTCTTCTCGCTGGAAATGGGCCGCAACGAAATTGCGATGCGCCTGCTCTCGGCAGAAGCATCCATCCAGCTGCAGGATCTGCGCAAGGGTTCGGTGGAAGACGCACAATGGACGAAGATTGCGACCACGATGGGTCGCTTGAACGAAGCTCCGCTGTTCATCGACGATTCGCCGAATATGTCCATGATGGAAATCCGCGCCAAGTGCCGACGGCTGAAGCAGCGCAACGAGCTGCGCATGATCATCCTCGACTACCTGCAGCTGATGAGCTCGGGCAAGCGCGTGGAATCGCGCCAGCAGGAAGTGTCCGAGTTCTCGCGTAACCTCAAGCTGCTGGCCAAGGAACTCGATGTTCCGCTGGTTGCCCTCTCGCAGCTGAACCGTGGTTCCGAGCAGCGCACCGACAAGAAACCAATGATCTCGGACCTTCGTGAATCGGGATCGATCGAGCAGGACGCCGATATGGTAATCCTGCTGCACCGTGACGATGTCTACGACAAGGAAAACCGTCCGGGTGAAGCCGACGTGATCATCGCAAAGCACCGTGCCGGCCCCACCAAGACCATCACCGTGGCGTTCCAGGGCCACTATTCGCGCTTCAGCAACATGCAGAACGACGGCTAGCCTGCCGAGGCAGGCCTACGGCACAGGGCAGGGTCCAGAAATCCGCAAGATTTCTTGGCCCTGCCCCTTGGTTCAGCTGCGTTCTCCGTGCATGGCTTCGTGCCGATGATAGTGCTGAAAGCGCCGTCCATTCGCGCCGCGCGTGGGGCTGGCTGCCTAGAAAAGGCCAAGGACACCGCTGGAGAGTATCCCGGTAGCTCCCACCATCAGCGCTAGGCAGAGCGCGGTGATCTTGACCAGTCGGCGACGCGTATCTTCGTTAAGCATGGGTTCAGCTTACAAAGCCATGCGGTGCATCCACTAACCATCGGTGCCGAATCGGCGTCCGAGAAGTTCAATGAAAGAATGGCCGCATGCCATCACCACGTGACTCTGCGGTAGATTCCGCAACGGTTGAGTCGATCTATGCCGCCAAATATTTGGCGACCACCCTGGGCATGTTCGTCCTGGTCTTCTTGGTGGGTTTCGAAGCGTTGGCGGTTTCCACGATCATGCCGCTGGTCAGTGAGCTGCTCGATGGACAGAAGTACTTCGCGCTGGCCTTTGCCGCACCGATTGCCAGCGCGATGCTTGGCATGGTTGCTGCGGGAGAGGTTTCGGACCGAAGAGGCCCGAAGATTCCGCTGTACGCTTCCGTGGCTATTTTTGCCGGCGGCCTGCTTATCTGCGGCACCGCGGCGGATATGCAGGTGCTGATCCTCGGAAGAATTTTGCAAGGCATCGGTGGCGGCGCCGTGACCGTGGCAATCTTTGTGCTGATCGCTCGGGCATATCCGGCAAAATTGCACAGCAAAATTTTCGCACTTTTCGCCGCCGCCGGGGTGATCCCGGCGTTGCTCGGACCGTGGATTGCGGGCCTGATCGCCACATACCTCGGTTGGCGTTGGGTATTCCTTGGGGTGCTGATCTTCATCGCCTTCGCGATCGTGGCGGTCATCCCGACCCTGCATCGCATGGATTCTGCACGCGATGCAACCCTCGGTCCGGTCTCCATCAAGCGGCTACTGCTCGCGGGGTTCACCGGGGCTTCGGTGATCGCCATGAACCTGCTTGGGCTCATGGACAATGGGTGGCCCTCCGTCGTCGCCCTGCTGTCAGCGTTGGCGCTCGCCCTGTTGGCGATCCGGCCGCTGCTGCCCGTAGGGACCTTCAGCGCCCGGCGTGGAATGCCAGCCACGGTGCTGACCCGATCGCTGGTGGCTGGAGCATTTTTCGGCACAGAGGTCTACCTGCCGTATTTGCTGCGCGAAGACTATTTTCTGCCTCCGGACCGCGCGGGTCTGGTGCTCACCGCCTCCGCATTGTCCTGGGCCCTGGGCTCGTGGCTGCAGGGGAAAGCCGGTGAACGTTTAAGCAATTCCGCATGCATCGGAATCGGCGCCCTGGCCGGGGCGTTCGCCATCTCCACCGCGCTTTATGCCGCGTTGTTCCACCCGTCGGTGGCCATCATCGTGGTTGGTTGGGCGATAGGCGGATTTGGAATGGGAATGATCTTCCCACGCCAAAACGTGAATATGCTGGCCCTCTCCGGCAAGCAGGAACAAGGGTTCAACTCCTCGGCGATGACCATGGCGGATGCGCTGGGCAACGCGGGAGTGACCGCGCTTGGCGGGGTCATCTTCGCCACGGTGGCAGTGGGGCTGGGCTTCGCCGCGGTCTTTGCCTTCTCGTTGTTCCTGATCATCGTACTGCTGGTCGTTACGCCGCGGATCGAATCCCCGGCGGCGGCTGGCCCTAAGTAGCCCAGGCGTATGGAAACTGAGCTCCCAGCCATCGGCGCACCGGCCACCAGGGCGCTGCTAAGCGCTGGTATCACGAGCCTCGAACAAGCGGGCGAAACCGGCGAGAAAGCGCTGCTTCGGTTGCATGGCGTCGGACCAAAAGCGCTGCGCATCCTCCGTGAAGCCCTGGACAAGCAGGGTCTTGAGCTGCGCAGCTAGGCGCGTGGCAGGACTTTCAGGTGCTCTGGGGTCGTCGCGACGAGGTGTGGCTGGTATTCGGCGTGCTTAGCGACATAGGCCTTGACGTACGGGCAAACTGCCACGATCTTGGCTCCACCGGCGATGGTGTTGTCCAACGCGAATTTCACCAGCACACTGGCCAGTCCTTGTCCGCCGTATTCTTCGTCCACGGTCGTGTGGAAAAAGATCCGCTCGGTGCCAGCGGAACCGGTGAATTCTCGAAAGTGGGTTGCGCCAATGACCTTTCCATCATCGTCCAGTGCATATCGCCGACGTTCGGGCAGGAAAACAGGGGTGATTTCGCTCATTTGGTGGCCGCTTTCTAGGAGGGGTTAACTCGTGTACGTAGTCGGACGGTAGGTAGCGCCGGCGCCGGCAATGGCGCGGGAGTGTTTTCCGGAAATGGGCCAAAGCGGTCCTCCGAGCTGTCTCCTGGTTCGGCGCCGATTTCCGCTTGGTACTGCGCGCGGAATGCGAGGACTTCTTCATGGCTGCGTCCCACGAAGTTCCACCACATGAGGATCTCCTCTTTCAGCGGCTCTCCGCCGATCAGCAAAGCGCGGACCGGCTGCTCGCCGGCAGTGATGCGCAGCGTGGTGCATCCGGCCCGGACGAAGCCCAGTTCGCGGTGCTCAAGTGGTTTGCCGTTGACCGTCGGGCGGCCCTGATCAACGAGTACACCGTGTTCGTGATGTGCGGGGACCACGATTTCGACCTCGGTATGCGGGTCGAGGTGCAGTTCGGCCCCGCTGAGTTCGGTATGCGTCTTCACCGGGGAGGTGAGGCTCTGCTCGCCAATCGCGAGAGTGCCGAGGAAAACGTTGAGCATCCATCCTTGGCCGTATATCGGTTCGGGACGGTAATTTTCGAAGGTTGGTTCCATATTGCGCACCCGGTCAGGCAGGGCGGTCCATAGCTGGGCTCCGTGCAAGATCGTGGTTTCTTCGCAGAGCATTTCGGAATGCGTGATTCCGTATCCAGCGGTCATGAGGTTCAATTCACCGGGGCGCACTTTGGCCTTATGCCCGGCCGAGTCGATGTGTTCGATTTCGCCGGAGAAGAGCCAGGAGACGGTCTGCAGTCCGGTGTGCGGATGCCGTGGAACGTTCATCCCGCCGGTGAGCGCTACGTCGTCCGGTCCGTAGTGGTCGAGGAAGCACCACGCGCCGATCAGGCTGCGCTGTTTCTGCGGAAGAGTCCGGGAGACCGTCATGGCTCGCGGGCCACCGAGGGGGACTGGGCGGGGCTCCAGCGCCTGAACCTCTGAGCGTGCATCGAGGTTGCTGCAGTCGATTTCCGCCGGTGCCTGTTCAAGGTTGCTCATAACCTAAGACTAGGCAGGATGCCTGATTCGTGCCACCCATAGGGCGATGGTTCCCGCCCAGCTGGCCACGGCCACCCAAATCACTATCTGCCCCAGCGTAAAGAGAGCCGAGAAATCCGGTATTGATCCCAGGGAAAGGCATGCGGTGGCGAGCATGCCCAGCGGGAAGACAATCGCCCAAAGGCCCGTTTCATAGCTCAGCGGGTGGCGGTGGATGATGTGCCGCCAGATTCCGAAGACCAGCAGCAGGGGGATGAACCATAACCCTATGGCGAGCAACGCCAAGGTGGTAAAGGCGATATTTGCTTGCAGCCAGTTCGGAATCTCACCGCGGTTTGCCAAGCCGAGTAGTTGCGAACCGGTCAATACGCTGATCGCGGTGGACCCCATGAAGATCCAATACGTCGGTGAAAGCGTCTCGGCGCGGTTCGGATAGCGGATCATGCGCACCGTCACGAGGGTAGCGGTCAGCAGATAGAGCGCGCAGCCTAGCAACCAGATAGCTAAGGCAAGCATGGCGGCCCAGGCGCCGAAGCTCGTATGATGCGCTAATCCGCCGGCAACGGATTGGGTGGCCACCACCCAGAGGAACCACGACCCATTTGCGTGGGTCAGTGCCGGTTCCGGACGTTCATGCAGCACCAGCCCGGCGGGAATCGCGTAGGTGGTGATCAGCCAAATGAGCGTCCCGAATATCAGCGCGGTCAGTGCGGCGCCCGGGAGCTTCAAAACCGCCAGTGCGAGGGCTAGGACATTCGAGGCCGCGACCACGGTGAAGAACCCAAAACCAACGGCCGGGTTCAGCGCATCAATTTGCACCGCCGTCGGATAGCGCACGACGCGCAGGACCAGCACCGTGAGTAGTCCGAGGAACATGATACCGGCCAGGATGCAGAAAGCCTGGCCGAGGGCGGAGAACCCGGAAAGCAGCAGACCCATGCCTACGATGCCGGTGGCCATCACGCTGGAGAATACCGACGGGGCAAGGGTGGCTACCCATCGGGTGAATCGTGAGCGGCTAGCACGCAGTTCTGGGTTCACCTAGGTCTCCTTGAAGTCTTCTTTGCCGAGATGTTGAGGCTAACGCCTGTGGCGCTCTGCCGCCAAGCCCCGTCTCAGGATGCTGGCGTACGATCTTAGTGTCGGTACCGGCATGAACCCCAAGGAGAACAAAACATCGTGGACAGCTCCAATCTTCGTCGTGATGATCTGCTCAAGCTTGAGCGGCAGTTGTGTTTTGGACTGGCTGTCGCCTCACGATCGGTGATTTCAGCTTATAAGCCGGTGCTCGACCCATTGGGGCTGACCCACCCGCAATACCTGGTGATGCTGGCCCTGTGGGAATCTGCTCCAATCGGTGCGCGGGAGCTCAGCGAAAAGCTGCATCTGGATCCCGGGACGCTCTCCCCGCTGGTCAAGCGCCTTGAAAAAGCCGGATTGCTCGAGCGCAGAAAGAATCCGCGCGATGAACGCGCGATCTTGATTGAGACTACCCAGAAGGGTGAAATGCTGCGTGAGCAGGCGTTGGATATTCCCCATGAGATGCTGAGTCGGCTGAACTTAAGCGAGCAAAAAGTCGTTGAATTGTGCAAGATTCTGGGCGATGTGGTGGACGCGGGAATCGCGGCGCCCGCCGAGTGATTAAGGATATAGTTGGTGCACCAACTATTGGAGTAGGCTTAAGTCACGGACGCAATTGGCTCCGGCGCCCTGACAAATTGAGGTTTCCCCATGGACGAGTCACCACTGCCCATCATCAGCGACACCACCGGCTTGAGTCTTGGATATCGTGCCCGATGGCGCCTGAAGTATTTGGGGTTGAGTATTTTCGGCCCGGCCGAACGCTCGATCATGACCAGCCCACGCGAACGCATTAAATGGGACCGCGCCATGATGGTGCTGCGCGCCCACGAGGCCGCCGGAACTCAGGCCGATGAGCTAACCGTATATACCGCTAGCCGCATGGAATCCCGTCGCCCCAAATAGCCGGCTTTAGATTCCCCGCCGAGAGCACGGTAAAATCCGAGTATGCAGGAAATGAATGAACTTGTCTTGTCCCGGCAATTCGCCGCTCCTCGTGCTGCGGTCTGGGCCGCATTCGTCGAACCGGAGATTATTACGCAGTGGTGGGGACCGCATGGCTGGACGGTGCAGGAGGGCTCGGTAATTCTCGAGCCGAAGGTCGGGGGACGCCATGAGCTGACCATGGCACAAAGCGATAACCCGGAAGCTCAGGTGCCGCTCAAGGCAGTGGTCACGATCTTTGACGAACAGGTATGCCTGGCCAGCGCCGATGGTCCGCATGAGATGACGCTGGATCTGGTCATTCACACCAAGCTGGACTTCAAGGAATTTGCCGGCCAGACCTATGTGACCTTGACGCAGGGCCCATTGCCACATGAAGTCATCGAGAGCAGCCAAAAGGCCTGGAATTCCGCGTTTGCAAAGCTTGAATCGTTCTTGGCCGAGTACTTCTAAATTGGCTTCGACACCAGATAGCTGCGCGCGGACTTGATCCGTGCGGTTTTCGCTGCTCCGGTAAAGCGCAGCACATGGCTAAAAGCCGCGGAGATATCCTGACCGTTGGTGATATTTCCATCGGTGCTTCCTTCGCGACCGTGAGTGAGCACGCTTTTGAATTCGAGTGATTTCGTATCTCCTGAAATCATTACCCAGCTACAGAGCGCCTCGATCCCGTGCAGCGTTTCAAAGCCAACTATTTCCCATTCAATGTCCTCGGTGAGCCACAGCCTGAGATGATCCAGATCTCGCCCGTGCAGCGCCACGATCACTTCCTGAATCACCAGATGCCGTGGGGCATTACCGCAATTCTCCGGATAGCTCACTTGCATTGCTGACGGTTCGGCGCTCATCTTCTCACTTGCCTGAATTTGGACTCTAAACGGTTCGTCCCACTATAGCCACCAGCTGAACTCCGCGCGCAAAGCGAACTAACCGCGGCCAATATAGGGCATCCCTGCAGCGGTAATGGTGAGCTGATTGACCGAGACGGTGAGTGGGCTGTTAGCCAGGAAGGCTACGGCTTGCGCTGCCTGTTGCAGGTCGAATGTTGGCTCAACCTTGCGCGAGCCGTCGGCTTGCAAGGCTCCTTGCGAGGTGCCGAGTTCGTCCATGATGTCGCTAGCAGTGTTGCCGATGTCGATCTGTGAAGCGCAGATGCCAAACGGGCGGCCATCGAGTTCAATGGACTTAGTCAGCCCCGTGATGGCGTGCTTGGTAACTGCATAGGCCACCGACCGTGGTCGGGGCACTTGAGCGGAAATTGATCCATTGTTGATAATTCTTCCGCCGCCATGCAGCTTCATATGCTTAAAAGCTTCGCGGGCACAATTCATCGCTCCGGTCAGGTTCACCTGGCAGACTTTCTCCCAGTCCTCCGCGCTTAGCTCATCGATGGAGACCGCGGGACCGAACGTTCCGGCATTGTTGAATAGCGTATCGAGACGACCAAAATGCTCGGTCGCCTTCGCAAATAGGCATCGAACCTCTTCGGCGGAGGAGACATCGGCTTGGACCACTAGAGCGTTGCCGTGGCCTTGTGCTGCTTCCTGCAGTGTCTGTTCGGTGCGTCCGGCCAAGACCACATTCCAGCCCTGGGCTAGTAGCAGCCGTGCGGTGGCCCGACCTATGCCGGAGCCGGCTCCGGTGATCAGGATGCTGGACGTCGGCATGTTTGCAGATGGCATATTAACTCCTTTTGGCATCTAGCCTAGTCGCAGGTGCCATGGCAGCCGCGTATGTGAATCCGCCGGAGCATGCCTGAAGTTCGGCAGGTCCAGCGAAGCCGATGCAGGTTGCCGCGGGAAGGACAACTAGGCTTGGAAAGACTCAAAAATGAACTTTGAAGGAGTCTTGTGTTCCTCGACGTGCTGTTCGGTGTCCTGCCGCTGTTCTTCGTGATGCTCATTGGCTACGCGGTCAGTTATTCACCGAAATTCCCGCCCAGCGTGGAACCGGCTCTGAACGTTTTTGTCTTTTACGTGGCACTGCCTGCATTGCTGTACAAGGTGGTTGCCCGGGCCGATGTTAGTCGGGGAGTTCCGTTCGATTTCCTGTGGGTCAGCATCGTCTCGACGTTGGCATTCGCCCTCATCTGTTGGGTCCTTTTCCGCTATGTGTTGCGCGTAGAGCGCGGGCGGAGCCTGGCTGGCATGCTCAGCACCAGCTTTGGCAACGTCTCCTATCTGGGAATTCCGGTAGTTCTCGGGGTGCTCGGCAGCCAAGCCGGTCTCGCCGCAGGCATGGGGCAGCTGGTCCACAACGTTATTTTTATGGTGGGTTTTCCCATCTTGGCCCAGCTGATGATGCCGGCAGGCCCGGGAAACAGGCATAAGCCCAGCGGTCGCCGGATCGCGTTGACGGTTCGCAATGCACTGCTTTATAGCCCGGTTACCTGGGCCATGGTGTTTGGCGGAGCAGTGGTGATGTGGGGGATCCCCATTCCGAAACCGCTTGATGACACCGTAGACCTCATTGCCGCCGCGGCAGCCCCCGGAGCCTTGTTCGTAATCGGTCTATCCTTGCGGCGCACCGTTCAGCGCACCCTGGACCGGCGGGCGGGGACGGCGCATACCAAGGTGCGTGGAGCCAAGCGAACCATGCTGGTCATGGTGGTTGGCAAGCTGGCGGCCTTGCCTCTGCTGACCGTTTCGATGCTCTGGATATTCGCGCCGGATCTCGAATCGATGTGGTTCAACACTGCGGTGCTTATGGCAGCTATGCCGACCTCCGCCACGGCCTACATCATGGCTCACAATGACACCGGCGATGGTGAGCCGACGGCGCTGGCCATCGTGATTACCTGCGCCCTGTCGGTAATCGCGCTTCCGGTCTTGGCGCAGCTGGTGCTCAAGTAGATCCTCGCGGGCAGCACTTCTCTTCATGGTTGAAGCTCGCGCCGAAGCGGGTTCGTGGAACGATCCTGGCGCCAAGCACGCAGCGCAATGATCTTTCGATGCCTCCCTTGAGCCCCACGTCCGTTTGACGTGGGCCATTTAAGAACATAAAGGCCATGCTCGGCGCCTCCGGAACATGGCCTTTATGAAGTTTTGCACCCCTAGGGGTCGGCGAACTAGTTTCTGCGCAGCAGGCGGTCCAGGAAGCTCGGTGCCGAAGTGTTGATGCGTGCCCGCGGGGACATGTCAGGGTCCAGATTCTCGATTGGCTGGAACATGCCCGTCTGGAGCGCCGCGGTCGCCGAGAGAACCCGCGCTTCCTTAGGTGAGTAGTTGATGCTTGCCGACTGGTTGGCGGTCATGGCGACCCTCCTTTTGCGATAAGTTGATTCCGTAATGCGGAAGTTTATTTTTGTCCTACGAAAACAGTATGTCGGGTGAGCGCGGCTCCTGGCAAGGGGATCGGCCTAAAAACTTCCCTGCGACCGAAATTTCCGACAATAAATCACACTTCAAAAAATTTCCCTCGAAAACCACTTGACGGAGGTAGTGTGAGTTGGCTTACAGTAGTGGAACGAAGATTCCACGATCCAAAAACATCGAGTCGAAGCCGATAGAACCATCGGTGGTAAGGGTGTTCAGCCATCGGATCGTGGTGTAAGAAAAGAGCTGATCACCCGATGGACCTGCATGTTTTTAACAACTTACCCGAGGCAGACGCTGCCGCCGTCTTGCGGCCATGCCTCGATGTGGAGCGTTGGATCAACGAGCTTGTGGCGGCACGCCCCTATGCAGACAGTGCTGCGCTAACGGCCGCAGCCCAACGCAGTGCCGCGCCCTTTGGCGAGTCAGAAATCGCTGCGGCGCTGGCGCATCACCCCCGCATCGGCGAGCGGGCTCAGGGAGATTCCGCCGAAGCTTCGCTCTCCCGGGGCGAGCAAGCAAGCCTGCGGCTCGATGACGATGTCACCTCCCGTCTGGCCGAAGCCAACCGCCGCTATGAAGCCCGCTTCAACAGGGTTTTCCTCATCCGTGCCGCGGGGCGGAGCAGCAATGAAATCCTCGCCGAATGCGAACGCCGCCTCGGCAATGACGAGGACACCGAATTGCGCGAAGTAGCCGAGCAGTTGCGTGCGATTGCGCTGCTCCGCATGTCCAGCGCGGTCAGTGGCTAAAGCCAACCCTTGAGCTAAGGAGTACTTCATGGATGAATCGACCGCAGTACGCAGTCACATCACCACCCACATTCTCGACACCGGGACCGGGAGGCCTGCCTCCGGTGTCAAGGCCACGCTGGAAGCCAACAGGGCATCCGGCTGGCAAGAAATCGGATCCGGACTCACCGATGCGGACGGCCGCATCAAGACTCTGGGGCCGGCTCAGGTTGAAGCAGGACGCTACCGGATTTCCTTCGAAACCGGCGACTACTTCGGGAAGCAGGGAACGGAAAGCTTCTTCCCCGCGGTAAGCATCGACTTTTACGTCAATGACGTCGACCAGCATTACCACGTACCTCTTCTTATCAGCCCGTTTGCATATTCCACGTACCGAGGAAGTTAGAACCATGACTACCGAAATCAATGCCCCAGCAGGAACCAAGATCGTGCTTGGATCCAACCAGTATGGCAAGGCCGAGGTCCGCCTGGTAAAAATCACCCGCGACACCGATCGCCACCAGATCCAGGATCTGAACGTCACCAGCCAGCTGCACGGCGACTTCACGGCCGCCCACATCGACGGAGACAACGCCCGAGTCGTACCCACCGACACCCAGAAGAACACCGTCTACGGATTGGCCCGCAACGGCGTGGGCGCTATCGAAGACTTCCTGGTTCAGCTGGGAAATCATTTCACCGGCGAATTCGACTGGATCACCGGTGGCCGATGGGCGGCGCAGCAGTTCTTCTGGGACCGCATCAACGATCACGACCACGCCTTCTCGCAGAACAAGTCCGAAATTCGCACGGCCGTCCTGGAAATCGGGTCCGACGGAGAAAAGAGCATCGTCGCGGGGCTGGAAGGCCTCACCGTCCTGAAGTCCACGGGCAGCGAGTTCCACGGATTCCCGGTTGATCGGTACACGACGCTGAAGGAAACCACCGACCGCATCCTGGCCACCGATGTCACCGCCCGCTGGCGCTATAACCCGGAGGCCGTCGCGGCCGGCATCGACTACGACGCCGTATACAGCTCGGTGCGTTCGCTGATGCTCACCCAGTTTGCGCAGACCCACTCGTACGCGCTGCAGCAGAGCATGTACAACATGGGCCAAGCGGTTCTTGAGGCGCATCCGGAAATTGCAGAGATCAAGATGTCCCTGCCGAACAAGCACCACTTCCTGGTGGACCTGGAAGTCTTCGGCCAGGACAACCCAAATGAAGTGTTCTTTGCCGCAGATCGGCCCTATGGACTGATCGAAGCAACCCTCTCCCGCGAGGGAACCGAGGTCAACCATCCGGTGTGGGCCAATATCCCTGCATTTATCTAACCCGATGTGAAAAGGGTGTGCCGGTGCGGACACACCGGCACACCCTTTATGGCAGCGACTGACGTAGGAGGTCAGCCTTGAGCGCTACACCTGATGAATCTATCAAAGCACTACGGCCAGAGGACGCTAAATTACCATTTGGCAAGTCACTGGCCTACGGGCTTCAGCATGTCCTGACCATGTACGGGGGAATCATCGCCCCGCCCTTGATCATCGGCGGTGCGGCGGGGCTGAGCAGCGAAGAAGTCGGATTGCTCGTGGCCAGCTGCCTGTTCATTGGCGGGCTGGCAACTATCTTGCAGACTGTAGGAATTCCCTTCTTCGGAGCTCAGCTGCCGCTGGTCCAGGGAACCTCCTTTGCCTCGGTCGCCACGATGGTTGCCATCGTCAACGGGGGAGGAGGCATCCAGGCGGTCTTCGGCGCGGTTCTCGTTGCCGCGCTCATCGGGTTCCTCATCGCGCCGTTCTTCGCGCGGGTGATTAGGTACTTCCCGCCGGTGGTCACCGGGGTGGTCATTACGATGATCGGCATCTCGCTGACTCCGGTCGCGGCGAACTGGGCCATGGGAGGAAGCGCCGAGGCTCCCGATTACGGTTCCTTGCCGAACATCGGGCTCGCCGCCGGTACGCTGCTCGCCGTGCTGCTGCTTTCCAAGGTCGGCAACGCCGCAATTTCGCGGATGTCGATCCTTTTGGCTATCGTCCTCGGCACCGTGGCCGCGGCCCTGCTCGGGATGGCAGATTTCTCCGCGGTCGGTACCGGCTCGGTCTTCGCCTTCCCGCAGCCGCTGGCCTTTGGCATGCCGGTCTTTGAGCTGGGCGGAATCATTTCCATGACCATCGTGGTCCTGGTTATCCTGACCGAAACCACCGCCGATATTCTGGCAGTCGGTGAGATCGCCGGATCCCGGGTGGATTCAAAGCGCATTGCCGACGGGCTGCGTGCCGATATGGCCTCCTCGGCCTTGGCTCCGCTGTTCAACACCTTCACGCAGTCGGCCTTCGCGCAGAACGTCGGTTTGGTGGCCATCACCGGGATCACCAGCCGCTTCGTGGTCGCGGCCGGTGGCGGCATTCTGGTGGTGCTCGGCCTGCTGCCGATCCTGGGGCGTGTGGTCGCCGCGATTCCTACCCCGGTGCTCGGCGGTGCCGGAATCGTGCTCTTCGGCACCGTAGCCGCCTCCGGAATTCGAACCCTGTCCAAGATCAAATATGACGGGATGAACCTAGTCATCGTGGCCGCATCGATCTCCTTTGGCTGCGTCCCGATCGTCAAGCCGGACTTCTATGCGAGCTTCCCAAGCTGGTTCGAAACGATCTTCCACTCGGGGATCTCTTCGGCCGCGATCATGGCGGTGCTGTTGAACCTGCTATTCAACGAACTGAAATTCGGGAATTCGAAGAACTCTTCGGTGTTCTCCGCCGCCCCGCCGCGCATGGTGAAGCGCGAAGAAATCTGCGGGCTGATAGAGGGAGACCACTATGAAGGTGGAAAGCTCATCGACAAAGAGGGTTACGAGATCCCCGTGGTCACGCCGGAAGAATTCGAGCAGATCCAGACGGGGGCCATCGAGATGCCTGTACCCAGAGTTGCCAAAACCGCGGAACACTGAGGAAACGGCTGAACCTGCCCCCAGCGTCGACGAAGTGCTCGATGACGAGAAATAACCATCAGCGGATAGTGCTCGCAAACCCCGGTTTGCGAGCACTTTCATTTGTGCTCCAACTATTCTCCGGCCGCACTTGCGCGGGCGATGATGCCCGCGGCAGCGAAGATGGTCTACCAGCGGACCCCGAGGGCATTGAATTCGGGCGTTCCCATGGAAACAAGCAATGCATTGAATTCCTTGGTCGATGGGCGCAGTGAACCGATTTCCTATGGAGGCCCTGGGACGGATCCTTCCGGTGCATGCTGCACGAATTCGAACCTGGTGCGGCCACGTTCCGCTCGACGTTTTCCGCACTATGAGCAGTGGGCATGGTAAGCGAGGGAAATCTCGGAAATGGTACAAACCCCAATTCAGCCCTTAGCCGTTGGGTGTCTTCCCGGACTGCGACATCTCGCGAGCGGATGCTACCTTGTAGCCAATCATTTAACCCGGAGTTTAGACCCTGAATCGTTCGGGAGCAGCCCGCTTGGCGGGGGCGGGTCGAAAAGAATCGTAGCTGGCGGTAAATAGCCTGCATGAGTCCTGAATTCGCAGGGATGCCAGATGGTGGGCAACGCGTGGAAGGTCGCGCCTGCGCGTGAACAGTCCTAGGCACCAGCGGCGCATTGGAACTGTCGGCGTTTTGCGAGGGTCTAAGCTGGATGACTGTGAGTCCAGCAAATCTTTCCATCGGCGTTGACATCGGTGGCACCAAAATCCTTGCAGCCCTCGTGGACGAAGAGGGGAACGCCTTCGGGCAGATCCGCCGCGAGACGCCCGACCATGATGTGGCGGGGACAGAACGTGCCCTGGCTGAGATGATTCGCGAGCTCTCGGAGGGCAACGAAGCGTTGCCGGTGGGTATTGGCGCTGCTGGCTGGATGGACCGCAAGGGGCAGAATGTGCTGTTCAGCCCCCACCTGTCCTGGCGAAATGAACCGGTGCGCGACCGCCTGATGAAGCTCGTTGGACACGAGGTGACTCTGGTAAATGACGCTGACGCTGCCGGCTGGGCCGAGCACCGTTTCGGCGCAGGCCGCGGTGAGAGCGATATGGTGTGCCTGACCCTCGGAACGGGAATCGGCGGGGCAGTGATCCTCGGAGGGCAGATCCACCGAGGCAAGTCCGGCATTGCTGGAGAATTCGGGCACCAGGTGATCGTTCCCGGCGGCCATCGGTGCGCGTGCGGCAACCGCGGTTGCTGGGAGCAATACGCTTCTGGCAATGCCTTGGGCCGAGAAGGAGCCGAACTTGTGCGCAGCAAATCGCCGGTGGCCTTCCGGCTGCGCGAGGCCGTGGACGATGACCCGGAGGCCGTCACCGGCGCAGAGGTAACTCGACTTGCCGCAGAGGGCGACCCGGCCTGTGCCGATCTCATTGCGGATATGGGCGAATGGCTTGGTCTGGGCATCTCGAATCTGGTCTCGGTTCTGGACCCGGGAACCGTCGTTATCGGTGGCGGTTTGGGTGCTGCGTCGAAGCAACTGGTTTCCACGGCGGAGGAGACCTATCGCCGCACCCTGCCTGGCAGGGGATACCGTCCTTTTGCGAAGATCAGCCAGGCGGAATTGGGCCCGGTGGCCGGACTGATTGGGGCTGCTGATTTAGCGCGGTTTAATCAGCAACAATAATGAATAACATTGACAGGACATTAGGACTTATCTAGGCTCGGGTTGTTACGCAACATGGGAGCGAGGTCTTGGCATGGTCCTGCGCACAAAACCAAGCCGAATCCGCGGCTGGCCCTTGACTGTCGTTTTGGGGACCTATGCGGTCGCCATGTGCGGTACCACGATGCCCACCGCGTTGTATCCGATGCTTCAGGATGAATACGGCCTAAGCACCGCCGCCTCAACGCAACTTTTTGCGATATACGCCATCGTGGTGCTCGCGGTATTGTGCATCTTCGGTTCCCTATCTGATGCCATTGGCCGAAAACCCGTCATGATCCTGGGGCTTCTCGCTTCGGCCGCCAGCGGAATACTCTATGCAATGGCCGCCGAGGCACCCATGCTGTTCATTGCCCGCACCCTTTCCGGGGTGTGTGCCGGGCTGGTCACTGGAACGGCGACCGCCTATCTGACTGATCTGGTCTCCAGCTCCGGACGCGGTGCCAGCATTTCCAGCGTGGCCAATATGGTGGGTCTGGGCAGCGGGCCAGCCCTGGCTGCATTTCTGACCTTCTTCTTCCCATCCGTCCCGATGATTGCTTTCAGCGTTCACGCAGTACTTTCAGGTCTGTGCATCGCATTGCTTGCCATGGCCCCGGACAGCGTGATGCACCGCGGACACGGATTGAAACTCAGCCTTCCGCTGGTGCCACGCGTCACATTGCGCGACTTCTGCGTGGGCGGGCTGATGACCTTGGGCTTCGCGGTGATGGGCGGTTGCACCGCGATGACTTCCATTTTGGTGGTCCGTGCCTTCGGCATTACGGACCTGCGATTGCTGGGGCTCATCGGATCATTGATTTTTGTCGCCACGGCGGTGGGCCAGAAGGCCGGAGGGAAGCTGGTGAGCGAAAAAATTCACCTAGGGTATGCCGGCTTGGCGATTGGTGCGGTGCTGATAGCTCTAGCACCAAGACTTGGCGGAAGCTTGGCGATGGCGATGTATCTTGCCGGCTTGATCGTTGCGGGACTGAGCCACGGCGCATTGTTCCCGGTAGGCCTGGGAATCGTGTTGCGCCGCATTGAGCCGCGACATCGAGGCAGCGCCAGCTCAGCCTTTTGGGTGCTGGGCTACGCACTGACTGCACTGGGTGCCTTAGGGCTGGGCTGGGTAGGCCAGATCAGCGGCGAATCGATGGCGGTAACCTACTTTGGTGCAGCCATCGCGCTGTGTGCGCTCGGCTGTGCCAAGCTGCATCGCCGCTGGGCCGGTCCTGGGAATCGAGTGATCTCAACTAGTTTTTAGGGCCGGATTTGGCTCGGCAGGTGCTGGCCCAGAAGCCGTGGTTCACGCTTGCCGCTGTTCTCCATGTTGCATAGAACACGCTAATAATTGGAATGAGGCGAAGCTGTTCTTAGTTGGATATCGGTAGAAGAAGACCGAGCCCGGCAGTGGCCCAATCCAGTGGCCGCGGGCCGATCCGAAAGGTATGAGTATGACTATTGCATCTGACGAAACCCAGATCGGCTCCGGCGCGATCAACTCCATCTTTGGCGACTCACGCACCGCCAACGCCTTCGCCGGCGAAGTCACCGAGGCGCAGGCCCAGGAGATCTACGAGCTGGCCAAGTTCGGCCCAACTGCCTTCAACTCCCAGCCGCTGCGCGTGACCTACGTACGGTCCGACGCAGCACGCGCGAACCTGGTCGACGCGCTGTCGCATGGCAACAGGGCCAAGACTGCCGCAGCTCCGCTGGTGGCAATCCTCAGCTATGACACCGCATGGCACGAGCAGTGGGATAACTTCCTGCCAGGCTACAACGCACCCAAGGCCATGTACGACGCCGATGCCGACTTCACTGCCTCCACCGGCAACAACAACGCCCACCTGCAGGCAGGCTACTTCATCCTGGCTGCACGCAGTCTGGGCTTCGCCGTTGGACCCATGACCGGTGCAGACTTCTCCGCCATTGATGCTTCCTTCTTCCCAGAAGGCGACCAGAAGAGCTTCTTGGTCCTGAATATCGGCCAACCAGCCGAAGGCGAAATCGGTGCACCAAAGGACCGCTTCGACTACGAAGCAGTCGTCCGCACTGTCTAGGGGCCGCTCGACGAACTTTAGCAACGCACAAGCGAAGCCCGGAATTCATTTTCGTGAATTCCGGGCTTCGCTAGTTGTTGAGCCAGTTTGCTAGCGGGTAGCCAGCGAAGACCTCAGCGCAGCATCGGCGTCGAGAAGTACCTTGGCGGCCACCTCAAGCCCCTCAACTGCACCCAATTCGGTATCCTCGTGCTCGATATTCACCAGCATCTCTGGGTCCACTTCGTGCAGGGCACGCAGGAACTCGGTCCAGAACGCGGTCCCGTGTCCCTTGCCCAAGGCCACGAAGTCCCAGGCCGAGTTATCCGGCCATTCATTAACCCATTCGTCCCCGCCCATATTGGTGCGTGGTTCGTCCGCGCTCTTTTTGCGGAAGCTGTTGTCCAGCACCCCTTGGATAGCCGCATGCGGGTTAATGCGCACGTCTTTGGCGGCGGCATGGAAGACCCATGAGCCAAGATCCCGAACCACGGCCACGGGATCCATCTGCTGCCAGAACAGGTGCGAGGCATCGAGCTCAACGCCGATGTTGCTGGTGCCGGCGCGTTCGATGAGTTCACGGAAGCTGGCCGGATTAAAAGCAAGGTTCTGCGGGTGCAGCTCCAGGGCGACCTTGACGTTGTTGTCCTGGGCCAGGATATCCATCTCCTTCCAGAACTCGGCCGCGAGGCCGTACTGGTAATCCAACTGCTCCAGTGCTGTCGAGTTCCAAGCGTTCACCACCCAATTGACTCGGGTGGCACCCGGTTCACCGCCGGGCAAGCCGGACATGGTCACAACACGATGCTGTCCCAGGCGCTGCGCGAGCCTAATGCTGCGGCGGATATCTTCGGCGTGCCGGTCGCCAATAACCGGGTTGGGATGCAAGGGGTTGCCATTGCAGTTCAGCCCGGCAATCTGCACGCCGGCGTGGTCAAAGATCTCCAGGAAGTCGTCCCGGGCGCTATCGCTTTGCAGAATCTGGTCGAAATTGGGCACATGGACTGCTGGCAAGAATCCGCCAGTGTTCAGCTCGATGCCGGTCAGTCCCAGGTCTTTGATGATCTTGAGCGCTTCGGGCAGGGGGCGGTCGTGGAGGATTGCGTTGTATACACCGAGTTTCACAGGGCTGCCTTCTTTCCGTCGTTGCCGGCGGACTGGACGACCGCCTGCAGGATTTGCATATTGTGCACTCCCTCGTCGAATGTCGCATTCGGGGGAAGGTCGGTGTCCAGGCCGCAGACTTCGTCGAGGAAGGCACGGGCTTGATAGCTGAAGGCGTCGTTTTGGCCGAAGCCGACACCTGGTGCGTCCATGGGCAGCCCGCCGCCGAGGTAAGCATGCTCCGGACCGAGGTTCACCGTGCGATAGCCGTTGGTTGCCGAAGGTCCTTCGGTGAGCATGATTTCGATTTCCGACGGACGCAGCTGGCTGAAGCGTGCCGCGCCCTTCTCGCAAAAGACCTCGAAGGCCAGTGAGTTCGGGTGGCCGGCGGCGACACGGGAGACTTCCAGGCTGCCGGAGGCTTCGGCGAACTGGACGTTGAACGCCGCATAGTCGTCGTTCTCCACCGGTTCCGATTTATCACTTAGTTTCACCAGGTCGTGTCCGGTCACGGCGCCGGCCGGCAGGAAGCGTTCGGTGATGCTGGTGCTCAGCTGCCCGCCGCTGACCGAAACGATGTCGCCTGCCAGGAATTCGGCGATGTAAGACAGGTGGCTTCCCACATCGGCCAGTGCGCCAGAGCCGGCCTCACCCTTGAACCGCCAGCTCATTGGAGCCTGTGGATTGTGGCCGTAGTCGGTCCAATAGCGACCAGAAAAATGCAATACCTTGCCCAGGGTGCCATCGGTGATTAGGTTCCGGATCGTGGCGATACCCGGGGTGCGGCGGAAGGTGAAGCCGACGCGGGCAATGGAGTTGGCGTTGCGGGCCGCTGTGGCCATGGCCTGGGCTTCTTCTAGGGTGTCGGCCAGCGGCTTTTCGCACAATACGTGCTTGCCGGCGGCCAGCAGACCTTCAACGGCTTCGCGGTGGAAGCGGTTGGCAATCACTACCGAAACGACATCAATGTCCGGATCGTTGGCCACCTCTTGCCAGGAGCCCAGTGCCTTTTCGTAGCCGTAACGCTTGGCAACTTTGGCTGCGAGCTCGGTGTTCACATCGGCCACCGCGACGTAGCGCAGCGGTGGCAGGTTGGATTCGTAGAGGGTGGGGGCGGTGCGGTAGCCGGCGATGTGGGACAAGCCGGCCATGCCTGCGCCGATGACTGCGATTCCGATGCTTTTTGTCACGGATTCTCCTGGGTGGAAGTTATTCAGGGGGATTTTGGAGCGCTCCAAAAAAGTGTAAAGGCGAATCCAAGTGGCGGTCAAGGGGTATTGAGCGGGGATTATCTAGGCGGGGCGAACGGGGGCGCAGGTGCCGCGCTCAACCAGTGCTGGCTCCAGTGACACCTTTTGCGCAGCGCGTTCAGGGTCCGCGAGCCGGGAAAGCACCTGTTCGGCCACGTGCATGCCGAGCTCGCGGTTGCGACTGTCTACGGTGGTCAAGCGCAGCAGGTGCGTGCCGGAGAGCGGCGAGTTGTCGTAGCCGATAATCGACAGATCCTCGGGGACCGAGAGGCCGTTCTCGCGGGCCGCGGCCAGCGCGCCCATGGCCATCGAATCATTGCCGGCCAGGATGGCGGTAATTTCCGGGGTTTCGCGCAGAAGCTGATTCGTGCACTGATAGCCGCTGTCCTCGGTGGTGTGCGGGGTGAGGATGACGATGCGCTCGTCCAGGTCCGCCGCGCTCATCGCATCTTGGTATCCGTTGCGCCTGAGCATTGATGCGCCTCCGCCGCCACCGATGTGCCCGATGTGCCGATGCCCCAGTGAAATCAGGTATTCGATGGCTCGACGTGCGCCAAACCGGTCGTCGCTTGCTGAAATATCCGCTCCGGTCACCTGTGTTGCTCGATTACCTGCCACGATCACCGGGATCTGGGAGGGGAAGCGCATGGCCGGTGTAGGTTCGGTGGCCAGGACCAAGGCCTCGACGCGGGTGCTGAGAAATCCATCCAGCGGGTCCGACTCCACATGCGCGTTCAGCGTGCGGTCCGAGACGGCGATGCGCAGTCCGGCATTGCCCAGACCTTCTTGCAGCCCGCGAAGCAATTCGACAAACCAGACGTTGGTGTAGTCGTCGATCACCACGCCGACGGTCTGGCTGGTGCCACCGGCCAGTGCGGCCGCGGCTTGGCTCGGGCGGTAGTTCAGCTGCTCGATGGCAGCCAGCACCGCGGCGCGGCGTGGCTCGGAGACGCTGGGGGAGCCGCGCAGCACCAGGGATACCAGCGATTTGGAGACGCCGGCGGCTTGGGCGACATCGTAAATCGTCGCGCGGCGGCGTTCTGCTGCCATGGTGCCTCCTGGGCTTGGTCCGGGTTCTTGTTAAGAGCCTAGCGTTCCGCCTGCTTCGAATGCGGCAACGTCAGCTTCGGAGCAGGAATTCCAAACTAGTCAGGTCTTAACGTCAGGACATAGTTCTCGAGAAGACCATAAACTTTTGTCGACTTGGCCTGGTTGATATCCGCAGAATTCCACGGTTTTCCACTCGCAGTGTTACTCATGTTGTAAATATGTCAGTACAAACCTTTGACAGAGCTAGATTCATGGTGCAAAGTATTTCTTGTGGCACCGTTCACATCTTCGGCAGCTGGCCGATCCCTGAACTTCTGACTCGAAAGGACGTCGATCTGCGTGACTTACGACGTACTCACCCTCGGACGCATCAGCGTTGACGTCTACCCGAACGACATCGGCGTTTCCCTCGCCGACGTGAACTCCTTCAGCAAGTATCTCGGTGGCTCTGCCACCAACGTCGCTGTGGCAGCTGCCCGGCACGGCCGCGCGGCCGGGGTGATCACCAAAATCGGCGACGACGACTTCGGCACGTTCCTGGAACGCGAATTGGACCGCTACGGCGTGGACCGCGCACAGGTCACCCGCGATGCCAGCTTGCAGACCCCAGTCACCTTTTGCGCCATCATGCCACCAGATGACTTCCCGCTGTACTTCTACGGACGCTTCCCGATGGCACCGGACTGGAATATCAAAAGCAGCGATATCGACCTCGACACGGTCAAGAACTCCAAGATTTTCTGGAGCACCGTCACCGGCTTGAGCCGAGAGCCTTCGCGCACCGCGCAGCTGGAAGCCTACGAGGCCCGCCCGGCCGGTTCGCTGGCCCCAGGGCAGTTCACCATCCTGGACTTGGACTACCGCCCAATGTTCTGGGACTCCGTTGAGCAAGCCCGCGAGCAGGTAGCCCGGGCTCTGCCCTCGGCCACGGTGGCCATCGGCAACGATACCGAATGCTCGGTAGCCGTTGGAGAAGGAACCCCGGATGAGCAGGCCGACCGCCTGCTGGAGGCCGGAGTGCAGATCGCCGTGGTCAAGCTCGGCCCCGAAGGCGTCATGGCCAAAACCCGCACCGAACGTGTGGTTTCCGCGCCGGTTCCGGTGCAGACCGCCAACGGACTGGGCGCCGGCGACTCCTTCGGCGGCGCCTTCTGCCACGGCCTGCTCTCCGGTTGGCCGCTGGAGCAGGTCTTGGACTACGCCAATGCCGCTGGGGCGATCGTGGCCTCGAAGGTCGCTTGCTCCGATGCGATGCCGGACCCAGAAGAAGTGAACGCCCTGCTGGCCGAGCGCGGCCGCACCGTACCCGCCTCCCAGAAAGACCTGGTCTAGTTATGAAACAGGCATCCGACCTGCACGTGGACCGCGAAGACCCGCGCCGCTACGAATCCATCACCCGCCAGCGGCTAGAAGACCCGGCAGCGGTGCAGCGCGCCGCCTCGCTGCGCCAGAAGCATGCCGGCCCGGTGCTGGGCCGGCAGAACTTCATCATCGCCGCCGACCACCCGGCCCGCGGGGCGCTATCCGTAGGCAAGCGCGCCACGGCCATGGCCGACCGCCGCGAACTGCTGGACCGGCTGCGGATCGCCTTGCAGAACCCCGCCTGCGATGGGGTCCTGGCCTCGCCGGATATCCTCGATGACCTGCTGCTGCTGGGCGCACTGGAAGGCAAGCTGGTTTTCGGCTCGATGAACCGCGGCGGGCTCGCCGGCCTGGTCAACGAGATTGATGACCGCTTCACCGGGCATAGCGCTGCGGCCCTGGCCGCCTTGGGCGCAGACGGCGGCAAGATGCTCACCCGGATCAGCTACGAGGATCCGGACACCGTGAAAACCCTGGCTGCCACCGCCGATGCCGTCTCCGATTTGGCTCGGCACCAGCTGGTCGCCATGGTCGAACCGTTCATCTCCAAGCGGGCCGAGGGCAAGGTAGTCAACGACCTGCGCCCGGAGGCAGTGATCAAGTCCATGGGCATCGCCTCCGGACTGGGCGAAACCAGCGCCTACACCTGGCTGAAAATCCCCGTGGTCCAGGAAATGGAGCGGGTTATGGCCGCCACCACCCTGCCCACGGTCCTGCTCGGCGGAGATCCCGCAGGCAGTCCCGATAAGGTGTTCGCCTCCTGGCAGGATGCCCTGGCCCTGCCCGGGGTACAGGGACTGACCGTGGGCCGGACCCTGCTGTATCCCGAGGACGGGGATGTGGCCGCCGCCGTGGCCACCGCCGCATCGCTCTTGAACACCACCACTCCTGTACGCAGCTGAGAAGGACAAAGCTCGATGACTACACGCAGAATGACCGTTGCTCAGGCGGTCGTAGAATTCCTGGGACGACAGTACACGGTGGACAACATCGGTGGAGCTGCCTATCGAGAGCGCCTGATTCCAGGAATGTTCGGCATCTTCGGCCACGGCAATGTCGCCGGGGTGGGGCAGGCCCTGAAGCAATGGCAGCTCAAAGACCCGAGCCTCATGCCGTACTACCAAGGTCGCAACGAGCAGGCGCAGTCGCATCAGGCGGTGGCCTATGCCCGGCATACCCGCCGCCGCGCCACCTATGCGGTCTCCACCTCCATCGGGCCTGGCTCCTCCAACCTGCTCACCGGTGCCGCGCTGGCCACCGCTAACCGTTTGCCGGTATTGCTCTTGCCCAGCGATACCTTCGCCACCCGTGCCGCCGATCCAGTACTCCAGCAACTGGAAATGCCGCACGGCTACGACATCACCGTTAACGATGCCTTCCGCCCGCTATCCAAGTACTTTGACCGGGTCACCCGGCCGGAACAGTTGGCCAGCGCACTGCACCACGGTCTGCGCGTGCTCACCGATCCGGCCGAAACTGGCGCGGTGACCATCTCCTTGCCGCAGGACGTCCAGGCCGAGGCCTTTGATTTCCCGGAAGAGTTCTTTGCCGAACGCGACTGGAAGATCCGCCGCCCGGCCCCGGAAACCGAAGACATAGCCCAGGCTGCGCAGCTGATTCGTGCTGCCAAGCGCCCGTTGATCGTTGCCGGTGGCGGAGTGCTCTATGCCTATGCGACCGAGGAGCTTGCGGCCTTCGCTGAGGCCACCGGAATTCCGGTGGGCAATACCCAAGCCGGCGTTGGCGCCCTGCCTTGGGACTCGAAGCATTCGCTAGGAGCCATTGGTTCCACCGGTACTTCTGCGGCCAACGCGTTGGCCGCAGAAGCCGATCTGATCATCGGTATTGGTACCCGTTATGAGGACTTCACCACGGCCAGCCGTACGGCCTTCCAAAACCCCGGAGCGAAGTTCGTAAATATCAACGTTGCCGCACTTGATGCGTACAAGCACGCCACCGTGCTGCCGATCGTCGCGGATGCTCGCAAGGCGCTCATTGCCCTGCGCGAAGCGCTCACCGGGTATCGGGTGGAAGGCGCTCTTGAGGTGTTCACCGCCCAAGAGAAACAACGTTGGGATGCGACCGTGGATGAGGCATTCGCCGAAAGGCTAAGCCCGTTAGTCAGCCAGAATGCCATTATCGGCGCAACCAACCAGGCCATGGATTCCCGCGACGTTGTAGTGTGCGCGGCAGGATCTTTGCCCGGAGACCTGCATAAGATGTGGCGGGTTTCGGACCCCTTCGGATATCACGTGGAATACGGCTTCTCCTGCATGGGTTACGAAATCGCCGGTGGGCTGGGACTGAAGCGTGCGGTGCTTGCGGAGACCGCGCGCGGCGCGGAAAACCGTGACGTAGTGGTCATGGTCGGCGACGGCTCCTATCTGATGATGCACACCGAACTGGTCACCGCAGTGGCCGAGGGGATCAAACTGATCACGGTGCTCATCCAGAACCACGGTTATGCCTCCATCGGGTCGCTCTCCGAATCATTGGGATCCCAGCGCTTCGGCACCAAATACCGTGCACTGGACACCCAAACGCATTCCTTCGACGAGGGGCAAACGCTGCCAATCGATTTGGCGCTGAACGCCGAATCATTGGGAGTCAAGGTCATAAGAATCGCCCCCGGAGATCGGGCCATCGAGGACCTCTCGACCGCCATCGCCACCGCAAAGGCAGCGCCGGAAGGATCCGGCCCAATCCTCATCCATATTGAATCGGATCTCTACGCCGATGCGCCTTCCAGCCAGTCTTGGTGGGACGTGCCGGTCAGTGAAACATCCGAGCTGGATTCCACGACGAAGGCCCGTGAAGTCTACGAAAGCCACAAGGAGCGGCAGAAGCCTTATCTAGGCTGAATCGCCGCACGTTATCGCCGGCCCAACACTTTTTCGCTACTAGACGAGAGCTAATCATGAGCACAACTGCCACCGAAATTACCGACATCAAGCACTTCATCAACGGACAGCCAACCGCGGGCAGCGGAACCGCCACCCAGCCGGTTTACAACCCGGCAACCGGCGAAATTACCGGTCAGCTGCATCTGGCTAGCCCCGAAGACCTGGCCCAGACCGTGGCAGCGGCCCACGCCGCCGCCGACAGCTGGGGCGAAGTCTCCATCGTCAAGCGCACCAAGGTCATGTTCCGCTTCCAGCAACTGCTCACCGAACACACCGATGACCTGGCCCGCTTGGTAACCAGCGAGCACGGCAAGGTACTCTCGGACGCGGCCGGCGAAGTAGCCCGCGGTATCGAGGTCGTGGAATACGCCGCCGGAATCTCCCAGTCACTCAAGGGGGAATACTCGGACCAGGTATCCACCGGCATAGACGTCTTCTCATTCCGCCAGCCACTAGGCGTAGTTGCCGGAATTACCCCGTTTAACTTCCCGGTCATGGTTCCCTTGTGGATGGCGCCAGTTGCCATCGCCACCGGCAATGCCTTCATCCTCAAGCCTTCCGAGCGTGATCCGTCGGCTGCGCTGTTGATTGCGGAGCTCTTCAAGCAGGCGGGGCTTCCCGACGGAGTATTCCAGGTGCTGCATGGCGGCAAGGAAACTGTAGATGGTTTGCTGTCCCACCCAGATGTGGACGGAATTTCATTTGTCGGGTCAACACCCATTGCCAAGTACGTACACGAGACCGCAACCAAGTACGGAAAGCGCGTCCAGGCATTGGGCGGTGCCAAGAACCACGCGGTCATCATGCCGGATGCAGATATGGAGCAGGCTGCAGACCATATCAATGCTGCGGCATTCGGCTCGGCAGGCCAGCGTTGCATGGCGATCTCCGTGGCCGTGGCCGTTGGCGAGGCCGCTGACATCCTCGTGGACAAGCTAGCCGAACGAGCCCGTGGCGTGAACGTCTCCCACGGCTTTGACGAAAAAGCAGATATGGGACCGGTCATCACACCGGCATCAAAGACTCGCCTGCAGAAGATTGTTGGCGAGGCCGAACAGGCCGGTGCCGCCCTGATCTTGGATGGTCGAGACCTAGTGGTCAAGAACCATGAAAACGGGTTCTTCGTTGGCCCGACCATCTTGGACCGGGTGAACCGAGAAATGAGTGCCTACACCGAGGAAATTTTCGGCCCGGTACTCGTGGTGCTTCGCGTTGATTCCTTGGATGAAGCCATCGACGTGGTGAACGCCAACCCATATGGTAACGGCACCGCAATCTTCACCTCCTCGGGTTCGCACGCTCGCAACTACACCCGACGTATTCATGTGGGCATGGTCGGGGTAAACGTTCCGCTCCCGGTACCGGTGGCATGGCACTCATTTGGTGGTTGGAAGAATTCACTATTTGGCGAGCACCACATTTATGGACCGGACGGTGTGCGTTTCTACACCCGCGGCAAGGCAGTCACGCAGCGGTGGCCGGAGCCGGCACAGCTGTCGACCGCCTCGTACAGCTTCCCCTCAAACTAGGTTCCTGCACTGCAACTAATTTCCATCGTGCCGATGCCGGCCAGTAATCAGTCGGCATCGGCAATGAGCATCGAAAGATTCTGGTACATGCCATGGCACAGAACATCACCATTGGAACTGCCCCCGACTCCTGGGGCGTCTGGTTTGCCGATGACCCCAAGCAGACACCCTGGCAGCGCTTCCTCGACGAGGTAGCCGAGGCCGGCTACAAAACCATCGAGCTGGGTCCCTACGGGTACCTGCCTACCGACCCCGCCCAGCTGGCCGATGAGCTGGCCGCCCGCGACCTGAACGTCTGCGCCGGCACCGTCTTCACCGCCTTCCACCGCGGCATCGACGGCAGTGCCAGCGCCTGGGAGCAAGCCTGGGAGCCAGCCCGAAAGGTGGCCGAGCTGACCGCCGCCATGGGCGGGGAGCATATTGTGGTGATCCCAGCCATGTGGCGCGATGACGTCACCGGGCAAGCCGTCGAATCCGGCACACTGGATGCCGCGGCCTGGGACTCGCTGGCCCAGGGCCATGACCGGTTGGGCAAGATCCTGCAGGAAGAATTTGGCCTGAAACAGCAGTTCCACTCCCACGCCGACTCGCATGTCTGCGGCCAGAGCGATATCGAGAAGTTCCTTGAGCTCACCGACCCGCAGTTCACCACCCTGTGCCTGGATACCGGGCATGCCGAATACGGTGGAGCTTCCAGCGTGGATCTGATCCGCCGCTTCCCGGAGCGCATCGGCTACCTGCATCTGAAGCAGATCAACCCGGACATCTTGGCCACGGTGCGCGCGCAGGACCTGACCTGGGCCGCGGCCAACCTCGCCGGGGTCATGTGCGAACCACCTTCGGGCCTGCCTGACCTCAATGAGGTCTTGGCGGAAGTGGAGAAGCTGGGCCGCCCGATCTTCGGCATTGTCGAACAGGACATGTACCCGGTCGCCGACTTCACGGTGCCGCTGCCCATCGCCACCCGCACGCGCGACTACCTACTCAGCTGCGGCTCGCACACCCGCGTCTAGGCCAACTTGCCTAACTCAAACCAGGACCACCAAAAAATCTTGAAAGGACTCATCGTGCCAGAAATCCTGCGCGTCGCCGTCGTCGGAGCCGGACGCATGGGCGCCGACCACATCCAGCGCATCCACCACCGCATCTCCGGCGCCAAGCTGGCGGCCGTTGTCGATATTGACACCGACCGGGTCAACGCTGCCATCGCAGACATCCCGGGCGCCAAGGGCTACACCGACCTGCCCGCGGCGCTCGCCGACGGCGAGGTCAACGCCGTACTGCTGGCGACCCCCGGTTTCTTGCACCACGATGCGCTGCTGACGGTGCTTGCTGCCGATATTCCGGTGCTGTGCGAAAAGCCGCTGACCCCGGATGCCGCTTCCTCATGGGAGATTGTCGAGGCGGAGGCCAGACTGGGCCGCAAGCGCATCCAGGTGGGCTTCATGCGCCGCTTTGACGCCGAGTACCGGCAGCTGCGCCAGCTGATCGAGGACGAGAGCCTGGGTGAATTGCTGGTGCTGCACCACCAGCACCGCAACCCATCCACCCCGGAAGGCTTCACCAATGAGATGCTGATCAACGACTCGGTGGTCCACGAGTTCGATGCCATTCGCTACTTCACCGGCGCAGAGATCACCTCGGTGCAGGTGCGCTTGGGCAAAGCCACCCGCAATGCACCCAACGGCCAGCATGACCCACAGCATGTGCTGCTGGAAACTTCTGCCGGAGTGCTCGCCGACGTGGAGATCTACGTCAACGCGAAGTTCGGCTACGAGGTGGCGACCCAGGCATCCTTTGAAGATGGCATCGTGTCCATCGGCAATGACGCCGGACCGTATGTGCGTACCGCCGGGCAGTGGGGCGGCAAGGTCACCCCGGGCTTCGAGGAGCGTTTCGGCGCCGCCTACGACACCGAAATCCAGTCGTGGGTTGACGCCGCGCTGCGCGGGGAATTGGGCGGGCCGAGCGCCTGGGACGGCTACGCCACCGCGGCATGCTGCGAGGCTGGAGTCGAGGCCCAGCGCACCGGCGAAAAGGTGGCAGTCAAGCTGAACAGCAAGCCGGATCTCTACAGCTAGGGGCATCATGAAATACGCATTGGACCCGACCCCGTTCCATTCCACGCACTCGCTGCTCCAGTTCCCGGAACTGGCAGCGGAGCTGGGCTATGACTGCATACAGCTGACCCCGCATGCGGATATGATTCCGTTCTTCACGCACCCCAAGGCCGACGATGACCTGGTCGCGCAACTCGCGGCCCGGTGCAAGGCCGCCGGGGTGGGGATCGCTTCGGTGCTTCCGGTGCTGCGCTGGTCCTCGCCCGAGGAGAATTTGCGCCAGGCCGCGGTGCGCTATTGGAAGCGCGCCATCCAGATCGCCGTGGATTTGGGCGTGAACCAGATGAACACGGAATTCTCCGGACGGCCGGAACGCGCCGAGGAGTCCGAGGCCGCGTTCTACCGTTCCATGGAGGAGCTCGTGCCAATCATTGAGCGCGAGGGCATTAACGTGGCCATTGACCCGCATCCGGATGATTTCGTCGAAGAGGGCTTGGCAGCTTGGCGGGTAATCCGCGGGGTGAATTCGCCGAATCTGTCCTTTGTCTACGTCGCCTCTCATTCCTTCCATATGAAGGATGAACCGCTGGAAATCATGCAGACCGTGGGGGAGAGGCTGCGGGTGGTGCATGTGTCTGACACGATGAACCATCATGCCTCGCACGGGTTGCGCTACATCACCAATCCGCCGGGCAATCCGGTGCGCGTGCACCAGCACCTGAAGCTTGGTGATGGGGACGTGGACTGGGATGGATTCTTCTCCGGTCTCGTGGCCAACGGTTTTGCCGACCGCGAGGAGAGCGTCATGGTCTCCAGCGTATTTGCCGAGAACGAGAACGCCGTCGAGGTCTCCAAATTCCAGTTGGAGCAGATGCGCAGCCGTGTAGCTTCCGTCCAAGCTGCGCGTTCCTAGCAAATCAGGCAACGCCGAGTTGAGTTGCCGGATGACGAAAGCCGAACCCTTGCGGGTTCGGCTTTCGTCATCCGGCCCGGGAGTCATCCTCAGCACAGGACGGCTCGAGAAGAGCTCGCAGAATTCCAGATTGATTTGTGCGTACAGTCTCGGGAACTAGCGGTCGGCAGGGCCGGTGCGGCAAGAAAAACGGCATTTGTCAGGACTTAATAGCCAATAATGCTTGCCCGCTAAACACTGATGACGTATTGTCCTTACATAGGGGCTGTGAAGCCCATCACTTTCAGTTATCGGCAAGGAACCAGAATGATGCGAATTGGTGCCCGCCGAACCGAGTGGAGGAAGCCGGATCGCAGTCGATCCGATGGATGGCCCAAGGCCAGTAATGCTTTCACCCGGGCAATCCAAAGGAGTTCCCATGTCTAGTGCGCAGCAAGCTTCTGCAGAGTCAAGCCTGCCGCCCCTCACCGCGGGGCCTCATGTTAAGCGACTCGGTTTGATCTCCATCATCGCCTGTTTTGGCGGATTGCTTTTCGGATACGACACCGGTGTTGCCAATGGCGCCGAAGGTCCCATGGCAGCGGAACTCGGCCTGAACCTTCTGCAAGTTGGCGTGGTGATCAGCTCACTGGTCTTCGCCGCCGCGTTCGGAGCGCTCATCGGCGGACAAATTGCCGATGTATGGGGTCGGCGCAAGACCATCATCTTGCTGGCAGTCCTGTTCTTTGCCGGAACCTTGCTCGTAGTCTTCTCGCCTGCCGGCCCGGAAGCGGGAACTTTCTCACCACTGGGTTTTGGTGTTTTGATCGCCGGACGCATCATGCTCGGATTGGCCGTGGGTGGCGCATCCACGGTCGTGCCGATCTACTTGGCCGAATTGGCCCCGTATGAAATTCGCGGATCCATCACCGGTCGCAATGAGCTGGCCATTGTCTCGGGTCAGTTGGCCGCCTTCGTGATGAACGCGATCATTGGAACCGTCCTGGGTGGAACCGTGGATGGCGTCTGGCGCATCATGTTCGCAATTTGCGCACTGCCAGCGCTGGCGTTGTTCTTCGGCATGCTGCGCATGCCTGAATCTCCGCGCTGGCTCGTGGAAAAGCGCCGCTATGCCGAGGCGCTGCGAGTGCTCAAGACAGTGCGTTCGCCTGAGCGTGCACTGGCCGAAGTCCACGAGATCGAGATCGTTGCCGACGAGGAAAAGCGGAACAACAAGCCGGTGGGCATCAAGGCCGTGCTGAAAAACAAGTGGTTGCTGCGCATCGTCGCCATCGGCATCGGCGTTTCCATGACTCAGCAGCTCACCGGCATCAACTCGATCATGTACTACGGAACACGCGTGCTGGAAGAGTCCGGCATGTCAGAGCAGCAGGCAGTCCTGGCGAATATCGCCTTCGGCGTGGTTGCCGTGATTGGCGGCATCATCGCCCTGCGCAATATGGACCGTATGGACCGCCGCAAGACTTTCCTGATCGGCTTGGCGCTGACCACCACCTGCCACCTGCTGGTAGCCATCGCGGGCATGCTGCTGCCGGTCGGCAGCCCTATCCGACCAGTGGTGATCCTGATCTTGGTGGTTGCCTTCGTGATGTCCATGCAGACATTCCTCAACGTGGCTGTCTGGGTGTGGCTGGCTGAAGTCTTCCCGCTGCATATGCGCGGGCTGGGAATTGGCATCTCGGTGTTCTTCGGGTGGGCCACCAACGGTGTGCTGGCGCTGTTCTTCCCCTCTTTGGTCTCCGGTGTCGGAATTACCGGATCATTCTTCATCTTCGCAGGCATCGGTGTGCTGGCGCTGATCTTCGTGGCCACCCAGGTTCCCGAAACCCGCGGACGGTCACTGGAAGCCCTGGAAGAGGACGTCTCCACAGGAGCGATCTACCAAGTCAAGCCGGCGGTCAACGCCTAAGGCGCGACCATTCGCTGAGCTAGTGAGCCCAGCCCCGCCAATTGGCAGGGCTGGGCCCCCTGCTATGCCCGGCGCTGTCCGGTACTGCCGCGCACCACCAGCTGCGGCGCATGGGTGCTGGATGCTCCCGGGGAATTCAGGGCCGCCTGCATGGCGGCCTGGGCCAGGGCTGCGACATCTTGGCGAACGCTGGTCAGATCGGCATGCGCAAGCCTGGCGAATTCGCTGTCGTCATATCCGGCAAGGCAGATCTGCTCGGGAACCTGCAGGCCCGCAAGATCTATCGCTTGCCGGGCGCCGAGCGCCGCGCGGTCATTAAAGGCCAGTACCGCCGTGGCGCGTTCGGCCTGGGGCATTTTCTCCAGATACTCGCGCAGGACCGCAAAAGCGGTCGCCTCGTCAGGACCCGCTGGAAGGATCTGGCCGCTGGCGCTGGCGCGGGCAGCGGATTCGATGAAGGCATCTCGCCGCTGTTTCGCCGAGACGGCGGATCCGCCATCCAGATGCAGCAGCCGAGTGTGGCCGCGCTGCACCAAATGGCTGACGACTTGTTCAACGCCGGCAGCCTCGTCGGTAATGACTGAGGGGATGCCTTTGACCTTGCGCAGCAGGCTGATGACGGGAAGCTGCTTGGACACCTGGACCAGCTGCGCGGCTGGCAGTTCGGGGAACACTCCGATCACCGCTTCGACTCCGGCGTCGATGAGGGTATTGAGCACACGGCGTTCATCTCGGTGTCTGCCGGTGGCGCCTAGAATGATTTCAAATCCGCTCTGGTCCGCCTGCGCGTATAAAGCATCTGCCAGTTCCGCGTGCAGCGGCTCTCCCAGCGCCAGGGCCAGGCCAAGCGTTCTGCTGCGGCTGCTGCGCAGCGACCGTGCACGCGAGTCCGGGCGGTAGCCCAAATCCGCGGCGGCCTGCTTGACCCGGGCCCGGGATTCTCCGCTGGCGCCCTCAGCCTCGCGCAGCACGATCGAGGCCAGTGCTACCGAGACCCCTGAGGCGCGGGCGACGTCGGCCAACGTAGGGCGTTTGGCGGGGCGTGGCGCAGATGCATGCGGCATTGGCGGAACTTTCTTCTAGAACGTTATAGACACCTGCTATCCAGTGTGCCATGATTTTCCTGAACACTTTATCTAGAACGTTCTAGGGGACGCTCCATGGCTTACCAATCCCTGCCAGAAAATTCCGCACGGCCACTGCGCATTGCGGTCATCGGCACCGGGTGGATCGGCGCATTCCACGCCCGCACTGTGGCACAGCACCTGCCAGATGCACAACTGCACGTCGTGGCAGATCCGGCACCAGGCCGCGCCGCCGAACTGGCCGCAGAACTGGGTTGCACGAACTACACCGAAGACATTGCGGACGTGTTTGCCGACGAAACCGTAGACGCTGTGGTCATCGGCGCGCCTTCAAGCTTCCATGCCGGCTTGATCGCCCAGGCCGCCGCGGCGGGAAAGCACATCTTCTGCGAAAAGCCGGCAGCGCACGCGCTGTCAGATCTCGACACCGCCTTGAAAGCAGTGGAGGATTCCGGAGTGCTGCTGCAGATCGGTTTCAACCGGCGCTTCTCCCGCGACTTCGCTGCCGTGGCAGAACAGGTGTATTCCGGTGCAATCGGCACCCCTCAGCTGCTGCGGTCGCTGACCCGCGATCCAGAAGTTGCAGGCGGGTTGCCCAACGCGGCGAAGATCCGCTCGCACGTGATTTTCACCGAAACCCTGATCCACGATTTTGACACCTTGAACTGGTTGAACCCGGGTGCTGAGGTTGTAGAAGTCCATGTCATGGCGGATGCCTTGGTGGCGCCAGAGCACCGGGATTCCGGTTTGCTGGATACCGCCGTGGTGAGCCTGCGCTACTCCAACGGTGCGATCGCTGTGGCCGAGGCGAACTTCTCGGCAAGCTACGGCTACGACGTGCGCGGAGAAGTCTTTGGTTCAAAGGGCATGGTGCAGGCAGGGAATCCAGTGCAGCTGGCAGCGGCCAGCTTTGACAGCGCGGGCGCCCATGCACCAACCGAACGACTGAACATCAAGCTGTTTGCCCAGGCCTACCGCGAGCAGCTCTCGATCTTCGCTCGCAAGATCCGTGGCCTGCGCGATGGTTCGGCCGATGCGGCCCTGGAGGTCCCGACCGGCGCGGACGCACGCGCAGCGCTGCGCGTGGCACTGGCGGCCTTGGAATCCTCGGAAACCGGCCTGCCGGTGAAGCTGGAATCGGCCACCCGGCTTGCGGTGAACGCATGAGTGCGCAGCTGGCGGTCTGCGCCGAAATGGTCTTCCTGGACCTTCCGCTGATCGACCGGGTCAAGCGCCTTGACGAGGCCGGTTTTGAAATTGAACTCTGGGATATCAGAGACAAAGACCTTCCGGCTTTGGCGGCCACCGGTGCCCGCTTCGGCTCCATGACAGGCTACAGCGAAGGGAGCCTCTGCGATCCGGGCAGCGCGCACGAAGTGGTTCGCACCGCCAAGGAATTGATTCCGGCCGCCCGGGAGCTGGGCATCAACCGGCTGGTGGTGCATCCGGCTCAGCTCATTGACGGGCAGGCCGCCACCCCACGTTTTCGGGCTACCGGAGACATGTGGCTCACCGCAGCGCGAACTCTGGAGGAGCTGGGCCGGATCGGGGAAGAGCACCAGGTCACCTTCATGCTGGAGAACTTGAACACGATTCTGGATCACCCGGGCATCCCGCTGGGACGCGCCAAGGACACGATGTCTCTGGTCAAGGCCGTGGGACACCCGAACGTGAAGATGATGCTTGATCTGTACCACGCTCAAATTGGCGAGGGGAACCTCATCGAGCTGGTGCGTTCGGCACTGCCGCATATCGGAGAAATTCAGGTCGCAGACGTTCCCGGGCGTTGCGAGCCGGGCACCGGGGAAATCAACTACCTTGCAATTGCCCAGGCTCTGGCGGATCTGGATTATTCTGGCCCGATCGGCATGGAAGCCTACGCCAGCGCGGATTCCAATGGTGCCATCGCGGCTTTTGCCCAGGCTTTTGAACCGCTGGCCAAACCCGTGGTGGGCTAGGGGATCATGGACCGGGCGATGGATTGAGAGTTAAAGCCCAGCGGCGGCAGCAGGGAAACCTGCTGCCGCCGCTGGGCTTTGCAACCCGGGTGGCTACGTGCCGGCTCCGAAGGGCAGGCGCGGATCCATGCTCTGCGAATCCCAAGTCTGGCGGATCCAGCCATGGTGGGGATCATCGCTGATCAGCCAATCGCGCACGCGTCCCGGGCCGGCCATGACGTTCAGATAGTAAAGGTCATAACCCGGTCCCGCCATGGCTGGACCATGCCAGCCGTAGGGGACCAAGACAACGTCCCCGGTGCGGACTTCGGCATTAACGTCAATGGGGCGTTCATCCGAGGCATAAACGCGCGCATAGCCGATGGGATCGGTGGCCGCTTCGGCGGGCATGCCCTGGGCTAGTTGCGTCTCGAAGTAATAGATTTCCTCGAGGCTGGTCTCGCCTTCCTTCTCCTGATCATGCTTATGCGGTGGATAGGAAGACCAGTTGCCCGCCGGAGTAATGACTTCGCAGACGATGAAACGGTCTGCTTCCAGTGCGGCCGGGGTGCCGAAGTTATGGACTTGGCGGGAGCAGTTTCCTGCTCCGCGCAGCTCCACCGGAATCTCTTCTGCCTTGATCAGGCGGGTTGGGTAGGACTGCTTGGCCGGGGCCAGTGCCACGGCGACCCGGCCCCCCTCGGCAGAGCTGATGGACAGCGCTGTGTTGACTCCGGTGTAGAGGACATCGGCTGGTCCGGCAAAGACTGATTCGCGACCGCTGAGAACATATTCTTCGCCTGCGATAGCGACGTTGAATGATGCGCCGCTGAGCGGGACGACAATGCGTTCTTCGGCTGTGGCCGCCAGTTCGACTGTTTGACCGGGAGCCAGCTCGGCTACCTTGAGCCCGGTGTGGGCCCAGCCCTCGATGGAAGCGGTCGAGTCATGGGCGCCGAGCGAGATGCTCCAGTCTCCGTTGGCGGCGGAACCTGCAGGGTAAATCCAATCGGTCATCAGTCATTCCTTTCGACGGCGGTGCCAGGTGCCTAGCGTTGCACCAAGGTCATTTCAAAGCTGTAGGCATCAGCGCGATATACGTGGGCACCGGTCTCCACGTTGCGCCCGGTGTCATCCACGGCAGTGCGCTGCATGGTCACCAGGGCCGAACCTGCCGCCGTGTCCAAGGCCTTGGCTTGGATATCGTCGGCGGTGGTCGCCCCGATGCGCTGCTGGGCCAGCCGGAAGTTGACCCCTGCTTCACGCAGAAGCTCGTACAGGCCATGTGCTTGCAGGGACTTTTCATCCAGCTCAACAATGTCGTCGCGAACCCAGTTCTCCATCAGTGCCAGTGGGCTTCCGCTGGCAGAACGCAGCCGGGTGAAGTGGTAAACGGAAACATCCTTGGGCAGTGAGAGAAGTTCCTGGATCTCCGTTGGAGCTGGAATATGTTCAAAGCTGAGCAAGCTGGTAGAAGGCTTCTTTCCGGCGCGCTCAAGGTCATCATTCAGGCTGGATAGTTCAAGGTGCCGCCGGATCTGGCTGGAAACAACCTGCGTTCCCACACCGCGCTTGCGCACCAGAAGGCCGGACTGGACGAGGTCGTCCATGGCCTTGCGAATGGTGGGGCGTGAAAGCCGCAGTCGCTGGGCGAGCTCGATCTCATTTTCCAGTCGAGTGCCCGAGGCCAGCGAACCGTCGCGGATCGCGCCCTCGATGCCTTGCGCTACCTGGTGGTAGAGGGGAATCGGTGAAGATCGGTCGATCTTGATGCTCAGGGGTGTGCTCACAGTTGCTCCTTGCCGGCGACCTTGTCTGGATATGTCGCTTTGACAGGACAAACTCTATATGAAAGTTCATGATTTGGGCATCTCTTGGCTGGATATCTTCGCGATCCATGGATTTTTCGCTGCTTAGCGGTGAAGGCCAAACGCTTGGCCAAGCGTCGCTTTGGACCTGAAATGCGATCGCGACAAGGGAATTTGGACAATATGGTCCGTTTGTCCAATTGTCCTGACAAAAAATCTGTTGGAATTCATTGCCCAAGGCTTCGAGCGGAACATATGGTTTTTGGAACGGTCCAAGACTTGGGACAAGCCGCGGCGGCCGCAGGGAATCACGGCGTGAAGCGCCACAGACAGGAGAAAATCATGAACGAACAGCGCAGCATCGGCGTGGGGCTGATCTCGGTGGGCTGGATGGGCAAGCTGCACGCTCGCGCCTACAGCTCAGTGCCCTATGTCTATCCAGAGTTGGGAATCAAGCCAAGGCTGGTCGCAGCCGCAGATACCGAGCAGTCACGAGTCGACTTCGCGATCTCAGCGCTGGGCTTTGAACGCGGAACGCTGGACTACCACCAGGTGCTCGCAGATCCCGAAGTGGATGTCGTCTCGATTTGCGCACCGAACTTCCTGCACGCCGAAATGGCGATCGCCGCAGCTGAGGCCGGTAAGCACTTCTGGATCGAAAAGCCCGCTGGTCGAAGCCTGGCCGAAACGCAGGCTATCGAGCAAGCCGCCATCCGCAACGGCGTAGTCACCTCCATCGGCTTCAACTACCGCCATGCTCCAGCTATAGAACGAGCGCGCCAGCTGGTGCGCGAGGGCCGGTTGGGATCCATCACCAATGTCCGCGCCAGCTTCCTTGCCGGATATGCGGCAGACCCCCGTGCGGCTCTGTCGTGGCGTTTCAACCGGGAACTTGCCGGCAGCGGCGTGCTCGCTGACCTATTCAGCCATGCAGCAGATCTATGCAGTCATGTTGTTGGCCCCATCCGGAGCATTTCCGCATCAACCAACGTCATGATCCCATCCCGGCCGAAACTGTCCATGGGACAGGGCACGCACTTCGACCTGATCGAAGGCGGCGAGCAAGGTGAAGTCGAGAATGAGGACTACGCCGCCGCGTTGCTGCGTTTCAGCCCAGAAGGCGTGGCGGGCCGCGCGATCGGAACTATTGAGGCATCCCGAGTGGCCGTGGGCCCGCAGTGCGGCTATCGACTCGAAATCTACGGCACGGAAGGTTCGGTCAAGTGGGATTTTGAACGCTTGAATGAACTGGAGGTCGTGCTCGGTCGAGACAATGACGAACAGGGATTCACGACGGTGATTGGCTCGCCAAAACATGGCGAATACTCCCGGTTCCAGCCAGGCCCGGGAAATGCGATGGGCTTTGATGACCTCAAGACCATCGAGGCTAAGAAGTTCCTGCTGGCTGTCTGCGGTGGCGAGAAAGCGAACTCCACCATCGCCGATGCGGTGGCCGCGGCCGCACTGGTGGAAGCGGCCGAAACATCTGCCGCAAGCGGCACATGGCAGGCGCTGGATGAGTCGGTGCGCGCTGCGACTGTGCAATACTGACCGCCATGCCTGACTCGCCGCGCCGCCGCCCCACGATCCGAGACGTCGCCAAGCGGGCCGGGGTCTCCAAATCATTGGTGTCCCTGGTGCTCTCGGATCCGAGCAGGGTCAGTTCGCTGCGGCGTTCGCTGGTCGAGGACTCCATCCGCGAGTTGGGCTATCAGCCCAACCTGGCGGCTCGCTCGCTGGTTGCCGCGAACCGGCATGCCATTGGTGTCGTCCTAGGGGAACTGCATAATCCCTGGGTACTGACCGTCGCGGAAGTGGTTCGCGAACAGTTGCAAGCAGTGGGGTGTGACGTGCTGTTCAGTGCGGCCGCGATCCACGATGGTCTGGGTGTTGGCCCCGCGGAATTGCAGGCCCTGCGCGATTTGCGGGTCAGTGGAATCCTCGTCGTTGGATCAGCCGATGATGCAGCCAGCTTCGAAGCCGCGTTGGGTGAGACTCCCGCTGTATTTGTGGGCAGCGGGCGTCAGGCGCAATCAAATACTGCTGCGGTTTCAGTAGATGATGAGCAGGGCTTTGGCTTGGTGATTGACCACTTGGTTCACTGCGGGAATGAGCGGATCATCCATATCGCCGGTGGCGCTGGGCCGGTTTCGGCGGTGCGCGAAGCTGCCTATCATCGGGCGATGCTGCGCCATGGGTTGCGCCAGCAAGTGCAGGTGGTGGAAGCCGGACCAACGGTTCAGGCCGGCTATGAAGCCGTGGTGCGGTTGCTGGCCTCGGGGGCACGGCCTGAAGCGCTGGCCTGTTTCAATGATCTTTCCGCATTTGGCGCGCTGCAGGCTCTTGATGAGGCTGGCTTGTCTGCGGCGGTGACTGGCTACGACAATATTTCTCTATCGTCGCTGGGGAGAATCTCGTTGACCAGCGTCGACTCGGATTCGCAAGACATCGGTCGCAGCAGCGTGCGGCTGCTTCTCCAGTTGATGCGGAATCCGGACGGAAAATTTGCACGTCAATTGATGATTCCGCCACGGCTTATCGTGCGTTCTTCATCCCTTCCGCGCCGTTGAACCAGGAGGAAGCAGCACCTGGCTTCGCCTGTTGAAGGTCGCAAAGTTCTCGTCTTCACATCCTCATGTCTTTACAAAGTCTTGACGGATCGCTTTTTGTCGCGCAGACTTTAGACATCTTGTGATTCAAGTCACGGAAATCTTGTTAAGGCGGCCCGCTCCAGGGGACTATCGGGGTGCGTCGACGTAGCCCTGAAGGGGAAAACGAATATGGGAAAGCCAACTTGGCGCAAACTCGCAATCACACTCGCCATCATTCCAGCCCTGGGATTGGCGGCTTGCTCATCAACGGGCGGGCGTGCACCAGAACCGGAAAGCAGTGCGGGCGGTGGGGCTGTTGCGGCCACCGATCGCATCAAAGTCGCAGTGATCACCCATGCGGCTCCGGGGGATACCTTCTGGGACATCATCCGCAAGGGTGCCGAAGAAGCTGCGGCCAAGGACAACGTTGACCTGCAGTACTTGAGCGACCCCGATGGCGGGCGCCAATCCCAGCTGATTGAGCAGGCCATTGACCAGGGAGTGGACGGCATTGCCGTAACCCTGGCTAAGCCGGACGCCATGGCCGGAGCGCTGAAAAAGGCCACGGACGCAGGAATTCCCATCGTCAGCCTGAACGCCGGCGAAGACCGCTTTAAGGACATCGGCGCGTTCGCCCACTTCGGGTCCAATGAGCAGCTCGCAGGCCAGGCTGCCGGCGAAAAGCTGAAGGATTCGGGCATCAAGAAGCCGATATGCGTCATCCAGGAACAGGGGCACGTTGGCCTTGAAGCCCGCTGCGCCGGCGTGAAGAAAGTTGTCCCAGGCACCGAAATCCTCTACGTGCAGGGCACTGACATGACCCAGGTCGAGTCAACAGCAACTGCCAAGCTCCAAGCGGACAAGCAAGCCGATGCAATCATCGGGCTGGGCGCGCCATTTACCATGACGCTGATCAAAGCCAAGGCTACGGCCAACTCAAAGGTCGAGGTAGCCTCCTTCGACATGAACTCGCAACTAGTCCAAGAAATCACCAAGGGCAACGTGCTGTTCACCGTTGACCAGCAGCCATGGTTGCAGGGCTACATGGCAGTTGATGCGCTGTGGCAGAACCACCGCGGTGGCTTCACGATCGGCGGTGGACAGGCGACTCTGACCGGCCCGGCCATCGTTGACAAGACCGTGGCCGAAAAGATCACCAGTTTCGCCGAAGAAGGCGTCCGCTAGCAACGATCCTCGGTGCGCGCCGAGCCTGCCGGTAGCGGCGAGCCGGCGCGCAGCCAGGACATGGAGGAAAACTCATGTCTTCAACAACAGCCTCACCCACGCATAAGAAACCATCCCTCACCCAAGACGAACGCGTTGGCAAGAAAAGCACGCTGTCAATTCTCCTGGGACGTCCGGAGATCGGTGCCCTCGTGGGCGCCGTCGCCCTGTTCATCTTCTTCGCCATCGTTGCACCGGTCTTCTTGAGTCCCGCGTCCTTGGCCACCGTCCTCTACGGCGCTTCAACCATCGGCATTATGGCCGTTGGAGTGTCCTTGCTGATGATCGGTGGCGAGTTCGACCTGTCCACAGGTGTGGCAGTGATTTCCTCGGCACTCAGCGCGTCGTTGATCAGCTGGTACTTCGGGCTCAACGTCTGGGTCGGCATCGCCCTGGCTCTGGTCGTCTCACTGCTGATCGGGTTCATCAATGGAATCATCCTGATCAAGACCAAACTGCCATCCTTCATCGTGACGCTGGCCAGTTTCTTGATGCTCACGGGCCTGAATCTGGGCCTGACGCGCGCCATTGGCGGATCGGTGTCCTCGCCATCCATTGCAGACATGGAAGGATTCCAGAGCGCCAAGGCGGTTTTCGCCTCTTCGGTGAATATCGGTGGGATCGACGTCAAGATCACCGTGTTCATTTGGCTAGCCTTGGTGATCATCGCTTCGTGGGTCTTGCTGCAAACAAAGATTGGCAACTGGATCTTCGCCATTGGCGGGGACGAGAAAGCCGCCCGCGCCGTCGGCGTCCCCGTGGTCCGCACCAAAATCGGGCTTTTCATGGCCGTCGGATTCTGTGGCTGGGTACTGGGCATGCACAACCTGTTCGCCTTCGACTCCGTGCAGTCAGGCGAAGGCATCGGCAATGAATTCCTCTACATCATTGCTGCGGTGATCGGCGGCTGCCTGCTCACTGGTGGTTACGGATCAGCCATTGGCGGGGCCATCGGGGCATTCATATTCGGCATGGCAAACAAGGGCATTGTGTACGCAGAGTGGAACCCGGACTGGTTCAAGTTCTTCCTGGGCTTGATGCTGCTGCTGGCCACGGTTGTGAACATCGTCGTGAAGAAGCGCGCGGAATCCAGTAAATAGGAAGCCAAGGACATGAACATGAAAACTCGAAAGAACAAGAAGGCCGAAGAGCTGCTGCAGAAGCTCGAACCCAAGACCAATGACAACCTGCTCACGCTCAAAGGTGTAGGCAAGCACTACGGAAGCATTATCGCGTTGCGCGGTGTTGACATGGAAGTCGATCCGGGAAGGGTCACCTGCGTACTGGGCGATAATGGTGCGGGCAAGTCCACGTTGATCAAGATCATCGCCGGTCTGCACCAGCATGATGAGGGCGAGTTCACGCTTCACGGGTCAGCCATCAAGCTCAAGAGCCCGCGAGTCGCCTTGGATGCTGGGATCGCCGCGGTATATCAGGATTTGGCGGTCGTCCCGCTGATGCCCATCTGGCGCAACTTCTTCCTTGGCTCGGAACTGACTACCGGCGTAGGTCCCTTCAAAAAGCTTGATGTGCAGCGGATGAAGCAGATCACCAAGCAGGAACTGGCCGATATGGGTATCGATCTGCGTGATGTGGAACAGCCCATCGGGCAGCTTTCCGGTGGCGAACGACAGTGCGTGGCCATCGCCAGAGCCGTGTATTTCGGTGCGAAGGTGCTGATCTTGGACGAGCCCACGGCTGCTCTGGGTGTTAAGCAGTCTGGTGTGGTGCTGCGCTACATTCTCCAGGCCAGGGACCGCGGGCTGGGGGTCATCTTCATTACGCATAACCCGCACCACGCCTATCCGGTCGGCGACTCATTCCTGCTGCTCAAGCGTGGCCGCGCTATTGGCTACTATTCCAAATCGGAAATTACCGTGGAAGAGTTGACCGCCCAGATGGCCGGCGGTGCTGAACTGGCCGAGCTGGCACATGAGCTGGAACAGCTCGGTGGCCACGACGAGGAGTTGGCCGAAGCCGAGGCAGGTGCTGGACCTCAGGTTGCTCGATAGTTGCGAGCCAATTTGCCAAGGTGGTGGCCACTTCGGTCTTGAAGTGGCCACCACCTTGTGCTCTTGCCGACGCCTTTTAATGCGTGCCTCGAGTACTTCTGGTTCTGTACAGGGGGACCGGGAAAGGCATATTTGACTAAATGTCTCAACCATTACGAGTCAAGAAACTGAAGATGCTGGAGTTGCGAGAATGAAGCATTGAACCAGATGAAACCTAGGTCTGATTCCTTCACGGAACATATATTCCTATCATAGAATATAAATTTCGATGCTCCAGTCGATCCGAGTTCAGAGAGGCTGCTCCGGCCCGCGGGTTAGTGTTTGCAATAATGACGGATGTGAATACATTCAAGCCTGAAGATGGCAACGCATCGGATCGACCGCCCTCGATGGCGGACGTGGCAGCCGTCGCCGGGGTCTCCCACCAAACCGTGTCGCGCGTATTGAATGATCACCCAAATGTCCGCGAAGGCACGCGAGTGCGAGTGCTGGAGGCCATCAAGGAGCTCGGTTATCGGCGCAATCTTGCCGCGCGCGCCCTGGCCACGGCGCAGACGCGCACCATCGGCATCCTGACCATCGGCAGCGAATTCTTTGGGCCGCAGTCCACCGTGCTCGCGGTGGAAGCCGCTGCTCGCGCACAGGGATATTTTGTCACCATGACCTCCATGGATAGTTATGACTTTGGCGGTGCGGTCACGGCCCTGAACCACCTCACCGACCAGAGCGTGGACGGCGTGGTGGTGGTCGCCCCGCATGACAAGGTCACCGCCGCGATTGACGACCTGAAGCTGAAAGTGCCGGTGGTGGTAGTAGCCGCACGGACCGATGTTCCGGCGGGGGATCCGGTGCACTACGTTTATGTCGATCAGCGCGACGGCGCCCGACAGGCGACGGAGCATTTGCTCTCCTTGGGGCACCGAAAGATCGTCCATGTTTCAGGCCCATCCGGTTGGTTTGATGCCACGGAGCGGAATATCGGTTGGCGTGAAGCCATGGCCGCAGCAGGCAATGACGCGGTGGAGTTCCCGGCGGAATCCTGGCTGGCCCCCAGCGGTTATGCCGCGGGGGTCAGCCTCGCGCCTCGGGTGAAGGCCGGGGAAATAACCGCCGTCTTTGCCTCCAACGACTATTTGGCCATCGGACTGCTGCGGGCATTCTGGGAGGCCGGCCTGAGCGTGCCGGAGGACGTATCGGTGGTTGGCTTTGATGACCTGCAGATCGCCGAGTTCTACATCCCGAAGCTCACCACGGTGCGCCAGCCCTTTGCCGACGTGGGTCGCGCCGCGCTAACCGAGTTGCTCGGTGGCGAACGAGGGCTGCAGGAGCCGCGCATGATCGCGCCCACCATGGTCGTCCGAGCCAGTACCGCCCCACCACCGCGAAACTGAGTTCAGCCCAATCGACAGGTAGCTAATCTTCGTCATGTGTTGCGCATCGCATTTTGTTAGCGCTAACATAATGTAAATGTTCCGACCGAACCCTGTGATCTCTTCTTCCGAAGAACAGCGGTGCGGCGACGCAACGATAGCCACCTGCCGTGCGGGTGCGAGGACGGAGAATCCATGACTGGCCAGCAAGCAGGTTTGTCCGCGCCCGAGGTGATTGGTTCGGGGCAGGCAGTTCTGGGGATCGAATTTGGTTCAACGAATATCAAGGCTAGTCTCATCGGTCCCAACCACGAGCAACTCGCCACCGGCAACCACGGGTGGGAAAACCAGTTCGTGGATCGACGCTGGACCTATTCCCGCGAAGCAATGATTGCGGGTCTGCAGAGCTGCTTTGCGGATCTGCTGGTTGATACCCAGCACCAATATGGAGTGCGCCCCACTGCCTTTGCGGCCATTGGCGTCTCGGCGATGATGCACGGCTACCTCGCCTTTGATAAATACGATGAACTGCTAGTTCCCTTCCGCACCTGGCGCAATACCTCGACCGAACAGGCCTCCAATCAGCTCAGCGAGGCCTTTGGCTACAACATCCCACTGCGTTGGTCGGTTGCGCACTACTATCAGGCGCTGCTGGATCACGAAGAACACGTAGGCGCGGTCTCAAGCTTGAATACCTTGGCCGGGTTCATCCATCATCAGCTCACCGGGCGCCGGGTGCTCGGTGCTGGTGACGCCTCGGGAATGTTCCCACTGGACAGCGCCGACCTCGGTTACGACAAGGCTTTTATAGAGACTTTTGACCGGTTGGCGAAGCCATTGGGAGTTGCAGGTTCGCTGGAGCAGCTCTTGCCGGAGGTCCTTGCCGCTGGAACCGAGGCCGGTAGCCTGACTGAGGCCGGAGCACTTTTGCTTGACCCCACCGGGCAGCTGCAGCCGGGAGCGATCTGCTGCCCGCCGGAAGGGGACGCAGGCACCGGAATGGTTGCTACCAACTCCGTAGCGCAACGCACCGCGAACGTCTCGGTGGGAACCTCCATCTTTGCGATGGTTGTCCTCGATGCCCCGTTGCGTGAAGTGCACCCCGAAATTGACATCGTCACCACTCCCACCGGAGATCCGGTGGCCATGGTGCACTGCAATAACGGTGCCAGTGAACTAGCCAGCTGGGCCGCGCTTTTCGGCCAGTTTGCCCAGGGGCTAGGACATGAAACCTCCACGGATCAGGTCTACCAGACGCTGCTTGCCGCGGCACTGGACGGTGCAGCGGACGGCGGTGGACTGCTCGCCTATAACTACCTGTCTGGAGAACCGGTGACCGGGCTGCCCGAGGGGCGCCCACTGCTGGTACGCACCCCGGATTCAACGTTTAACCTTGCGAATCTGATGCGCACTCAGGTGTATTCGGTATTCGCCACGCTGAGCTTGGGCATGGAAATCCTTGCCGGCGAGGGCGTGAAAATCCATAAGCTGTTCGCCCATGGCGGCATCTTCCGGACCGCGCAGGCAGCGCAGCGGCTCCTGGCGGCGGCGCTTAATGTCCCGGTATCGGTAGGCAGCACCGCGGAACATGGCGGTGCCTGGGGAATTGCGGTGTTGGCAGCCTACCGGCACCGGGTCGCGACGAACTCGGCGGCCAGCCTCGCGGAATATCTGGATTCGCAGGTTTTCGCGAACGCCAAATTGCAGGAACTGGCCCCGCAGCAGCAGGACGTGGCCGGATACGCACAATACCTGCGCGCCTATCAGGCCGGTCTGGACATCGAACGCGCGGCCATCACGGCCATCTAGAACACCTTCATCCCGGCACTTAGGAGAAACCGATGAGCCATGCTCAAACTTTAGCCAGCTACCCGAACGCCATGCGCCAAGAAGTTGCCCGAGTCCGTGAGGTCGTCGCGGCCCTGCACGGAGAACTGCCTCGTTATGAGCTGGTCGTCTGGACCGCCGGCAATGTCTCGCAGCGCGTGCGGAACCCTGAGGTGCCCGACGGCAGCGCGGACCTGTTCGTGATCAAACCCTCGGGGGTCTCCTATGATGAGCTGACGGCCGAATCCATGGTGGTCTGCACGCTGGACGGTGAGCTGTTGGAGGGTACGCGCGCTCCGTCTTCGGATACCGCGGCGCATGCCTACACCTACCAGCACATGCCCCACGTGGGGGGAGTGGTGCACACACACTCGACCTACGCCACCGCCTGGGCCGCGCGCGGCGAGGAAATCCCCTGCGTGCTGACCATGATGGCCGACGAGTTCGGTGGGCCAATCCCGGTGGGCCCGTTCGCGATCATTGGAGATGATTCCATCGGCCGTGGCATCGTCCAAACTTTGCGTGAATCGCGCAGCCCGGCCGTGCTGATGCAAAACCATGGCCCCTTCACCATCGGCAATGATGCCCGTGCGGCGGTTAAGGCCGCGGTGATGTGCGAGGAAGTCGCCCGCACCGTCCATATTGCCCGCCAGCTCGGTGATCCACTGCCGATGCGAGGCGAAGATATTGACGCGCTCTACGCGCGCTACCAAAACGTTTACGGACAATAGCCGCTCGCTGGCGGCCAAAAACTTCAATCCGAAAGGACACCATGAGCAAGGCATATGAATCCAAGGAAATCTGGTTCTTCACCGGAAGCCAGGACCTGTATGGCGACGAAACCCTGCGACAGGTCGCCGAGCAATCGCGCGAGGTCGCCGAGGCTCTGGACGGATCCGAGCAGGTCCCGGCGAAGGTCATCTGGAAGCCGGTGCTCAAGGACGCGGAATCGATCCGCCGGGCCATGCTGGAGGCGAACTCGAATGACAACGTGCTGGGCGTAATCACCTGGATGCACACGTTCAGCCCGGCCAAGATGTGGATCTCCGGGTTGAAGGCACTGGCCAAGCCGTTGCTGCACCTGCACACCCAGGCGAATGTCGAGCTGCCGTGGGACACCATCGACTTCGACTTCATGAACCTGAACCAGGCCGCCCACGGCGACCGTGAATACGCCTATCTGGCCACCCGGATCGGGGCCACCCGCACTACCGTGGTCGGCCACGTTTCCAATCCGGCGGTTGCCGGACGCGTGGGCACCTGGGTTCGCGGTGCCGCCGGCTGGAATGCCACCCAGTCGATGAAGCTGGTCCGCTTCGGAGACAATATGCGCAACGTCGCGGTCACCGAAGGGGACAAAACCGAGGCCGAACTGCGCTTTGGCGTCTCGGTCAACACCTGGGCGGTCAACGACTTGGTCGAAGCCGTAGAAGCGGTTGCCGAAGGCGATGTGGATGAACTGGTGGCCGAATACGAGCGTGAATACGATGTCGCCGCGGAGTTGCGCGCCGGCGGAGTCCGCCACGAGTCGCTGCGCTACGCCGCACGCCAGGAATTGGCCATCGAGTCGTTCCTGCGCGCGCTGGGCGCTTGGGCTTTCACCACTAATTTCGAGGACCTCGGCGGGCTCAAGCAGCTGCCGGGCCTCGCGGTCCAGCGGCTGATGGGCAAGGGCTACGGCTTCGGCGCCGAAGGCGACTGGAAGACCGCGGTGCTGGTGCGTGCCGCGAAGGTGATGGGCGCCGGGCTGCCCGGTGGCGCTTCGCTGATGGAGGACTACACCTATGACCTGGCCCCGGGCAAGGAGCTGATCCTCGGCGCCCACATGCTCGAGGTCTGCCCGTCGCTGACCACCGACAAGCCGCGTATCGAAATCCATCCGCTGGGCATTGGGGGACGCGAGGACCCGGTGCGCATGGTGTTCAACGCCGCGGCTACCACCGGCGCCGTGGTGGTTTCGATGGCCGATATGCGCGAGCGTTTCCGCTTGACCGCAAACGTGGTTGACGTGGTGACCCCGCCGCAGGAACTGCCGAACCTTCCGGTGGCGCGTGCCGTGTGGCAGCCGCGACCTGACTTCTCCACCTCGGCGGAGTCCTGGCTGACCGCCGGCGGAGCCCACCATACGGTCATGTCCACGGCCGCCGGAATCGAGGCCTTCGAGGTGTTCGCCGAAATCGCCGGCACCGAGCTGCTGGTGATCGACGAGAGCACCACGCGCCGCGGCTTTGCCGAACAGGTGCGGCTGAACCAGGCGTACTACCGCTTGGCTCAAGGCCTGTAGGCGCACAGGGACCTTAGGTTGGCCAGCACCACCGGGTGCTGGCCAATGCCTATTAAGGCTTGGACGGAAGCGAGTTTGCCTCGGCTCGGTCTCCCCGGGTCGGTGAACCCAAGCAGTGGGCCAGAGTTTGCTCGATTTGTGCGAAGCGGAAGTGGTGCGCGGCATCCAGCAGCTTCTGCGGGACCACCTGTTGATCTGCCATGGCCAATAGCTTGGCGCCTTGGGTTCCCAGCAGCAGTTTCGGGGCGGCTGCAGGCACCGGAATGATGGCCGGGCGGCGCAGTGCCTTGGCCAAGGCGCTGGTGAATTCGGCGTTGCTGACCGGGTGAGGGGACACCGCGTTCACCGGGCCGCTCAGCTGCGTGTCCCACAAAGCCCGATGGTAGATATCAATGAGATCGTCGAGGCCAACCCAGGACAGGCGCTGTTCTCCCGTGCCCAAGCGGCCACCCAAGCCGGCGGCGAAGATCGGGCGCAGCACCGCGAGCATGCCACCCGAAGGGCTGAGCACCACGCCGGTGCGGATCTGCACCCGGCGCATGCTCGTCTCGCCTTGCCCGGTTGCTTGCTCCCAGCGTTGGACCACGCCGGATAAGAAGTCCGCGCCCCCTACTTCAGGAGGCGACTGCTCATCAATCGGGGCGGCTCCGGCCGAGGCACCGTAGATGCCGATGGCCGAGGCGCTGATGAATCGGGAGACGCCGGAGCGATCCGCCAGCTCAGCCAGAGCCCGGGTGGGTTCGATGCGGCTTGCCTCGATCGCCTGCCGGTGCGAGTCGCTGAACCTGCCGAAGATGCTTGTTCCGGCGAGGTGGATGACCGCGTCGCAATCGTCTAGCAGGTCGTGCTCCGGAGCCAGCGGATCCCAACGTCGTTCGTCCGTGGATTGCGGCGCGCGGCGCACCAGCTTGATGACTCGGTGCCCGCCGGTGGACAAGAAGGCGCATAACGCGGTGCCGACCATGCCATTGCTTCCGGTGACCGCGATGGTCAACGGTTCCAGTCCGGCCTCGGACGCCCGCTCATGGGCGGCGAAATCGGCGGCGAGCTGGCGGTGGCGGTAGTCCAGCATCCGTTCGATCTGCGTTGCGGGCAGATTGGAGCTGACGCGGTCGGTGACGGTGGTGTGCCCGGATCCCGCGGGCTCGGTGAGGTGTTCATGACGCCAATGAGCCACGCGCGTGGGGGCCGCCCGCACGCCGCGAGCCTGCAGCTCGTCGACGAACCGCCGATTCTCGAGGTAGTCGGAGGGCTTGTGCTGGGCGTACCAGCGCAGGCCGCCAGGCAGCCCCAGTGCCGCGGTTCCCCCACGCAAGGAGCCGGCTTCTTCGATGACCTTGAGCGGAAGCCAGGGCGGCAGCAGCCGGCGAATCGCGCCCGGCCGGGCAAACCAGGCGGATACCTCGTCCGGGGGTGCCGGAAGAACGCTGGACCTTTGTGTAGTCATGGCCCAATACTATGTCCGGGATCCCTGCCGCCACGCGCACTGCGCGTCGACGGGCTTGCAAAGGCCATTCTCGCAGGGCTAACTGCGAGGGCTGCCGTGACAAGCATGGCCGTAGTAGCTTTACCTTGTCGTTCCTTGGGTGTTCCGAGCCTGCCATTACACACGCTGAAGGCGCTTCGGCAAGCCCCTTGGCCGCACTGCACCCGGGGGCAGTTAGGCGGTCATTCGCTCATGATCCACGTCAACATGCTGGAACCTCTAGGCTGTCTTGTCCGGTTAATATCAAATTGTTATCATCTGGGGTGGCGCAACTCACGTTGTTAGCGCTAACATGGTGTGAGCCCGGTCGCACTGCCGGGATGAATCGGAATACGCAGGAGGAAAAGATGGCACGGAATAACTGGGCTCGTCGAGCGGTAGCCACGTTTGGATCCCTCGCGCTCGTCGGCGCACTGGCAGCATGTGGCGGCAGCGGTGCCGGCGGTGGCGCGGGTGCCGAAGGCGAAAGCACGGCCCCGGAGGACATCCAGGTAGGCGTCGCAATGCCAACCGAAACCTCCGAGCGTTGGATCGCCGACGGTGAGGCCGTGAAGTCGCAGCTTGAAGAAGCCGGCTACGAGGTCTTCATGCAGTTCGCCAACGATGACATCCCGACCCAGCAGCAGCAGATCGACCAGATGATCACCAAGGGTGCAGACATCCTCGTGGTCGCTTCGATCGATGGCACCGCACTGTCCAACCAGCTGCAGGCAGCAGCAGACCAGGACATTCCGATCATCTCCTATGACCGCCTGATCAACGGCACCGAGAACGTCGACTTCTACGTCACCTTCGACAACTACAACGTCGGCGTGCAGCAGGCCACCTCGCTGCTGACCGGTCTCGGCCTGGTCGACGAGCAGGGCGAAAAGACCGGCAAGAAGGGGCCGCTGAATATCGAGCTCTTCGCCGGATCCGTGGATGACAACAACGCCCACTTCTTCTGGAAGGGCGCCATGGAAACCCTCAAGCCATTTATGGATGACGGAACCCTCGTGGTGAAGTCCAAGCAGACCAAGATCGAACAGGCAGCTACCCTGCGCTGGTCCCAGGAAGAGGCCCAGAGCCGCATGGAGGACCTGATCACCGCGCACTACGCCGGTGGCAAGACCAAGATCGACGGCATCCTCTCGCCATTCGACGGAATCTCCCGCGGCGTGCAGACCGCACTGACCAACGCCGGCTACGGCAAGTCCATCAAGGACGGCCTGCCGATCATCTCCGGCCAGGACGCCGAAATCGCTTCGGTGAAACTGATCGACGACGGCGTGCAGTACGCGACCATCTTCAAGGACACCCGCAAGCTGGCCTCCCAGGCAGTGACCGCCGTGAAGTCCTACGCCGAAGGCACCGAGCCGGAAGCCAACGACACCGAATCCTATGACAACGGCAAGAAGGTCGTCCCGTCCTTCCTGCTGGACTCCGACATCGTAACCGCCGATAACATCGAGTCGCTGCTCGTTGATTCCGGGTACTACACGGCCGAAGAGGTCAAGGCAGGACAGACCAAGTAGCAGCCGGTCTTCGCTGCGTCGGCGGGATCGCACCGCGCCCCGCCGACGCAGCAGCAGCGCTTCACGCAGTACACAGATCATGACAAGGACGGCTGCACTATGGACAGCACCATCCTGCAGATGCAGGACATCACCAAGACATTCCCCGGGGTCAAGGCCTTGGACGGAGTAAACCTTTCCGTCCAGCAGGGTGAAATCCACGCCATCTGCGGCGAAAACGGGGCCGGGAAATCCACCCTTATGAAGGTGCTTTCCGGCGTCTACCCCCATGGCAGCTATGACGGGAAAATTCTGTTCAACGGCCAGGAGCTGAAGGCCTCAAGCATCAAGGATTCCGAGGCCCAGGGCGTGGTGATCATCCACCAGGAATTGGCCCTCGTGCCCTATCTGTCGGTGGCCGAAAACCTCTTCCTAGGCAACGAGACCAAGCGCGGGGTATTCATCGACTGGAACGAAGCCAACCAGCGGGCGGCCAAGTTATTGGCCCGGGTGGGATTGGCCGAAACACCGGTCACCCCGGTAGGCCAGCTCGGCGTGGGCAAGCAGCAGCTGGTGGAGATCGCCAAGGCGTTGAATAAGGACGTCAAGCTGCTCATCCTCGATGAGCCTACGGCCGCGCTAAATGATGATGACTCCGCACACCTGTTGAATCTGTTGCGTGAACTGCGCGAGCAGGGAATCACCTGCATCATCATCTCGCACAAACTCGGCGAGATCGAAGATATTGCCAACAACACCACGATCATCCGTGATGGGCAGACCGTGGAATCCCTGGATATGGCCGACCCCGCCTCGACGCAGAGCCGCATCATCCAGGGCATGGTGGGCCGCGAGCTGTCGGCACGCTACCCGGAACGCGAACCAGAGATCGGCCAGGTGGTCTTCGAGGTTCGCGACTGGACCGTACGCCACCCCACCCAGCACGATCGCATTGTCGTCGACAAGGCCTCGCTGGACGTGCGCGCCGGCGAAATCGTGGGCATCGCCGGGTTGATGGGCGCCGGACGCACGGAGCTGGCCATGAGCGTATTCGGCCACAGCTACGGCCGCGGGATCTCCGGCACCGTATTGATGGACGGGCGCAAGGTGGACACCTCCACCGTGGGCAAGGCCATCAAGGCGGGTATCGCCTACGTGTCCGAGGACCGCAAGAAGTTCGGCCTGAACCTCATCGAGGACATCCGGGTGAACACCACCGCCGCCGGGCTGGGAAAGATCTCCTCTGCCGGGTTCGTCAACGGCAATAAGGAAATCCAGATTGCCGAGCACTACCGCAAATCGATGCGGATCAAGGCACCGAGCGTACTGGCGAAAACCGGAAACCTCTCCGGCGGCAACCAGCAGAAGGTTGTCCTGGGCAAATGGCTGCATACCGCCCCCGAGCTGCTGATCCTGGATGAGCCGACCCGCGGAATCGACGTCGGCGCGAAATACGAGATCTACACGATCATCAATGAGCTGGCGGCCTCCGGCAAGGCGGTCCTGGTGATTTCTTCCGAACTGCCCGAATTGCTGGGTATCTGCGACCGCATCTACACCCTTGCCTACGGCCGGATGACCGGCCAACTCCCGCGAAGCGAAGCCACCCAGGAACGCCTCATGGAGCTTATGACCATCGAGAAGGAAAACGCCCGATGACACTGAAATCCGAGCTGAAAGACATTTTCACCAAGAATCTGCGCACCAGCGGCATCTATATCGCCTTCGTGCTCATCGTGGTGCTGTTTACCATCATGACCGACGGGTTGCTGCTCAGCCCGATCAACCTGACAAATATCATCCTGCAGTACTCCTACGTGCTGATCTTGGCCTTGGGCATGATCATGGTAATTGTCGCCGGGCATATCGACCTCTCGGTCGGCTCGCTCGTGGCGCTGACCGGCGCGGTCTCCGCGGTATTGGTCATCAAAACCGGGGCCCCGTGGTGGGTAGGCATTCTCGCCGCGGTAGCGGTGGGCGCGCTGTGCGGTGTGTGGCAGGGATTCTGGGTGGCTTATGTAGGCATTCCGGCTTTCATCGTCACCTTGGCCGGCATGCTGCTCTTCCGCGGGTTGACCTATGAGGTGCTGAACAACGTTTCACTTTCCCCCTTCCCTGGCGAATACCAGGAGGTGGCCGGTGGCTTCCTCAATGGCTTGCTCGGCGGCTACGGCTTCGACATGTTCACCGTGCTCATCGGTGTGGTCGCGGTGGCCGGTTTGGTTTGGTCCCAGTATTCCACCCGCCGTGGACGCGTGAAGTTCGGCCAGGATGTCGAGTCGATGGCCATGTTCATCGCGAAGAACGCACTGGCCGCCATCGTGATCCTCTGGTTCTTCTGGCAGATCTCCATCAGCCGCGGCATGCCGATTGTGCTGATGATCCTGGGCGTGCTGGTGATCGGCTACCACGTGCTGACCACGCGGACCGTCTTTGGCCGCCACATCTACGCGATCGGTGGCAACCTCTCGGCCGCGCGCCTTTCCGGCGTGAACGTCAAGAAGGTCAACTTCTGGATCTTCGTGAATATGGGCATGCTCGCCGGTATCGCCGGTGCGGTGTTCTCCTCGCGTTCCAACGGGGCGCAGCCCGGCGCGGGCAATATGTTTGAGCTTGATGCAATTGCCGCCTGTTTCATCGGTGGCGCCTCGACCACCGGTGGTGTGGGCCGGGTGACCGGCGCGATTGTCGGTGGCCTGGTGATGGCGGTGCTCTCCAACGGCATGCAGCTGATGGGTGTTGGCGCTTCCACGCAGCAGATCGTCAAGGGCCTGGTGCTGCTGCTCGCGGTGGCCTTCGACATCTACAACAAGCGCCGCGCAGGTGCGGGCAACTAGCATTTGATTAGCGCCAGGGGCCCTCTCGCACGCAATTGCGGGAGGGCCTGTGCGTGCCCGATGGTTTCCCAGCACAGCAGAAGGATGACGAAATGGATCGCCAAGCAATGCCGCAGCAGGACACCGCCAACGGAACGGTGCTCACGCTGCGAGCCCACGGCTTCACCGCGCAGCTGGCCACGGTGGGCGCCACACTGGTGTCCCTGGACTACGGTGGCCGCCCGCTGGTGCGCGCCTTCGATCCGCATGGCGCGCGCCCGGTGTTCTCCGGCGCCATCCTGGCCCCCTGGCCCAACCGGGTGATCAACGGGGCCTACCACTGGGAAGGCCAGGAGCTGCAGTTGCCGATCACCGAGCCGGAGCGCGGCCACGCGCTGCACGGCCTGGTGGCCGATACCAGCTTCGAGATCACCGGGCGCCGCGGCAGCTCCGCCCAGTTGCGCACCGTGATCGCCCCGAACCCCGGCTACCCCTATGAGGTGCAGCTGGTGATCGACTACCGGCTGGAAGCCGGCGGGCTGCGCACCATCGCCACCGCCACCAACCTCGGGCAGGGCACCGCGCCCTTCGCCTGGGGTTCGCACGCCTACCTGGTCGCACCGGGCAAGAAGGCGGATGAATGGACTTTCACCCTGCCAGCCGGCAAGGTGCAGCTCACCGACGGCGCGCGCCTGCTGCCGCGGGAGGTGGTTCAGGTGGCTGGCACCGAGCTGGATTTCCGCACCCCGAAGCCGATCGGGGACCTCTTCATCGATCATGCCTACACTTCCCTGGCCGCCGACGCGGACGGCTCATTCAGCGCATCGATCACCGACACCAAGGGCCTCGGGTCGCAGATCACCTGGGACGAAGCCTGCCCGTGGGTCCAGATCCACACCGCAGACCGCGATGATCCGGCGCTTGACCGCACCGGGCTGGCCATCGAGCCGATGACCTGCCCGCCCGGCGGCTTCAACTCCGGCCAGGACGTCATCGCGCTGGCCCCGGGCGCCAGCCATGAAGCCAGCTGGCTGATTGGCCCGGTCCAGCCGCGATGAGCGGCAGGGAAGTTCGCGGCGCTACCCGCTCCGCGAGGTTTCGTTCCCTGTCAATCCGGTGATCCGCAGGAGCAAGGAGCGCGCCTCGGGGCGCAGCGCGTCTTCCGGCCAGACATCGGGACCACAGGCCCGGGAACCTACGCCATGCTGGGCCGCATCCAGGTACAGCCAGGAGTTGGTTGGTTCCGGCAGCTCGTGCGGATGGGCAGCGCCGGCAAGCTGCTGTGCCGTGTGGCGGCTGAGCGTGAAACCGGGGCGACGGTCCAATCCGTCGGGCCAGGCCTCGATGCGCAGCCACGGCGCACCGCCCACGCCGAGCTCCAATTCGCGCAAATCGCTGCGGTGCCCTGTTTCCTGCGGACGTGCGTATTCGACCGGCAAATCGTCAATGCTTGCACTGTAGCGGCCTACTCGTGCCGCCAGACGGCTGTCCGGGTAGGATTCGTGCGGGCCCAAGCCGTACCAGGATGCCGAATCGACCTCCTTGCCCAGTTGGAAACGCACGCCGAATCGGGGCCACACCGATGTCCAGCCTCGGCTTGGAACCATATCGATGCGAAGCCACAGGCCGGACTCGTCCAGGCTCCATTGCTCGTCAACTCGGATGGAGCAGGCCTGGTCCGCTGCTGAATACCTGGTCGCCACCTGCACACGGCCCGGACCGGTAGCGACACTGAGCACCCGCGCCTTCAGCCGGTCCAATCCGGCCGCCGTCCAGAGGTCCGCATTTGACGGACCGGGTTCTCCATTGCCCGGGACTCCGTGCTCATCTTCCTGCCAGGGATCAGAATGGTTATAGCTGCCGAAGTGTGCGCCACGGTCATTGTCGGTGGGTGCGCGGAACAACTCCAGCCGCGGCCCATGCACCGGCTGCCCGGCCAACTCCATGAGCTTGCCCTCGGCGAAAACTGCGGCACCAAGCTGCATCCGGCCATTGTCCAGAGGGATCGATGCTCCGCCCGCATCAGCCGAAGAGGGCAACCGTGCGGGTCGCGGCCCCGGCATTGCGGTGGATGGAGCAGCTATCGGCCATTGGGCGCTGGCCACCTCATGGCCCGCGGCCGCCCACGCTGCATCCTCGGCCAGCCGCGCCTCCACGGTTAACCAGTTTTCGCCTGCGGGCAGGGGGTACGGCAAGGCGAGTTCAACCGTGGCAGTTTCGCCAGCTTCCAGCGCGTCGTCAGAGCCGGATACCAAGAATTCTGCACTAGCGACCGGATGCCCGGCCGCTTCCAAGCGCCAGCTGAATGCGAGGTCGCCGCTGTCGGCACTGTGGCGGTCATTCCGGATGCCCAAGCGCACCCGGTGTCCGTCCACGGAGGACAGGGAGAACTTGATCGGGGCGACTACATGCTTGAACTCATGGAGCCCCGGTGAGGCAGTGGAATCGGAGAGGACCAGTCCGTCCATGACGAAGGTGCCATCGTGGAGCTCCTCGCCGAAATCGCCGCCGTAAGCATAGAAGCTCTTGCCATCCGGTGTGCTGGCCTGCAGCCCGTGGTCACGCCATTCCCAGACGAAGCCTCCATGCAACCGGGGATAGCGGTCCACCAGATCCGCATACCGTTGCAATCCTCCGGGCCCATTGCCCATGGCGTGCGCATACTCGCACAACAGGAAGGGCCTGGTCCGCTGGCGCGCGGCCTCTGCGGTGGTGCATCCCAGCAGCGGAGCGGTCATCCGGTCCTCTCCAATTGTCTGCACTTCGGGGAACGAAGCGTACATTCGCGAATACACATCGGTGTATTCTCCGGTGTAGTCGCCTTCATAATGCACCGGGCGGCTGCTATCCCGCGCATGGATCCATGCGGACATCGCGGCAAGGTTGGCCCCGGTGCCGGACTCGTTGCCAAGCGACCACATGATGATTGAGGGATGGTTCTTGTCCCGTTCGAAAGTCCGCTCCATCCGATCAAGATAGGCACTTCGCCAGGCCGGGTCGTCACTGGGATTGCCCTGCCAGCCGTGACGTTCAAATCCGTGGGTTTCCAGATCGTTTTCGAGTATGACCCAGAAACCGAGCTCGTCGGCCAAGTCCAGGAGCCGCGGATGCGGCGGATAGTGGCTGGTGCGAATGGCGTTGACATTGAAGCGCTTCATTAGCATCAGGTCTTCTCGTGCGAATTGCTCATCGAACGCCCGGCCGAGGAGCGGGTGGGTTTCATGCCTGTTCACCCCGTTGAAGACCACTTTGCGATCGTTGACCAGGAACTGGTCGCCTGCAATTCTTACCGTGCGGAAACCTAGCCGCAGGCTGATGGTCTCGCCAGTGCTGGAAACGGTTGCTCCATAGAGTTTTGGCCGCTCAGCGCTCCATGGGGAAACGGCGGGCACTTCCACCTCTCGGATATCCTCGCGGCTTTGCCACACTTCGTCGATTTCCAGTTCGGGAACAACGAAACGTAGCGGGAACGCATCGTCAGCGGCCATGATTTCCGGTGTAATGATTCCGGTACCGGAGGAATAGCCGGTTTTTATCCAGAGGTCGTCAATGCTGCCGTGCGGACGGGCCTTGAGCGTTACCGATCGGAAAATTCCCGGGAGCCACCACTGGTCCTGGTCCTCGACGTAGCTCGAAGCGGAGAATTGGTGCACGCGGACAACGATTGTATTTTCACCGGCGGCTACGGCCGAGCTCACATCGAATTCCTGGGCAAGGCGGCTACCGGTACCCCAGCCAATCATTTGCCCATTGACCCATACCTTGTATCGGGATTCAACGCCGTCGAAGCGCAGCACCAGCCGCTCCATTCCGGAAGTCCAGCTCTGGGGCACTTCGAAGGTCCGCCGGTAGTCGCCGGTAGGATTCTCATCCGGTGGATAGGGCGGGTCGCAAGGGAAGGGAAATTGGACGTTCGTGTACGAAGGGCGTCCGTAGGCGCCATCGGCCTGCAATACCCAGTGCCCAGGGACTGCGATGCTGTCCCAGCTCGAGTCGTCATAGCCAGCATCTGCCATGGACTCGGGAAGCTCGCCTGCCGGCAGCAGTCCGCGCCCTCCGGGCGTGCCCGGTACGCCAGGGAGCCAGCGGAACTTCCACTGTCCATCGAGGCTCAGTTCAGGGGCATCACTGTGGGTCCAGGACGTTGCCGGCAGGCGCCGGCCTCCGCCCGGGGCGGTATCGGACAGATAGGCTGTTGGGGAAGTCATTTAACGGATCCTTCGGTCAGGCCCCCGCGCCAGAAGCGCTGCAGGACGATCATGGCAATGGCCAAGGGAATAGTGGACAGCAAGACGCCGCCGGTGGTCAGCTCGTAGAATTCTGGCAGGCGGTCAACCTGTCCCAGCCAGGTGTTCAGGCCCAGGGTAATTGGATAGAGATCCGAATCGGACAGCATCACCAGGGGAAGGAAATAGTTATTCCAGATTCCGACAAGCTGGAACAGGAATACCGTCACCAGAGCAGGGGACAGGACTCTGAGTCCTATCGTGTGGAAGATCCGCAGTTCGCTTGCGCCATCCAGGCGCGCGGCTTCGAGTAACGCGCTATCCACGGTGCTGGAAGCGTAAACGCGGCAGAGGAACAGGCCGAACGGGGACACCAATGATGGCAGCAGGACACTCCAATAGGTATTGGACAGCCCCATTTCGCTGAACAACAGGAATAGGGGCAAGGCGGTTGCGGTTCCAGGCACGAGAACGCCTCCCAAGACCACACCGAAGACCAGATTGCTTCCGCGGAAACGGTACTTGGCCAGGGCGTATCCGCCAGCTGCAGCAAGGTAAGCGGCAATCAGCGCCCCTGCCCCCGCGTATAGCAACGAGTTCATGAACCAGCGCAGGAAAATTCCGCCGTCATAGGCCAGAACCTGGCCCAGATTTTTCCATAGGACGAAGTCACCGGAGAGGAGGAAACCATTTGTGCTAAACAAGTCCTGGGTCGATTTCGTTGCTGCAACGACGACCCAGTAGACCGGGACCAGGAAATACAATGCGGCTATGGTCAGCAAGGCCGTGACAATCAGAGTCGCTGGTTTTGAAGAGGCGGGCTTTTCGAAGGACTGGCGGCGGATCAGGGTCATGAGGACTTCCTATTGGTCAGGCGCAGGAAGGCGAATGAGAGCGCGAATGCGGCCAAGGCAATGAGAACGGATTGCGCAGCCGCAACATTGTAGTCGTTGTAGGCGAACGCGGTTGTGTAGGCGGAAAGGTTAGGGGTGTATTGGCTGTCGATGGCGGGTGCGACACTCATGAGAACTTGCGCTTCGGCGAAAAGCTGCAAGGTGCCAATGATGGAGAAGACCGTGGTCAAGACCAGTGCCGGGCTGATGAGCGGCAGCTGGATATGCCATGCCACACGCAGTGGACCCGCCCCGTCCAAGCGTGCGGCTTCGTAGATCTCGCCGGGAATTGCCTTGAGCTGCGCGATGACGATCAGCATGTTGTAGCCCGTGTAGCTCCATGTCACGATGTTGGCGATGGACCACAAGATGCTCTGTGGCCCGAGGAAATCGACTTCCAAGCCGACGGCTGAGGCGGCATCGATGATCGGGCTCAGGCCGGGAACATAGAGGAATGACCAGAGGATAGTGGCAATGACCCCCGGCACGCCGTAGGGCAGGAAGTACGCCGCCCGGAAAAAGGCCGGCCATTTGGCGCTCGCCGACTCAAGCAGCAGAGCCAGGACCGTGCAAAGAAGGATCATGATGGGAACCTGCACGATGCCGAACACGATCATGCGGCCAATCGAAGCAACGAAGGCTTCGTCTCCCAGGGCTTGCGCGTAATTGCCGAATCCAGCGAATTCGCTGTGCACGCCGGCTTCTCCGAACAATCCGCGCCGTGTGATACGGGTGAAGCTGGCTTGTATGGCTGCAATGATGGGCAAGATGAAAGTCAGGGTGAAGAGCGCGAGGAAAGGCGCGAGCAACAGCCACGGGGCGAGCTCAAACCTGCTTGGTGAGGGACCACGTTTTCTCCGGGTGCCTCGGGTGATGGTCGGCGTGCTCACGATGCCTCCTTGCGGATCTTCAGGCCCTTGTTGCGGAATGCCGCAATGATTTCCTGCTCTGCGGATACCACCGAATCGACCAAGCTGGTTCCGGCGGCTTTCCGGCGGAATCCGTCGGAAAGGATATTGAAGGATTGCTGGGTGACCGGCCACCAGCTCCAATTGGGATTCTGCGATTTGCTGGCTGGGACAATGACTTGCTTGTTGTACGATTGCCCGCCGAAGAATTCGGAGGGGCCTTCGCGCGACTCGCCGATGATGCCCGGAACCGGTGACCAGCCAATGCCGCTGTGCGCGATTTCGTTGCTGATCCCGGCTTCCGTGGACGTCATCCAGGCGGCGAACTCCAAGGCCTCATGCGGATGGCGGCTATTAGCCAGAACCGCAACCGTCGATCCGCCCAGGTAGCTGGAGCCGTATCCGCCCGGGGTCCACTTCGGCATCGATGCGACCCTCCATTTGCCCTGTCCGCCAGCGACAGAGCTGACAAGCGCATCAGCCCAGTTCCCACTGGTGACAGAGGCGAGCTGGCCGGATGCAGCCGCAGCATACCAAGACGGGCTGAAGGGCGAGATCGCGGTAGTTACGACATCTTCGTCGATGGCCCGGTCGAAGAACCTGGCGACTTCCAGTGTTGCGTCGTCGGTCATATTAATGACCCAGCCGTCGTCGGATGGCCGAAGCCATTGGGCTCCTGCTTGTGCCGCGTAGGACACGAAGTAGGAGGCATCACTGAGGGAGAAGCAGTCGATGTAGCTGTTGGCTTGACGCAGTTCTGACCCGATCTCGGCCCATTGCGCCCATGTTTCCGGGGCGACGGCGCCGACTTTGTCCAGAGTTTCTGGCTGGTAGAACATTGCCATCGGCCCGGAATCCTGAGGCATGCCGAATATTCCGTTGGGAAAACTGACCTGGCCCCACAGTGACGGATCATATCGGTGAGCGTACTGCTGCGCACCGTACGCCGCGAGATCCACGACGCCATTGACGAGCATGAACTCCGGGAGGGTGCGGAATTCGATTTGGGCCAGATCGGGTCCTCCGCCTGCTGCGAGAGCAGAGTAGAGCTTTGGGTATCCGCCTTGATTTCCACTGGGGATCCAAACCGCCTCAACATGGATATTCGGATGCATGGCGTTGAAAGCATCTGCGACTCGCTGGATATCCTTGAGCCAGCTCCAATATGTCAGCCTGACTTTTTCTCCTGGGGCGGCCGGCGCAATGGTTGGCATGGCATCTGCAGACCGGGGGCCTGCGGTGCCGCATGCAGTCATTACGCCCAGGGCGGCGGCGCCCAGGCCGGCCTTGAGAAGGCGGCGTCTTGTTGTCAATGGCATCCGTGCTCACTTAAAAGTAGTTTTCTTTATGGTGCCCGGGACGAGGGCATGTGAAATAGGTTACTGCAAAAATAGAGTGATTACTCAGTTTTGGTCAAATTTCTTGTTTGCCGATCATGCTGGCTTGCTAGGCCGATGCATCATTTTCGAATACTGCTGGGCCTACCTACACTGAGTAACTGTGACGAGCAATGAATCCGGCCGCCGCCGGCGCGGTCCATATGCCAAATCTGCAGCCCGAAGGGAACAGATCGCCCAGGCTGCCCTCCAGGTATTCGGCGCGCGGGGGTATCGCGGCGGAACTGTGCAGGATGTTGCCGACGCGGCAGGCATGAGCCAAACCAGCGTTTTGCACCACTATCCGAACAAGCAGGAACTTCTCATTGCCGCTCTCAAGCGCCGCGACGCCGTCACCGACGGCACGCCGGGCACTGGTGAGCGCTTTGCCCAGTCCATTGTCGAGCAAGCGCAATTCAACGAGGGTGCCGCGGAGTTGATCGAGCTCTACGCAGCCCTTTGCGGGGAATCAACCACTTCTGATCATCCGGCGCGCTCGTATTTCGAGGCCCGCTTCGAGCGCTTGCGCGGCGAGTACGGCGCTGAATTCGAATTCATGAAGAGCATTGGTCGGCTGCGCCCCGGGGTGGACCCGCATGTGGCGGGAGCGTCGCTGCTGGCCCTGTGGGACGGGATCCAAGTGCAGTGGCTCTTGTCTCCCGACGATGTTGACATGGCTGGCACCCTCAAGGCGTATCTGGACCTGGTCATTTTGCCTGAATCATGAGGGGTGTTTGCCGAAATTGGCTCCGGGGCGCCGTAGCCGCGCGAAAATCCAGCTCCCCACTGCGCGCGGACTTGGCGCAAGCAGGGCGAAGCACTTGCAGCGGCACGCCGGAGCGATGATCCCGAAGTATTTTCGGGGCTGATATCTACGTTCTCGGGCTGCCCGGCAAGTGGACGGTTCTGGTTGAAAATATGTTCAAATGTGTTCAAATATGTTTGAGTGTGTTTGAATTAGGGTTGTATCGCTTTACGGAGCGTGTTATTTCAACCTGTCTGCCAAGGAGTCCCGATGAGCGAGAACTTCCCAACCCAGCGTCGACGGCGGATTCTGGATAGAGTTCGTGCCAACGGTGCAGTCAAGGTAGCCCAGTTGGCTGAGGAATTTGGCGTTTCGCACATGACAGTGCGCCGTGACCTGGACCGCCTGGTCAAGGACGGCGAATTGCATAAGGTCCACGGAGGCGCACTGCTCCAGGAATCTGCGTCTGCTGAAGAGCCGGGATTCCAGCGCAAGTCAACTCTGCAGTTGCCGCAGAAGGCGGCCATTGCCCGTGCGGCGGCGCAAATGGTTGAACCAGGAATGTCCATCTCCCTTACGTCGGGGACTACGACCTATGAGGTGGCCCGTCTGCTGCGGGCAGTTCCCGACCTCACGATTGTGACCAACTCTCCGCGCATCGCCGACCTCCTACAAGATGCCCCGGCTGCAGGCCAGACCGTGCAGCTCACCGGTGGCCTGCGAACGGTATCCGACGCGTTGGTCGGTCCACTGGCCACTGCGGCCCTGCGGACACTGCACGTCGACCGATGCTTCATGGGGGTCCACGGGTTCAGCGTCCAGGACGGAATCACGACACCGAACATGCTCGAGGTGGAAGTCAATCGACTTTTCCTGGAACGCTGTGACAGCCGCGTGGTCGTCGCGGATTCCAGCAAATGGTGCTTGGCCGGTTTGTACTCCAGTGCTCCATTGCACGAAATCGACACACTCGTCAGCGACGACGGCTTGGACGAGACGGCCGTCGAGGAACTCCGCCAGCACATCGAGAACTTGAAAATTGAAAAGGTGGTCGAATCATGAGCGTTACCGGCAGGATCCCTTCTGGCCTGATATCACACCGGGTCCATCACCTGGCCGATGGCCGCGAGGCGATCTTCTTCGCCGATGCCAATGCCATCGCCCCCGAACCGGCACCCGACACCAGGGCGCTGGATCCGCGCGGGGAACCTGGACAGCTGCGCTACGACCGGTTGACCGGAGACTGGGTAGCCGTCGCGGCCCACCGGCAGTCGCGCACCTACCTTCCGCCCAAGGAAGAATGCCCGCTGTGCCCTAGTACCCAGGGCCGCCACAGCGAGATTCCGGCCGAGGATTTCCACGTGGTGGTTTTCGAGAACCGCTTCCCCTCGCTGGGACCGGATCTGGGCCGGATCCCGGCTGCTGCTCCGGTGCAGGTTCCTGCCCCGGCCTACGGCCGCTGCGAAGTCGTGGTGTTCACCCCGGAGCACGAGGGTTCCTTCGCCTCGCTGGATGATGCCCGGGCGCGCACCGTCATCGACGCGTGGGCGCAGCGTACCGCGGCCCTGTCGGCGATGGAAGGCATTGCCCAGGTGTTCCCATTCGAGAACCGAGGCCAGGATATCGGCGTGACCCTGCACCACCCGCACGGACAGATCTACGCCTACCCCTACCTGACCCCGACCGCCACCAAGATGGCCGCCCAAGCGGTGGCCCACCTGGAGAAGACCGGACGCACCCTGATGGGCGACATCCTGGACTTCGAACGCAAGGAAGGTACGCGCATGGTTGCTGCCGGCGAGCACTTCTCCGTGTTCGTGCCCTTCGCTGCACGCTGGCCGTTGGAAGCGCACCTGGTGCCGCATCGCCACGTGCCGGACTTCGCCGCGCTCAATGAGGCGGAGAAAGACGAGCTGGCCGTGGTGTACCGCGATCTGTTGCGCGGATTCGATGCCCTCTATGAGACTCCCACCCCGTACATTTCCGCCTGGCACCAGGCGCCGGTGGCAGGCAAGGAACGTGAAGCTTCCCGCCTGCACCTGCAGCTGACCAGCCCGCGCCGGGCCGCCGACAAGCTCAAGTTCCTGGCCGGCTCCGAAGCGGCCATGGGTGCATTCATCAACGACGTTCCAGCCGAGCAGACCGCGGCACGACTGCGCGAGGTCATGCCATGAGCATCAGCAACTCCAAGGAAACCACGCAGCGCATGGCCGCTTTGCACCAGAAGTTCGCCAAGATCTACGGGCACCAGCCAGAAGGCATCTGGCGCGCCCCGGGACGGGTTAACCTGATCGGCGAGCACACCGACTACAACATGGGTTTTGTGCTGCCCTTCGCCATCGACAAGAATGCGCTGGTGGCTGTGCGCCGCAAGACGCAGCTCGACGCGGATCGCCAGACACTGGATTTTGCGTCTACCTACGGGTCAGGGGAACACCCGCCGATCACCTCCATCACCTTCGATGAGCTGGTGCCGCGCGCGGTTCCCGGCTGGGCAGCGTACCCGGCGGCCGTGCTCTGGGCGCTGAACCAGCTCGACGGGGTGGAACTCGGCGGGATCCAGCTGCTGGTGGACTCCGATGTTCCGGTGGGTTCGGGACTGTCCTCCTCGCACGCCCTGGAAGTGGCAACCATCGTGGCGTTGGATGACCTCTACGAGTTGGGCCTGTCCAAGGTGCAGATGGCGCAGTTGACCCAGCGCGCCGAGAATGAGTTCGTCGGCGCCCCGACAGGCATCATGGACCAGAGCGCCTCGCTGATGTCCCACGCCCAGCACGCCCTGTTCCTGGACTGCCGTTCCATGGAAACCCAGGCGGTGCCACTGCCGCTGGCACAGCACGATGCGGTGGTGCTGGTGATGGACACCCGGGTGGAGCATTCGCATGTTGATGGCGGGTACGCCGCCCGGCGAGCCAGCTGCGAGCAGGCCGCCGCCGCCTTGGAAGTCCAGTCGCTGCGCGAAGTCACCGTCGTGGCCGAGCTTGAAGCCATCGAGGATCCGGTAGCCAAGCGGAGGGCCATGCACATCGTGACCGAGAACCGCCGCGTGCTGGACACCGTCTTCGCACTGCGCGAAGGGGACCTGGACGCCGTGGGCAAACTGCTGTACCAGTCCCACGAATCCATGCGCGATGACTATGAGATCTCCAGTGAGGAACTGGACGTTGCCGTGGAAGCTGCGATGGCCGCCGGAGCCATTGGCGCGCGCATGACCGGTGGAGGTTTTGGCGGCAGCGCCATCGCATTGATCAAGCGCGAGCACATCGATAAGGTTAGCCAGGCGGTGCGTGAAGCATTTGACCAGGCAGGCTATGTTGAACCGGCTATTTTCACCGTGATCGCAGACGAGGGAGCAGGAAAAGCATGAGTTGGCTAGTGACCGGCGGAGCCGGGTATATCGGATCGCATGTGGTTCGCTCGCTGTCCGCTGCGGGCCTTGACGCGGTGGTCGTGGACTCGATGGCCAGTGGCGTGCGCGGCTTCGTGCCCGATCAGGTTCCGTTCTACCAGCTGAACATCCTGCAGACCGAAAAGCTCGTGGAAATCATGAAGCGCCATGACGTTTCCGGGGTCATCCACCTGGCCGGCTACAAGTACGCGGGCGAATCGGTGAAGCACCCGTTGCTGGCCTTCGAGCAGAACGTCACGGGCACCGCGCATCTGCTGGAAGCCATGGAGAGCTCCCGCGTGCACAATATGGTCTTCTCTTCTTCGGCCGCCGTATACGGCACCCCGGATGAGGACCTGGTTACCGAAGCCACCGGCACCTTCCCCGAATCCCCGTACGGGCAGAGCAAGCTGGTGGGCGAATGGCTGATTCGTGATCAGGGCGTTGCCGCCGGGCTGAAGCACACCTCGCTGCGCTACTTCAATGTGGTCGGTTCGGGCAGCGACGAGCTCTACGACGCCAGCCCGCACAACCTGTTTCCACTGGTCTTCCAGGCATTGAATGCGGGGAAGACTCCGAAGATCTTCGGCACCGACTACGGCACTGCCGATGGCACCTGCGTGCGCGATTATGTGCACGTGGCAGACCTCGCGCTGGCCCATGTCGAGGCCGCGAAGAAGCTTGAGGCGGATGCGCCGCTGGAGCCGGTCTACAACCTGGGTTCCGGCGATGGCGTTTCGGTGCGCCAGATCATGGACGCGGTGGCCAAGGTGACCGGCATCGAGTTCAGCGCCCTCGAAGAGGCCCGCCGCCCCGGGGATCCGGCGCGCATCGTTGCCGATGGCACGTTGGCCGCCCGCGACCTGGACTGGAAGATGCGCCATAGCCTTGAGCAGATGGTGGACAGTGCCTGGCGGGCCTCGGCGCATCGGCGCTGAGCAGGTGCTTACCTAGCTCGCGCTCGCCGGGAGCGGTTCGGGCGAATCGAGTTCCGCATGGGTATCCACTCGAACGCCGTCCAGGTAGGTTCCAAGCACCTCGACGGTACACAGTTCCTCGGGGGAGATCGCCAGCGGATCTGCCGCGAAGACGGAGAGGTCTGCTGGCATGCCCAGAGTCAGGCGCCCGCCGGTCGTGCCGGTGCTTTCATAGACGTTGGCGGTGTAGCCTTCCAACGCCTCTCGTGCCGAGAGCCGGTGGCGTGGTTGTGCGCTGTCGCTGTCGGGCACCTCGGTACGCCGGCGGGTCTGCGCATCGGCCATGATCAACCGCGGGTCAAAGGGGGCGATAGGCCAGTCGGAGCCCAGCGCCAGCACCAGTCCGGCGTCCTTGACGTCGCGTAGCCGGAATGCAAACTGCGCGCGGCGCTCACCGAGGCGCCGGGACCAGGCGTCCGAGCCGTCGGCGCGCACAAAATGGGTGCAATGCGTAGGCTGCATGCTGATGGTTGCGCCCGAAGCCTGCAGCCGGGCGAAGTCCTCATCATTGATTTCTTCCAAATGCTCAATGCGGTGCCGTAATCCATCCTTGGGCAGGGCGGCAATCGCCGAAATGACAAAACCGATGCCCCGATCCCCAATGGCATGCGTGGTGGTGGTAATTCCGGCCGCGGCTAGCGCATTGAGATTCCTGAGGTACTGCTTCGGATCCAAATACAGTGAATCCATGGATTCGCCTTCGGTATCCGGTTCGTAGAGCCACGCGGTGCCGTTGTCCACGGTCCCGTCAATCATGAGCTTTGCGCCGCGCACCTGCCAACGCCGGCCGTGTTGTCCCTGTAGCTCGATGATCCGTTCCAGCGCTTCGGCGCCGTCGCTCGCCATCAGCCAAGGCGCAATCCGCAGCTTGATGGGAAGATCGCCGTACTGTTCGAGGCGTCGGAAGACCTCTAGGGAATCGGGGTCGGCAAAATCGAGCATTTCTCCGCCGGTCAGCCCGCTGGCGGCCATCTCGCGCAGCAGCCGGTAGACGGCGTGCACCTTGTCGTCAATGCTCAAAACGGGCAGGGAGCTCTCGACAAGCGCCATGGCAGCAAACTCCCGCAGGAAGCCGGTGGGATTGCCCTGCAGGTCAACCACGACGCTGGAACCGTCGGTAAAGCTTTCCGTGCCGCTGATGTCCGCAAGCTGAAGCATTGCCTGCGAAGCGAGAGCCGAATGGGCATCGAAGCAGGTGACGTAGCTTGAACGGCCGGGTGCTGCCGCTTCGAGAAACTGCCCGTTGGGTTCGGCCGATCCGAAGATCGCCACATTCAGCCCATGTCCCAAAAGGATCTGATCGGATTCTCGCGTGCGTGCATACTCAGCGAAAAGGTGGGTCGCTTCTTCCACGGTTCGGGCATCGCCGAGGAAAATTCCGCGGGTGACAGACTGACCGAAAACCGGGTGGATATGCGCATCGACGAGCCCCGGGGTGATGGCGGCATCGCCGTGGTCGATAATTTCCGTATCGGCGGTGAGCCAATCCCGCGACTGGTCACGGTTGCCGAGATGCGAGATCACTCCGTCGGTGATTCCCAGTGCGGTTATTTCCTGCTCCTGAGTCAGCGTGTGTATGGTCGCTGCGTACAGCACCGTCTGGGGTCCGTGCATGGTTTCACTCCAAGATATTAATAGTGTTAATTATTTTTGAGTCTAACCTCGGAACCACCGAGTGTCCATGGTTGGATGGAGGTGGAATTGTCGAAGAATCGGGATGGTCTGAATGTCGCAACGAGTCGCCGGCCGGCCGGCCACGCCAATCCTGTCGCAGCAGGGAATTGTCGATGCCGCTTTCGCCCTGCTTCAAGACGTGGGGCCGGAAGAATTTTCCATGGGGCGGCTGGCCCGCGCCTTGGATGTGCGGACACCGGCGCTGTATAACCACGTGGAGAATCGGCAGCATCTGGTGAACCTGATGCGTCGAGACATGGTGCGTTCCATCGACCGAAGCATGCTTGCCGACCTGCCCTGGACCGAAGCGCTCTTCCACTTTGCGGTGTTATTCCGCGAAGCCTTGCTCCGTGTTCCCGCAGCCGTTGAGCTGATTGTCGCTACACCGATCTCCGAAGAGTCCGAATCGGGAGTGATCTACGAAGAGATGGGACGGCTCCTGCGCCGTGCAGGTGTTGCCGTGCCGAGAATCTTGATGGTGATGGTTGCCATTGAGTCGCTGGTGGTCGGCGCGGCATTGGACATCGTGGCACCCGGCGCGCATGTTGCCGCGCTACCCGAGCAGGGCGGTGAAGGCGGTGGCAACAGCCACGGGGAAGTCATGGAAAGCGGGGAAAAATATGCGCGGCAGGCTCGATCCACGGTTAGCGATCAATCCTTTGAATTTGGGCTACGTGCCATGATTGCTGCCATCGAGCGGGAAGTCGCCCAGCCTTAGTCTCGGTCGGGTTGAGCTGTCGCCATGTTTCAAACAAATTAATCTTATAAATTTCTTTTGAACATCGAGGTTGACTGAATGGGCTTCTTCGAGTTTTCCGAGTGATCAAAAAGTTCCAAGTCATTCTGCCTAAGTTGGCCGTAATTGCAGGGCTCAACTCGTTCTCCCGGTCGATCTCATGAGCTTTGAACGCCTTGCTGGCCACTATGACCCCCTTGCTAATGGTGAGGCCTATCACTACATTAAGTGAACGGTCTTCATTATTTTCGATGGTGCGCCTTCGCGTGCTGGAAAGTCCGTCGCTTCACGCGGCGGCAGCAGCGGGGCACCTGCAGAGAGGTAACGGTCATGAAACAGGCTCAGCAATATACGGAGGGCGTGACGGAGGCACCCACGCAGATGAACCGGGTACTGGGGCTTCCAAACCTCGTGCTCTTCGGCATGGTCTACATGGTGCCGCTGACGATCTTCAGTACCTATGGAATCGTCACGGAAATTACCGGCGGGCGGTTGCCGGTGGCCTATCTAATTACCCTGATAGCTATGCTGTTCACCGCCCGTTCCTACGGGCTGATGTCACGGGCATTTCCCGTCGGGGGTTCCGCGTATGTTTATGCACAGCGGTCATTCGGTTCAAATATCGGGTTCATGGCCGGTTGGGCATTGCTGCTTGACTACCTCTTTTTACCCATGATCAACTACCTGCTCTTGGGGATCTACCTCAACGAGTTTTTCCCGTCGATACCTCCGTGGGCCTTCATGCTAGCCGGGATGGCGCTGGTTACCGTGCTGAACATTATCGGCATCGTCTCGGTGGCCCGGACAAATATCGTGATCATCGGCTTCCAGTTCCTGTTCATCATCCTCTTCATCGGATTCTCCCTCGCGTACCTGCGGGGTCAAGCCACGGTAGATCTGTTTGCGCCCCTGCGGGGGACCGGGGACCCGGGTGGCTTTGCTCCGCTTGCCGCGGGAGCGGCAATTTTGTGTCTCTCGTTCTTGGGGTTCGATTCAATCACGACGTTCGCGGAAGAGGCACGCAATCCCAAGCGGGATTTGCCAAGGGCCATCGTGCTCACCACCCTGATCTGCGGATTTCTGTTCGTGGTGCTGGCCTACGTCTCGCATCTTGTCTACCCCAGCCACGAATTTACGAACGCTGATTCCGCTTCCATCCAAGTTGTCTTCGCGGTCGGCGGGCAATTCCTGTCGATCTTCTTCACGGCTGGTTTCATTTGCGGTGCAATGGGTTCTGCCTTGGTATCGCAGGCATCGGTGTCACGGATCCTCTACAGCATGGGCCGCGACGGGGTGCTGCCGCGCCGAGTATTCGGCTATCTTCATCCGCGGTTCAAGACTCCAACATTTGTCATCCTGATCGTTTCCGCCGTCTCACTCACCGCGCTTTTTGCCAGCCTGGAAATGGTGTCCGCCATGATTAGCTTCGGAGCGCTGGTGGCGTTTTCGGCCGTAAACCTCTCGGTCATCAAATATTTCTTCCTGGCCCACCGGCACCGCGGATTGGCAGCCACCATTAATTATCTGGTGCTGCCGCTCATTGGCGTGGCGCTGACTATTTGGTTGTGGACCAGCCTCAGCGCATTGTCCTTGACGTTCGGTCTGGCTTGGATCGTTTTGGGGCTGGGATATCTCGCCTATGTAACCGGTGGATTCAAGCGAAAAGCGCCGATGCTGGATCTTGCCGAGTAAGTCTTGTCTGGCAGGCCCGATCCTTCTGGTTCATGCCAGGAGGAAGCCCGGCCGCCGGCCTACAAGTCCACAGCGTTGGCGAGTACGGGCAGTTGCTTTCGAGCGTGCGCGACCTGATCCAGATCAAGGTCAACTACCAGCAGCTGCGGTTCTGTGCCCGCCTGGGCAATGATCCGGCCCAAGGGGTCCACCACCACGGAATGCCCGACTCCCAATGGTGCGGCGCCCGTAACCTGCCGGCCAATGCTGGCAGGGTCGGCCTGGTCAACGGCCACCACAAAAGTCGTGGAATCCAGGGCTCTGGCCTGAGCCAGAGTGGTCCACTGTTCGGCCTTGCCCTCGCCCTGGCCCCAGGAGGCGGCGACGATATTAACCTTGGCTCCCGCCCGGGCATGGTGGACGAACAATTGGGGGAATCGCAGGTCATAGCAGGTGGCCAGTCCGACAATGGTGCCTTGGTGGTCAAACTGCACCGGAGTGTTTCCGGCGGTCACGGTATCCGACTCGGAAAAACCGAAGGCGTCGTAGAGGTGGATCTTGTCGTAGTGCGTATCGACACCATTGCCTGCGACCAATAAGGTGTTCCGCACCCGGCCTTCTTGGCCCGGGGTGAACATGCCCACGGCGATGGTGATGCCGATGTCGCGGGCCTGCTGGCGGACTAACGTAGCCCACGGCCCGTCTAAACGCTGGGCAAAATCGGCTAGCGGGTGGCCAAAGGACACCTGCATGGCTTCGGGAAAGACCACCAATGTTGCGCCGGCTGCTTTCGCTTGCCGCGCATGATCACGGATGGTCACCAAGTTTCGCTGCGGATCTGCGGTGCTCAATACCTGAGCCAATGCGATTCTCATGGTGGGCTAGTCCTTCCTCGCCAAATACTGGAAATACCCTACGCTCGAAACTCTACGCAGTAGCGGTGATAAGCGGAAACGGGTGGCAGAGCTGAGCGGTTGAACAGCCAGTGCGGATGAATGCTCCGGGTTTAACCCGCGGGGCTCAGCACTATAAGTTCGCCATCTGCTGTTCTTCGCGGCCCTTGGAAACAGAATAGATGTCTCGTTGACGTTCGCCGTCGACTTGAGCAGCCAAGGCATCCAACTCGTTCATTGATAGTTCGGAGAGTCGAATGTTCAGCGCCTCCAAGTTGTCATCAAAATGGGCACGGAAGCGGGTGCCCGGAATTGGTGAAACGGCCACGCTGTGGCGGTCAGCCTGCTCGTAGACCCAGCTCAGCGCCACCTGCGCCGTGGAGAATCCTTCACGTTCGGCCACGGCCTCGATGACCTTTCGCAGCCGCAGATTCCGCTTCATGCTCGTTGGTTCGAAGCGTGGGAAATTATGCCGGATATCGCCGGACTCCAACTGCTCCAGCGAGTCCACCTGTCCGGTGAAGTAGCCGCGGCCCAGCGAGGCATAGGGAACCAAACCGACCCCGAGCTCGCATGCCGTCGGAAGCAGCCAGCGCTCAATATCCCGGCTGAAGATCGAGTACTCCATCTGAATTGCGGTGATCGGGTGGATTTGATGTGCCCGACGAAGCTCGTTGGAGGTTACCTCGGATAATCCGATGTGTTTGATCTTGCCGGCTTGAACCAGTTCAGCGTAGGCTCCGACGGTCTCCTCGATCGGCACGCGGCTATCAACCCTGTGGTAGTAGTACAGGTCCACTTCGTCGACACCGAGTCGTTGCAGGCTCGCATCGAGACATTCCTTGATGAAGGCCGGATCGCCATTGGCTCGTGGATCGCCCGGGTTTTTTGGGCGAACAATGCCAGCCTTGGTGGCCAGCGTAACTTCATCGCTGCGCGTCTTGAGCACCCGGGACAGCAGGGACTCATTATGTCCTTCGCCGTAAATGTTGGCGGTGTCGAGGAAAGTAACTCCGCTATCGATGACGTGATTTAGGGTGCGCAGAGATTCGTCATCCTCGGCCGAGCCATAGGGTCCGCTAAGTGACATGCTCCCGAACCCTTGACCGGTTATCTGCAGCCCTTGCCCGAGCTCGATGGTGCCTACCTTGATGTCCTGTGCCATGCGAATCCCTCATGTCTGCATTGTTATCTATTATCGAGCCTAACTAAGAGGTCCTAAGTATGACGTCAAAACGGGTTGATTGTTGAGATTCGTTAACTTGCCTCTATGCGACACGCCGAGAATAAATTGTCCCTGATATGGGCGAAGAGACTGAGTCTCAAAAGAGGTCGATCATCTCAGAGTAAAGTTTTTGCCATGGTCCCTGCGGTGCGTGAACGAGTGCGCGAGAAGATGAAGGTCGAGTTGGCAGAACAGATCTATACCCTGTTCGCCGAGCAAGGACTGGAGAACGTTACTGCACAGCAAGCCGCTCAATCAGTGGGCATTTCCCGGGCTACCTTCTTCAGGTATTTCTCCTCGAAGGAAGATGCGGTGATCACCGCCCTAGGTTCGCTGAATGTGCATTTTTCTGAAGCGTTGGCGTCCATGGCCTCTCATCCCGGAGAAAGCCTGCTGGAACTTTTGCGCCGAAGCTTTGAATCGACGGTCGTGGCCGCAGAACAAGACCCAGAAGCCCTACGGGGACGAATTCAGCTGGTGTGGGGGAGTCCCGCGTTGCGCGCCAGCTGGCAAGAATTTAGACGTGAGCAGCAGGCTTCCCTGGCGCAGGCATTATCGTCATTTTGCGCCAACGTTCGTCGGGCGGAAACCTCTGCGCTGCTGGCCATGGCGCTCTATGACCACGCGTTAGTTCGCTGGGTTAGCGCGCCCGAAGAAAGCTTGCGCGAAATCCTAGATGAAGCATTCGACTTTGCCGCCATGATCGATGATCAGTGGGCCGGCGCGAAATAGCTTCCGCAGTGGGGCTACGGCAGGCGAAGAACTTTCATGGCGTTCGTGAGGAACTGAGCGGGGCTGAGTTCGTTGGATTGCGCCCAGCGGATCCACGCAGAGAAGGTGACGCTGCCAAAGGCCACCGAAAGGTAGTGGGCCTCATCTACGCCGAGTCCGCCGTCCACTAGATGCTGCAGCATTCGTCCGTTTTGCGGGGCCATCCGCAGGGGTGCCTGGGCCAACAGTTCGGGTTGTTCTGCGATTAGACGAAGCCGGCCGCGGGTGACTTCCAAATCCGGTAGCGATCGCAGGGCGGCTTGGATTGCCTCATGCATGGCGTCCAGCAACCGCATGTCAGAGCCTTGTGCGACATCCAATGCCTGTTCCGAAATTTCAGCAGCTTCGAGCAGTCCTCCCCACACCAGATCCGCCTTGGACGCGAAGTAGCGGTAGAGGCTTTTGCGTCCAATTCCCGCCTCTTCGGCAATTTGCGCCATGGAGACCGCGCCGTAGCCGTGTTTGGCAAAAAGTTCTAGGGCGGTGCGGGCCACCGATTCCGGATTAATGCTCTGCGGGCGTCCGGAGAGGCGTGTGGTGGAGAGATCCTGAGTGTCCGGCATATCTCAAGTATGACCCATTGAGTTATGACACTCTGTGTCATAATATGAAGTTACTATTGTCTAAGTAATCAGAAAGAGCGGTCATGAGCACGGAAAACGTTTGGCAGGAAAAAATCACCCCGGCACGTTTTGACGGCAAAACCGTCATTGTCACCGGCGCGGGTTCAGGCATCGGCAAGGCGACCGCCCTGCGCGTGGCACAAGAAGGCGGCAAGGTGATCGCGGCAGATATCAGCGGTGAGCGCCTCGGCGAATTGGTCGCAGAAAACCCGGAGCTGAGCATCGTTGCGGTAGCCGGTGACATCACCGATCAGCACGTCGTTGATCGGATCGTTGCCGCTGGCGAAGGCAAGGTCGATGCCCTGGCCAACGTCGCGGGCATTATGGACAAGTTTGAGCCCATCCATGAGGTGGAAGACTCCACCTGGGAGCGCGTGTTCAACGTCAATTTGAATTCGATCCTAAAGCTGACCCGGTCCGTAGTGCCCCTGATGCTAGAGGCCGAAAGCGGCACGGTTGTGAACGTCGCCTCGGAAGCGGGGCTGCGCGGCTCGGCAGCAGGCGTTGCCTACACCGCCTCGAAGCATGCGGTGGTCGGCATGACCAAAAACTCGGCCGTCATGTACGGGAAGAAGGGGATCCGCTTCAACGCAGTCGCCCCTGGTGCGGTGCAGACCAACATCGAGGCGCCGATGGATTCGGCATATGCCCAGCAGGTGATTGCGCCGCTGATGAGCATCATTCCCGGCATGGCAACCGCGGCTCAGTTGGCAGCTTCCATCACCTTCCTGCTCAGCGACGACAGCACCAACATCAATGGTGTGGTGCTTGCCTCGGACACCGGTTGGAGCGCCATCTAGTTTCGCAGATCTAATGCCCCAGTGCCGCTTTAGTACGCAGCTAGTAGGCGCCGGGCTAGGTTGCTGGCCAGAATTGCGAATTTGACCCAGGTGGGCAGAACCACTGAACCGGTGCTTGTTCAACTCGGAGGAGGTCCCCGAGAAATCTTAGTTCCTTGGATAGCAGCCTAATCTTAGGTACCGGTGGGTGGGGTAGACATTGATCCAAAGATCCACCCAGCGCTGCGCCTGGAAATGGCTGCCAAGCGCCCCGCTGGCTGGATCATTGTTCGTACGGTCTTCCACGACAAATCCAATCACAGAGTTTGCCGCGTTTTTAGCTTTGGGGCGCCAATACCGGCAAGAACTTGCCCCATTGAATTTGGGATTCCCCGCGTTGCCCATCGGCGACCGCCGCGGCCTCTTTGAGCGAGGTGGTGACCATACTGAGCGCCGCGCACCTAGGTTGTCCAGCCACTGTTGTTTTGGATCGTCGCGTGACCCGGGTGACGGGCTACGTTCAACCAGACACTGTCGGAGGTTCTGAAAATCACCGGTTCGTGAATCCTAGAATCCGACGTTTTCACGGCCCTTTAGCGTCAACATCTCGCGGGCCTCGTCGGGGGTGGCGACTTCGAAGTTCAGTGCCTCGAGGATGGTACGGATACGGGTTACTTGCTCGGCGTTTGAGGCGGCAAGTTGGCCGGGCCCGATCCATAGCGAATCTTCTAGGCCAACGCGGACGTGAGAGCCCATCGCCGCACCTATGGTGGCCAGTGGCATCTGATTTTTACCGGCACCCAGGATCGACCACTCGTAGGAATCGCCGAAGAGCCGGTCGGCGGTCCGACGCATGTGCATGAGATCCTCGGGGTGCGCCCCGATGCCGCCGAGCAGCCCGAAGACAGACTGGACGAAGAGCGGTCCGCGGGCCAAGCCGCGTAATTGGAAGTGCGCGAGGTTGTTCAGGTGCGATATGTCGTAGCACTCGAACTCGAAGCGGGTGTCGTTCGTATTCCCGATCTCCAAGATCTTTTGGATGTCGGCGAAGGTGTTTTTAAAGACGAGATCCCGGGAGTTCTCCAGACCTTCACGTTCCCACTCGTGGCCAAATTCCTTGAAGCGATCAAGCATGGGGTAAAGCCCGAAGTTCATCGATCCCATGTTCAGCGAGGCGAGCTCCGGTTTGAACTCGATTACCGGGCGCATCCGCTCTTCCACGCTCATATGCGGTGATCCACCGGTAGTGATGTTGATGATGGCGTCGGTGTTGGCCTTGAGCCTGGCCAGAATGGGCTCGAAGTGGGCGGGTTCCTGCGAAGGGCGCCCATCCTTCGGGTCCCGTGCATGCATGTGCACGATCGAGGCCCCGGCCTCGGCGGCACCGATTGCGGCATCGGCGATCTCATCGGCTGTGACCGGCAGATAAGGGGACATGGTGGGGGTGTGGATGGCGCCGGTAACGGCGGAGGTAATGATGACCTTGCGTGATGTTGCCATGATGGTGTCGATTTCCTTAGTAGAGCTTTTCGGTGTTGCCGTCAACTGCCATGGCCTGGCCATTGACGCTGCGGGCAAGGGAACTGGACAGGAACACTGCCATGTCGGCGATGTCGCCGGGTTCGGCAAGCTGGTTCAGCGAGGACTGGCGGTGGTAGAGATTGGAGACTTCCTCAAGCGGGCGATCGAGCATGTCTGCCTTGGCCTTGATGACGGCTTCGATGCGCGGTCCGTTCACGGCACCTGGGCAGATGGCGTTGACGCGAATGCGCTCGTCACCCAGCTCGATGGACAGTGTTTTTGTCAGCCCGATCACTGCCCATTTGGAAGCCGAGTAGGGGCTTCGCCCGGCCATGCCCAGTCGTCCCGCGGCCGAAGAGAGATTGACGATCGAGGCCTCAGACCCCTTGCGCAGCAGTGGTAGCAGGTGCTTGATGCAATAGAACTGCCCGTGCACGTTGACGTCGAAGGTGGCCTTCCAAGCTTCGGCATCGAGAGTCTCGACCGGTCCGGTGGGCCCGGCGATTCCGGCGTTGTTGACCAGCACGTCCAGTCCGCCCAGCTCTTTGCTGACCGTGGCGGCGAGTTCAATGACCTGGGATTCATCAGACACGTCGCTTACTGCCGCAGCGAATCCTGCCTTGCGGGCCGCCTCGACGGCCGCCGGATTTATATCCGTGACGAACACGGACGCCCCGAGGTCCTTGAATGCGGTGGCGATGGCCAAGCCAATACCGGCGGCTCCCGCCGTGACCAGCACCCTGCGCTGGGTAAAATCCAGTTTGTTCTCCATGGTGGTGTTTTTCTTTCTTGGTTCGTGGGAAATCTAGTGTGCGGCGACGGAGGACTTTGCAGGGTCTTCGGTACCGCGCTTGAGCTTGCGGGTCAAAAGAGCGCCGATGGTGCACATGGCGACAATGAACCAGAGGCCTGAGATCTTGCTGCCGGTGGCTTCCTCCATGAAGCCCATGACGTAGGGGCCGAGGAACCCGCCGAAGAGGCCGATGGTGTTCACGAAGGCGATGCCGCCTGCCAGCGCTGCACCGGAGAGGCGCGTTGCCGGGTACGTGAAGAGGATCGGCTGCAGGGCGAAGAAGTTGAAGGCGGCCAGGCAGAAGCCGATCATGCCCAGGATCGGGCCTCCGATGGCCCCGAGTGTGAAACCGGCGACGATACCGACCATTGTGGAGGTGGCGATCAATCGGGAGCGGGATGCGTTGGTGGCCAGTCGCGGCAACAGCAGGGCGCCGGCGGCGGAGAAAATCCATGGAATGGAGGTCAGCAGGCCGATCTGGATAGTGTTCAAAGCGCCGTAGGTGCCGATGATCGAGGGCAGGAAGAAACTCAAAGCGTAGACGGCAATCTGGTGCGTGAAGTAGATGGCCACGACCAGCAGGATCTGTTTGTCCTTTAGCACGTGGCGCAGCTTCGAGTTTCCGGAGGCCTTGGCCCCTGCGGTCTCCTCTGCCAGGATGCTTGCCTCGAGGTCCTCGGCTTCCTCCCGAGTGAGGAATTTGGATTCGGTGGGCTTATTGGGCAGGCACTTCCAGACGACGAAGGCAAGGATGCAGGCGGGGATGCCCTCGATGATGAACATCCACTGCCAGCCGTGCAGGCCGCCGAGTCCGTCAAGGGTTAGCAGTACGCCGCCCAGCGGGGCTCCGACGATGTTGGCGATGGAAACTCCGAGCAGGAACATGCCGTTGGCCTTGGCGCGGTCCTTGACCACGAACCACTGGGTGATGAAGTAGATGACGCCGGGGAACAGCCCAGCCTCGGCGATGCCCAGCAGCATGCGCAGGATGTAGAAGGACCATTCGCCTTGTACGAAAGCCATGCAGGCAGAGAGGATTCCCCAGGTGATCATGATGCGCATGATCCAAAAGCGGGCACCGACCTTGTGCATGATCAAGTTCGAGGGGATCTCAGAGAGGGCATAGGTCAGAAAGAACAGCCCGGCGCCGATGCCGTAGGCTGTGGCGGAGATTCCGAGGTCGATTTCCATCCGGTCTTTGGCCATGCCGATGTTGGTCCGGTCGATGAATGCCATGACGTACGCGGCAATCAGCAGCGGCATGATGCGCCGGAAAATGATCTTGTTGACGACTTCGGGGGACCGTTTTGTGGTCGTCTTTGCTTGTTTAGACATGTCAATGACTTTCTGGATCGGGCATGGTGGAAGAAGGCGGGGCGAGCGTCAGGGGATCAAGATTTTAGAGAGAATGGTTTATTGGGCGCCAAGGTCGGCTTGGCAGCCGCAGGTGCGACCGGTATGCAGTCGGTGACCGCATACCGAATGTTTGTAGGTGCTTCGCGGACGGGTGATCTGGTCAAGGAGGAGTTCGAAGGAGCGCTCAGCCATTTCTTTGACGGGTTGGACGATTGTGGTCAGCCCGATTAATCCGGAACGGCTGTGCGGCAACCCGTCGCTTCCGACCACCGCCACGTCATCTGGGATGCGCAGTCCGAGAGATAGCGCATGTTCCATAACGCCAATGGCGATCTCATCGGAGCCGCAGACAATTGCTCGTGGAGGATTCGGTGAGCCGAGGAGTTTTTCGGCGGCTACACGGCCGCCGTCTGAATTCAGCCTGGTACTGATCTTTCGCTCCCCGGTGATGAGCACGCCGACGGCTGCGGCCGTGCGCACGAAGGCATGTTCACGGGCCAGCGACGCGGTTGAAAAACGTGGCCCGATGACTGTGGCTATGTCCGTGTAGCCGTGGCCCAAGATGTGGTTCATGAGATCGGTGGCGGCGGCATCGTCGTCGATGCCTACGAAGTCGCCGGGAAGGTGGTCCGAGCGACGGGAGAGGCATACATAGGGGATGCGCTTTTGGCGCAGCGTTCGCAACGCCCTGGAGTCTTCGCGTAGCGCGGCGGCGGAGATGACGCCATCCACGTTCCTAGCAGCTAGAGTTCCGGCGACCTGGGCGAGCGATTCGGGCTCGTCCTGGGTGGTAGCTACGAAGACCTCGAAACCCTCAGCGGCCGTGGCATTAATAATGTGCTGCGCCCAACCCGTGTACATCTGATTGACGATGTTCGGAAGAATTAATCCCACGACCCGAGTCAGCAGCGGATCTCGACCCGCGATGTTCCTTGACGGGCGGAATCCCATTTCATTGGCAATCTTTACGACGTGCCGCCGAGTCTCCAAAGAGGCTCCGGGGCGCCCATTCATGATGTAGCTGACAGTGGCCGTGGAAACGCCCGATGCACGGGCTACCGCGGCGGCTGATACGCGGGCCGGACGGACTGGTGGGGTTTCGGTCGTGCTCGGCATCTTTGCCTCCTTTTGCGGTGTCGCTTCTAAAGCGTGTTATTCCTTGGCGTGTGATGACCATTACAGACCTGAGATTTACGTTAAGCAACGTTAAGCGACCGGAGCCAGGGCGAATTCCCCCTTTTGATTGGAACCGGAACGATCCTTCGCCCGGTCATCAGCTGATTCATAAACTACGAAAGAAAGAGCGCATAAAGTTTCTTACTAAAGCCCATGCCTTGATTCTGACCTCGAGTGCCTGAGGCGCAGGCTGAGTGAAACCGCAGCAATGCGCACAGCCGTCGCAATGGGCGGTGAAATCTAAAGTAGATATTCTGGATGTCGTCGGTGCACGGTCTCGGTTTCTTTGTCCGTAGGAACTCGTAGACAGACTAATTTTCCGCGAACTTCGAATCTCGGCACAGTCAATCTGCCGTGAGAGTGAAGGCATCGCAGGCCTACTGCCACACGTACACGCCCGTACCGGATGGTGCAGATTCATGGAATGTGCGCGAATTTATGAGGTGATCTGCATACTGGACACGTGGCTCATCTTCCAGAAAAAGGGGCGAGGAATCCGCGACCCGGGTATGAACAATGCCTGGACCGCGGGACACTCGCATATTGGTCATCGAGCCAGCAGAATCGTCTGCGGATTCACGTGAGCGAGGAATTGGATCCGGAAAACGAAAAACAGCGACTCCTGGCCACTCTCTATCGGTGGCAAGCTAGGGATTGGATCCATGTTCGTGCGATGATTGTTTTAAATCTATCCCCGCGAGAGGCAGGGGGGTTGGCCGCCACTCGGCGGAAAAATTCTCGAATCGACACACCACCCTAAAGGCTAGACTGCGCAGCAGGAAGCCCAGAGGCGACGGAGTGTACTTTCGACAGACAAGGAGGACCCAAGGTGCTAGGGGAATTACCATCAGCCATCAGTGGGCAGCGAGTCGCCGACGAATTGCGGAGACTGATCCTCGAAGGCGAATTCAAGCCGGGGCAGCGTTTAGGGCAGGAAATGTTGGCCGATCGGTTCAATGCGAGCCGAATGCCGGTTCGCGAGGCCTTGCGCCAACTTGAGGCCGAGGGGTTAGTCTCGATCGTCCCGCATAGCGGCACCTGGGTGGCTAAGCTGGATGCCTTCGAATTTGATCAAACGTACAAGATGCGCGAGGTTGTCGAACCACTAGCTGTCCGCGAGAGCATCCCCAACCTCTCAGATGCTCAAATCGACCGGCTCGGCGAGTTGGTCGAGGAAATTGACGCGACTGCAGGACCGCATCGCGACGTAGAGGGATTCCTTCGCTTGGATCGGGAATTTCATTTGCTCACGTACGCAGGTGTGCGCCACCAACCGCTTCTCGATTTAGTTCTGCGGCAGTGGAACACTACGCAGCACTATCGTCGCCTGCTTGTACACCGTCAGTCGGTGGAGGATGTCGTCGCAACGAATCTGGACCACGCGCTGATTCTCGATGGAATCCGACGCCGGGATCCGGAATCTGCCGCCGCCATGGTTCACCTGCATATTCGACGGACCAGGAATACCTTGGTTGACCCTACAGATGACACATTCGTGTAATTGGATCCAAATCTGAGTTTAGTGTAAATATTAATTACCCTCACGCCGCTACCAACGCAGGTAGCGGCGTTGTTATTTTCCCCGTGTTTACTGTATTTTTTGGGAAATCTATTCTTGCATCGTAATGTCCGATGCTGTAGACGCTGGTAGTTTGATGAAGTGTTTTCTCACGATTGGATACAATTTACTTGACCTGAGTCACATGCCTGTGTTTATCTGGAACCTATTGGATCCAATCTTGAATCTTGGATCTCCGGGTTACCGAACGCTCCGGCGTCGGAGAGCCCCAAAAATACGTACTTATGAAAGGCAAGACGACGATGTCAAACCCATGGTGGCCTTCGGCTTCTGCTGATTCGGTGTTCCTCTCCCCGGCAGCCGTGATCGGCGGAGCCGGAGCGGTGCGCAATCTCTCGGAGATTCTTTCCACCCAGCTCGCAATCAAGACTGGATCCATTTTGCTGGCCGTGGATGACGCCGTGGCAGCCGCCGGGCTCATCACTCCCGTCGAGGACGCACTGCGCGAGGCGGGCTACGAAGTCCACACCCGCGGAGGATTCGGTGCCGAACCTTCGGCAGAGATCGTTGATGCAGTGGCCGCCGAAGCTCGGGCGGCTGGTATTTCCGCGGTCGTTGGCATCGGTGGCGGTTCGGTTTTGGATTCGTCCAAGATCGTCGCCCTGCTGTTGCGCAACGAAGGCGGTTCGGGGGACTGGACCGGAGTGGTGGCCCCCGAAAATGGGGTGGCACCACTGGTACTTGTTCCCACCACCTGCGGCACCGGCTCGGAAGCCACTCGCATCGCTATGGTCACGGTGGAGGGTAGCAAGCGTGCTTCCAGTTGCGCCCTGTATGTCCCGCGCGTCGCGGTGATAGACCCCGAATTGGTGTCTTCGCTGCCTAAATCCGTGATCGCGGCTACCGGGATGGACGCTCTGGCCCACGCCATCGAAGCGCTCATGTCGACCAGCGCCTCCGTGCTCTCCTCCCACCACTCCCTGCGCGCCATCGAGCTGCTGGTCGGCAACCTGGAAAAGGCATACAACGGGGACAAGGATGCGTTGGCCAATGTCCTGTGGGCCTCGCATATCGCGGGCCAGTCACTGAACGCGGGCGTAGTGCTCGGCCACTCGCTGGCCTACTGCCTCGCGCACGAGCAGCCCATGCCTCACGGGGTGTCCTGTGCGATCGCCCTGCCTTACTGCATTGCCTACAACCAGAACCTGGAACCTGGATTGGCCAAGCTCATCGCCTCGGCGCTGACCGGCGGGCAAAGCGAGGACCTGCGAGTCGCCGCTACGGAGGTTTCGGAGCTCTCTGGTCGCATGGGACTTCCGCGGACGCTTGCCGAAGCGCGCATCAACCCCGACTCCGTCCCGGAAATGGCGAGATTGTGCGCGACCGACTATCCACGTCCCACTAACCCGGAGCCCTTCGACGAGCAGCTCCTTGCGGATCTTTTCCGCTCCATGGAGTCCGGCGATTTGGATCTCGCCTTCGCCGCCACCGCCCGCTGACACATCCTCAGAAGGAAAGACTTTAACCATGACTTACGGACTACTGAAGAACCTCGTCAACGGGGAATTCGTGGCCTCCGATTCCGGAGCCCAGATTGATGTCTACAACCCCGCAACCGCCGGGGAAAAAGTCGGCTCGGTGCCGGCCATGAGCAGCGATGAGGTCGCCCGGGTCTTCGCCGCCGCCGAAGCCGGGGCGAAGACCTGGAAGAAGACCAACCAGCTTCAGCGCGGACGTGTCCTGCTCAACGCCGCGGCGTTGATCCGTGAACGCAGCGATGAGCTGGCCTCGCTGATCGTCACCGAAATGGGTAAGACAAAGGCCGAGGCTACCGGAGAGGTCGGCAAGACCGCCGAATTCTTCGAATACTACGGTGGCATGGGCCGCGACAGCTACGGCGACTTCCTCGCCGACGCCCGCCCCGGAACCTTTGCCGCGCGCATCGTCGAGCCGCTCGGCGTAGTCCTGCTCATCACCCCGTGGAATGACCCCTTCCTGACCCCGGCCCGCAAACTGGGTCCGGCGCTGATCTCCGGCAACGCGGTGGTCATCAAGCCCGCCACGGTAACCCCGCTGATCACCCTGCGCCTGGCCGAAATCCTGCACGAGGCTGGTCTGCCCGCCGGCGTGCTGGGCACGGTTACCGGCCGCGGTTCCGAGCTGGGCGACGCACTCTTCGACTACGCCGGACTTCGCGCGGTGTCCTTCACCGGTTCCACCGCGGTGGGCAAGGGCATCCAGGCGAAACTGGCCGGCGGCGGCATCCGCGTGCAGACAGAAATGGGCGGAAAGAACGCGGCGGTCGTCCTAGACGACGCCGACCTTGACCTGGCCATTCCGACCATTGTCGCGGGGGCCTTCGCGCAGGCTGGACAGCGTTGCACGGCCACCAGCCGACTGATCGTCCAGAAGGGGATTGCCCTCGATGTGCGCACCCGCATTGCCGATGCCGTGGCGAAGCTGCGCGTCGCGGCCGGCTCTGGTGAGCAGGTTGACCTCGGACCGGTAGTGGACGAGGGCGCGCAGAGCACGATCCGCGGCCACGTCGAGAGAGCCATCACGCAGGGTGCCGAGGTGATTGCCCGCCGCGAGCTCGAAGGCGAGGCCGCCACCGCGGGCGCCTTCGTGGAGCCTACCTTCCTGGGCATCACCACCGAGCATGACATCTGGAAGGAAGAGGTCTTCGGGCCGGTGCTGGGCATGGTCGAGGTGGATTCGCTGGACGAGGCAATCGCCGCGGTCAACGACTCCGCGTACGGGCTGTCCAGCGCAATCTTCACCCGCGATCTGGCCAACGCCTTCCGCTTCCTTGAAGAGGCTGACACCGGCCAGATCTCGATCAATCAGCCCACCACCGGCTGGGACATCCACCACTCCTTCGGCGGATTCAAGGATTCCGGCTCCGGGTACAAGGAGCAGGGTCGGGACGCGCTGGCGTTCTACACCCGCATCAAGGCCGCGGCAATCCGCACGCACTAGGGCAGAAACTTCGAGAGGAAACGCACCATGAACAACGAACTCTTTTCCTTGACCGGCCGACGCGCCGTCGTCACCGGCGGCGGTCGCGGGTTGGGCAAGGCCATTGCGGCCGGTCTGGCCTCCGCGGGCGCCACCGTGGTGGTGGTCTCCCGGACCGCCGCGGACGTCGAATCAGCTGCTGCGGAACTGGGCGCCAATGTTCATCCGCTCTCCCTCGATGTAGCCAGCGGCGCGGCCGGGCAGATGGTTGACGCCATGGAAAAAGCAGCTGGCGGGGCCATAGATATCGTGGTCCACGCGGCCGGGGTCCAGCACCGCCAGCCGGCCGAGGAATTCGACGCCGAGGCTTGGGATCACGTGTTGCGAGTCAACCTCACCGCTCCCTTCGCGCTCAGCCAGGAAATCGGCCGACGCCAACTCGCGGGGGAGCGGGGCGGCAGCCACATCTTCGTCGGATCGCTCACCAGCCTGATCTCGGTTCCGGATGTGGCCGCCTATACGGCTAGCAAGTCCGGAGTCTATGGGCTGGTACGCAACCTCAGCACCGAATGGTCCTCGCGCGGCATCCGGGTCAATGGGATCGGGCCCGGGTACTTCCGCACCGCGCTGACCGAGAAGGTCTTCGCCGACGAGGCGCGCTACCAGAAGATGCTGGACCGAATTCCCATGGGCCGCTTCGGCAATCCGGAGGAATTGGCCGGCACCGCGGTATTCCTCGCTTCGGATGCTGCCAGCTACCTCACCGGCCAGCTGCTGATGGTCGACGGCGGCTGGACCGCCTCCTAGGCGCCAGCCATTCGACCACCCATCACTCACACCGAACATCGGAGACAAAGATGTCACCCACCGAGCGTGGATTTAACCGGAGGTCATTTCTCCGGTACTCCGGAGCGGGTCTGCTTGCCTTGGCTGCGGCTCCCGCACTGGCCAGTTGCGCCTCCCGCGGCACGGACGCAACCACCCTGCGACTGGGGGCCATGTACCCTGTATCGGGCACTAACGCTCTGCTCGGCGAGGAATCATGGCGCGGAGTGCAGATCGCCACCGACCTGCGCAACGCAGGTGGAGGTGTCGCTGGCAAGCAGATCGAAATGGTGTTCGCCGACGTTCCGGATGTGAACACCGCGGCCTCGGAGGCCCGGCGCCTGGTGTTCAACAAGAACATCAAGCTCGGCTTCGGCACCTACAGCTCGTCGCTGGCTCTGGCGGCGACCGAAGTCTTTGCCCGCACCGGAAACGCCTACGTGGAGCTCGGCGCGGTCTCCGAGGCAGTGACCACCCGAGGCTATGACAAGGTCTTCCGACTGAACCCCACGGCCGCGGACATGACCGGACTGCATATGGACTTCATCCAGAACTACCTGGCCGGAGCGCTGGGCAAGCCAGTGAAGGATTTACGCGTGATGATGCTCCACGAGGACTCCTCCTACGGGCAGTCCATCGTTTCGCTGGCCAAGGCAGCGGCTGACAAAATCGGCCTGCAGCATTTCGAAGCGGAACCCTACAGCGCCAAGTCCACCGATCTGTCATCCACCGTGCTGCGCATGAAGTCGCAGGAGCCCGACATCGTCCTGGCCGTGTCCTATGCCGCGGACGCGGTCCTGCTCGGCCGCCAAATCCGCGACAACAATGTCAAGCTCGGCGTCTTCGTGGGCACCGGTGGCGGCCACAGCCTGGCCAGCTTCCAGAAAGCGCTCGGCGATGCGGCGGACGGGGTGTTCGACGTCGACTTCACACAGATCCACGTCAACCGCGACTTCACGCCGGGCATCGAGGACTTCATCTCCGAATACCACAAACGCTGGAACGCGGAACCGGCCTCCGGACATTCGCTGAGCAATTTCACCGGCGCCCAGATGCTCTTCGACATCCTGGAGACCACCGGGGGAAACGACGATCCGGAGGTGTTCGCCGCCGCGGCGCGAAAGTACCACCGAGAGGCCGGGACTTCGGCCGCCGGGTGGGGCTACGAGCTCGACGCGCAGAACCAGAACCAACAGGGAAGCATGTACGTCATGCAATGGTCCGGCTCCAAGCTGGAGACCGTCTACCCGCCCGAGGCCGCCGTCCGCGCGCCGAAACTCATCACACCATTCGGTTTGTGACCGATAGGAGCCTCTGATGGATTATCTCTCGCAAACAATGGTCGCCGGGCTAATGCTCGGAGGCGTGTACGCCCTCGTGGCGGTCGGACTGAACCTCATTTTCGGCGTCGTGAAGATCATCAACTTCGCGCATGGCGAGCTCGTCATGGCGGGCATGTACCTGACCTGGTGGCTGTGGAGTGCTTGGAATATGAACCCCTACGTGTCGCTGGTCATCGTCACCCCGGTGATGTTCTTGGCCGGCATCGCGATCCAGAAGTTCATCCTGAGCCCGATGCAGAATTCCTCCCCGACCATGAAGATCTTCGTGACCTTGGGGTTGTCGGTGTTCTTGCAGAATCTGGCCCTCTGGATGTTCGGCGGCCAGTTCCGCGCGGTGAACTTCCCCTGGGCCGAGCAAAACCTGAGCCTGCTGGGCATCAACGTGACCTACGGCCGGCTCACCGCGTTCATCGTGGCGCTGGCTCTGGTGCTGGCGCTTTTCTACCTGATGAAGCGCACGCTCGTGGGCAAGGTGCTCAACGCGCTGGTCGAGGACCGCGAGACCGCGGGCCTGATCGGCATCCCGGTGAAGAAGTACTACCTGGCGGCCATGGGCATCGGAATTTCCCTGGCCGGCATCGCCGGCACCCTGATCATCCCCTTCCAGGCCGCCTACCCGCTGGTCGGCGCGCACTTCACCCTGCTCGCCTTCGTGGTCGTGGTGCTCGGCGGACTGGGCAACATGGCTGGCTCGCTGCTCGGCGGGTTGATCCTTGGAATCGTTGAAACCCTCGCCGGGACCTACATCGACCCGGCTCTCCAGCAGGTGGCGGTCTTCGTCGTCTTCATCATCGTGCTGATCGTCCGCCCGCAAGGGATCTTCGGCGGCTCGGCCCGGAACGCGGAAGTTGGATTGAAGTGAAAAAGCTCAGCCTTCCCTGGATCATCATCCCCACGACAGTGGCCCTGCTCTTGCCACTATTCCTGCGGGACCAGTACTTCCTGCACATCAGCGTGCTGATCCTGATCTACACCGGGGTCACCGTCGCTTGGAACATCATGTCCTTCGGTGGCGTGCTGTCCCTGGGCCACGCGGCCTTCTTCGGCATCGGCGCCTACACCGTGAGCATCCTCTACGTGGATTACGGGGTCAACCCGTGGCTGGGCATCCTGGCCGCCATCATCTTTGCCGCCGTCGGCTCGCTGGTGCTGGCCATCCCGCTGCTGCGGCTGCGCGGGCCATTCTTCACCCTGGCCACGCTGGCCTATGTAGAGGTGCTGCGCCTGCTGGCCATCTGGGCCGTGCCCGTGACCAACGGCTCGGTGGGCATCACCACCCCGCCCACCCAGGGCCTGGCCTACATCTCCTTCGAGTCTCGCCAGCCGTACTACTACATCGCGCTGGCCTTCACGTTGGCCGCGATTGCGATCTCCATCTGGATCTACCGCTCGAAACTGGGCTACCACCTGCGGGCAGTGGCTACCGACGAGGACGCCGTGCGCGCCTTGGGTGTGCGCACCAACCGGGTCAAGCTGGGGTCGCTGCTGATCAGCGCCGGCATGACCGGAGCTTTTGGAGCTTTCGCGGCCCTGTACTTCTTCGTCATCGAGCCGGACACGCAATTCTCCGCCACGCTGTATTCCATCCAACCGGCACTGAACGGCATCATCGGCGGCATGGGAACCATCGCCGGCCCGATCGTCGGCGCGATCATCATGACACCGCTAGGCGAGTGGCTGCGCGTGACCTTCTCCGGTGCCAGCCAAGGCGTGAACTTCATGATCTACGGCGCGGTGCTGATCATCATCGTCCGCCTGATGCCAGGCGGTTTAGTTGAGGGCTTCAGGGCCATTGCCCGCAAGACCCGCCGCGGCGGCAAAGGACGCGGCGGAAAACGCTCGGCCGATGCGAAGACCACCAAGGAAGGAGAGTAAAGGCCATGGGCAACTCACTGCTTAGCGTAGAGAATGTCACCAAGCGATTCGGTGGCATCCAGGCGGTCGGCGGCGTCTCGCTGGAACTGGGCCATCAGGAAATCATCGGGATCATCGGACCCAACGGGGCCGGCAAAACCTCCTTCTTCAACCTGCTCTCCGGGATGTTCATCCCGGACACCGGCAAAGTCACCTTCGACGGCAAGGACATCACCGGCACCGATCCGGCGACCCGGGCCCGCATGGGTGTAGGTCGCACCTTCCAGGTAGTCAGGCCTTTCAAGGGCATGTCCGTCGCGGAAAACGTAATGGTGCCGCTGCTGGTCAACGACCCGGGGGTTTCCAAGGCGCACCGCAAGGCCATGGAATTGCTCGGCGACCTGGGCATCGCGCAGCTCGCCGACACCCCGACGGAAGCATTGACCCTCGCCCAGCGCAAACGTGTCGAAGTGGCCCGGGCGCTGGCCACGGAACCGAAGCTGCTGTTGCTGGACGAGGTGCTCGCCGGGCTGAACAGCCGCGAGGTCATCGATGTGCTCCCGTTCGTCACCACCGTGCGGGACCGCGGCGTGAGCATCCTGATGATCGAGCACATCGTCTCGGCCGTGATGGAAGTATCCGACCGCATGATGGTTCTGGATCACGGGAAGGTGCTTGCCGTGGGCGACCCGCAAACCGTGATCAAGGATCCCAAAGTCATCGAGGCATACCTCGGTTCCGATGAGGAAGAGTGAGGCAAGACCATGCTTGAGGTAATGAACATCTCCGCCTACTACGGCGACGCGCAGGCACTGGAAGACGTCACCCTGAGCCTTCCGGCGCACGGCGTCACGGCCTTCCTCGGTCCCAACGCAGCCGGCAAATCCACCACGCTGCGTGTGGTCAGCGGGCTTATTCCGGCAGCGACCGGAACCATCGAATTCGAGGGACGGGACATCACCGGCACATCGCCGCAGGAGCGTGTGGCGATGGGCATCGTGCACGTTCCCGAGGGTCGGCGGCTCTTCAACACTATGACGGTGGAGGACAACCTGATCCTCGGCGGCTACACGAAGCGCAAGGATCGCAAGACCGCCGCGCGGCTGGACGAGATCTACGACCACTTCCCGAAGCTGGCCGAGCGACGCAAACAAGAAGCCGGGCTGATGTCCGGCGGCGAGCAGCAGATGTGCGCCGTGGGACGCGGGATGATGGCCGGGCCCAAAGTTCTGATGATCGACGAAATGTCTCTGGGACTCGCACCCGTGATCGTCAAGCAGATGTTCGCGATCGTCAAGGGCATCGCAGCCACCGGCATGTCCGTCCTGCTGGTGGAGCAGCATGTGAAGAACGCGCTGGAGGTGGCCGACTTCGGCACCATCATCGACGGCGGCATTACTCGCGCCACCGGAACCGCGGCCGAACTGCGCGAAAGTGACGTGGTGCGGGAGTCCTACCTTGGGCACTAATGCCGGAACCATGGTGGCGCTGCGCAAGCGAAGCGGAACGCCTAGGGACGTCGGCTTGGAACGAGTTCCAGTTCCGGTACCCGGCCCCGGACAGGTGCTGGTGCGCTCCGAGGCAGTGGGACTGTGCGGCTCGGATGTCCACGCGATGCGCGCCGATACGGGCTACGAATGGGTGCCGACCCCGGTGACCCTGGGCCACGAGGTCTGCGGCACGGTGCTCTCCGCTGCGGATGCAGCCGGGGAGTCGCTCGTGGGTTCCCAGGTGGTAGTTATCGCGATCGACGGTTGCGGGCAATGCGCCCAATGCCTGGCTGGCCGCGGAAACTATTGCGCCAAGCGCACCTGCTTCGGCCTACATAACGACGGCGGACTTGCCGAATACTTTGTTGTCGAAGCCACCCGGCTCTGGCCGGTTGGCCAGGGTCTGGAACCCGCGTTGGCGGTGTTGATCGAACCTGCGTCCATCGCCCTCCAGGCACTGCGCGTGCTGGACGCGGATCTGAACGGTGTGCGGATTGGGATCTCCGGCCCGGGAGCCATTGGGCTGCTGTGCGGACTGGAATGCGTGCGCCGCGGCGCGGATGTGGTGATCTACGGTCCGGAATCCGGTGCGGAGACCCGGTTGGATTATGCCCGCACACTAGGGCTACGGATTGGCGATCCGGAGGGCGCCCGCGAAGCCGCAGATCATTGGGTCGAGGCTTCCGGGTCCGGCGGCGCGCTAGCAGGGGCAATCGCCGCGCTGGGCATGCGCGGGAAGATCGTGGTGCCTGCCATGTTCGGGCGGCTGCCGGAGGTGGACATGAACCAGATCGTGCGCAAGGGGCTGTCGCTACACGGATCCTACGGCTACATCCGCGAAGACTACGCCGCGGCCAGCAAATTGGTCGCCGAGCATCGTGAGGCGCTAGGTGAAATGTTCGAGGTCTTTGCCCTGGACCAGGTGGTGGACGCCATGTGCCGCACCGAACGTGCCGAGATCATCAAGGCGGTGGTGCTTCCCACGCTCTCCGCGGACCCGGAAGCGCAGCCGGGGATCCCAAATGTAAAGAGAATTGACGGCGCACAACCGGGCAGCTCGCTGCCCGGCGAGAGCGCACCGATAAAGGAAGAGAATAGAAATGTCTGAACGAATTGGCATCGTTGGCGGCGGCATCCTTGGTGTAGCGATCGCGCGCGCCCTCATGAACTCCGGTGACTTCGAGGTCACCGTGTTGGAGAAGGAAAGCCGGGTGGCCGCGCACCAGACGGGGCATAACTCCGGCGTGGTGCATGCCGGCTTGTACTACCAGCCCGGCTCGCTCAAAGCCACACTCTGCGCCCAGGGGCGCGAGCTGACCCGAGATTTCTGCCAGGAACGCAACCTTCCCTACCGGGAACTGGGCAAGCTGGTCGTCGCGGTGACCGAGGACGAACTGGGCAAGCTTGATGACATCGAGCGTCGCGCGCGGGAGAACAAAGTTCCGGGCATCAAGCGACTAGACGCCAAAGAAATGCGTGAGATCGAGCCGCACGTGGCCGGCGTCGCCGCGGTCCACTCCCCGGAAACGGCGGTGGTGGACTACTCAGCGATCACCGAGGCCATGGCCGAAGACGTGCGTCGCGCCGGAGGCAGGATCCTGCTGGGCCAAGAGGTAATCGCGGTGAACAACGCCTGCGGAACCGTGAACGTTTCGACGACTGCGGGGGCCCATACCTTCGACCGGCTGATCGTCTGCGCCGGGCTGCAGTCCGACGTGGTTGCCAAGATGGTTGGCGCCTCGCCGTCGCCCAAGATCCTGCCCTTCCGCGGCGAGTACTGGATGATGGCTACCGACAAGCGCGATCTGGTTAAAGGCATGATCTATCCGGTACCGGATCCGCGCTTCCCATTCCTGGGCGTCCATTTCACCCGCGGCGTCTACGACGAGGTGCACGTGGGCCCTAACGCGGTGCCAGCGCTGGCCCGCGAGGGCTATACCTGGGGTCAGATCTCGCTGAAGGACACCTTCGAATCGGCATCCTGGCCCGGCGCTCCGGCGCTCGCCAAGCAGCACTGGCTGATGGGCGTGCGCGAGATCTCCTCTTCACTGCTCAAACCGCTGTACTACCAGCAGGCCCGCCAGTTCGTGCCGGAGCTGAAATCACGTGACCTGACGGCGAAATCCGCCGCGGGCGTGCGCGCCCAGGCCTGGGACAAGGACGGGTCGCTGCTTGACGACTTCGCGGTGGATCAGGTCGGAGCGGTGACGCTGCTACGCAACGCGCCGTCGCCAGCCGCGACCTCGGCCATGTCCATTGCCGACTACGTATTGGAGAATTACCTCAAGGTGCTGCCGAAGAAGACCTTGTCATAATCAGCCAGACGAGTCATCGCCGGGACAGCTTATGAACTTTGCCGCCCCGCGATGAGTCGAGTCTGAATGGTTGCGCTGTCGGTTGCCTTGAAAAAGGGGCGCACGTCAGTGATGCATGTGAACGCTGCCTGAGGTGGATCCGAAACGCATCGGAGTCAGCGGCGAAATCACAGATCCGGGAAATTCCTCCGGACTTGGAGGTACTGTCTCTCCGCTGCTTCCGCAATGCGTCGTTCCACGCTGATTATGCGTTCGCTGGCCTGCCCAGTTTCCGGAGGAAGATCGGGATCCGGGACGACTTTCTCAAGATACGCGCGGGTCATGACGCTGTCCTGATAGTTGCCTAGGATGCGTTGCAGTTTGCGGACCCTGTGGCCCAACGCGATCGCATGTTTGGAGTGGAGTGGAGTGGCGTGCAGCAGTCGTTTAGCGTCCTTGCACAGCCGGTGCAATGTTTCCTCGCGCCCGCGTCCGGATTTGCCTCGCAGCGTGGGTCGGAACGAGGGATCCGCATGCTGGGCCTGGTTGTTGACTAAAGTTGCGATCCTGACGCGGGCTGGCCGGACAACCGGGCCGGCAGCCGGGGGATGATCTCGAAAATGTTCGAGATTCTTCAGGATACGGCGGTAGCGTTTGGAACTCAACTGGTTCCGTGTCCGCTCGTGCCCGGTGGTGTAGGTCGTGTGAAAACCATGTTCGAGTGCTTCGGTAATTTTCGTAGTTTGCCATTCGGCTGGCAGTTCGTTAATGCGCGTGCGAAGCCGATTGAGGGTGACTTCAGCATCCAGGGCGTGGCCCAGAATGCCGGAAAGCCATTTCAATTCCTGACTCAGAACTTGGCAGGGGCCCGTTTCGAAAAGGTTCCCGTAGATTTCTAGGCCCGAGCGCAGACGCCGCGTTGCGGTTCGCATGTCGTGAACTGCCTCGGGGTCTCCAGAATGCGCTATGGGTTATTGGATGCAGAGTTCCGCGAATTGCTTGTGGAAATATAGCCGTGCTGCCCCAAGCATCGATGGCTCTTCTATGTCCGGGAGGTCGGTGCCGCGTGGCCGCACGTGGAGATTCTTGGGCAATGGGAGATTGGACATCAACAGCTCCCCTCACGAGTCCTCGGTCGATAGTCCCAATTCTAGCTGGCGGACATGAACACCGTGGGACTGGGGCCATCGCCTCGAACTATGAGCCCGGGATGATGCCTTCTGGCGTACCAGTCGTACCCGGTAAATCGGCCCCGGCTGTCGACCTTCCGTTCAGGCGAGCCGACCTGATCAGGGAAGATGTCAGGGTTTTTGGGTGCCGTATGCGTGGCGAATCGCTCGCCCAAACCGGCAGCTGCTGCGAACCCGGGTTCGGGTGCTTGCCGACTGAAGAAGAGGCTGCCCCCGAAGGAGTACGGATTATTCCGCAACGGCGACCAGCTGCCGGCCCAGCTCGCGGGCGGCTTCCTGCAACTCCGGCACGGCTGATTTGATAAAGGCTTCGTCTACACGGGTGACTGGCCCGGAGACCGAGATGGCCATCGGAGTCGGTGCCCCCGGGACCGGCACGGCGATGCATCGGACGCCGAGTTCCTGTTCTTCTTCATCGATGGCGTACCCGCGCTCGCGGGTGGCTTCAACATCGGTAAACAACTTGCCCAAGGTAGTAATGGTATTGGCCGTTTTTGGCGGCATTCCGGCCTGGGCGACCAAGCGCTGTACGCGCTCATCATCCAGTACCGAAAGCACCGCCTTGCCGACTCCCGAATTGTGGAGCATGGCGCGCCGGCCTACCTCGGTGATCATCCGCATTGAGTGGGGGGACTGCGCCTGGGCAATATAGGTGACCATGTCGCCGTCGAGTACCGCAATATTGGCTGATTCGCCCAGCTTGCCTACCAGCTCCTTGAGTACCGGGGAGGCCAAGGCGCCAAGTTGGCGATTGGCCACTTCGCCCAGGCGGATCAGCCGCGGGCCCAGCGAGTAGCGGCGGTTGGGCAGCTGGCGGACATAGCCGACGCCGACCAAGGTGCGCAGCAGGCGATGGATGGTGGGCAGCGGCAGGGGAGTGTCCGCGGCCAGCTCGCTGAGCGCCGCCTCGCCTCCGGCGCGGGCGATGACTTCCAGAAGTTCAAAGGCTCGTTCAACGGACTGAACTCCACCGGTAGTGGACTTGCTGGCGGTCTGCGTCATCTGCTGCTCCTTCTAGGGTACTGATTTTGGAAGTAGCTTACGTTTTAGTTCTACGATGCGAAATCCTAGCCCCAAGAATACCCCGAAAATCCCATTTTCTTCCACGATCCGAAAATTAGTGGATAAAAAATCGTGCTTCAGCACACAAAAACCTCTTGCATTTTCATTTTGAGGATAATAGTATCCACTATACGGAAAACTTTTACAGGAGGATCTGATGGCAGCACCAAGCCCGGGATATTCATTGACGCTTCGCGTGGAGACCCCAGCATCGATAACCGCGACCAGTGAACTGGCTGCGGCAGTAGGCTCGGCCGGTGCGCACATCACGGCCTTGGACGTCACCGAATCGCACCATACCCACATGGTGGTCGACGTTTCCTGCAACACCACCGACGTCGCCCACGGCGACACGGTTCGCGATGCCCTGAACAATCTTGACGGGGTGAATGTCCGCAACGTGTCGGACCGCACCTTCTTGATGCACCTTGGCGGAAAGCTCTCGGTGACGCCCAAGGTGGCGCTGCGCAACCGCGATGACCTCTCCCGGGCCTATACCCCGGGTGTTGCCCGCGTCTGCATGGCAATCGCAGAGAATCCGGCAGATGCCCGAAACCTCACGATCAAGCGCAATACCATCGCCGTGGTCACCGACGGTTCGGCCGTTCTGGGGCTGGGCAATATCGGCCCGGCCGCCGCTTTGCCGGTGATGGAAGGCAAGGCCGCGCTGTTCAAGCAGTTCGCCGACGTCGATGCCTGGCCGGTCTGCCTCGACACCCAGGACACCGACGAGATCGTCAACATCGTCAAGGCACTAGCCCCCGTCTACGGCGGGGTTAATCTCGAAGACATCGCCGCCCCGCGCTGCTTCGAGATCGAGGCCCGCCTGCGCGAGGAGCTGGACATCCCGGTCTTCCACGACGATCAGCACGGAACCGCCATCGTGACGCTGGCCGCCCTGGTCAATGCGGTGAAGGTAGTGGACAAGAAGCTTGCGGACCTGCGCATCGTGGTTTCCGGTGTCGGCGCCGCCGGCAACGCCATCATCCAGCTGCTCAAGGCGCGCGGTGCAAGCAATATCGTCGCCTGCGGGCGCAACGGAGCGATCAACCGCAACGAACAGTACACCGATGCGCACCGGACCTGGTTGGCCGAGAACACCAACCCGGAGAACTTCACCGGAACGCTGAAGCAGGCCGTAGTCAATGCCGATGTGTTCATCGGGGTTTCGGCACCGAATGTCCTGGACGAAGAAGATATCGCCGCGATGAACGAACGCGCGATCGTCTTCGCCATGGCCAACCCGGATCCCGAAGTGGATCCTGCGGTTGCCGGTCGCCACGCGATGGTGGTCGCCACCGGACGCAGCGACTTCCCGAACCAGATCAACAACGTGCTGGCCTTCCCCGGATTCTTCCGCGGATTGCTCGACGCTGGCGTTGCCGATATAACCGACGCCATGCTCTTAGCCGCGGCAGATGCCATCGCCGCCCGGGTTGCGCCGGAAGAGCTGAATCCCGGGTTTATTGTCCCTTCGGTCTTTGACCCGCTGGTAGCCGGGAACGTGGCGGCAGCGGTGGTCCAAGCAGCCGGAAAGCAGTAAAACCCACACGTAAATATTGTCGCTGGAACACGACACTGACAGGTTAAGGAGCACCATGACCATCTCAATTACACGAATCCCAGAGGTAAGCGGCGCGGAAGCGATCCTCAGCGCCGAGGCGCTGGCATTCATTGAAAAGCTGCACGAAAAGTTCGCCGGCACGCGCAACGAGCTGCTGGAAGCACGCGGTGAGCGCCGCCAGCAGTTCTCCAAGGCACGCGCCATCGACTTCGACCCGGAAACCGAGGCTGTGCGCACCGGGGACTGGAAGGTCGCCGAGGCCCCTGCAGCCCTGCGCGACCGCCGCGTGGAGATCACCGGCCCGGCAAGCCCGGCCAAAATGGCCATCAACGCGCTGAACTCAGGGGCCAAGGTCTGGCTTGCGGACCTGGAGGACGCCTCGACGCCGAGCTGGTCCAATGTCATCGACGCGATCGCCAACCTGAACGCGGCGGCCCGCGGGGAGCTGTCCTTCACCTCGCCGGAGGGCAAGACCTACGCGTTGCGCACCGACGCGCCACGCGCGGTTGTTGTGGTCCGCCCCCGCGGCTGGCACCTGCCGGAGAACAATGTGCTGATCAACGGCAAGCCGGCGATCGGCGCGCTGGTCGACTTCGGTCTGCACTTCTTCCATAACGCCAAGGTGCTGGCAGAATCGGGCCAGGGTCCGTTCTACTACCTGCCGAAGATGGAGCACTACCTGGAGGTGCGCCTCTGGAACGAGGTGTTCACCTTCGCACAGGCCGAGCTCGGCATCGACTACGGCACCGTGCGCGCCACGATGCTCATCGAAACGATTCCCGCGGCCTTCCAGATGGAAGAGTTCCTCTACGAACTGCGCGACCACGTCTCGGGCCTGAACGCCGGACGCTGGGATTACCTGTTCTCCATCATCAAGACCTTCCGCGAGGCGGGAGACGCGTTCATCATGCCGGACCGCTCGGCCGTGGCCATGACCGCGCCGATGATGCGCGCCTACACCGAGCTGCTGGTGAAGACCTGCCACAAGCGCGGGGCCTTCGCCATGGGAGGCATGGCCGCCTTCATCCCGAACCGCCGCGAACCAGAGGTCACCGCCGCGGCCTTCGCCAAGGTCCGCGAAGACAAGAACCGCGAAGCCACGGACGGCTTCGACGGCTCCTGGGTTGCCCACCCGGACCTGGTGGAAATCTGCAAGGAAATCTTCGACGGCGCATTGGGTGATAAGCCAAACCAGATCGACCGCCAGCGTCCAGAGGTTGAGGTCACCGCCGCGCAGCTGCTCGACGTAGCCAGCGCCCCGGGCGAGGTCACCGAGGCTGGCGTCCGCGCCAACCTGTACGTCGCGGTGAACTACGTGGCCGTGTGGCTTTCGGGCAATGGCGCGGTAGCCATCCACAACCTGATGGAAGATGCCGCGACCGCGGAGATCTCCCGCTCGCAGATCTGGCAGCAGATCCGCAACGAGGTCGTGGCCTCCGACACCGGCAACACCATCACCACGCAGTTGGTCTCCACGATCCTCGCCGAAGAGGTTGAGCGTCTGCGTTCCGAAGTGAACAACGAGGAGCAGTTCGCCGCCTTCTACCAGCCGGCAGCCGAGCTGATCGCGAAGCTGACCAGCGGCAAGGATGAGGACTTCGCTGACTTCTTGACCACCCCAGCGTACGAACTATTGGATAAGGAATTCGTGACCAAGCCATGAGCAATCTCTTCGATGAGTCAACCCTAGCGGCCGTGGAAGCGCGGCTGGCCGACACCGACAGGCTCCTCGCCCACGGCTACCCGGGGGAGAGCGGAGCGCGCCAGCCGGTGCACACCGTGTATGTTCCCGGGGACCGGTTCACCGGCGAGCTTGCCGCGCAGTGGGGCGCCGCAGCCCTCGCGGTCGCCGGCGGTGCCGCGGGACTCGGCGAGCTGGCGGCCACGCTGGGACTCGCCGAGCCCGAGCGGCTCGGTGCCTTGGTGGCGGCCAAGCTAGAGGTTGAACCCATCGAAGATCTGCGCCTCGACTTCGAGGATGGCTACGGCAACCGGCCGGACGCCGAGGAGGACGCGCACGCACTAGCCGCCGCCGACTCGGTATCCGCCGCCGTAGCCGCAGGGCAGGCACCGGCCTGCCTGGGCATCCGCTTCAAATGCTTCGAGGCCCCTACCCGGGCACGCGGCATCCGCACCCTGGATCTATTCATCTCCCGGCTGCTTGAAAACGGTCCGCTGCCCGCCGGGCTGCGGCTGACTCTGCCCAAGGTCAGTACCGTAGCTCAGGTCGAGGCGATGGTATTCCTCGCCGAGAAGCTGGAGCAGAATCATGGGCTCGAAGCCGGAGAGATCCGCTTCGAGGTGCAGGTAGAGACGCCGCAGGTGATCATCGCGGCCGACGGCAGCCACCCGGTGGCGCAGCTGATCCACGCCGGCCAAGGCAGAATTTCCTCCCTGCACTACGGCACCTACGACTACTCGGCCTCCCTTGGCATCGCAGCCGCCTACCAATCGATGGAGCACCCGGTCGCCGACTTCGCCAAGGACGTCATGCAGGTGGCGGTCGCGGGCACCGGGGTGGAGCTATCGGACGGCTCCACCAACATCATTCCGGCCGGAGACCCGGAGAATATTGCGGCGGCCTGGGCTCTGCATGCCCGACTGGTGCGCCGCCACCTGGAACGCGGGATCTACCAGGGCTGGGATATGCACGCGAATCAGCTGCCCACCCGCTACCTGGCCACCTTCGCCTTCTTCCGCGAAGGATTGCAGGCCGCAGCGACGCGGCTGCGCAACTACGTCCACCGGATCGACTCGGCCATCATGGACGAACCGGCCACCGCGCGAGCCCTGGCCCGCTATATCCACCGCGGCGTGAGCTGCGGTGCGGTGGGCGAAGAAGAAGTCCAGGAACTAGCCCAAATCACAACCGCCGAACTCGAAGCAATCGCGCTAAACCGTTCACATGCCTAGGAGGAACATCATGACCGCAGCAGCCGCACAAAAAGCCGCGTACTACACCAACTTCGGCGGCCACCCGCCGCAAACCGACCTGTTGACCGATCGCGCGATCGTCACCGAGGCCTACACGGTCATTCCCAAGGGGGTGCTGCGCGATATCGTCACCAGCGTGTTCCCCGAATGGTCCAGCACCCGCGCCTGGGTGCTGAACCGCCCGGTGGCCGGGGGCGCCACCACCTTCGCCCAGTCGATTCTCGAAGTCTCTCCCGGCGGAGGAGCGGCCAAGCCGGAACCTCAGGCCGAGGTGTCGGGCTTCATCTTTGTGCTGGGCGGCGAATTGACCCTGGTGATCGAGGGCCAAGAGCATGTGCTCGCCGATGGCGGCTACGCCTACCTGCCGGCCGGAGCCAGCTGGTCCGCACGCAACGACGGCGCCGAGGTGGCGAATTTCCACTGGATCCGCAAGCGCTACGAGCCGGTGGCCGGCGTGGCGGCACCGGGGCCGGTAGTGGGCAACGAACGCGACGTGGAACCGGGCGAGATGCCGGGCACCGACGGCAAATGGCGCACCACCCGGATGCTCGACCCGAATGACATCGCCTTCGACTTCGGGGTGAATATCGTGACCTTCGAGCCGGGAGCCTCGATTCCCTTCGCCGAAACCCACGTGATGGAACATGGCCTGTATGTCCTGGAAGGAAAGGGCGTCTACCGCTTGAACGGGGACTGGGTCGAGGTTGAAGCCGGGGACTACATGTCACTGCGCGCCTTCTGCCCGCAGGCTTGCTACGCCGGAGGGCCGAGCAACTTCCGTTACCTGCTGTACAAGGATCAGAACCGCCAGGTCGCGTTGTAGGGCATTAAAGAACGCTGGCTGCGGAACTCGTTGAGTTCCGCAGCCAGCGTGAGCCTTGGGCGTGCCGGAGAGAAGTCCCGGGTGCGCGTGGGGCTTGCTACCAAGCAGGCAGGGCCGGGATCGGACCATCTGCCTCAATGTGCCGCGACTGGCCGCGGGCGAGCCATTCGATGAGGCCTTCGCGGTCCGAGCGGACCTTCAGCGCGCCGTCGCCGATAACCCATTCGTCGCCTTCTTCGGTGACCAGCGTCATGCCCGGGGCGTTCTTCACGCGCATGGTGCGTACCGCGGCCTCCACGGCGTTTTCTTGTGAATCCGGGTCCGCCTCCTCGATGGTCCAGGCGGTGTCCAGATCGTGGTGGTGGATGACGATCTCCGCGATCCGAAGCGCCACGATGGAGGTCGCCGGGATGATCTTGCCGTGCAGATCCACCTCTTCGACCGCTAGCTCGCCGGTGAGACGCTCGGACTGCTCGGCAAAGAACGTTGCCGCGTCGCGGAAACCCGCGAGCAGTTCTTCGCGGGGCAAGGCGGCAAGCTCGGCGATTTCTGCGTTGCGCGCCTCGGTGGAGGCATAAAGCTGCTGCGGTTCGCCGGTAATGGCCCAATCGATGAGCTTGACCAGGGTGCGGCCGTTGGATGCGAGGTGGGCGATGACATGCGCTCGGCTCCAGCCCTCGCAGAGAGAATCGGCGGCCAGCTCATCGGCGGACAGGGTGTCAATCGTGGCCATCATCATCGAGGTTTCACGGTTGAGTCGGGAGAGGTCTGAATGCAATCGGGCGGTGTTGATCATGCTGTCACCCTACCAATGGGTGGTTTGAAAATGACTCGGAAAACCGATCTATATCGAACGAGTATCGCCGTACCCGTCAGAAGTTTCAGTGCTTGGAGCCTAGCGCTGCAGCTGGATTTGAGTATAAGAAGTCGAAGTTTCAGGAGTAGGGGCTGATGAGTTCATACGCTTCGGTATTGCAATTGAAATTCAGAATCAGACGTACCAGTCCGCCGATCTGGCGCAGGGTTTTGGTTCCAGGTTCGATGCGGCTGGACCAATTGCATCAGGTGATTCAGTACAGTTTCGGTTGGTACGACGCGCACCCGCACCAGTTTGAGCTCAATGGTGTTAATGGGGTGAGCTTCGGTCCGGCTGGTTCCGAGATTAGATCCGATGTTGATGAGTCCACGGTATGCCTCGACGAACTGCTAAGTCATGGGCAGGGCAAGCTCGATTACGTCTATGACTTCGGTGACTACTGGGAAGTCCGTATCGAGCTGGAAGGACTGCCACCGGTCGACGCTGGCCCGTTGCCGCGGTGCATTGGCGGGCGCAGGATGGCTCCACGGGAAGACTCGGGAGGGCCGCTTGGGTGGGCCATGGTGATCGAAGCGCTGAAGGACCCGGATCATCCGGATCAAGCGGAGTACCGAGAATGGCTCTTCCTGCGCGACGGTGAGCAGTTCGATGCTTCGCTTTTCGACAAGCAGCGCGTCAACGAAATGTTTGAGTATGCCCGCTAGCTGCTGACCGGACACATTGAGCCCCTCAGGTAAACGTGTAAAAAATTGGGCGCATTTTTCACGCGTTTACCCGACATGTAAAAAACCTTTACATGTCTTCTTGGGTTCTAGCCTGCCAGTAGCTCGATGAAGCGATGATTGATAAATAGCCACTCACGGCCTAATTTGATCTGTCTTAGTCGCTGATTGGAGCTAAATTCATTCAGCCATTTTGTCGCAGTCGGGCGCGAGATTCCGCAGCGGCTGACTACGTCATTGATTCGGCAATAAGGCTTTTCGAATAAAAGATCAAGCAGTTCCGCATTCGGTCCTGCTGAGGATTCAGTTCGCAGCTCGTCGCGCATGACTAGTTGCAACTCTTGGATGCTGTCAATTAGCTGCAGAGTCTCGTCGGCTGTTACTTGAATGCCCTTGAGCATGTATAGCAGCCAGCCCTCCCAGTCATTGTCCTTGGTGACGGCTAGGAGCCTAGTGTAGTACTCCTCTTTGTTGCGGATGATGTATCGCGATAAGTAGAGAACCGGCTCCCTTAACAGCTCGACTTCAACGAGTAGGAGGATGTTCAAAATACGCCCGGTGCGGCCGTTTCCATCTGAGAAGGGATGGATCGCTTCGAATTGATAATGAGCGGCGCTCATAATGACCAATGGATCAATGTCTGGGTTTTCGTGAATGAAGCGTTCCCACTCGGCCAATTTTTCTTTGATCCGATCCGGGCCTTCGGGTGGTGTGTACCGGGCTTTGCCAGTCACAGGATTTCCAATGTAGGTGCCCGGAAGAGCGCGAACGTCCATGTCGCGGCCCTTGATATTTGTGCAAACTTCAAGCGCGGTCCGAGTCGTCAACGGACGGCTTTCGATGCTTTGAAGTCCTGTGAAGAGTGCCTCGCGGTAACGCAGAGTTTCTTTGGTGTCGGAGGATGCATGAACTTCTGAATCCGCTGCTAAACGAAATAGGTCGTCGGTAGTCGTTACGATATTTTCAATCTCGGAACTCGCTTGTGCTTCGAGCAACGGCAGCGAGCTTATGAGCACACCGGGATTAGGTATACGAAGGACGGCTTGATTCATGGCGGCCAGTGAAGCCCGGGCCTTAGTTGTCGCTTTGAGTACCGGCCGGGTTTCAAGCTCACTTGCGGGAGGAGCTGCTAGATCGTTGAACGGTAGTTCTGCTTTCCACATAGGGACAGTCTATCTAAGCCATCACGAAACGTGTAAAAAAATGTACGTATTTTTTACACGTTTATCTGATATGTAAAAACCTTTACACGTCTTCTCGGCAATTTCCCCGCTGTAGGCCGAATGCCTGGTTTGTCTTGAGACATGGGCCTTTGGGCACACGCCTCCGAGGAGATGTAATGGCTGAGCGAAAAATTTGAGGTGCCGGATTCAATCGCCGCTGCGGCATCGGGCAGACGCTAGATGCGGGCGAACTCGAGCAGATGGCGCTGGCCGAGGTGATCGGGCTTCCTCGCGCACCCAACGCGAAGTTTTGAGTGCTGGTTACGATGCAGTTGAGCCTGGGTTCTGTGGTGCCAGGGCGATCAAGGAATCGGTCGAGATTTGGTTCAAGGACCAAGGTTGACCGGTAAAAGTAAGACTCCCCAGCAATGGCTTGGCCACTGCTGGGGAGCAAATGCGCTTGTAGGTAGGTTATCGCTGGGTTTCTTCGGGACTGACTTCTGTTGCCGGACCATCGGGGGTCGCCCCGCCTTCGTCGGTCCAGTCATGTCCCGCTTCATCGGAAAGCGCAGGATCCGAAATGTGATCCTCCAGCGTCTTATCCGAAATATCGGTGGAATTCGTTGGGACGTTTTCGTTCATATCTTCTCCCTTTACTCGAACTTCCGCCACCAGCCACTTGCCTGCCAATAATGGCCAAGGACTAAGGGGCCGAGCGATCCTTACTCGGCCAATGTAGCACCAGAAGCGCCGGTACGCGAGCGGTTTGGAGCAAGCTCCCAGCTAACTTATTAAGTACCTTCGGATGGGGCTGGATGATTCCTCTTGGTAAGCGGGCACTTGGGTGCAGAGCGATTTTGCTGCCCCGAGTCTCCAGCGGCTCGGCGCAGGAAGTCGCCGGACTGGCAATCCAGGAAACGGCAACAAGAGACGAAATCGAAAACCTTATCGTCAAAGTGCGGCCGTCTTTGGGGGCGGCTTGAGAAATTTACCTTGGGCTTTTTAGATCCAGCGTTCACCTATCGGTGGTCATGGGTTCTCAACGAGCTCTGCCATCCCGTCTGCAAGATTGGTCGCCCGGCGCAGCAGCCCCTTCATGACCAGCATCAGGAGAACGAACGCGCTTCCGCAAGCCGTGAGGGCGGCGATCGCCAGTGCAACACCGGGGCCACCCGCACCTACCCCTCCGAGTAAGTGGACGCCAAGAGATAGGGCCAGAAATGTGGCCACGGCGATCGACGCGATGATGGTGTTGACCCAGCCGAAGGCCCGCAGGGTGAAGATGGTCCGGCGTTCCACCATGGTCAGCAACTTCCAGATAGCAGCCATTGAGACCTGCAGGCAGGCAATTGCGACTATGACCACCACCGTATAGGGGGTGGCCAGGAATGCGACCTCGGGAAAGAGTGCGGCATTCTGCGCCGCAAGCGTAGGCACGACCCACGCTTGCCACAGGAGTCCGCCGAGAAAGATCAGAATGAGGAATGCTCGAAGCAGGGCAACCGGCAACTTGTTCATAGATTGATTATCAACATTTAACTATCGAATATCAATAGATTTTGTATCCGGGGTACTTCAGCGCCCCGACGAGACTTTGGCTGATCTCGGCGGAGTCGCCGCGTGGGAGAGAGCGGCGGAAATTATCAACGATTGAGGTTTCACATATTTTGAACGCTCGAATGATGGGGATAGAAGCGGAAAAGCGGCCCTCAGTCGCTAGCTCGTCGGTTGATGCGTGAGGCCGCCGTGCCGAGTGTTGCTGATTGATGTCCTGGAGCCTGTTGCCGAACTGACCGGTCTTTGCCGTTCGCAATCGCAAGAGCCGGATTTTCCAAGCTGCTCTGGTGCTGTGCAGAGTCGATGGTCGTGTCCTTGCTCGGCCAATGCCCCTCCGCAAAAGGCACGTGCTCTACTTCGGCCAAGCCGTGCCAGCGCCCGTTATTGCTGCAGTGGTAGCTTGGAGGGAATCAAGGAATACCAAAAACCTTGGTCTTCCTCATCTCCCGGAATACGGGACGCCAGATTAGGGGCATGCGATGACAGCAACGCCAGAAACCGACATGAGCAATCTTGGGATTGCCTCGCGGGCGGCGCTCAGGCCAATTTCCGAGATCGCCGAGTCGGCGGGGATCCCTGAAGCCGCAGTTGAGTCCTATGGCAGGTACAAGGCCAAGGTCGACCCGTCGCTTTTGACTGCTCGTGGTGTCCGCCCCGGAAAGGTCGTTCTGGTCAGCGGAATTTCCCCGACGCCCGCAGGGGAGGGGAAATCCACCATGGTGGTGGGTTTGGGCGATGCGCTGGCGGCCACCGGGGCCAAAACCATGATCGCCTTGCGCGAACCGTCCATGGGCCCGAACTTCGGCATGAAGGGCGGGGCCACCGGTGGCGGTTACTCCCAGGTGCTCCCCATGGATGAGATCAATATGCATTTCACCGGGGATTTCCACGCCATCACCAGCGCCAACAACCTGTTGATGGCGCTGCTCGACAATCACCTGCACCAGGGCAATGCCTTGGGCATCGATCCGCGGCGCATCACATTCAAGCGCGTTTTGGACATGAACGACCGCGCGCTGCGCCACGTGGTCATCGGCCTTGGCGGAGCGACCGAGGGAGTCCCGCGGGAAACCGGTTTTGAGATTACCGTCGCCTCCGAGGTCATGGCGGTCTTCTGCCTGGCCACCGGGCTAGAGGACCTGCGCGCCCGGCTTGGCCGTATGACCATCGGATACACCTATGACAAGGCTCCGGTCACCGTTGATGACCTGAGCGCCGCTGGCGCCATGGCGATGCTGCTCAAGGACGCGATCAAGCCCAACCTGGTCCAGTCCATGGGCGGCACGCCCGCCTTCATCCACGGCGGGCCGTTCGCCAACATTGCGCACGGCTGCAACTCGGCCATCGCCACCAACACCGCACGCGCGCTGGCCGACGTCGTGGTGACCGAGGCAGGCTTCGGTACCGACCTCGGTGCCGAGAAGTTCATGGACATCAAGGCCCGTTATGCCGGGTGCGACCCCGACACGGTGGTTATCGTCGCCACCATTCGCGCGCTGAAAATGCACGGGGGAGTTCCCAAGGGCGAGTTGGGCAAGGAGGATGTCGCGGCCGTGCGCGCTGGTTTATCCAACCTCGCGCGGCATGCCTCGAACATCAGGAAATTCGGCATCCAGCCGGTGATCGGGATCAACCGGTTCACCGCGGATACCGAGGCCGAACTGGCGGTGGTCACCGGATGGGCCGAAGCGCAGGGCGTGGAATGCGCGATTGCCGACGTCTGGGGCCATGGCGGCGCGGGGGCCGGCGACCTGGCCTCCGCGGTCTTGCGGGCCATCGAAGCGCCAAACAATTTCGCTCCGCTGTACGAACTGGAGCTGCCCATCGAGGAAAAGATCCTGACCGTGGTGCGCGAGATCTACGGGGGAGCGGATGTCGAATACTCCGCCGGCGCACGGCGGATGCTCGAGCAGATCCACGCCAACGGCTGGGACGACCTGCCGGTGTGCATGGCCAAGACCCAGTATTCCTTCTCCGACGACCCCAAGCTCCTGGGCGCCCCGGAGGGGTTCACCTTGCAGGTCCACGAGCTGATCCCCAAGACTGGCGCAGGCTTCATCGTGGCCATCACCGGGGCGATCATGACCATGCCGGGCCTTCCCAAGGTTCCGTCAGCCATGCACATGGACGTCGACGGCAAAGGGAACGCCGTGGGGCTGTCGTAGGACAGCTAGCCGGAGAATGCCCTATTTCCGCTCTGGAAGCGCCTAACCCACGTAGCCTTGAAACAAAGATGTCCAAGCGCGTGAGGGAGACCCGGTGGCCAAGAAGAAGAAAAAGCAAGTAAAGCAGGGGCACCCCGGACGTGTTCAGGCACCGGTGGTGTCCATGGGGCGAGTGAGAGTCGACCGCGGGCTGGATGCGCTGTCGCCTGAATTCGTGCGTTGGTATGGCGAGCGGCGGCAAGATTCGGAAACCGCCTTGCTTGCCTTGGCGGCCGTGCGCGAAACGCTGGGCATGTACGCCGAAGTCGTAGGACTGGAATCCGTCACCGAGTTCAACGCACCCAAGCTGTTCGGGGTGTTGAACTCCATGATCGAGTTCGAGGAAGCCGAAGAGCCGGAAGATCTCTCCGGGGAACTGCGCATGGTGCTCTACATGGCCTGGGCAGACTACCTTGATTTTATCGAGGATACCGGCCGCTGGACCCAAGACCTCGCCGAGCTGAGTTGGCTGCGCGGCAATCTGGAGACCGCGGCTCCGTTCAGCGCAGACGCTCTTTCTGCGCCCGGGAATCCTGGTGAGCTCGAAGAGCAGGCGCTCGCCGAACTGCGCCAGCTTCCCATCGTGGAATTGGCCCATGGCCTGGCCCGCTGGTGCATTGGGAAGGGCGCCGCCGAATGGGGCGCCGGCCCGGGAGAACAATTCCTGGCTTCCGCTGCCAAGGCCTTGGAGGGCGAACTTCCCAAGGGGCTGGACGAGGCGCAAGCCGAGCTGGTGCTTTCCCTGGCCATCGCTTCGCTCGCGGTGGCCGGCGTCATCACCCTCGAAGCGCACGCGTCGCCGAAAGCCGGTCCGGCCGCCGGGGCATTCCAGAAGTCCGAGGGGCAGCAGGCGTTTTCCGCGAACTATGTTTTCCTGCAGGCATTCCTCGATCTCTTCCTCGAAGCGCCCGAGGACGCCGATGAAGAAACCCTGGAAGCCTGGGGACTGTCTAATCTCTGGTTGCTTGAGGCCATTGAAGGATCCGCGCATCGGGTGGCCGAGCCGCGAGATGAGCAATGGTCGCCGGCGGCCTGGGAACAGGCCCACCAGCGGCTGGGCGAATTGCGGATCCTCGGCTTGGTCGAGGAAGGTGAGCACTACACGCTCCCACGCCTCGTCGCGGCGACTCTCACCGATCTGGATGATGATGAGCTCAATGAGGAAGATCTGCAAGACGAAGAGCTGGACGCGCTGTTCGGCTTCGATTCGGAAGAGCCCAAACGGGACAAGCGTGCCGAACCATTTACCGGCAAGGTGCTGCAGCTGAAGCTGGGTCTGAAAGACGCCAAACCGCCGATCTGGCGCCGGGTGCTGGTGCCAACTGACCTGCACCTGGGCGACCTGCACGACATCATCCAGGCAAGCTTCGACTGGTACGACGGGCATCTGCACGAGTTCCGCTCGGGCGGATACGGCGGCACCAGCTACGGACCCGATATCGAGCAGATGGAGTTTGACGAAGACGAATCAGGCGTCCTGATTTCCGAACTGCTCAAAGCCGAAAAGGACCGGCTGGACTACGCCTATGATTTCGGGGATGGCTGGGAGATCCGCATCGAGGTGGAAAAGGTACTGGAATCCGAGGCCGGGGCGCTGCCGCGCTGCACCGGAGGCCGGCGTATGGCACCGCTCGAAGACAGCGGCGGCACCTGGGGATGGGCGGAAAAAGTCGCCGCCATCGGCGACCCCGCCCATCCGGAGCACGGGCAAGTCATGGAATGGCTCGAAGGCATGGGCCTGGACGAGATTGATCCGACGTCCTTCAGCATGCAGGAGATCAACGAAGCGCTAGACCAGGAGTTCTAGCCCAGGCTCGCTCAGCCGCACAAGCTTTGGCTTGCCTTGCGGTTGGTCGTTTTGACCGGAGCCTTTTCGGCTCCTTCGATCTCAAGGTAGTCCTGGCCGAGGAGCAACTGGACGCCGTCTATGGGCGCCTTGACCGGACGAAGATCCAGGTCTAGTTCCTTGGCCAAGGCCTTGGCCGTCTGCCGGGCTTCCTGGGTGTCGGCGGCCAGCAGCCGCGTTGCCGCCTGGGGAGCTTCGGCGGTATCAATTTCGGAGATCGAGAAGCCCTGCGCGGTTGCTTTGGCAGCGAACTGCGATGCCAGCTGATTCACTCGCGCGCCGTTGGTGATTCGCACGGCAGCCTCGCGCGAGCTGGCCGCTGGCGCCGCTTCTGCTTTCGAGCTCTCTTTATCGCCTAGATTTACCGGGGTGTCTGCGCTCAACCGCTCGAAGATCGTGGACGCCTCGGGGGCGGGGACAACGCGGTTGCGGTTCTGCGGAGCCGGCTGCCAAGGCATGGTCATGAAGGTGATTTCCCCGGTGGGCACCGCTTGGATGCGGGTGGCCAAGGAGGCCAGATTGGCCAGCGAGCTGAGTCCCGGATCAACGGTCATCGATGAGGTGACCGCATCCAGGAAGGAATACAGCCGGTCCGGCCGGGTGAGCGTTTCACGACTCGTGGCCCGTTGCACGACGGCCGACATCACCATCTGCTGATGGCCCAGGCGGGCGATATCGCTGCCGTCCCCGACCGCATGCCGGGTGCGGGCCAAGGCCAGTGCGTCTTCTCCCTTGACCGTTTGGTTGCCCGCCGGGAGGTCCAGATTCGCCTTGGGGTCCTGCATCTGATCGGCTAGGCACACGTCGATGCCGTCGAGCGCGTCAACGATGGAAATGAAGCCCTCGAAATTGACCTCGATGAAGTGGTCGAGATCCACGCCGGTCAGGGATTCAACGGCGGCGACCGAGCAGGCGGGACCGTAGTTCAGTGCCGAATTGATCATTCCGTGGCCGCCTGCGTAATGTCCGTGGCCGGTATCCTCGCAGGCGGGAATCTCGAGCAATGTATCGCGCGGGATCTGTACCGCGTCGATGCGCTCATTGTCGGCAGCCAGGTGAACGAGCACCATGGAATCGCTGCGCGCCGATCCGTTGTCCTTGCCGAACTCCGTTGAGCTGAAGGTCCGGCTGTCCGACCCCAGCAGGAGGATGTTCATGCCCCGGCTGGAATCGGGTACCCGCTGCTCCGTGGCGCGCATCGCGGCGGTGGAGATATTTCCCTGAAGCCGGAACCAGGCGGCTCCGACTCCGACGACCAGTGCCAGGACCAGCGCCGCGGCGATGATGCGAAAATTGCGCTTGCGTCGCGGAGAATTTTTCCTGGTGGGCGTTGCGGGCCGCTGATGGGTCATAGCTCAGGTCTCCTGCGAAAGTCAGGCGGGAATATCTACACCAGCCGACCATGCAAGGCACGGACCGCGCCAATAGCCAAAGTGCGCGGACCCATGTATTTTCCCTATGGATCTGCCCGCCACCCCGGGCTTTCCGCGGGAGCGCAGATTCCGCGAGATCTGCGTCTCACAGGTGATCCAGGAACTCCTCCAGGGCGGGGTTCTTGAACGAGTCCTTGCGGAAGATCGCACCAATGGGCCGTCCGGCATCGGCGGCCAAGGGAACCTGCAGCCCGCCGAAGACTTCGGCGGTGCTGGCTAGCACCTGGGGAACCATGGTGATTCCGCCAACGGCGATGCTCAGCTGGACCAGGGCGTCGCGCTGCGTGGTGGTGATGATGCGTGGCGCGGTGGCGCCGAGATTTCGGTAGACCTCATCGGTGATCAGCCGGGTGGAAGTCCCCTGCGGCAAGGTGACCAGCGTAAGCCCGCCCAGCAGTTCGGAGTCCAACGCAGTGCGCACGGTATGCGCCAAATCGGTGGAAAGGACCGCCGTAAACCTTTGCTTGCGCACGAAGCGCGTCTGAAGGTCGGCGGGGATCCGCTCGTCCACGCCGAATGCGAGATCTGCGCGTCCCAGACGTACCGAGTCGATCAGCTGTTCGTGATCCTCGACGCTGACTATTTCGATTTGGATCCCGGGGTGATTGCGGTGGAACGGGCCGAGATATTCCGGAAGGACTCCGGCAATGAGCGAGGGCAGGCCTGCGATGCGCAATGAGCCCGAATCCAGCGACCGGGTTGAGGAAGCCAGCGCGTCGATCGAGGAGATCTCGCGCAAGGCTCGCCGCCCGGCCGGGATGATGCTCCTCCCGGCTTCGGTGAGCAGCATGTTCCGTCCCGCGGCCCGGAAGACCGGCATGCCCAGGGTCTGCTCCAACGCTCGAATTCTGCGTGACAGCGAAGGCTGGGAAATTCCGAGGATATCCGCCGCGGCGGTGAAGGATCCATAGTCCACCACGGTGATAACGGCCGCAATCTGAGCTAGGGAAATATTGCTGGAGTTGAGGTGAGTGGCCATGAATCGGAGGTCCCTTTGAACTATGACTGCATCTGGCGTGATTGCAGGGAAACGCTAGCATGCTCCGGGGCTCCACCGAGCTCCAACACCTGCCTGCGGCATTATCTGGGGGAAGGCGCAGGAGCGTTGGCGGTGCCTGTGGTGGAGGCGCGGATGACCAGCTTCGGGGTGAAGACAAACTGCTCGCGGACCGCATTTTCGCCCGCTTCGGCTTCGCGCAACAGGACATCGACCGCGGTGCGCCCGATTTCTTCGGCCGGCTGGCGCACGGTGGTGATCGGGACGACCGCCGACTCGGCGAAAGCTATGTTGTCGTATCCGACCAGCGCAATGTCCTCTGGAACCTTCAGCTTCCCGGACATCACAAATGCCTGCAGGATGCCTAGAGCCAGTAGGTCGTTAGCGGCAAAAACACCGTCCGGGCGTTGTTCGGGCGCCATGGCCACGATGCGTTCTCCGGCGGCGCGGCCTTCGATGACGCTCAGCTGCTTGGTTGGCAGATATTCGAGGGATGCATCCGAAGCGCCGGCGATGACCGACTGCGCGCCTTCCAGGCGATGCCGGACCTGTTCGATGCTCTGCGGCCCGCCGACGAAGGCGATGCGCTTGCGTCCCAGCTCGACAAGGTGCTGGACGGCGATTCGGCCGCCCTCCACGTCGTTGACGGAGACCGAGGAGAAGCTGCGGTCGCCGCTTCCGCGGTCCACCAAGACCACCGGGGTGCCGGATTCGCGGATGCGCCAAAGCCGGCTCAGATCGCTGTGCATGGGGGAGATGAGCACCCCCGCGACGCGCTGTTGGTCAAATAGGTCAAGCAGCTGCTGTTCGGTGGTCAGCGAGCTATCGCTGGCGCCCATCAGCACCGTGTAGCCGTTTTCCAGGGCTCGGTGCTGGGCTCCCTGGGTGACGTCCATGAAGAACGGATTTCGGGCATCGAGGATCACCAGCCCGAAGCTGCGGCTGTGCCCGGCCCGCAGCTGGCGGGCGGCGTCATTGCGCACAAATCCGAGCTTGTCGATGGCCTCGGTGACCTTGCGAACCGTCGCCGGTGCGACGACCTCTGGGCGGTTGAGTACGTTGGAGACCGTTCCGACCGAAACACCTGCCTCGCGAGCGACTTCCTTCACGCTTACCGACACGTAGTTTCCCGCCTTTGCCCCGATGGTCTTCTCCCGAGTATATCGTGCGGCGCCCGCTCGGCTTGCCACAGGGCGCGAGATTGAATGGATTCAATTAATTTCGGCAGATTTTTGGATTCTGCTTGAAATTGAGCCATGTTCTGGTCTAAAGTCGGTGAAGTTCGGTGATTGAAACGATTCATTTTGGGACGATCGTCAGCGACTCAGCGACTCAGCGTCACAAGCATTCAACGAAGAGGGCAACGCATGAACAGGGTTTGTTTTCAGCTGCAGGTCAAGCCGGACCGGCTGGCCGAATACGCCGAACGCCACGCCGCCGTCTGGCCAGAGATGCTGCGGGCAATCAACGACGCGGGACGCCGCAACTACTCGCTCTTTCTCCGCGCCGATGGCTTGCTGATCGGCTACTACGAAACCGCCGACGACGCAGCCGCCCAAGCCGCACTGGATGCGGATCCACGCACCTCGGCCTGGGAAGCGCAAATGTCCGAGTTCTTCATCTCCCTCGACGGACGCCCCGATCAGGGTGCGCCGCGCCTGAGCGAGGTATTCAACCTCGAAGACCAGCTGGCCCAGCTCTAAACGGCGACACCGGCAAACCAATTCCACCACCGAAGAATGGAGAGATCCATGGGCGCTAAGCTGACCCCCGAGATCCTGACCACCCTTGAACGATTGGCCATCGAAGTCCCTTCCTGGGCCTACGGCAACTCCGGCACCCGCTTTAAAGTGTTCGGCACCCCGGGCACCCCACGCGATGCCTATGAGAAGATCGCCGATGCCGCGCAGGTCAACCGCCTGACCGGACTGGCTCCGGCCGTGGCCCTGCACATTCCGTGGGATAAGGTGGCGGACTTCGGCTCGCTACGCGCCCACGCGAACGGGCTCGGGGTGGAACTGGGAACCATCAACTCCAACACCTTCCAGGACGACGAATACAAGTTCGGCGCGCTGACCCACGAAGATCCGAAAGTCCGCCGCAAGGCCATCGACCACCATATCGAGTGCGTAGACGTCATGGACGCCACCGGCTCCCAAGACCTGAAAATCTGGCTGGCCGAAGGCTCGAACTACCCGGGGCAGGCAGATATGCGCGGCCGCCAGGACCGGCTTTCGGATTCGCTGTCCGAAATCTACGCGCGGCTGACCGGCGAGCAGCGCCTGGTGCTTGAGTACAAGTTCTTCGAGCCCTCCTTCTATCACACCGATGTTCCGGACTGGGGCACCTCCTACGCCCAGGTCGCCGCGCTCGGCGAGCGGGCGTTGGTCTGCCTGGACACCGGACACCACGCCCCGGGCACCAATATCGAGTTCATCGTGATGCAGCTGCTGCGCCTGGGCAAGCTCGGCTCCTTCGACTTCAACTCGCGCTTCTACGCAGATGATGACCTGATCGTCGGCTCCGCCGACCCCTACCAGCTCTTCCGCATCATGGCCGAGGTGGCCCGCGGCGGCGGGCTGGATGTCGATACCCCGATCACCTTCATGCTCGATCAGTGCCACAACGTGGAAAACAAGATCCTGGGCCAGATCCGCAGCGTACTGAATGTGCAGGAAATGACCGCTCGGGCGTTGCTCATCGACCGGGTTGCGCTGACCGAGGCGCAGCTCTCCGGCGATGTGCTGGCCGCCAACGACATCTTCATGAACTCCTTCTACACCGATATTCGCAGCGAACTCGCCAGCTGGCGTGAATCGCGTGGCCTGCCGGGCGACCCGATGGAGGCCTTCCGCGCCTCGGATTACCAGAGCCGCATCGAAGCCGAACGCGCCGGCGGCGTGCAGGCCGGGTGGGGTGCCTGATGACTACGGCACTGACGAAAAAGCGCGGCATCAGCGGCTGGAAAGCCACCATTGCCGTGGCCATGAGCAATTACATCGAAGCCGGGGCAATTATTGCCTTGGCCACCAGCCTGACCCTCTGGCAGGGTGCCTTCGGATTTGATGACGGCATGGTCGGGGTCATCGCGGCGATCTCCGCCAACGCTTTCGGTGCCGCGGTAGGTGCGCTGATCGGCGGCCCATTGTGCGACCGGCTGGGCCGCAAATTCATCTACACCTACGACCTGATCGTCTTCATGATCGGCGCGCTGATGATTACCTTCGCCGCCAGCACCGTGCTGCTGATTATCGGTGTGATCCTCATGGGCATCGCGGTGGGCGCCGGAGTTCCGGCTTCCTGGACGTACATTGCCGAGGAGGCTCCGCAGGAGTCGCGCGCAGCCCACGTGGGAACCGCGCAGCTGGCCTGGTCCTTCGGACCGGCGGTCGGCTTTGCCCTGGCCATCATGGTTGCACCACTAGGAGTGAATGGGTCCCGGCTGATCTTCTTCCACCTGTTCATCGTCGCCGCCATCACCTGGTGGGTGCGCCGCGGGCTTCCCGAATCCACCCGTTGGAAGCAGCAGCGCGCCGAAGAAATCGCCTCCGGAGCCAAGATCTCCTTCTTTTCCGGCGTCAAGGGGTTGCTGGCCGAACGCAAGAACTGGTCGGCGCTGTTCTTCCTGCTCGGGGTGTATGGATTGTGGAATACCGTGGCCGGCCAGGCCGGCATCTTCCAGCCACGCGTGTACGCGGCGGCCGGCGTCGAATCGGCCACGCAGCAGAACCTGCTGCAGGTTCTGGTCTGGGTGCTCACCGCGGCCGCCACCTACTTCGGCTTCATGAAGTACGGGGACCGCGTCTCGCGCCGCTGGCTGTACTTTGGCGGAGCCGCCCTGGGCGTTGCCGCCTGGGTTGTGCTGATCTTCGCCCCTCCGGGAGCCTTCTCGCTGCTGTTCTTCGCCTGCGCCTGGGGCATTTCCGCCGGTTTGGGAGCCCAAGCCTTCTACGGCCTATGGACCGCGGAACTCTTCGCCACCAAATACCGCGCCAGCGCCCAGGGCGTGCTGTTCATGCTCGCCCGCGTCCTGGTCGGCTTGCTATCCCTGGTTTTCCCGGTCCTGCTTTCCGGCATCGGGCTGGAAAAGCTCGGCCTGCTGATCATCGGCCTGCTGGTAGTTGCCCTGCTGATCGGCACCATCTGGGCGCCGGAAACCCGCGGCAAGTCCCTCGAAGAAATCGAAGCCCAGCGCTACGGCACCAAGATCAACGCCTAATACGACTCAAGGATTGAACACAGACATGTCGAGAGAAACCATGACCATCAGCACCGCAGAACAGCTCATTACCCGTTCAAACCGCCTCGGTGCGGACAAGAAGAACACCAACTATGCCGGAGGCAACACCTCGGCCAAGGGCTTCGCGTCCGACCCGGTCTCCGGAGAACAGGTTGAGCTGCTCTGGGTCAAGGGATCCGGCGGAGACCTGGGCACACTGACCGAGAAGGGCCTGTCGACCCTGCGGCTGGACCGGATGCGCTCGTTGGCCAAGGTCTACCCGGGCGTGGACCGCGAAGATGAGATGGTGGCGGCTTTTGACTACTGCCTGCACGGCAAGGGCGGAGCCGCACCCTCTATCGATACCGCCATGCACGGCCTGGTGGATGCGCCCCATGTGGATCATCTGCACCCGGATTCCGGCATCGCCATCGCCACCGCTAAGGATGGCAAGGAGCTGACCGCGCAAATCTTCGGTGACAAGGTGCTCTGGGTTGATTGGCGCCGCCCGGGCTTCCAGCTGGGACTGGACATTGCCGCAATCAAGGATGAAAACCCGAACGCAGTCGGCTGCATTCTCGGCGGACATGGCATCACCGCATGGGGCGAGACGTCCGAGGAATGCGAAGCCAACTCGCTGTGGATCATCGACACCGCGGCGGACTATATCCGCGAACACGGCAAGGCCCAGCCATTCGGTGCCCAGCTGCCCGGATTCGAAGCACTGCCGGAAGCCGAACGCCGGGCACGCGCCGCCGCCCTGGCCCCGACCCTGCGCGGTCTGGCCTCGACGGACAAGCCGATGATTGGCCACTTCACCGACGATGAGCGAGTCCTTGATTTCCTGGCGAGCGAAAAACTAGCCGAACTTGCCGCACTGGGCACTTCCTGCCCGGACCACTTCCTGCGCACCAAGATCAAGCCAATGGTGCTGGATCTTCCGGCCACCGCTACCCTTCAGGAGCAGTTGGCCCGCCTGAGCGACCTGCACGTGGAATACCGTGCCGCTTACCAGGCCTACTACGAGGCCCACAAGGATGAAAGCTCCCCAGCCATCCGCGGTGCAGATCCGCTGATCGTGCTGATCCCCGGCGTTGGCATGTTCTCCTATGGTGCCAACAAGCAGACCGCTCGCGTGGCCGGCGAGTTCTACCTGAATGCCATCAATGTGATGCGTGGCGCCGAGGCCCTGTCAACCTACACCCCGATCTCCGACGCGGAGAAGTTCCGCATCGAGTACTGGGCGCTGGAAGAAGCCAAGTTGGCCCGCATGCCTCAGCCGAAGAGCCACGCCGGGCGCATCGCCCTGGTGACCGGCGCCGCGTCCGGCATCGGCAAGGCGATCGCGGCCCGGCTGGCCGCCGAGGGGGCCTGCGTAGTCATTGCCGATTTGGATTTGGCCAAGGCGCAGGCCGCGGCCGCGGAATTGGGCAACGCCGATGTGGCCGTCGGTGTCGCCGCGAATGTGGCCGATGGCGCCGCCGTCCAGGCGGCCATGGACGCCGCGGTGCTCGCCTTCGGCGGTATCGACCTGGTGGTGAACAACGCCGGATTGTCGCTGTCCAAGAAGCTGCTGGAAACCACCGAAGCGGACTGGGACCTGCAGCACGATGTGATGGCCAAGGGCTCTTTCCTGGTCTCCAAGGCGGCGGCCAAGGCGCTGATCGACCAGCGCATGGGCGGAGACATCATCTACATCTCCTCCAAGAACTCCGTCTTCGCCGGCCCGAACAACATCGCCTACTCGGCCACCAAGGCCGACCAGGCCCATCAGGTGCGCCTGCTGGCCGTGGAACTGGGCGAACACGGGGTCCGCGTGAACGGTATCAACCCCGATGGAGTGGTGCGCGGCTCGGGCATCTTCGCCTCGGGCTGGGGCGCCAACCGCGCCGCCACCTACGGAGTGAATGAGGAAGACCTCGGCCAGTTCTACGCGAACCGCACCATCCTCAAGCGCGAAGTGGTCCCGGAAAACGTGGCCGACGCCGTCTACGTGCTCACCGGTCCGGAACTGACCCGCACCACCGGCCTGCACATCCCGGTTGACTCGGGCGTTGCGGCGGCCTTCCTGCGATGAGTTCGAATTTGGGCACCGCGCCGGTTGCGGCGATCGACCTGGGCGCCACCAGCGGCCGAGTGATGCTCGGCCGTCTGGTGGACGGCAAGGTCGAACTCAGCCTGGTGCATCGCTTCGCCAACGGCGCGGTTGCGCTGTCCACGCTGGGAGACGGGGCGGACACCGGGGCGCTGGCCTGGGACATCGACCAGCTGTGGGAAGAAATTCGCCACGGGTTGGCGATGGCCTTCGCCCAGCATCCCGACATCGCTTCCATCGGCGTGGACTCGTGGGCGGTGGACTATGCGCTGCTGAAAAATGGGCAACGTCTGGGGCAGATACGCCACTACCGGGATCCGCGCAATGAGCTCGCCGTCCCGGCGCTGGAAGCCAGCTTTGACCGCAAGGAGTTGTTTGCCCGCAACGGCTTGCAGTTCCTGCCTTTTAATACGGTGTATCAGCTGGAAGCCGAACGGCAAGAATCCCGGCTGGCCCAAGCCGATACGCTGCTCTTGGTCCCGGACTACATCAACTATTTGTTGACGGGAATGGCGCGCAGCGAGTGGACCAATGTCTCCACCACCGGGCTGTTGAACCTGAACTCCGGGACGTGGGACGCGGAACTGAGCGAGCATTTGCAAGTCGCTAGCTTGCTAGCTCCCTTGATTCGCCCAGGTGAAGTGGTCGGAAACTTGCGTGGATCGCTGGCTCGCGAGTTCGGAGCCCACGCTGAGGTCAGGGTGCTCGCTGTCGCCTCGCACGACACGGCAAGCGCCGTGGCGGCCACCCCGTTGGCGAGCGCGCATTCGGCCTATATTTCGTGCGGCACCTGGGGATTGGTGGGGGTTGAGCTCCAGTCGCCGGTGCTTGAGCCACGTGCGCAGGAAGCGGGTTTCACCAACGAGCTGGGCCTCGACGGAACCGTCAGATTCCTGAAGAATGTGACCGGAACTTTTCTGCTCAGCGAGGCAATACGAGAATGGAATGAGCAGGCCGAAACCGACGGCAGCGACAGCGTGAAGCTGGAGCAGCTCTTGGCGCAGGCCGAACAGCTGGGGGTCCCTGGCACGCTCATCGACCCGCAGGCCGATAGCTTCCTGGCTCCGGGGGCAATGCCCGAACGGATCAGCGACGCGGTCATCGAAGCAGGTGGCAAGAAGCCGGAATCCCGAGCTGAGATCATTCGAATCGTGATCGAGTCCCTCGCCGAGAGCTTCGCCACCCAGGCGTTCAGGGCCGCAGCACTTGGCGGGTTTGTGCCTGACGCGATTCACCTTGTGGGTGGTGGTTCGCAAGGCAGTTTGCTCTGCCAGCGTACCGCCGATCGTGCGGGAATCCCGGTCATCGCCGGACCGGTCGAATGCACGGCCCTGGGCAATGTGCTGGTGCAATTGCGTGCCATGGAATCGCGTCCCTGGACCACGGGGGAAGTGCGTGAGCTGGTACGAAAATCTGTTGATTGGGTGAGCTACCAACCCAGGCTGGCAAAAAACTTGGTATGAGATCCGTGTGGGCATCTCGTATCAGCGCTGTTCATTGCCCATGAATAGTGCCAAGACCTAGTGAACGAAGATCTTCTTCATTTGCTAGGTCTTGTACTTTAATGCGCCGTGAGACAAAACTGGCGCAAACGAAGGCAGCCGCAAATTCGGCGGCTGCCTTCGGCGAGTGTGTTGACCGTGCCTAGTTGCCGCGCTGCACAAATACGACAGTATCTTCCAAGGTCGCCGGTTTGCCGTCGGGATCGGTGACCTCGCGTTCGACAATTTCGGCTCGCAGGATTGTCCACGCATTCGAGTCCAGGCTCAGCGATTCCAGCTCGGAATCCGGGGTGGGGAATCGATGCTGAGCCATTTGTTCGTTGGAGGCCCAGGAGGGGGCCGCGGCGTGCGAAACCGCCAGCAAATGCCCGCCCGGGGCTACGAGCGAGGCGGCCTTCTGCATGATTTCTGCCCGCGGAATTTCGAAGGGGGCTTGGAAAAAGCTCAGGGTCACCAGGTCAAATCGCTCTTCGCTGTCCCAGGTGGTGAGATCCTCCGCGATGAAGCTGGCGTCTTTCTCGCTGAGTCCCTGCTCCTTTGCCGCGGAGCGTGCCCGTTCAACCGCGGTCGCAGAAATATCGACACCGGTTGCTTGCCATCCCTTGTTCGCCAGCCAGATGGTGTCTGCACCCTCTCCGCAACCGAAGTCCAGAGACCTGCCCGAGGGAAGATCTGCCACGATCTCGGCAAGCATTTTGTTGACGTTCCCGGACCAGATCCGTTCGGACTGTCCGTAGTGGCTCTCCCAGAAGGCCACCGCGTCCGGTGCTGTGGTGTGGTGGTGTTCGTGCATTGAGTCCCCGCTTAGCGATCATTGAAAGTAATGCCTTCAGCCTAAGGTGATTCCGCGATGCTGGCATCCGAATTTGCCTCACGCGCAAAAAGTGGGATCGCAATCGATGAAATTCACTCGTGGAGAGCCAAAGTTCGAGATAATTCGCACCCCGGTGGATGCGGAGCGAATGAGTGCGAGCCGGGCTCAGCCCGTAGGCTTTAACAAAACGAATCCGCACAAGAACCAAGGACATTTCATGGCCAGCAAAAAGAAGCAGGGCAAGAAGAACTCGGGCGCAGGAAACCCCGCAAAAGCAGCACAGCGCGGCCGCAGCGTCTTCAAAGTCCAGGCAGAAATTTCGGTAGATGCGATGCGCGAGGACTACGCCGCGTGGGTCACCGAAACCGTGCCGGCCTTCGGCGCCGCGGAAGCCGCTCAGATCGCTGAGATCCAGCTGGGCGTGGTGCGCTCGGTCGGCGCCGAATATGCCGAACTGGCGCGCAGCTCCAATCTGCGAGATATCGACCCAGAGCTCTTCGGACAGGTATTCGCCGAATTCTTGGTGAACCTGCCTGAGGGCCTCGAAGCCGAGCCAATCTTCACCGCCTGGCTGGACTACTTCTCCTTCCTGACCTCCCGTGGAACCTGGGAAGGCGGGGAAGAGAACCTCACCGAACTACGTGAACTGCTCGACGACGCGCTGAAGGGTTTCGCCGAGGAAGACGCGGAGCTGTGCGCACTGCTGCGCGGCACTGAACTGTACGCCAAGGTCAAGGCCTTCTCCGAAGCTCTGGGAGACGGCGTGGACATCAGCGCGTTCAGCGAAGCCGACAATGAGGCACGGGTTCGCGTGATGAACGCGGTCGGTGTGGACGCGGCGACGGTGAAGGTCGACGAGCCAGCCCCGGATGTGTTCGCCCACGTCTGGAACGCGGCCATACTCTCAGTTGTTGACCCTTCCGGCGGCAAGATCGTTCGCGACGAAGAGGCCTTCGCGCACTTTGTCGAAGGCGAAGAATCCGAGAGCGCGCAGCTGCTCTTCGAGATGGGCGTCGGCTGCGTGCAAAGCCACCTGATCCCCAACGATGCCTTCACCGAACGCGACGAAGCATTCTTCCTGGTGCTGCGGAATCTGCTGGTCACCGCCGTCACCGGCCGTGAGGCTGACTTCGAAGGGCTACGCCGCAATTGCGGTCCGAAGAACTTCGACGCGGTTCTTCCCGAAGCTCGTGAGGCACTGGCCTCGCTAGCAGCGTTTGGACTGCTTCAGGTCAAGGGCGAAGAGTACGGTGTTGACGAGCGACTGCTACCGGTCATTTCTGCAGGCCTGAGCGAAGCGGAGAGCCTGATCGAAGAATCGGAATAGGCTTGCCGGCTACTCCGGGGAATCCTCCGCTCTGGCGAAAGCAATTTTGATGAGCTGACGCAGAATCTCCATGTCGATATCCTCCAGCTTTTTCACGTAAACACAGCCTGCTCCCTCGGTGTATTTTCCTAGCCGGGGGAGCAGTTGTGCGCCAGCTTCCTGATCTTTCAACCCGTAGATGGACAGTTGCGCCTTGCGGGGAGAGAAACCGGTCTTGAGCCAGATTCCGGTGTTCCTGGAGTTTGATGGTGAGACGTAGGTGTACTGCCCGTAGCCAACAATCGATGGCCCCCACAGAACCGGTTCAGCCCCTGTGACCTCGCGAAAGATGCTGTTGAGCAGTTGGCCGTCTTCGCGTCGTTTTATCGGGGTGGCCGACTGGATGAAGTCCTCCACGCTTGCGTTGGTAGGTCGGGTTTTCGCGGTGCTCACGTGGTCACCGGTTCGGGCGCTTGGAAAATTCGAGAGAGCTTGCGGTATTGCTTGCTGCTCATGGCCAGCAAGGCCACAACCACCATGATTAGTCCCGCGCCGAGGAAGATGAGCGCGATACCTCGTGCATCGCCCTGGCCAACGAGCCAACCGAAGCTTGCATCGCCCTCTTCGGTCTTCATGAACGGAATGATCAGGTACTGGGCCACCGGGGCGATCATAAATGCGGTGATGGGCGCTGCCGCGGCCTCCATCATCTGCGCAAACCCGAAGACCCGTCCCTGCCGCCGGAAGGGCACGACTTTCTGGATCACGGTCTGCTCGGAAGCTTCAACCGCCGGGATCAGGATCATGTACAACCAGATCCCCACGATGTAGAGCCAGGTCCATTCTCGGATGGTGAAGAGCGCACCGAGCATGCCCATCACCACCACGGCCAGCAATAGGGTTCGAATCGGGTTCTTGCCCAAGCCGAACTTGGCGATGAGCAGGCCGCCTATGATGAACCCCGTCGAAGCCAGGCCAAAGACGATGCCCCAGGCTTCTACGCTCATGATGGTCAGCCCATAGGGATCCATCAGCGCCATGTAGACCCCGCCGATGAAGTTATTGAACATGGAGAAAATGATCAGGGCGAACAGGCCCGGGATAGCCAGAACGGTGGTGAATCCGAGTTTGAGGTCGGTTCGCTTGGTATGCCCCGGTTCCACCTCGGGTGCTTCCTCGGGCAGCGATACCGTCAGCAAATGTACGAGCGTCACCACGACCAGAACCAACGCCAGGGTGAGCGTCCACCCCATGCCCAGCAGGCCAATGGACAGCCCGCTGAACACGCTGGTGACGATGAATGCGATGCCCTGCACCGTACCGACCAGCCCATTGGCGTTGGCGTGGCGTTCCACGGGAATCAGCAGGGTTACGGTGGTCGACAAGGCGATGCCACGCATCTGCTCAACCACGGCGCCGATGAGGATGACGCCGCAGAACAACCAGAATTGCCAACCGCCGATATTCAGGATGGCTTCGGTGGGCAACCACAGGTAGATCAACGCTGCCAAAGTGAACATGAGAGCGGTGAACACCGCAGAGAACACGAACACCGATTTCTTCTTGTGGTTATCCACGATGGTTCCGAACACCATGGAGAACAGCGCGATCAGCAGCATGAAGGTACCGCCGATGATTCCGGTGGCCATCACGTTTTCGGTTTCGAGGTAGACCCAGAACGTCAGCGCAAACCACAAGTAGCTCGTGGTGAGGTTTGCTACGGCGGTGTTGACGAGGATATGCATGAAGGATCGCTGCCCGTCGCGTGGAACCCCTGGGTTCGGCGCGATCGAGTCTAGTTCACGATCCGGAGGTACATCGGTCATCGGAGGGTCCCATGTTCATATGGTGCGCCAGTGTGTAGTAGTGAAAAGAATACTGACAACTACCGACAATGTCAGCGGGTCGGATAGGGAGCAACAGAACTTGTTGGCTCACTTGCCTTCGCGCAAATAATTATTCGGCAGGTCACATCCGGGAAATCAGGTTGTCATCGGATGTTGCAAGGCTATGAATATGGAAATCATCTTCAGGCAAGTCAGCGCCGCCGATCCGGCCGTGGATTTATCGATCGCTGAGCACTTGCGTGAGCTGAGCCCGACCGCGCCGCCGGAAAGCCGGCACGCGCTGAACAGCACACAGCTCGGGGAAAATGACATGAAGATATTTGCCGGCTACCTCGGAGGCCAGATCGTAGCCTTGGGGGCGTTGCGGAACCTGGACAAGTCGAGAGCCGAGTTGAAAAGCATGCGCACCGCAGCGGCGCACCGCGGCAGGGGATTAGGCCGCGCGATGCTGGAACGTCTGATCGGGCAGGCCCGTGCGACCGGCATCAGCGAGCTCTATTTGGAGACTGGAACACACGATCATTTCATTCCTGCCCGCAAGTTATATGCTTCGGCCGGGTTCACCGTTTGCGAAGCGTTCGGTTCCTATGCCGAGGACCCGCACAGCGTCTTCATGCATCATCGGCTCGACTGAATCGGGCGCTGCTGCGCCTTAGCCGCCGAGTTTCCCGCCCAAACGCTCACGCATTCTCAGGCTTGCCTCGTTGAGGCCCAGTACCTGAACCTGCTTGCCGTACTTCTCGTATTTATCCGTCACGGAATCCAGCGCTGCGATCGTGGAGGCGTCCCACAGATGGGAGGCGGACATATCGATGATGATCCGTTGCGGATCCCCGGCGTAGTCGAACTGGGTGTAGAGGTCGTTGGAGGAAGCGAAGAACAATTCGCCGTCGACGGTGTAGATGGCCGCTTGGCCGTCTTCCACCCCGGTGACGCTGCGTTTGACCGTCACGAAATGCGCCACCCGGTTGGCGAAGAGCACCACCGCGGTGAGAACGCCCAGGCCCACACCGATGGCCAGGTTGTTGGTGGCCACGGTGAAGACCACGGTGACAACCATGACCGCAGTTTCGCTCTTGGGCATCATCTTCAGCGTGCTCGGGCGGATGCTGTGCCAATTGAACGTCGTGAACGACACGAAAATCATGATCGCGACGAGCGCCGCCATCGGTATCTGCGCCACGATGTCGCCGAAGAGCACTGCAAGCAAGAGCATGAATACGCCGGCGAACATGGTGGATATGCGGGTACGCCCGCCGGAGGCCTTCACCCCGATCATGGTTTGGCCGATCATGGCGCAGCCACAGATTCCGCCAAAGAATCCGGTCACGATATTGGCGGTCCCCTGGCCCCATGATTCTCGGGTCTTGCTTGACGGGGTGTCGGTGATGTCATCTACGAGTTTGGCCGTCAGCAGCGATTCCAGCAGGCCAACGAATGCGACTGCCAACGCATAGGGCGCGATTACCTTCAAGGTCTCCATGGTGTAGGGAACCTGCGGGATGATGAAGAAAGGCAGCGAATCGGGCAGCTCTCCCTTGTCTCCCACCGTAGGCACGGTGACCTTGGCGAACACGGTGATCAGGGTCAGCACCACGATCGCGACCAGCGGGGCGGGAACCGCCTTGGTGATCTTAGGGAAGAAATAGACTATGCCGAGACCGAGCAGCACCAGCGGGTAGACGACCCACGGCACTGCCGTTAGCTCGGGCATCTGTGAGAGAAAAATCAGAATGGCCAAGGCGTTGACGAAGCCGAGCATCACCTGTCTGGGGATGAAGCGCATCAGCTTCGCCACACCTAGCAGGGCGAGGACGACCTGAAAGATTCCGGCCAGAATGACCGCGGCGAACAGATGGTCCACCCCATGGCTTCGCACCAGGGGAGCAACCACGAGGGCCACCGCGCCGGCGGCCGCGGAGATCATTGCAGGACGGCCACCGGTAAAAGCGATCACGATCGACATCGTGAACGAGGCGAAAATACCGATTCGGGGATCCACACCGGCAATGATCGAGAAGGCGATTACCTCCGGAATCAAAGCTAGGGAGACCACAAGCCCGGCGAGCAGCTCGGTCTTCAGAAGCCTCGGAGACTTCAGCGTGCGCCATACGGATTGGCGCTCTAGCGGGGACAGGTCGGTGGCCACGGTCGCCATAAGGGCTCCATTCAGTTAGACATCCCCGAATCGAAAATGCGGAGGGGACCTGACAAAATTATCTCATTTGCCGAAGCCTCAGCCAGCGCCGCGTGCATGATGCGTACTACATGTCCGAGGCGAGCAGCCCCAAACGCAATCTTCGATTAGGGCCCCGATGGATGCCCCGAACTACGCTGCCTCTGTGGACAACGTTTTATTTCTGTTGGCGATCGGTGTGGGATTTTCAACCCGGGAAGCTCGTGTGCACCGTGGTGTGGGCGTGAGGGACATGGTCGGAGCCCAATTGCCACCACCGTTTTCTTACGAAATGCCTCGCCGCTCGAGGGCGCCCGGCTTAACCAAGAATTCCCGCCGGCTAAGCCGGCGGGAATTCTAACGATCATCACTCGCACCTTCAATGAGGTAACTCCAGACTAAGAGTCGACTCTGTGCTTGAGCTGAGTAATTCCGCGAGATAACCCGACAATCAACTATCGGCCCGCTGACGAGGATTATCTTGCCGATTAACAAGAGCATCCCGCCGGTTGCCCGGCGGGATGCTCCCGATCATCACTCGCACCTTCAATGAGGTAATTCCACTCTAAGATACGACTCTATGCTGGAGCTTTGGTTTGGCTCGGTATTCAAGCAACGGGTAGCTTGCAGTCGAACTACCTGGCGCCGGGACCTAGGATCCATCTGGAGGCGAAAGAAAAAGAACTACCGAGTAAATGATCTGGGTGTTGGCTATTGGAGCTTCTCGGGCAAGCGCGGAATTTTGAGTCTAAGGTCTTGTCGGCCCGCTCGGCAATCGACACCGGAGCGACCGGAAAAGTTTGCCGATCATTTCGTCGACAGAGTCCTGGCCTTGGGTGGGAACCGCCGGGCTCGTGCCGCACAGTGGGTTGAACGGCCAAAATTGAAAAGCTCCCGTTGGATACAATCCAACGGGAGCCTTACGATCATCACTCGCACCTTCAATGAGGTACTTGTAACTCTAAGCGCGCTTTCTGTGCAGGCACTTTGGCTGCGCTTCGGGTTTCCCGGTTCTAGAGCGTGCCGGGTCCAACAGGTATCTCTTCCCCGACATATACCTTGCCACCGCTTTCAAGGAACTGCCGGCTTTTCTCAGCCATCCCGGCCAATGCAGCCTGTGCCTCGGCGGATCCATATTCATCCCGAATGTCTTGGGAGATCCGCATGGAGCAGAATTTCGGGCCACACATTGAGCAGAAGTGCGCGGTCTTCGCTGGTTCCGCCGGCAACGTCTCGTCGTGGAACTCCTGCGCCGTAACGGGGTCCAGTGAAAGGGAGAACTGGTCATTCCAGCGGAATTCGAAGCGCGCCTTGCTCAGCGCATCATCCCGCGCCGTGGCGCCCGGGTGGCCCTTGGCGAGATCCGCCGCGTGCGCCGCAATCTTATAGGTGATCACCCCGGTCTTCACATCATCCCGGTTGGGCAGGCCCAGGTGCTCTTTGGGCGTGACGTAGCAGAGCATCGCGGTGCCATAGCGGGCGATTTCGGTCGCGCCGATTGCGCTGGTGATGTGGTCATATCCCGGAGCGATATCGGTGACCAGCGGGCCGAGCGTGTAAAACGGCGCCCCGTCGCAAAGCTCCTGCTGGCGTTCCACATTCTCGCGCACCAGATGGAAAGGGATATGCCCGGGGCCTTCGACCATCACCTGAACATCATATTTCCAGGCACGCTTGGTCAACTCCGCCAAGGTATCCAGCTCGGCGAACTGGGCCGCATCATTCGCGTCCGCAATGGAGCCTGGACGCAGCCCGTCGCCCAGGGAGAATGCGACATCGTAACGAGAGAAAATCTCGCAGAGTTCGTCAAAGTGGGTGTAAAGGAAATTCTCCTGATGATGCGCAAGGCACCAACCGGCCATAATCGACCCGCCGCGGGAGACCATTCCGGTGACCCGGTTGGCGGTCAGCGGGATGTAGCGCAGCAGCACACCTGCATGAATGGTCATGTAGTCCACGCCCTGCTCGCACTGTTCGATGACCGTGTCGCGGAAGATCTCCCAGGTCAGTTCGTTCGCTTCGCCGTTGACCTTTTCTAGTGCTTGGTAGATCGGGACGGTGCCGATGGGAACCGGCGAGTTGCGGATGATCCATTCACGGGTGGTGTGGATATCGTCGCCGGTGGAAAGGTCCATCACCGTGTCGGCACCCCATTTGGTAGCCCACTGGAGTTTGGAGACTTCCTCGGCGATCGAGCTGGTCACCGCCGAGTTGCCGATGTTCGCGTTGATTTTTACCAAGAAGGCCTTGCCGATGATCATCGGTTCGGATTCCGGATGGTTGATGTTCACCGGAAGGATTGCCCGGCCGGCCGCTAGCTCGCTGCGCACCAGCTCGACATCGCATTCTTCGCGCAGGGCCACATAGCGCATTTCCGGGGTGATGACCCCTTGCCGTGCGTAGTGCATCTGGGTGACCCGAGTCCCGGGTGCCGAACGCAACGGTGGTGCCGAGCGCCCGGCCCATTCGGCGCTCGCCGTGCCGCGGCGGACCGCGGATCTGCCATCATCGTGCAAGTTGCGCTCACGCCCGGCATAGGTCTCGACATCTCCACGCTCACGAATCCACGACTCTCGAAATGGTTTCAGCCCCGTGGTCGGGTCGCTCCCCGGGCCGCTGGTGCGGTACACCTGCAGCGGTTCGTTCGGCTCGCCGTTGGGGGCATCTGCCAGCTGGATCTGCGTGACAGGAACCGAAATTCCCTCAGACTCACGGTAGGCAAGGGTGTGGGCAGAGTGCTGTTCAAATTGTTCCACTGTGGGAAACTCACTTCCTTCGCCGGCATTACCCGGACAGGTTCAACGGTCGCGGACGGCGTTAGCCCGATCTCAGCCCCTGCGAGGGCACCCGTGTGGTCTCAAACAAGGTATCACGACTGACAACGTGGACTTGCAAGGAAGACGAGAAACTTTAAAGTGAAAGGCTCCCATTGGGCAATATCCAACGGGAGCCTTACGATCATCACTCGCACCTTCAAGGAGGTGTCTACGACATTACCCGGGGTTTCTATGTCAAAGCTGAGCATAAACTCGGCAATTCCGAAGAGCCGGGGTGACTACTTGTTCAGGCTGAGTTCCTGCGACGCGTCGACTTCGATCGCGGTCTTCTTCGCGGCGCTGGGAATGCAGGCCGCCAAGATTGCCGCGACCACGGAAATGCCAGCTCCAAGTATCAGCGCCACGCGGAATCCGGATTCTGACGGTAGTGAAGCTCCGCCGAAATCGGTGGTCATCTGGGCCAGCACCAGGCCGATGACCGCGGCGCCGGTGGTCGTGCCCAGCGAACGCATCAGCGTGTTAAAGCCATTGGCCGCAGCCGTTTCGCTGCGGGGGACTGCGCCCATGATGATCGCCGGCATGGCGCCGTAGGCCAGAGCCACACCACCGTTGATGACGAGGCTGGTGAGCATCAGGCTCCACGCGCTACCCATGCCGAGCAGGGTCAGGCAGTAGCCGACGGCGATGACCGAAACGCCAAGTACCAGCGTGAACTTCGGGCCTCGTGCGTCGGAAAGCCGCCCGCCGACAGGGGAGAGCACCAACATCATCAGGCCGCCTGGAGCCATCCAGAGGCCGGCTGCGAGAATCGACTGGCCCAAGCCATAGCCGGTCTGCGACGGCAGCTGCAGGATCTGTGGCATGACCAGCATGCTGGCGTACATTCCGAAGCCGACGAAAATCGAGGCGATATTTGTCAGCAGCACGCGCGGAATAACAGCGGTGCGCAGGTCAACCAGCGGATCCTTGGTCCGTGTTTCCCAAATGCCCCAGATCAACAGCGTGAGGGCGGCCATTCCGAACAGGCCCAGCGTCAGCGGTGCCGCCCAGCCCCAAGAGGAGCCCTTGGAGACGGCAAGCATGAGCGAGATCAGGCCAATGCCCAGCCCAATGGCGCCCAGCCAGTCGAAGCGCTGTCCGGCGGCGCCGGCCGGCAGGGCAGGAATGAGTTTCCAGATGGCGACAACTACCAGCAGCGTGACTACCGCGCTGCCGTAGAACAGGGCGCGCCAGTTGGCGAAATCAATGACGGCGGCGGAAATCGGCATGCCGATGGCGCCACCGACGCCCAGCGTGGCGCTGACCGTGGCAATGGCCGAAGACAGGCGTTCCTTCGGGACAAGGTCACGCAGCATGGCGATGCCCAGTGGCACCATGCCCGAGCCTAGGCCTTGCAGTGCGCGGCCGACGATCATGACCTCCACCGTGGGGGCCATGGCGCACACGATGGAACCGAGGATCAGTGGCAGCGCCAGGATGAGCAGCATGCGCCGTTTGCCAAAGAGGTCGCCCAAGCGCCCGGAAATTGGTACTGCCACCGCGGCTGCAAGTAGCGTGGCGGTGATGATCCACGCGGTGTTTGAGGCTGAGGTATCAAAAATGCCGGGCAGCTGTGGGATCAGCGGCGTGACCATGGTCTGGGTGATCGACGAAGCGATGCCCGCGGAGGCGAGAACGGCGACTGCTAGACCTGAGCCGGGAATCCCGGCAGAGGTGGGTTTGGACACGAGAGCCTCTCAGAGTGAATGTGTAAGATACATAAAATGTTCATAATACATGTTCGGGTATGATCGAATGAGTAGAAGTGGAGAATTAGGTACATGAAACGCCGCACAGCAGATATCGAGTATGAGCAAACGCTGCTCAGCCGCTACACCATCGCGCAGCGCCGAAGCGGTGATGGCTTGGATCGCAGCGTCTATCTGCTGATGAGCCGCATCGAAGTCCAGGGGCCGATGTCGATCGGTGAAATGAGCACGGTTTTTCTCCTCGACGCCTCGACCCTGCAACGTCAAACCACCACCGCTGTGCGGGACGGCTATCTCGAACGAATCCTCGATCCGGCGGGCAGTGTTGCGCGAAAGTTTGCCTTGACCGAACTGGGGCAGCAGCGGCTCACGGAGGTTCGCGAGCATTCGGTCAGCGCAATCGACCGCATTACCTCGGATTGGCCGGCCGAAGAAGTCAACAAATTCGCAGAACTTCTGCATAAGTTCAACGCGTCAATCGAGGACTACCGCGAACAGCAGGGCGGTAAATAGTCGGCTACGCGTCAAGGGTGCGTAATGCATATAAATCAGCTCGCTGGTGCTCAAAAGTATGTATGCCTGCCTATATTCCCGGGATTCAAGAGCACCTAATGTTGAGTCCATGACACAGCGCACGCCAGCCGCGGCCCAACCACTAAATGTGGCAATCGTTCCGGACTCCTTCAAAGGCAGCGCCCGGGCCAGCGAAGTCGCGGACGCGATCGCCGCAGGGGTGAATGCGGCTGCTACCTCTGTGGCCCGTACGGTATCGATCACCGCCGTTCCCTTTGCCGATGGCGGCGAGGGAACCCTCGATGCGTTGATCGACGCTTGGGGAACCGAAGCGAAGGTCGTTGAAACAACCGATGCGCTGGGCAGGACCGTCAACTCGCGTTTCGGGTTGTCTGCAGATGGAACGACCGCCGTGATCGAGGCAGCGGAAGCCGCGGGATTGCCCCAGGTCAGTGACGTACCGCGGCAACCACTTCAAGCCACCACTTTTGGGCTGGGCCCACTTGTCATTCAAGCCTTGGAGCTTGGAGTGCAGCGAATCATTCTTTGTCTTGGTGGCTCGGCCACCACCGATGGCGGAGCTGGATTGCTCGCAGCTCTGGGTGCGAAGTTCCTCGATGCTCAGGGCAAAGAATTGGCTGCGGGCGGTGGTGCGCTGAACGACCTGGCGAGCATCGATATCTCCGGTCTGGATTCGCGAGCTTCTCGAGTCAAATGGCAGATCGCCTGCGATGTCACCAATCCGTTGCTGGGAGAAAACGGGGCCGCCGCGGTTTTCGGACCGCAAAAGGGCGCCTCGCCCCAGGAAGTGGAAGCACTGAATGCGGGACTGGCTCGGCTCGCTGACACCTTGGAAACCGCGTCCGGTCGAAAGCTGCGCGAGCAGCCCGGCATGGGAGCCGCCGGCGGCTTGGCGCTCTGCCTTGGATCTTACTGCGAGGTTGAGCTCGTGCCCGGGTGGGAACTGGTAGCGCAGGCTTTGAACGCGCACCAGATTCTTGCCGACGCGCAGCTGGTCTTTACCGGTGAGGGGCGCCTGGATTCGCAATCCCTGCAGGGCAAGGTGGTCAGCGGGGTGCTGCAGGCTGCGCGCAGAGATGCAGACATTATCGTGATCGCCGGATCCGTAGACCTTGCCGAGGAGCTGCTCGCCGAGTCGGGAATTCTCGCAGCCTATTCGATAGCACAGGGCCCGGCCGATCTCGATGAGCTTTCATCGCAGGCTTTGGAGCTCATCCGGCGCACCGCATATCAGGTGGCGCGCACTTACCTGCATTAAAGTAGGCGCCTATTCGGGCGCTTGCCGGATCGGCGCTGAGCAATCCGGCATTCATGATCACGCGCACCGGCTCCTCGTAATATTCGCCACTGTCCGCATGGCTCCCCGCGTAGTTCGGCAGAAGACCCGAATGATTACACACCTGAGTTGAATCCTTCACACCAAGATTTTCACAACAAATTGGGCGAGTGGCCGTGGTGTGCCGCTGCAGACGGACCCGACACAAACGCCTCGGTCCGGATCCAGCTCCATGGGCGTTGCGCAGGACCAGATGCCCGTGACGTGAAACGCGATATTGAACAGGAGCATGCAGAGATTCTTGCTTCGGTCCTGGATCGCGATGCGCGATGGGCCGGTGAACTGTTGTGTAACGGCGCGGCGAGGCTCCCCTGTTCTCCGCACGAACCGTCCGCTTCCTGAACGCGTAGTTCAGGACGTAGTTGGTTGCGTAGGAGGGGAAGTCTAGGGCGAACAATCTGGGTCGGCCCGGAAGTCGTGGTGTGTATGGAGCTAGGAACCGTGAAATTCAGCTGTTTTTGAGGCCAATTTTTCGAGTCTGAGATGCCGAGGTGGGGAGTGGCGTAGCTTCAGAAGCGAGTCGCTCAGGGTGGGCGCGCGCGGATGAATAATCTTTTGGATTGCTCCGAGCAGGCGACCGGGCGGACAGCCGGGAATATCTAGCCTGCATCGTAGCTTGGCACCAGTATGGCAATCAATGACAAATCGGTACAGAGTGAACAACGCACAGCGCTCGTGGTTGGAGCGACGGGCATCGCAGGATCTGCACTTGTGGAGACCCTCGCCACCGCAGGATGGCCAGTTATTGCCTTGTCCCGCAGGCCGGGGGCTGATCGCGACGGAGTGCGCTGGCTTTCCGCGGACCTGACTTCGGCTGAATCAGTGGCGGCCGTTCTCGCTCCTGAACATCCGACGCACGTCTTCTTCACCGCTTGGTCGCGGCAGGACTCTGAGGAAGAGAACATCGCTGTCAACGCAGGCATGTTGCACGTTCTCTTGGCCGCGCTGCGGGACAAGCCGGTTGCCCATGTGGCTCTGATGACGGGGCTAAAGCACTATCTTGGTCCTTTCGAAGCCTACGCCGCCGGCGAGATGCCGGATACTCCGTTCCATGAAGAAGAACCGCGGCTGCCCGTTCGGAACTTCTACTACGCGCAAGAAGACGAGTTGTTCGCCGCGGCCGCCGAGCAGGGATTCACCTGGTCCGTGCACCGCGCGCACACCGTCATTGGGCATGCTGTGGGAAACGCAATGAATATGGGGCTCACGCTCGCCACGCAAGCAACGCTGTGCAAGGAAACGGGAGAACCGTTCGTCTTCCCGGGCTCAGAAATGCAATGGAACGGGCTGACTGACATGACAGACGCCGGTCTGCTTGCAGAGCATATGCTCTGGGCTTCGACGACCCCTGGCGCCGCCAATGAGGCCTTTAATATCGTCAATGGCGATGTCTTTCGGTGGCGCTGGATGTGGCCGAAGCTCGCCGCGCACTTTGGAGTTGAATGGGAAGGCTACCAACAGGCGCCTCGGCCTCTCGAGCAGGCCATGAGCGGCCGGGAAAGGCAGTGGAGCGAGTTGGCGCTGAAGCACGGGTTGGCGGAACAAAAGCTGGGTCGCATGGCTTCGTGGTGGCACACCGACGGTGACCTAGGGCGAAACATAGAAGTGGTGGCAGACATGGGGAAGAGCAGGGTGGCTGGCTTTACCGGGTATCGTCGAACATTTGATGCTTTCGTGGCGCTGTTCGACCGCTATCGCGTGGATCAACTCATCCCCTAAGTGGTGCCTATCTCTGGGCCAGAGAGACGAGCGTCGCCGCAACGGCTTAGCCGTCCACGTCGAGAATAAACAGGCGCAGCAGCTGGGAATGCGCTGTTATCGAAGCATTTAACCGGCCTGGGCGGGGGATCAAAGGCTGGTGAAAGCGGAATCTCCGTAGGTGGGAATTTTCGCGGGATTGCGGGCCGGCGTCGGGGCGTAGTTCTCCAGCGGAGAAATATGGCGGTTGAGCTGAGGGCGGGGTCATTCCCAGTTTTGTGCACAGAACTGGGAATGACGTACGTAAAACTCGGCACGATGCGCTGTTGACGTACGAAGAGGTTCTCGTAGCGATGGTCAATGACGAGCGAGATGCACAGCATCAGAACGAGTTTATGGAGTCGAGCGATGATCATTTCACCGAAGGCCACCCGTTCATGACGAAACTGTAGCCGGAGCAGGTTTGGGTACTTAACTTCACTGGAATTCCAGGTTCCATCGGCTGAGCAAGAACATGAAAGTTATTGTTAACCCAATGGATCAACTGGCTTAACTAGAACGTTCGCAAGAGTCACTTCCATGAATCGATCAGGGAGAAGCTGAGTCTTTTGGGCTCCTACTTAAGTATTATTGACACGGTGAAATTTATTTGATTTATGATGTTTACCTGAGGTTAGTTAGATATTCAAAGAATAAAACTCGTAATAATTGAGAATATTCACCGCAGGAAACTCGTCCACTGTTAGTTTTATTTACATCAGCACCCGTTGATAACGTGGACTTTTATTCACATCGCACTTTCTGGAGGAATCATGGATCTGGTCAATACTCTTTTGGAGATCATTCTCGGCCTTCTCGGTGGGCTCGGCGGCTAAAGCCCCGCAATGTAGTACTTTTTGATAATGTCCCGCCGAAGGCAAAGCCTTCGGCGGGACATTATTTTTTATTTATGCATTGAAGAGACGGGTTAGTGGCTCGGGCTGAGGAGTCTTGGCCTCGACTCGACGCAATTCTTTATGCGGCGCCATCGGCACAATAGCGCGTTCCTGACGGGAATGTTCGGGCCAGATTCCTAGCCCAGATTTTTCATGGAGACTCTCAAGCCCACCGGATCGGTATCACGCCGGACTTCCGGTGGGTTTCCTGAATT
>NZ_PCPU01000005.1:0-346692 GCF_002975455.1 Arthrobacter sp. MYb224 | reverse complement strand
GCCGGAGTTGGTGACGGTGAATCCGAATCTCACGGTGATGATGATCGGTGAGCGCTGCGCCGAACTGATCCGCGGCAAGTAGCGAATGTCCCGTGCCCCTGGCCCCGGTTCGCGATGAACCGGGGCCTGGGCTGGGATTGTATTGCGTAATTAGGCTCAAGGTTACGGCCCAGCTGGTCGCCGATTCCTCGACGGCGTATTCTCACAGGGGTGACCACCGTGAATGAAAATGGCAAGTTAGCTTCCGTCCAACCGTGGACCGAGCCGCTGCTGCCTGCGCTGATCGACTTCCGCCGCGAGCTGCACCGCAACCCAGAACTGTCCTTCGCGGAGCACCAGAGCACCGCGCGAATTCTCGCGGCATTGCGTGCCGCCGGGCTCGAACCGGTGGCCATGGAGCAGACCGGTGCATTCGTCGACGTGGGGATGGGGCCGATCCGGCTCGGGCTGCGCGCGGATATCGACGCGCTGCCGGTGATGGAAGAAACCGGACTGGATTTCGCCTCGCTGACCGACGGGGTGGCCCACGCCTGCGGCCACGACATCCATACCACCGTGATGCTCGGCGTCGCGCTGGCATTGCAGCGGATGGACGAGGCCGGGGCGTTGCACGGGAAAATTCGGGTGATCTTCCAGCCTGCCGAGGAGAAACTGCCCGGCGGCGCGCTGTCGGTGATCGAGCAGGGGATCCTGGATGAGGTGCCACGCGTGCTGGCCCTGCACTGCGATCCGCGGATCGACGTGGGCAAGATCGGTACCCGCATCGGCGCGATCACCTCGGCCAGCGATACCATTCGGATCGAGGTCAACGGCCGCGGCGGGCATACCTCGCGTCCGCATTTGACCGAAGACATCGTCTTCGCAATGAGCCAGATCGCCACCCAGGTCCCGGCGGTGCTCGGGCGCAAGGTCGATGTGCGCTCGGCCGTCTCGGTGGTGTGGGGGCAGATTCATGCCGGCAGCGCCCCGAATGCGATACCCGCTACCGGATACCTGGCCGGAACCATGCGTTGCCTCGATGGCGAGGTCTGGTATGCGGCCGGTGAGCTGCTCGATGCCACGGTCCGCCAGGTGGCAGCCCCCTATGGGGTGGAGATCAAGATGCAGCACACCCGCGGGGTGCCGCCGGTAATCAACGCTCCGAGCGAAACCGCGTTGATCGAAGATGCCGGTCGCCGAGAATTTGGTGCGGCCGCGATCGAATTGACCCCGCAGTCCATGGGCGGAGAAGATTTTGCCTGGATGACGCAGAAGGTGCCGGGGGCAATGTTGCGACTTGGCACCCGCACTCCGGGAGGCAAGACCTACGACCTGCACCGCGGGGACTATAACCCAGATGAACGATGCATCGGCACGGGCGTGCGTTTAATGACCGCCGCGGCGGTGCAGGCCATCGACGAAGCGCTGGCCAACTAGGGGAAACCCAAAAGTTTTTAACACTTCTTTGAAGCATTAACAAATCGTCATCTGACTTGGAGTTTGACGTTAAGCGCTTGCCGTTACGTGTTCGGGAAGTTACCGGTTTGCAATCTTCCACGTCTTTACCTCTGTCGTATCTCCGATAGGCTATGGAAACGATGGGAAAGCTAGTACTTTTGTGCCGCTCGCGAAGGCCATCTTCGTGGGGTTACAGGTTCCTCGCCTCCCGGTAATCTCGCACTTCACTCATGGAGGTTTAGATGCGCTTCGTATCGCGCAAGACCGGTATGGCCGCGGCCATGCTCGGCATTTCTGCTTTGGCATTGAGCGCCTGTGGCGCCGCTCCAGAGGAAACCGGCGGAGCTGCCGGCAACTCTGACTACATTGGCTGCATCGTTTCCGACTCGGGCGGATTCGACGACCAGTCCTTCAACGAATCCTCGCACCGCGGCCTGCTGGCCGCCGCCGACGATATTGGCTTCACCCCGCGCGAGGCGGAGTCGAAGTCGAACGCCGACTTCGCCACCAACCTCACCGGCATGATGAACGCCGGCTGCAATCTGACGGTCACCGTCGGATTCCTGCTCGGCGACGCAACCGCCGAAGCCGCTGCCGCTAACCCGGAGAAGCACTTCGCGATCGTCGACTTCCAGTACGAGGAGCAGATCGAAAACGTCAAGCCGATCATCTATGACACGGCTCAGGCAGCCTACCTGGCCGGCTATGCGGCAGCTGCCGCCTCGGAGACCGGCACCGTTGCCACCTTCGGCGGCGTCAAGATTCCTACCGTCACCATCTTCATGGACGGCTTCGCCGACGGCGTTGACAAGTTCAACGAAGACAAGGGCGAGGACGTCAAGCTGCTGGGCTGGGACAAGAAGAAGCAGGACGGCACGTTCACCGGCGACTTCGAAAAGCAGGACAAGGGCAAGCAGGTGACCAAGAACTTCATCGACAACGGTGCAGACGTGGTCATGCCTGTGGCAGGTCCGGTAGGCAAGGGCGCCGGCGCTGCGGTGCAGGACGCCAACAAGGCCGGCAAGGACGTCAAGCTGGTTTGGGTTGACTCCGACGGCTACGTGACCGCGCCGGACTACAAGGACGTCATGCTCACCTCGGTGGTCAAGACCATGGATAAGGCCGTCGAAGAGGTCATCGTCGCCGATGCCGCAGACAACTTCGATTCGACCCCATATGTCGGAACGCTGGAGAACGAGGGCGTTGCCCTGGCTCCATTCCACGACTTCGACTCCAAGGTTTCCGACGAAACCAAGGCAGAGCTCGAGGCCCTGAAGGCCTCGATTATCTCCGGTGAGCTGAAGGTTGAATCGGCTGCCAGCCCTAAGTAGGGTTTGGCGCACCACAGAATAAGTCATCCGAGCGCGTCACCGCTCACCGCCTGAGCGGTGTGCAGGTGACGCGCTCTATGCCTGCCCACCTGCCAGCAACCGAATAACAAAGATGGTGGAATCGTGAAACTCGAACTACGAGGAATCTCGAAAGCCTTCGGTTCTTTCTACGCCAACAAAGACATCGACCTCGTCGTCGATGATGCCCAGATCCACTGCTTGCTCGGTGAGAACGGCGCGGGAAAGTCCACGCTAATGAACGTGCTCTACGGTCTGTACCAACCGACCGAGGGGCACATCCTGCTCGACGACAAGCCGGTGGCATTCTCCGGCCCCGGCGATGCCATGGCCGCCGGCATCGGCATGGTGCATCAGCACTTCATGCTGATCCCGGTGTTCACCGTCGCCGAGAACATCGCCCTGGGCGCCGAAGCCACCAAGGCCGGCGGCGTGCTGGACCTGCAGGTCACGCGCAAGAAGGTCCGCGAAATCTCCGATCGCTATGGGTTCAACGTCGACCCGGACGCGGTCGTCGAGGATTTGCCCGTCGGCGTGCAGCAGCGCGTGGAAATCATCAAGGCGCTGGTCCGCGAGGCGAAGGTGCTCATCCTCGATGAGCCAACCGCGGTGCTGACCCCGCAGGAAACCGACGAGCTGCTGGATATCATGCGCCAGCTCAAGGCCAACGGCACCTCGATCGTGTTCATCTCGCATAAGCTGCGCGAGGTGCGCGCGGTCTCCGATGTGATCACCGTGGTCCGCCGCGGCCTGGTCGTCGATTCGGTCGCCCCCGAAACCTCCACCACCGAGCTGGCCAACCTGATGGTCGGACGCGCCGTGCAGCTGAATCTGGACAAGGAAGCGGGCACCCCGGGGGAGGCCAGTCTCGCGGTGCGCGAGCTGAGCGTCATCAACCCGGCCGGCACCACCACCTTGGACCGGGTCTCCTTCGACATCCATAAGGGCGAGATCCTCGCCGTGGCCGGGGTGCAAGGCAACGGGCAAACCGAACTGACCGAGGCGATCCTCGGCACCCAGCCGGTGAATGCCGGATCGATCAAGCTCGACGGGCAGGAACTGGTCGGCCAATCGGTCAAGGCGGTGCTGCGCTCTGGCGTGGGATTTGTCCCCGAGGACCGCTCGGTGCACGGGCTGGTCACCCAGTTCTCCATCGAAGAGAACCTGATCCTGGACCTGTACGACCGAAAGCCCTTCGGCAAGGGGATTTCGATGAATCTGGAGGCGATGAAGAAGAACGCGACCAAGCAGATCGCCGACTTCGACGTGCGCACCGACAACCCGCTGAACCCGGCGTCCAGCCTTTCGGGCGGCAACCAGCAGAAGGTGGTGATGGCCCGCGAGCTGAGCCGCGATTTGAAGCTGTTCATCGCCTCGCAGCCCACCCGCGGCGTGGATGTGGGCTCCATCGAGTTCCTGCACCGGCGCATCGTCGCCGAACGCGACAAGGGCACCCCGGTGCTGATCGTATCCACCGAGCTGGACGAGGTGATGGAGCTGGCGGACCGGATCGCGGTGCTCTACAAGGGCAAGATCAACGGCATCGTGCCGGGGGACACCTCCCGCGAGGTGCTCGGCCTGATGATGGCCGGAGTCTCCCAGGAGGATGCGACCAGCCAGGCCGGGCACGTGAAGGCGGATGCCGAACCCGTCGAGGCGACCCCGGTGCCGGTGGAAACCAAGCAGCCCGGCCAAGCAGCGCCGGGCGAAAGCAACGCAGCGGAAGGAGAAGCGCAGTGAGCGAGAACCCCATCGGCGAGATGCCGACCGCCGAGAAGCCGGCAGCGCAGCCCGATGGCGGGCGGGCGAACAACGAGCTCTTCCGCAAGATCACCCAGGGCCCGGGCATCGTCTCGCTGCTCGGCGTGATCGTCGCCCTGGTCATCGGCGGCCTGCTGGTAGCGGTCACCGACAAGAAGGTCATCGAGACCTCCAGCTACATCTTCGCCCGACCCAGCGATTTCTTCTCCCAGCTGTGGCGCGCGGGAACCGAAAGCTACGTGGCGCTGTTCAACGGCTCCATCTACAACTCCGCACGGGGCTTCTCCCCGTTCCTGGAGACCCTGACGGTCTCCACCCCGCTGATCTGCGCTGGCCTGGGCGTTGCCCTGGCCTTCCGCGCGGGCATGTTCAACATCGGTGCCCAGGGGCAGATCATCATCGGGGCCACGATGGCCGGCTATGTCGGGTTCGCCTGGCACCTGCCGCTGGTGCTGCACCTGCTGCTGGTGATCATCTTCGGGCTGCTCGGCGGCGCGCTGTGGGGCGGGTTGGTGGGCCTGCTCAAGGCCCGCACCGGCGCGCACGAGGTGATCTTGACGATCATGTTCAACTACGTGGCGCTGTACCTGCTGGACTTCTTGATGAACACCACCGCCTTCCGCCGTCCCGGCGAGACGAACCCGATCTCCCCGATCCTCGACGCCAACGCGACCTTCCCGGCGATGCCCGGTTCCCGGTTGCACCTGGGGTTCGTCATGGCGATCGGGCTGACGGTGCTGGTGGCCTGGATGCTCAAGCGCTCCACCCTCGGCTTCGAATTCCGCGCGGTAGGGCATAACCCGCAGGCCGCACGGACCGCCGGGGTGAACGTCGCACGGACCACCATGCTGGCGATGGCCTTCGCCGGCGCGCTGGCCGGTGCCGCCGGCGTCGCCCAGGTGGCCGGCACCGAGAAGGTGCTCACCGCCGGTGTGGCCGGCTCGCTCGGCTTCGACGCGATCACCGTGGCGCTGCTGGGCCGCTCCACCCCGTGGGGGACCTTCTTCGCCGGACTGCTGTTCGGCGCCTTCCGCGCCGGTGCGGTCAATATGCAGATCTCCACCGGCACCCCAATCGACATCGTGCTCGTGGTGCAGTCGCTGATCGTGCTGTTCATCGCCGCTCCGCCGCTGGTGAAATCGATCTTCGGCATGAACCCCAAGCGACGCGCGCGCGTCGCCGAAACCACCAAGGCAGGTGCCAAGTGACCACCATGACGACTCAAGGCCTGCAACCGTCGATCACGCTGTTGCCGAGCAAGAAAACCCCAATCGTGCTCAGCGTCATCGCACTGATCACGCTGATCAGCTTCGGCTTCCTAGGCAGCAGCCAGGCGGCGCACTTCTCGCTGAGCACCGCCACCGACGCGTTCACGATTCCGGACCTGGTCTTCCCGGGCATGGCCACGAATATCGTCTTCGGGGTGCTGCTGGTGGCCCTGGCGGCCTATTCCTGGAGGCTGCGCGCCAAGGGGCAGGCCCTGCCGACCTGGGCGGTGGTGATCGCCGCGGTGCTCTTCGTCCTGGGCTTCCTGATCTGGGTGGTCTCCGGGGCGAATATCAACAGCATTTCGCTGGCCAGCCTGCTGGCCGGCGCGGTGGTGCTCGCGGTGCCGCTGGTCTTCGGTTCGCTCTCCGGAGTGCTCTGCGAACGTGCCGGCGTGGTCAACATCGCCATCGAGGGCCAGCTGCTCGGTGGCGCGTTCACCGCGGCGATCGTCGCCTCGGTGACCAAAAACGCCTTCGCCGGGCTGATCGCCGCGGGCATCGCCGGCGCGCTGGTTTCCCTGGTGCTCGCGGTCTTCGCAATCAAGTACCTGGTCAACCAGATCATCGTCGGCGTGGTGCTCAACGTGCTGGTCTCGGGCATCACCGGGTTCCTCTTCACCACGGTGATGCAGGAAGATCCGGAACTGTTCAACTCGCCGGCCCACCTGCCGATCATCGCGATCCCCGGGTTGAGCGCCATCCCGGTGATCGGCCCGATCCTGTTCAAGCAGTCGCTGATCGGCTACCTGATGTACGTGGCGGTCTTCCTGGTCTGGTTCGGCCTGTTCAAAACCCGTTGGGGGCTGCGCGTGCGTGCGGTGGGCGAACACCCGAAGGCCGCGGACACCCTGGGCATCAAGGTCAACGCCACCCGCTTCTGGAACGTCACCCTCGGCGGCATCGTCGCCGGCATCGGCGGCTCGTTCTTCACCCTGGTGGCGATCGATTCCTTCACCAAGGAGATTTCCGGCGGCCGCGGCTTCATCGCGCTGGCCGCGGTGATCTTCGGACGCTGGAACCCGATCGGAGCCTTCGCCGCCGCGCTGCTCTTCGGCTTCGCGGATAACCTGCAGGTGATCTTGACGATTATCGGCACACCGGTGCCAAGCCAGTTCATGGCGATGATGCCGTATCTGGTCACGATCTTCGCCGTCGCCGGACTGGTGGGCCGCTCGCGTGGCCCGGCGGCCGTCGGCGAACCGTATGTGAAGGAATGACAATCCCCATGGAAAACAACACCGCGCCGTGGTCGCAGCTCGAAGCTGCGGCCGCGGCGGCGCTGTCCACGGCCTATGCACCCTACTCGAAGTTCCGGGTGGGCGCCGCGGCGCAAACCACCGATGGGCGAATCGTCTCGGGGTGCAATATCGAAAACGCCGCCTACGGGGTGACCCTGTGCGCCGAGTGCGCCATGGTCGGCGAAATGTTCGCCACCGGCGGCGGCCAGCTGGCGTACTTTGTCTGTTTCGGCCAGCTGGAGGCGGGCAAGGTCGAACTGATCACCCCCTGCGGGCGCTGCCGCCAACTGCTCTTCGAGCACCGGGGTGCCGACATGCTGATCAAAACCGATACCGGCATCCTCACCATGGAACAGCTGCTGCCCTACGCCTTTGGCCCGAACGATATTGCCTTGTGACCCGCGCGCTTTTGCGTAGCGAAGTCACCTCCGAGAAATTGACGAGTAAGGAACCAGATTATGGCTGCCGAAAAATTTAGTGCCGTCGATATCATCCGCACCAAACGCGATGGCGGGGAACTCAGCGGCGAGATGATCGACTGGACCATCGAGGCGTACACCCGCGGCGCCATCGCCGAAGAGCAGATGTCCGCGCTGAATATGGCAATCTTCTTCCGCGGCATGAACCGTTCGGAAATTTCGCGCTGGACCCACGCGATGATCAACTCGGGCGAACGCATGGACTTCTCCGGGTTGACCGATGCCAACGGCAAGAGGCTGGCCACCACCGACAAGCACTCCACCGGCGGGGTGGGGGATAAGATCACGCTGCCGCTGGCACCGCTGGTCGCCAGCTTCGGGGTGGCCGTCCCGCAGCTCTCCGGCCGCGGCCTGGGCCACACCGGAGGCACCCTGGATAAGCTCGAAGCCATTCCGGGGTGGCGTGCGGCATTGACCAACGAGGAGATGTTCGCCCAGCTTTCGGGTGCCGGCGCGGTGATCTGCGCCGCGGGCACCGGGCTGGCCCCGGCGGATAAGAAGCTGTACGCGCTGCGGGATGTGACCGCCACCGTGGACTCGCTGCCGCTGATCGCCTCCTCGATTATGAGCAAGAAGATCGCCGAAGGCACCGGCACGCTGATCCTGGATGTGAAGGTCGGTTCCGGCGCCTTCATGAAGGACGAGGCGATGGCCCGCGAGCTCGCCGAAACCATGGTCTACCTGGGCACCGATTCCGGGGTGAATACCGTCGCCTTGCTGACGAATATGGACACCCCGCTCGGGTTGACCGCCGGCAATGCGATCGAGGTCGAGGAATCCGTTGAGGTGCTCGCCGGCGGCGGGCCGGAGGACGTGGTCGAGCTGACCGTGGCCTTGGCCACCGAGATGCTCGCCGGTGCCGGGATCAAGGGCGTTGACGTGCGCGCCGCGCTGGGCAACGGCCAGGCGATGGACCGCTGGCGGCAGATGATCATCGCCCAGGGCGGCGACCCGGACGCGAAGCTTCCGGTGGCCACCGAATCGCATACCGTCTACGCGCCGGCCGAGGGCGCGCTGCTGAAGCTCGACGCGATGGATATCGGCTTGGCGGCGTGGTTCCTGGGCGCGGGGCGTGCCCGCAAGGAGGATTCGGTGCAGGCAGGTGCCGGTGTGCGCTTGCATGTGAAGCCCGGCGCCTTGGTGCGCCGCGGGCAGCCGATCGCGACGCTGCTGACCGATACCCCGCAGAAGCTGCCGCGCGCCATCGAACTGGTGGAAAAGTCGATCCTGATCGGTTCGGATACCGACCGGGCGGACACCCGCCTGATCTTCGATCGGATTGCCGCGAAGTAGCCGAACTTCCGCGAGCGCGCCGGAATCCCTGCAGCGCGAAGCGGCACCTGACCCACGCCGTGGTCGGGTGCCGCTGTCGTTTTTCGCGGTGGTCGTGAACCGCTGCTCCGCGCGCGGCTCTAGCTCCCGGCAAACTCCCGGGAACCGGAAGGCGGTGTTCAATCGTTGGACAGATGTCTCCACCCGTGGGTGTGGATGGATAAAATTCATTATGCGACGACGGTCGGATGCATCGGTGCGAGTTCTCGAGTGAGAATGTAATCACGGCGCGTCAGGCGCAAGCCCGGGGGAAGAAGCAGAGATTAATGGAACTGGTCAACGAGGCGATCACGCAGGCAGCAAGCGCATGGTGGGTGCTGCCGCTGTTGTTTCTGTTCTGCATGATCGATGCGTTTTTTCCGATCGTGCCCTCCGAGTCCTTCCTGGTCTCGCTGGCCGCCGTGGGCGTGAACACCGGGTCGCCCAACCTGGTATTGATTGCAGTGCTTGGCATTTCCGGGGCCATCGTGGGGGACCAGATCACCTTCCTGATCGGCCGCAAGCTCGGGGCGCGCGGCTTCGCGTGGATGCGCGGAAAGCGGGCGCAACGCGTGCTGAATTTTTCCGCGCGCAAGCTCCAGACCTCAGGGGCGCTGCTGATTTTCACCGCACGCTATATCCCCGTGGGCCGCGTCGCGGTGAATTTGACGGCGGGCGCCACGGGCTTCAGCCACCGCCGCTTTACCCTCTTCGACATCATCGGCTGCGTCACCTGGGGCGCCTATTCGGTGGGCATCGGAGCGTTGGCGGGCAATTGGCTGGCGCATAACAAACTGCTGGGAATCATCGTCTCGGTGGTGCTCGCGGTGCTGCTGGGCTACCTCATCGACCTGTTGGTCAATCGGGTGTTTGCCCGGTACAAGCGGCGCACGCAGAACGGCGCAGCGGCCGAAACCTCCGGGGCGCTGGAGCTGGTCCCGCCCGAGCGCGAACAGGGTTAACCCGCCGGCTTGACGATGGTCACATAGCGGCTCGCAGATCTTTACCCAGCAGAACTATCTGTGCGGAGGAATTGCGACTAGGCTCGACCTGTGACTGAAGAAATGATTCATCTTGCCTATGATCCCGAGTTCGACTTCCGGGATCTGCCCAAAGTTTCGCTGCATGACCACCTTGACGGTGGCTTGCGCCCGCAAACCATCATCGACTTGGCAGCGGAGGTCGGCCACGAGCTGCCGGCCACCGACGCCGAAGCCTTGGGTGAATGGTTCCGTGAATCGGCCGACTCCGGTTCGCTGCCACGCTACCTGGAAACCTTTGACCACACCCTGGCCGTAATGCAGACCCGCGATGCGCTGATCCGCGTGGCTCGCGAATTCGTCGAAGACCTCGCGGCCGACGGCGTGATCTACGGCGAGGTGCGCTACGCACCCGAGCAGCACCTGCGCGAGGGGCTGAGCCTGGACGACGTCGTCGACGCCGTGCAGGAAGGGCTGGATCAGGCCTGCGAGACGCTGAACAACGAGGGCCACCCGATTCAGGTTGGCCAGCTGCTCTCCGCCATGCGCCAAGCAGACCGCGGCCTGGAGATCGCCCAGCTGGCCTTGCGCCACCGCGGACGGGGCGTGGTCGGATTCGACATCGCCGGCCCCGAGGATGGGTTCCCGCCTTCGCGCATGAAGGACGCCTTCGACCTGCTGGCCGAGAATCTCTTCCCCGCCACCGTGCACGCAGGCGAGGCCGCCGGGCTGGACTCGATCAAGGATGCAATCCTGGTCGGCCGCGCCACCCGCTTGGGCCACGGCGTACGCGTCGCGGAAGATATCGAAATCGAGTTCGGCGGCGTGGACGACGACGGGGAAACCCTGGACCAGGACACCGGACTGGTTTCCTTGGGCCCGGTAGCCAACTGGGTGCGCGAACGCGGCATTCCGCTGGAAATCTGCCCGTCCTCGAACCTGCAGACCGGCGCCACCGCCGGATTCGGCGAGGGAATCGAATCCCACCCGATCGACCTGCTGGTGCAGACCGGGTTCAACGTCACCATCTCCCCGGACAACCGGCTGATGAGCGGCACGGGCCTGTCCGATGAATTCGAATTGCTGGTCGAGGCCTTCGACTACGATCTCGAAGACCTGCTGGATCTGACGCTGAACGCCGCCGAGGCGGCCTTCGTGCCGCTGGAAATGCGTGAACTGCTGGTCGAATACATCAACGACTACTACGCCGACCTGCTCGACGAAGACGACGATGAGGACGACGACGAGGATTACGAAGAGATCTAGTTCTCGACGCAATCATTCGCGCAAGGGCCACCGAACCGGTGGCCCTTGCGACGTTTAACCCTGCCCGAGGCAGGGTGGCGGGAGCCGAAATCGATGCACTATGCTCGAATTTGTGGGCAAAATCTTTGAGGGCATAGACGAGAACCTGAAGACCTGGATTCAACGGCAGCCGATGTGGTTCGTGGCCACCGCGCCGCTATCGGACCAAGGGCATGTGAACATCTCCCCGCGCGGGCATGACTCCTTTTCGGTGCTGGGCCCGAACCAGGTGGCCTGGGTGGACTACACCGGCAGCGGGGTGGAAACCATCGCGCATATCCGGGAAAACGCCCGGGTGTGCCTGATGTTCAATTCCTTCGACGACCGGCCACGCATCGTGCGCCTGCACGGGCGCGGGGCGGTTCACCTGCCGGGCGAGGAAATCTTCGAGAAGGTTGTTGCCTTGCACCCGGAGCATCCAAGCACCCGCGCGGTGATTTCGGTTCAGCTCACCCGGATCAGCGACTCCTGCGGTTGGGGAGTACCGGTGATGGAGCTCGCCGGGGAACGGGAGCTGCTGCGCCTGCAGGCCGAGAAAAAAGGCGCCGCGGGCATGGAAGAGTACCGCACGCAGAAGAATTCGCTGAGCATCGATGGTCTGCCCGGGCTGCCCGCATCCATGTGATTAGCTTGTAGGCATGCAAAGCGAGAGCGAATTAGACCGGCTGATCTGGATCGTCGGGACCTTGCGGGAGCGCTGCGCCTGGACCGGCGCGTTGACCCATGAGTCCCTGCGCACCTACCTGATCGAGGAATCCTATGAGGTGCTCGACGCGATTGGCGCGCAGGATGCGCAGCTATTGTGCGAGGAGCTCGGGGACTTGCTCTTCCAGATCCTGCTCCATGCGCGGATCGCCGAGGAACGGGAGCACTTCGGCCTGCAGGAGGTGGCCAAGGCGTTGGCCGACAAGCTGCAACGCCGCAACCGGCATGTCTTCGATGCCCAGGGTGGGCTCGAACCGGTGATCACCACGGACATCGCTGAGATCATCCGGATTTGGGATGCGGCCAAGCAGTCCGAACGCGCCGGGGCGCCGCGGCGTAAGAATGCCGGGCTTCCCGCCGGTCTTCCCTCGCTGGCGCTGGCGCAAAAGCTGCTGGACCGGCACCGGCGTGCGGGGGCCGCGAAACTGCCGGAGCCCACCCGCGAAATCCGGGGGCGGGTGCATGACGCGCAGAGCCTTAGTTCCGAACTGCTGGCCCTCTCGGCGCGGGCCGAGGAGCTTGGCTTGGATGCCGAAACGGTGCTGCGCGACGCGCTGGCGAAAAATTATGCTGGAACGAAGCGCGAAACAACGTCGCCCTAACAAGGGGTGAAGCGCTAGGCTAGGGAACAGGCAATGGTGCCAACGGTCGATCGGACCGCTGGATCGACCAGCCCTTAGACAACCCCTTTATACAAGGAGTCCTTACTCATGGCATTGATTGACGCCATTCACGCGCGCGAAATTCTTGATTCCCGCGGAAATCCGACCGTTGAGGTCGAGGTCCTACTTACCGATGGTGCCCATGGCCGCGCCGCGGTTCCATCCGGTGCTTCCACCGGCCAGTTCGAAGCCGCGGAACGTCGCGACGGAGACAAGAAGCGCTACCTCGGCAAGGGCGTCTTGGGCGCCGTTGGGTCGGTAATCGAAGAGATCGCCGATGAGTTGGAGGGCCTGGACGCCACAGACCAGCGCTCCATCGACCAGGCGATGATCGAGTTGGACGGCACCGCCAACAAGTCGAAGCTCGGCGCCAACGCCATCTTGGGCGTTTCCCTGGCCGTGGCCAACGCCGCGGCCGCCAGCGCCAACCTGCCACTGTTCAAGTACCTGGGCGGCCCAAACGCCCACGTGCTGCCGGTGCCATTGATGAACATCCTCAACGGCGGCTCGCACGCCGACTCCGATGTGGACATCCAGGAATTCATGATCGCTCCGCTGGGCGCCGATACCTTCTCCGAAGGCCTGCGCTGGGGCGTCGAGGTCTACCACAACCTCAAGTCGGTACTGCAGGAAAAGAAGCTGTCCACCGGGCTGGGCGACGAGGGCGGCTTCGCGCCGAACCTGCCAAGCAACCGCGCCGCACTGGAACTGATCACCGAAGCCATCAAGCGCGCCGGCTACACCCCGGGCAAGGACATTGCCCTGGCGCTGGACGTGGCCTCCTCGGAGTTCTACGAGAACGGCGCCTACCAGTTCGAAGGCGAAGCGCGCAGCGCACAGCAGATGAGCGATTACTACGCCTCGCTGGTTGCCGACTTCCCGCTGGTATCCATCGAGGATCCGCTGGATGAGAACGACTGGGAAGGGTGGAAGACCCTGACCGACAACATCGGCGACAAGGTGCAGCTGGTCGGCGATGACCTCTTCGTCACCAACCCGGAACGCCTGGCTCAGGGCATCAAGACCAATACGGCGAACTCGCTGCTGGTCAAGGTGAACCAGATCGGCACCCTCACCGAGACCCTGGACGCCATCTCGATGGCCCAGCGTGCCGGCTACACCACCATCACCTCGCACCGTTCGGGCGAGACCGAAGATGTCACCATCGCCGAGATCTGCGTGGCCACCAACGCCGGCCAGATCAAGACCGGTGCCCCGGCCCGAAGCGAGCGCGTAGCAAAGTACAACCAGCTGCTGCGCATCGAAGAGGACCTGGGCGAGGCAGCAGTTTACGCAGGAACCAGTGCGTTCCCGCGTTTCAACAGCTAATCTTCAGATAAAACGAATAAGCTCGTCGGTAGTTGGATACCGACGGGCTTATCGTTATTTAATGGAGATACCGTTGGAAGTACGAGTTTGAATGGGGGAGTATGGCGCAGCGACCACCGCGCATGCCGCGACGAAACACCCCAGCAAGCACCGGGAAACCGGAAGCTGACTCCGGTGAGCGTAGCGAAATAGACGAAGCACCGGAAGCCGGCGCGCGCAGTGAAACCAGTGGGGCCCACCAGGCGGAGCCAGCCACCGACGCGTTGCACGTGGTACCCAGCGCGAAAAGGAATGCTCCGGCGGCGCGCAGGGCGCGGACGGCTCCATCCCCGGAACGCAAAACAGCTGGCACCGGTTCTTCTGGCGCGCCCGCGGCGCCGCGGCCAGCCAAGCCCGCCGCGGGGAAACCGAAGGCGCCGCTGCGCGAACGTGCCAAGGAGAAGCAGAGCGAACGCCGCCGCGATGACCGGGTGAAGTTCTCCGCCGCAGTCCGCCGCAAGCCGGGGGAGAAGGCCGAGGCCCACAGCCAGCCGCCAGCCGGCGAACCGGTGGCGGCCCATCGCTTCTCCGGACGCGTGGCCGCACTGCTGGTAGTGCTCGCGTTCTTCGCCGTGATGCTGGTGCCCACGGTGAACTTCTACCGCACCCAAATGACCGAAATCAACGAACTGCGTGCCTCGATCAGCGCGAAGGAGCAGCAGCGCGACGATCTGAAGGCCGAGATCGCACGTTGGGACGACCCGCTGTATATCAAGCAGCAGGCCCGCGAACGGATAAACTTGGTGATGCCGGGCGAAAAGCTGTACAAGGTGGTGGGCGAACTTCCAGCTGAGGAAGAAGTCCAAACAAGCAATGGCAGCACCTATGAGGTGCGCGCCGATCTTCCATGGGTTGATGCGCTGCTCGATTCGGTGCATCGCTCGGCGACCGACTGATAACTTACCGGCTCCCTGCACCAGGGACGAACCACACGACGCGAAAAGACGATAACTTGACTGATAAGCCAATCCGCGAAGCCCTCGATGCCGCCGGACGTGTTCCCAGCGAGCAGGACCTGGATACGCTCAGCCGCCAGCTGAACCGTCCGGTACGCGATGTGGTGGAGATCGGTGCACGCTGCGTGTGCGGCAATCCGCTGGTGGCGACCACCGCCCCGCGGCTTTCCAGCGGCATCCCCTTCCCGACCACCTACTACCTGGCGCATCCGGTCATCACCGCCGCGGTGTCCCGGCTGGAAGCCGCCGGGCTGATGGGCGCCATGAACGATCGCTTGGGCGAGGATTCGCAGCTGGCCGCCGACTATGTGTCGGCGCACGAGTCCTATCTGGCGAACCGCGAGGCGATCGGCGAGCGTTCGGGCACCGGGGCGGTCCCGGAGATCGACGGCGTCTCGGCCGGCGGCATGCCGAGCCGGGTGAAGTGCCTGCATGTGCTCGTGGGGCATTCGCTGGCGGCCGGCGAGGGCGTGAACCCGCTGGGTGACGAGGCCATCGCGGGGATCGCGGAATGGTGGACCAAGGACAAATGCTTCTGCGAAGGCGCCTGGGATACCACCGGCGAGGCTCCGAGCCTGGATCGATCGCGCCATGTGAAGACCCAAGAGCGGGTTGACCCGGCGGTGAAACGCGCCGAGCGCGCACGCAAGCGTGCCGAGCGCGAAGCCACCGAAGCGGATCAAGCCTGATGCGCGTAGCGGGAATCGACTGCGGGACGAACTCCATCCGCCTGCTGATTGCGGATGCCACCGTTGAGTCCGACGGCGTGCAGCTGCGTGACGTCGTGCGCACCATGCGCGTGGTTCGGCTGGGCCAGGACGTGGACGCCACCGGCGGGTTCGCTCCCGAAGCTTTGGAACGTACCTTCGCCGCGGTGCGCGAGTACAAGGCATTGTGCGATGAGCATTCAGTCCAGCAGATCCGTTTTGCGGCGACCAGCGCGGCGCGTGATGCCTCGAACCGCGAGGTCTTCCTGTCCACCGTCACCGGCATCCTGGGCGTGAGCCCCGAGGTGATCACCGGAGATGAAGAAGCGAGCCTGTCCTTTACCGGCGCGGCCTCGGTGCGCCACGCCAAGGACGGCCAGCTGCTGGTCATTGATCTTGGCGGCGGTTCCACCGAATTTGTCCTCGGCGACGATTCCGGACCGCTGGCCGCGGCCTCGCTGGATATGGGTTGCGTGCGGGTGACCGAACGCTTTGCCGACCGCGACGGGGCGATCGAGTTCATCGATGACACGCTGGCCACGCTGGACGGCCGAGTCGATGTGTCCCAGGTGGATACGGTGATCGTGGTGGCCGGTACCTTTACCACCCTCACCGCGCAGGCGCTGAAGTTGAGCGCCTATGATTCGGCAGCCATCCACGGCGCCCAGCTTTCTTTCCCGCAGATGCGCCGAGCCACCGGTGAAATGCTCTCCTATAGCCGTGCGGAACGCGAAGCGTTGGGCTTCATACATCCGGGACGCGTGGATGTGATTCAGGCCGGCGCGTTGATCGTGGAACGCATTCTGGGTTACCTCGAACGAACCAGCCAAAACCGTCCGATGACGTTGATCGCCTCGGAGCACGATATTCTCGATGGAATCACGGCCTCGGCCGCGCGTAACTAGCCAACTGCAGTTCTAGCCCTACTGGCCCGGCATGCCGGAGCCCCTTGCGAGGAGATGATCGTGGGTCACTTGACTACCGGCAAGCCCGTCGCGGCGCGTACCTTGTTGGCTGCCGTGTTGGCGGCGCTACTGGCCGGGGCTACGGTGCTTGGCGCCGCTCCGGCCCATGCGGACGATATCCGCAGCAGCGAATACTGGTTGGCGGCCCAGGGCATTACCGAGGCGCACAAGGTCACCAAGGGCAAAGGCGTCAAGGTCGCTATCATCGATACCGGCATCGATACCAGCCACCCTGATCTGAAGGGCGCGATCGCCGGCGGGGCGGACATGTCTGGTTCCGGCGGGCCTAAGGGCGATAGGCCGATCGGTGTGATGAGCGAGCACGGAACCCTGGTGGCCACCTTGCTGGGCGGGCGCGGCAACAATAAGCAAGAAATTGAGCGGATCAAGTCCGAGAACGAACGGCTGAAGGCCGCGTGGGAACGCGCGAAGAAGAACGCCGAAGAAAAAAATGAAGACAAAGCGGACGACGAAGAGCCGGTAGAAGTCCCCGAGGAACCCGAATACGAGAAGGTGCCGCCCCTGCGTGCGGGCAATGACGGAGTGCTCGGCGTCGCTCCGGAAGCCGATCTGCTTTCGGTGTCCTTGTGGATGGGCGGGGAAAACCCTTCGGGCATTCCCGTCGAGGAGCAGATCCCCAAGGCGGTGCGCTGGGCAGTTGATTCCGGCGCGAAGGTGATCAACATGTCCCTTGGCTCCACCTCGCCGGCGTGGCCCGAAAGCTGGGATGACGCGTTCAAGTACGCGGAGGACAAGGATGTGGTCATCGTGGCCGCCGCGGGCAACCGTTCGGGCGGGATGAGCCAGGTCGGTGCCCCGGCAACGATCCCCGGCGTGCTGACGGTCGCCGGGGTCGATGAGTCGGGCAAGGCTTCGAAGGATTCCTCCACCGAGGGTATCTCCATCGGTGTCGCCGCTCCCGCCGAACAGCTCGTCGGAGGCCTGCCCGGCGGCGGATACGCCCGCTGGTCCGGTACCTCGGGCGCTGCGCCGCTGGTCGCCGGCGTGGCCGCGCTGATTCGCGCCGAGCATCCGGAGATGAAAGCGCCACAGGTGATCAACCGAATCCTGCAGACCGCCAAGGACACCGGCGCGGCCGGTGTGGACAATCTGTACGGTTACGGCATTATCGATGCGCACGCGGCGCTGACCGCAAATGTGCCGGTGGCCGAGACTAATCCAATGAACACCATTACCGAGTGGATTCGGATCCATCGCCGAAATTCAGATGAAAAGACCGAGGCGCCGGATCCAGGGGTCTCCATGGAGAAGTCGACGCTGGATCCCGTAGCGGCTCCCGAACCGATCCTTCTCGATGACTCGGCCCCGGCACTGCAGCCGGTGATTGTGCTCGGCGGTGGAATCCTGCTGGTGCTGGTACTCCTCGGCGGGGGAGCGCAGGTAGGAATTCGTGCCCGACGGCAAAAGAAAATCCGTGAAGCCGAGCTCGCGGCCCTGAGTAAATTGCAGGTCGGCAAGTCGGGCGATGGGCGCGATCTATTCGACGAAATCCCGGAAGACGATAAGTAGCCGAAACTTGTTGCTGGCGGTGAGCCAAAGGAGATAGAACTCCTTTGGCTCACCGCCAGTTCGGGTTAACCCGTGGCGGTAGGCGCCCGGTGTCCGATGACCGTTTCCAGGGTAGGTTTTCAGCTGGAAAGCGCGGAATTCTCCCGGTGCGCTCCGCCGCGGCAGGAACTTGTGCGGGCGTAGAGACGAAGGCAACAGAGAAAGTTAGTGAATGTTTTCACTAACTCCGATATTCCGCGTAGAATCAAGAGTATGTCGATCATCGAAAGCTCCCAGAAGCGTCCGCGCATTCTTGTCGTTGGCGGTGGCTATGTTGGCCTTTACGTCGCGATGAAGTTGCAGAAGAAGGTCAAGGACCACGGTGGCATCGTCACCGTCGTAGACCCGAACCCATACATGACTTACCAGCCATTCCTGCCAGAAGTTGCAGGTGGCAATATCGAACCACGCCACGCAGTGGTCTCCCACCGTGCGCACCTGAAGCACTCCGAGCTGGTTAACGGCCGTGTGCTGAGCATTGACCACGCTAGCAAGAAGGCTGTTGTCGCACCGGTCAGCGGTGAAGAATTCGAACTGGAATACACCGATATCGTGATGTCCGCTGGCGCCATCACCCGCACCTTCCCGATTCCGGGACTGGGCGATGCAGGCATCGGACTGAAGACCATCGAAGAAGCGGTAGCCCTGCGCAACAAGGTTGCCGAACGCATAGAGTCCGCAGCGAATATGACCGATCCGGTTGCACGCAAGCGCGCGCTGACCTTCGTTGTGGTTGGTGGCGGCTTCGCTGGCATCGAAACCATTGCCGAACTTGAAGACATGGCTCGTCACCTGGTCAAGCTCAACGACCGCGTCGATGAGAAGGAAGTCCGCTTTGTTCTCGTTGAGGCGATGGGCCGCATCATGCCGGAAGTTACCGAAGAGCAGGCCTTGTGGGTTGTTGACCACTTACGCAGCCGCGGTATCGAGGTCCTGCTGAACACCTCGCTGGCAGATGCCACCGACGGAAACCTGCAGCTGATCAATATGGCAGACAAGTCCCCAGCCGGCGAATTCGGCACAGACACCTTGATCTGGTGCGCCGGTGTCATGGCGAACCCGATGGTGCGCTCCACCGATTTCCCAATCGAACAGCGCGGCCGCATCGAGACCCGCACCGATCTGCGGATCAAGGATGAGAACGGCAACCCGTTGGACGGCGCCTGGGCTGCCGGCGATATCTCGGCCGTGAAGGACGTCACCGGCGGTCTGCCGGATGGCACCTGCGTGCCGAACGCACAGCACGCAGTGCGCCAGGCCAAGCTGCTGGCGAAGAACCTGTATGCATCGCGCTACGGCGTAGGCACCATCAAGGAATACAAGCACAAGAACCTCGGCGCAGTTGCAGGCTTCGGCCAGAACAAGGGCGTCGCCAAGGTAGTTGGCCTGAAACTCAAGGGCTGGCCAGCTTGGATGGCACACCGCGGATACCACGGTATGGCCATGCCAACCTTCGAGCGCAAGTTCCGCGTCCTGGGCGACTGGATGGTTGCTTGGTTCTTCTCGCGCGACGCGGTGCAGCTGAACAACTTGGAGACCCCTCGCGTGGCCTTCGAAGAATCGGCTAATCCCAAGAAGGCTACTTCAGCGAAGTAAGCTGTTTTGATCGACGAATGACCGCCACAGGGGCCGGAAGCTACTTCTGGCCCCTGTGGCACTGATCGATGCGGGAATTTCAGATTTTACGATCTGATCGCGTAAGATTTTAGAGTCTTGCCCTCATGGTGGAATTGGCATACACGGCTGACTTAAAATCAGCTGCCGAAAGGCTTGTGGGTTCGAGTCCCACTGGGGGCACCTGTGAAAGGGCCGCTACTTACCTGTAAACACGGGGAAGTAGCGGCCTTTGCTTTGCTTGAATACTGGTGCTTTGCAGTTGACTTGTCGATTCTGGCAAAGCGGATCTACATCAGTCCTTCGGCCACCGACCGAGTACAGACGACGCTGAAGCGTCCTGGTTCCGCGGAGCTCAGGAACAAATTCCAGAGTTGGATTCTGCCACTTGGATTGGCTCATGAGGCCCCAAGCAACGCGTTCCAACGACTGTACGTCCCGGCCCCGGGTTGCTATGGCGACGTCGAGCATGCCGGGTATTGGCGAACGCCAGGATTCAATTTCCCCGTAGCCCAGCCCTCGAAAAAACACGTTGGAATTCGCCGCGCCATTGCTAATGCAGAAAAATGGATCACATTAAGAGCTCATGAATCGCGCGGAAGCAAGCCAGGACGGCCTAGTTTTCCGCATCGGACGGTACTGAAACCACACAAGGCCATTGCTATCGGCGGGGCCGCCACTTGCAGGAGGCCATCTCCACGAGGCGATTCCCTCTGGCTCTGCATTGCGACGCTGCATGCAAAAATTCCCCCATGCTGCCGGGGTCAAAGGGGATGGGATTGAAGTTCTGTCGCTCGCAATTAACGTGGCTAGCGGCCTAACCATGAAGCGAAGCGGAAGATGCACACGCTCTAGGCATAATTCAGGCTAAATATATCGATATCATCCCTATGGCTGAGCCGATTCACAGCAAACCCAAATAAGATCGGTAGCAGGACACAGGCGATGGGCTTGTGCTTGAACAAACGACTTATGGGGGAATTCAGGTTGAGCGGTAACCCGATCTTCGGTTCCAAGAACCAGTCTGCAAACTGGGGCACTGGCTCCAATGCAGGCAGTCCGGTCGGATTCCACGAATCCGGCAACCTCAGCGCCGACCAGTTGCAGGGCATGTACCAGCAGCCATCGGCCACTAGCCACGACACCGGTCGCATGACGGTCGGTGACACCATCAACAAGACCATCCTTACCTTGGGACTTGTTGTGCTTGGCGCCGCAGCGGGCTGGGCTGTGCCAATCCTGATGTTGCCAGGCGCGCTGGTCGGTTTCGTGCTGGGCCTGGTCAACGTGTTCAAGAAGAAGCCATCGCCGGCACTCATTCTTTTGTACGCAGTAGCCCAGGGCTTGTTCCTCGGCGGCTTGTCGCAGTTCCTGAACGGGCTATACCCGGGTGTCGCAATCCAGGCGGTCGTCGCGACCTTCTGCGTCGCCGGCGTGACCTTGGCGCTGTACCGCTCGGGCAAGTACCGGATGAGCCCGAAGCTGAACAAGATGTTCATGATCGCGATGATCGGCATGGTGGTCTTCTCGCTGGTCAATATGGTCATGATGATGACCGGTACGGTTGACGGCATGTTCGGCATGCGCAGCGGTATGCTCGGCGTCATCATCGGTGTCGTTGCGGTCCTGCTTGCGACCTACGCGCTTGTTTCCGACTTCACCATGATCGAGGAGCTTTCCCGCCAGGGCGCCCCGGCCATCATGGCTTGGCGCGGTGCCTTCGGCCTGACCATGACCCTGGTCTGGCTCTACACCGAGATTCTGCGCATTCTGGCTATTCTGCGCGAAGAGTAATAACCATATTGGAATAGATTTTGAGAACCAGTGCCCAATACGGGCACTGGTTCTGTTTTTTGTGTCACAATACCGACATGGATCCCGGTGCGGCGCGGAACTCACGGTAACTTAGAGAAATGAAGAGTAACCGGCTGTCGCGACTGCGCCGGTTCCGAGTGGTGCTACCAGCTAAAACCAGCCCGGGACCGACTCCACGCTCAGCGAACGTGGATTTCCATGATGCGGATGACATGCCCTATGGGGTGCGGCTAGCGGCCTGGTGGTCCTGGCGTTTCCTCGTGGTGGCCGCCGCCGTAGGCGCGATTGTCTGGCTCCTGTCGCAGCTGTCTTTGCTGCTGATCCCGGTGATGATCGCCGCACTGATCAGCGGTCTGCTTTCCCCTATCGTCAACGTGCTGAATCGTAAGTTGGCGGTGCCGCGCGGATTGGCCGTGGGATTCACCGTGCTTGGCTTCCTCGCGTTGGTGGTGAGCGGATTATCGATGGCTGGCCAGCGCCTTTCCGCCGGGTTCGCAGCACTGTGGAACCAGTCGATCGCAGGGCTGGAACAGGTCCAGGATTGGCTTTTTAATGGCCCCCTGCAGCTAACCAATGACGACCTGCAAAACGTCATCGATGACGCGTTAGGCCAGCTACGCTCGAACGCCACGAATATCTTGAGCGAAGCGATCAGCTGGGGTTCGGCGCTCGGCCAGATCGTCACCGGAGTCCTGCTGGCCCTGTTCACGCTGATCTTCCTGCTCCTCGATGGACGGAAGATCGGCCTGTTCCTGATCAACCTGCTGCCTCTTCGCGCCCGTCCCGCCATGGACGGCGCGATGAGCCGCGGCTGGTTCTCTCTGGTGCGCTACGTGCGCGTGCAGCTGCTGGTGGCTTTCATTGACGCGGTGGGCATTGGCTTTGGCGCGTTCTTCCTGGGCGTTCCGCTAGCGATGCCACTGGGCGTGATCGTCTTCGTTGGCTCCTTCATCCCGATCATCGGCGCGCTGGTTACCGGCGCATTGGCGGTGCTCCTGGCGCTGGTCGCCAACGGTTGGATCAACGCGCTGATCATGCTTGGCGTGGTGTTGCTGGTTCAGCAGGCCGAATCGAACATCCTGCAACCGCTGATCATGGGCAAGGCGGTGAGCCTGCATCCGCTGGCAGTGGTGCTCGCAGTCGCCGGCGGAGCCATGGTGGCTGGCATCCCCGGAGCGCTGTTCGCCGTACCGATCATGGCCGTATTGAATTCGGTGGTGAAATACCTAGCTCGGCGCGGATGGGACGATGACCCGTTCGTCCGCGAACAATATGGGGTTGGCGAGGATCCTCACGCCCCTCCAGAGCAGCCCACCGAAACTTCCCCCGAACAACCGCCGGTGAGCCGGCGCACCGAGAACTTCGCAAATGAGGAATAGATGAGCAGCAAGCCAGAACTACCTGTCACCTTGGCGGATATCGAACACGCAGCACAGGTGCTCGAACCGGTGATCGCCCGCACCCCGATCGAACACTCTCGGGTACTTTCCTTGCATGCAGGCGCCGAGGTGTTCTTGAAGTGCGAGAACCTGCAACGCGCGGGTTCCTTCAAGGTCCGTGGCGCCTATGTGCGCATGTCAAAGCTCAGCGCCGAAGAGAAGGCCCGCGGAGTGGTGGCCGCTTCGGCAGGCAACCATGCGCAGGGTGTGGCCCAAGCGGCGGCGCATCTAGGAATTAAAGCACGCATCTACATGCCGCGCGGGGTGGCGCTGCCGAAGCTTGCGGCCACCCAAGACCACGGCGCGCAAGTGGTGCTGCATGGAGACACCGTCGATCAGGCGCTGGCCGAGGCGCAGCGTTTTGCCGATGAAACCGGTGCGGTGTTTGTGCACCCCTTCGACCACCCCGACATCATTGCCGGCCAAGGAACTATTGGCCTGGAAATCCTGGAGCAGCTTCCGGAAGTGGAGACCGTGCTGATGGGCGTGGGCGGCGGCGGCCTGCTGGCAGGCGTGGCCATTGCATTGAAGGAGAAAGCTCGTCAGCTGGGCCGCGACATCAAGGTGATCGGCGTGCAGGCAGAAAATGCCGCCGCGTACCCTCCGTCGCTGGCCGCGGATGCACTGGTGCCCTTGGACACGGTGCACACCATCGCTGATGGCATCGCGGTGGGCAAGCCGGGCCAGTTGCCGTTTGCCATCATCAAGGAACTCGTTGATGACGTGGTGACGGTCTCCGAAGATGCGCTGGCGCAGGCGCTGGTAGTGCTGCTGGAGCGCAACAAGCTGGTTGTGGAGCCGGCTGGTGCCGTAGGCGTCGCGGCCCTGCTGGAGGACCGTTTGAAAGCCCATGGAATTGACCCGGCGACTACCGTGGTGATCCTCTCGGGCGGAAATATCGATCCGCTGCTGATGCTCAAGGTGATCCAGCGTGGTCTAAACGCAGCCGGTCGTTTCCTGACCGTGCGCATCATGCTGCCGGACCGTCCAGGTGCGTTGGCGACCATCTCGCGGGTCATCGCCGAATCGGATGCAAATGTGACTCGTCTGGACCACACGCGCATCGGCGGCTCGCTGTCCATGGGCGATGTAGCGATCACCATCGATTTGGAAACCAAGGGCCATAAGCATTCCGAGCATGTGCTGGATAATCTGCGTGCCGAGGGCTTCGACCCGCACATCACGAACAGCGCTGGCGGCTCGGTAGCCTAATTTCGAAATTACAGATGAAAAGCAGCTGGCCTGACACTTTTTCAAGTGTCAGGCCAGCTGCTTTTGATGCGTGGGGGACTAGCCCTCGTATGGCGTGGCGGAGATGATCTCCACGGCGATATCGCGGCCGTTGGGCGCGGTGTAGGTCAGCTTGTCGCCAACCTTCTTGCCATGCACTGCCTTGCCGATTGGGGACTGCTCCGAGTACACCTCAAGGTCGCTGTCGCCGGCAACCTCACGGGAACCGAACAGGAAAGTGGTCTCATCACCAGCGATGGTGGCACCCACCAGCATGCCTGGTTCGACCACTCCGTCATCTGCGGGCGCTTCGCCTACGTGGGCGCGGCGCAGAAGGTCCTTGAGATAAAGGATGCGGGCCTCGGCCTTGCCTTGCTCCTCACGAGCAGCGTGGTAGCCGCCGTTCTCCTTGAGGTCACCCTCCGAACGTGCCTGCTCGATGCGGGCAACGATTTCGGTGCGGCCTGGGCCGGAGAGGAAGGTCAGTTCGTTCTGAAGGCGGTCGAAGGCCTCCTGAGTCAGCCACACGACAGGTTCGTTGCTGTTGGTGCTCACGTTGTACTTCCTTTGGTCTGTCAGGGACTTCTTCTGTTAACCGTCCGAGGTGGACGGCAAAGCCGAACGCCACCATGCGGTGGCGTTGAAGAAGTCAGATTCGGTACGAATTGGCGATCTGTCGAATTTCGGCGGATGCAAGCAAAGACCCCGCTAGGCTCCTGTCCCAGTTGCTTTTCAACTAGGCGCACAAACCGATGCGGGGTTAAACGTACTTTCCAACGATAATAGTCGTGTTTGGGAAATAATCCCAATAGATTCAGCTCTGAGGGAAGAAGAACGAGCTAATTGTTACTCGGAGAAATCGTTCGGGACCTTGTAGCAAGCCTCTACCCCAGCGGTGACGGCCAGGTTATCGGTACGCAGCGGCACCGTGATGCGCTGGGTAGTCAGCTGACCCGGATCGGCGGATTCAAGTGCGATGCTGGTAAAGCCAACGGTAGCCTTGGACTCGTTCAGCGCTCTCACATCGCACTGCACACGGTGCTTGGAATTGTATTCGACCTCGATCACCGCGGTCGCCTGAGCTGGCGAGGCAACCGAAAACTCGATGTCCTGCGCGGTTATGGCACTGAAGTTTGCGAATCCGATATACGCCGCACCGGCGACGCCGACGGTCAGCGCGCCACCGATGAGCAGGAAGCGGGTGCGCTTGGACAGCGGGCGTTTCTTGGGGTTGTTGTATCGAGCCGTTAAGCTTGGATCAGACATCGCTTACCCTGTACCACTCTCTGCCGCTATCTATGAGGTATCTCTTAGTCTACCGGCAGGCGGTTCAGGGAATAACTCGGGTCTACGTGAGAGTTGTCATTGATGGTATGCCATGACGGCATACCGGCCTGTTCACAGTGCAGAAGGAAGATTTTACGTGGAGATTCACGACGTGAAGAAGTTAGCGCCGTCCCAGGGGCTGCGTCTCATGGCAATTCATGCCCACCCGGACGACGAGTCTTCAAAGGGGGCTGCCACCATGGCCGCCTATGTTGAAGCCGGCGCCGAGGTCATGGTCGTCAGCTGCACCGGCGGTGAACGCGGTGACATTCTCAACGCTGCGGTCGGGGAACTGGCCCACGCGCATCGTGACCTGCCCGGCGTGCGCCGCACGGAGATGGCTGAAGCCGCCGCGGTACTCGGGGTCAAACACCGCTGGCTAGGATACGTCGACTCGGGCCTGCCCGAGGGCGAGCCGTTGCCGGAACTGCCTTTCGGCGCGTTCGCACTGCAGCCGGTGGAAATCGCGGCAGCTGGTGTCATCAAGCTGATCCGCGAATTCCGTCCGCACGTGATTACCACCTACGACGAGAATGGCGGATACCCGCACCCGGACCACATCCAAAGCCACAAGGTCGCCACCTTCGCGTTCGAACAAGCCGGAAACCCTGAGATGTACCCCGAGCTCGGCGAACCCTGGGAAGTGGACAAGCTCTACTTCGACCGTGCGTTCTCCTCTGACCGCTTCCGCACCTTGCACTACGCAATGCTGGAAGCTGGCTACGAATCTCCGTACACCGAACGTGTTGCCATGTGGGAAAACGACGAAGAGAACGAAATGTTCAAGTGGGTTTCGCCACATACGACCACCACCCAGGTGCACTGCGCAGACTACTTCACACTGCGCGATCAGGCGTTGCTAGCGCACCGAACCCAGATTGACCCGGAAGGTTTCTTCTTCGCGGTCCCCGAGCACATCTATGCCGAGTCATGGCCGTGGGAGGACTACACGCTGATCTCCTCGAAGGTTGCCACCGAGTTGCCCGAAACAGATCTGTTTGCCGGACTAAGATAGAGCTAAGTACCAACCAGTCCCAGAAAAGAGTTGTCCCCACACCGTGAATGCGATCTACGCGACCATGCTGGTTGCGAGCACTAAAGTGCAGAACGAAAACTTGGACGAGAACAGTTATGGCCCGGGGTTCCTCGGGTTCGTGTTCACCGCGTTTCTGGCACTGGCAGTAATCTTCCTCATTCGCGACATGGTGCGCCGTGTACGCCGCGTGCGCTACGCCTCGGAAGCCGAGGCTAAGCAGAATGAGCTGATGCTCAAGGGCGAGAACCAGCCACGCCAAGAATCTACCGATCCGGTAGATCCGAAAACTTCCGAGGACAGCTAAGCTTCACGGCAGTTGGATCAAGGCCTCGTGCCGTGTGCGCCAAATTTTTGGTGCGCCCGGCACGAGGCTTTCCGTTTCTGATCGGGCGGGACATGCGGGAACGCAGTGTGGCCTAGCAAACCGATTTTGCCTTTGGCCACGTTTGCAGGTGAGCTCTAATCCTCATGGGGCAGAATGGCGCTATGGGACAACGAATCGCCACAAGCTCCTCTGCCTACCTGCGTCAGCACTCGCACCAGCTCGTTGACTGGTGGCCCTACGGTGATGAGGCTTTTGAGCAGGCCCGGCTGCGGGATGTTCCGGTAATGCTCTCCATCGGCTATGCGGCCTGCCACTGGTGCCACGTGATGAGCCACGAATCCTTTGATGACCCTGGGATTGCTGGAAAATTGAATGACCGATTTGTCGCGATCAAGGTGGACCGCGAGGAACACCCGTTGGTGGATGACACCTATATGATGGCCACTCAAGCCTTGACGGGTTCCGGCGGCTGGCCCATGACGATCTTCACCCTGCCCGACGGGAGGGCATTCCACGCCGGCACCTACTACCCCCGCGAACCCCGGGGGAAGATTCCATCCTTCACCCAGCTGCTCGACGCGGTGCATCAGGCCTGGGAGGAACGCCGCGAAGGGCTGGAAGAACAGGCCGATATGCTCGCCAACCATCTGGCCGAACTTGGCTCCCGGCAAGGGGCATTATTGACCCTGCCGAGCACCTCTCCGGTAGCCGAGGCGCTTGCGGTCGCGAGCACGCATTGGATTACCGCGACCAAACCCGAAGGTGGATTCACCCCGGCGCCCAAGTTCCCACCGAGCTGGGCGCTAAAAACCCTGTGGCGCACGGTGATGCTGAACCCCGAGCGCAGCGCTGAAGGGTTCAATGCGCTGGCGACTACCATCGAGGCGATGCTGCTTGGCGGTCTGCGCGATCATCTGGCTGGCGGGTTCGCCCGCTACTGCGTGGATGAGCACTGGGCGGTCCCGCACTTTGAAAAAATGCTCTACGACAATGCGGGTTTGCTCTCCCTGTGTGCGCGCACCGCGGTCTTTGCCGAAGAGTTGGCGGCACAGGACACCGCGGAGTCGGTACGTGCAGCGCAGCTTGCGCAGCTGTCCCGGCAGGCGGCGCTGGATACCGCGCAATTCTTGTCCGCCGAGCTGCTGACCGGAGCGGAAGGCGAAGCGCATCGTGCGTTGGCCGCCTCGTTGGATGCGGATTCAATGCGTGCCGGAAAAAGTGTCGAGGGTGCGGCCTACACCTTCACCCGGGAAGAATGCGCCGAGGCGCTGCGCCGGGCGGGAGTGGAACTGCCTGCGGGTCTGGTGCGGCTCGCGGCGGTGGCCGAAGATCCCGGCTACTTCCACCTGTCGTTGACCGAGGCGCCGGCAAACGACCAGGTCGAGATCTGGGAGGCCTTCAAGGAGCAGCTGCGCATCCTGCGGGCCGCTCGCGAACGTCCGGGGCGAGATGAGAAAATCATTGCCGGATGGAACGGGCTGGCGATCGAGGCCCTCGCGGAGGCGGGCGAACTGCTCGCCGACCCGTGGCTCGGAGAACTTGCCGAGCAGGTGGCGACCACGCTCTGGGAGGTTCACTGGGACGCGCAGACTAGGACCCTTGCCCGAGTCAGCTTCGCCGGTCAGCCGGCGGCCGGCAACGAGGGGACCTTGCAGGACTATGCTGCCCTCGCCCTGGGGTTTCTGGCGCTGGGCCAAAGCCCAAAGCGTGCCACATGGCAAGAGCGCGCCGGGGTGCTGCTTGAGCGTGCTGCGAGCTTCCTCGATCCCGAAACCGGGATCCCAAGAGATACCGTCAGCCTAGATGCACGGCTGAGCAAGCAGCGCGCAAATATCGCACCGGTCACGGTACTCGATGATGCCATCCCCGCCGCCGGGGCGCTCTACGCCAAGGCCATGGCGCGCCAGGCGCTGCAGAGCATGGCGGACGGGAGCTTCGATGCGCTGGGCGCCGACCGGCTTGAGCAGGCAGGCAAGCTCAGCGCGCACGCTTCGGCGCTCGCCGGCGAAGCGCCCACCCAGGTGGCAACCGCGCTAGAGGTGCAAGCGGTGCTCGACGCGACGGTGCATTATGTGAATTTCACCGGAGGCAGCAACGCGGAACGCGTGAGATTACGGGCGCTTTGCAGGGGACTGGGGATCGAAGCCAGGAGCGCCGGCGAAGCGTCCAAGGACGTGCAGAGCCTGCAAATCCAGCCCTGCAGGCTCCAATTGTGCAACCTTCCGGTGACCGGAGTAGACGCATTCTTGCGGATGCTGCGTGGTCAATAACCCTTGAGCCGGCCCGGTTGGATGCACCGGGCACGCGGCGAAACACGATAGATTTAGTTAGAAGAATTCTTTGATTGTGTGCGAAAGCGAGGAACCAGGTGCGATTTCCCTCTCTGGTGTACCGTTTCTACGAACGGCGCCTAGCGAAGTCGTTGCCCAGTGACAAGCTTCCGCACCACATTGGGGTGATGGTTGACGGTAATCGCCGGTGGGCAAAGCTTGCCGGAAGCCCGACCCTTGCCGGCCATCAGGCCGGAGCAGACAAGATCCTTGAATTCCTTGAATGGTGCGAGGACCTGGGAATCAAGGTCGTCACCCTCTACATGCTCTCCACCGACAATCTGAACCGCGAACCCAGCGAACTGCGCGACCTGCTCAAGGTCATCGGCAACACCCTGGATCGGCTGGGGGAGACCAACCAGGTCAAGGTGCAGCAAGTCGGTGCGCTGGATCTGTTGCCCGAAGAACTTGCCACGAAGCTATCGGCCCTGGAAACGATCACGGCACACCGCACCGGGGTGCACGTGAATGTCGCTATCGGCTACGGCGGCCGGCGGGAAATTATCGACGCGATCAAGTCATTGCTGCACGATGCAGCGGAGCACGGACGTTCGCTGGAATCGGTAAGCGAGTCGCTATGCATCGATGAGCTGGAGTCATACCTGTACACCAAGGGGCAGCCGGATCCCGACCTGGTGATACGCACCAGCGGTGAACAACGGCTCAGCGGATTCTTGACCTGGCAGAGTGCCTACTCCGAGTTTTATTTCTGCGAAGCGTTGTGGCCGGACTTCAGGCGCGTCGATTTCCTCCGCGCGCTACGCGACTTCGCAGACCGCCAGCGCCGGTTCGGCGCTTAATAGCCCAGTGAAATGCCAAGTATCTAGCGTTCAAAAAAATGATACTTGCGCTTAACCTACTGGAGCCCTTTGCGGTCTATGGTGAGAATATGGCGGGATGACACAGTCCCGGCTGACCGAAAGGTTCCTCACTAGATGACCAGATGCGGCGTTTCCCCGGAGCAATTCGTGGGTCACCCTTGGCATCCGGTGGCGGAACTTCCCACTGAAGCGTGGGGAGATTCCCCCACGCCGGATTCGAGAATGGGTGCGCTGCTATGACCCGAACTACCGACTCGGTTGTCCGAACTTACGTCATCGACACCTCGGTGTTGCTGTCGGACCCGAAAGCGATGTTCCACTTCGAGGAACACCATGTGGTGATCCCGTTGACAGTCATTACCGAGCTGGAACACAAGCGCAAGGACCCTGACCTGGGCTTTTTTGCCCGCCAAGCGTTGCGCCTGCTCGACGAGCTGATCGCCAGCCATGGCGGCTTGGCGGATGCGGTTCCGGTTTCCGATGCCGGAGGTACCTTGCGCATCGAGCTGAACAACATCGCCTCCGAGGTGCTTCCCTTGGGGATGCGCTCGGGAGACAACGACACCCGCATCCTGGCGGTAGCCAAGCACCTGCTCGACCAAGGCCAGGACGTGGCCTTGGTGACCAAGGACCTGCCGATGCGCATCAAGGCTTCGGCCATCGGCATCCACGCCGAGGTGTACCGCAACGAGCTGATCGCTTCCTCGGAATGGAGCGGGGTGGAATCACTGGAGCTCGATGAATCGAAGATGGCAAGGCTCTACGACACCGAGCGGCTCACCGATCTTCCAGAGGCGAAAAATTCTCCGGTGAACACCGGCTACGTGATTACCTCGCCGCGCGGCAGCGCGCTGGCCCGCAAGGTCTCGGCCGACACGGTCAAGCTGGTGCGCGGGGACCAGCAGGCCTTCGGGCTGCATGGGCGCAGCGCCGAACAACGCATCGCCCTGGATTTGTTGATGGATCCGAATGTCGGAATCGTTTCGATGGGCGGCAGCGCAGGCACCGGCAAGTCCGCGCTGGCCTTGTGCGCGGGGATGGAAGCGGTGCTCGAACGCCGGGAACACCGCAAGATCACCGTGTTTCGACCGCTCTATGCGGTGGGCGGCCAGGAACTTGGCTATCTGCCGGGCTCCGAGGGAGAGAAGATGGGACCGTGGGCTCAGGCGGTCTTCGATACCCTGGGCTCCATCGTGTCCAAGAACGTGATCGACGAGGTTCTCGAGCGGGGAATGCTCGAAGTCTTGCCGCTGACCCACATCCGCGGGCGTTCGCTGCATGACTCCTTTGTGATCGTGGACGAGGCGCAGTCCTTGGAGCGCAACGTGCTGCTTACGGTGCTCTCGCGTATCGGACAGAACTCGAAGGTGGTGCTCACCCACGACGTGGCCCAGCGCGACAACCTTCACGTGGGACGCCATGACGGTGTCGCCGCGGTGGTCGAGCAGCTCAAGGGGCATGCGCTCTTCGGGCACGTGACGCTGATGCGTTCGGAGCGCTCGGCGATCGCGGCGCTGGTCACCGAGATGCTCGAGGGGCCGCTGGTCTAGCGCTGTGCGCGCACCGTCCACGGGATGTGTGCGCGCACATCAGTCATGGTGGGTGTGGCTACGGTGAACAGCGAGTCGATGTAGTACTCGTTCTTCGCCAACACCGCGATGCGCAGCGGCGGTTCGCTCCCATCCAGCAGCCGGCGCTCGACGCAGATTCCGGTATCCAAATCCAAGACAAGCAGCGCAGCAGTTCCGGCTGGGACCAAGGTAAATGAGTCGCTACTGGGCTGGTAGCTGTGGCCTGCGGTGAGCACCGCGGAGAGTTGCGCGCGACCGTGCTCGCTGCGTGTGGGAGCCAGCTCGTGGATGTATGTGGGATGTTCGAAGGCGAGGTCCAATGATGCCGGCTCGGTACCGGCCAGCTCAAAGGGGTCGAGCATGCTCGCCAAGAAATCCAAGGGCAAGAGGTCCTGGTAGCCGTCGATGTCCGGCCGCCGGGCGATCAGGTGGTCATTGGTGTAGACCGGATAGGTGAGCGAGGCCGGAAGCTTCCAGGAGGACTCGGTCGCGGCCACGTAGTCGCGGCCCCGGTCCGCGGTGAACAATTCGCGCTGGTAGCGCAAGGTATCGGATTCGTCGCTGATGGCGATAGCCTCACGGCCGCGCAGGATCATGCCCAGCGTGCCCGATAGCGAGTGCTGGGCGAAGGCCGGCGGGACATCGAGTTCCAGCCGCAGCGAGGTGCTCAGCCAGGGAGCCGAGCGGGCCAGTGCACGGAAGCGCCGGCGCGCCGCGGAATCGGGTGCCGGATGTTCGGGGAACAACTGCGGTGCTGCTGGCTGGGTCATAATTCAAGTGTAGAAGCGCTCAAGTTATTCACAACCCCACAAGCACCACTAGAGTCCAAGTCCCTGCCCGCTTATGCTCTAACCATGATCGGTATTTGGCAGGAATCGGTGGGTGCGGCGTTGCTGCTCATGCTGTTCTGCGCCTGCTTTCTGGGCTTCGGGGTGTCGCTGGCGGTGGCCGATGTGAAAAGCCACCGGTTGCCGAACCGCTGGCTGCTGCGTTGGGCCGCGGCCAGTGCGCTGCTCTTGCTGGGGCTCAGCGCGGTGCGGGCAGCCTACATGCCTTTGCTCTGGGCGCTGCTCGGCGCCGTCATTCTGGGCGGGGCCTACTTGGTGCTCGCGCTGGTCTCGCGCGGGTCAATGGGCATGGGCGACGTGAAGTTGGCTGCGGTGCTCGGCTTGAACCTCGGCTACTTCTCGCTGCCCGCGTTATTCGTGGGCAGCGTATTTGCCTTTGTGCTCGCCAGCCTGGTGGTGCTGGCGGGAATTATCGCGCGGAAGCTCACTGCCAAGTCGGCGGTGGCCTTCGGCCCGTTCATGATCCTCGGTGCGGCCCTGGCCCTGCTTATGACACGATAGGCCCATGGCAACTCCGGAATTCATCACCGAACTGCGTACCCATATCGGCCATGAGATGCTCTGGCTCAGCGGGGTGAAGGTCGTCGTGCTGGACGGAACTAAGGTCTTGCTGGTTCGCCGGGCAGATAACGGGCTGTGGACCCTGCCGGCAGGAATTATCGATCCCGGCGAAGAAGCCTCGCACACCGCGGTGCGCGAGGTCCACGAAGAGACCGGCATCGACTGCGAGCTGACCCACCTGCTGGGCATCGGTGTCACCGCGCCGGCGACCTATCCGAACGGGGACCACGCCCAGTATCTTGATGTGGTCTTCCGGGCGAGGCATCTGGGCGGCACTGCGGAAATAAATGATGATGAAAACGTGGAAGTCGGCTACTTCGAACTCGATGACCGCCCGAGGCTGCCGCCGCTGCACGAGCGGGCCATCGACTGGGCGCTGAATCCGCGCCCCGGAGGGTATTTCGCCGCCTAGAGCACGGTGTAGTTTGCGATTCCCCGGAAGCGCATAAGTCGTTTGCCTGCCCTTCGCTTGGTAAACAAGAAGACTTTGGAAAACGACAACGCCCCGCACGAGCGATTCCTCATCTCCCAGCAGGCTGGGGAAAGGAATCGCGGGCGCGGGGCGGCGCCTAGCACGAGGCTAGCTACACCGTAGGGCGTTCGTCGCTTTTCGGGCCGGTAGCTGCATCCTGCTCCGACTCACCTTGCGGAGGCTGATTCACCAACCTTGCTTGTCGTTCTGCATCTTCAAGTAGCTTGGCTTCCTCGCCACCAATCGCCTCGCCACGTGCCACCATGCCAGCGGTGTCCGAGAGCGGAACCTGCTTGAGCAGCAAGGCCAAGACGAAGGCGATGAGGATGAACGGGATCAGGTACCAGAACACCGGGGCCAGCGAATCGGCGTAGGCGGTCACGATCCCATCGCGCATTTGCTCCGGCAGCTTGGCCAGGGTCTGCGGATCCAGAGTCGCCGTCGCATTGCCGGCGTCCGTGGCGCTTGCCCCGGCAGCGGTGAACACCTCGGTGAGCTTCTCGGAGAGCCGGTTGGTGAACATGGCACCGAAGATCGCCACGCCCAACGAGGCACCGACCTCGCGGAAGTAGTTGTTCGTCGAGGTGGCGGTGCCGACCATGATCGGGTCCACCGCATTTTGCACCACAAGCACAACAACCTGCATGATCAGGCCAAGGCCCGCGCCGAAGACGAACAGGTACACGCAGATCAGCCACAACGGGGTGCTGGCGCTCAGCGAGGTGAACGCGAGCATCGCCAGCGCGGTGACCAGCGCACCGGCGATCGGGTAGCCCTTGTACCTGCCGGACTTCGTGATCGCGATACCCGAGAAGATGCTGGTACCCATCATGCCGATCATCATCGGGACCATGAGCAGCCCCGAGACCGCGGCGGAGGTGCCAGAGGACATCTGCAGGAAGGTCGGAACGAAGGCAATCGCCGCGAACATGCCCAGGCCCAGGGTGAATCCGATGGCGGTGGCGTTGATGAAGATCCGGTTCTTGAACAGCGAGAGCGGAATGATCGGGTCTTCCGCACGGGCTTCGACGACCACGAACAGCACGGCGGCTGCCAGCATGCCAAGGCCCCAACCCCAGGTTTCCAGGGCTGCCCAGCCATGGTTCTTCGAGCCGCCGAAGTCGGTGAAGAAGATCAGGCAGGTGGTGGCGGCCGAGAGCAGCAGCACGCCCAAGACGTCGATCTTCTTGGTGGATTTCTTGTTCGGGATGGTCAGCGCGAACCAGGCGATCAGGAACGCGGCGATCCCGATCGGGATGTTGATGTAGAAGGCCCACTGCCAGGTCAGATGATCTACGAAGAATCCACCAAGCAGGGGACCGGCGACGGCCGAGATGCCGAAGATGGCGCCCAGCGGGCCCATGTACTTGCCGCGCTCGGAGGCCGGGACGATATCCGCGATGATGGCCTGCGAGAGGATCATCAGCCCGCCGCCGCCCAGGCCCTGCATGGCGCGGAAGAAGACGAACATCCAGAAGGTGCCGGCAAACGCGGCACCCACCGAGGCCAGGGTGAACAGCGCGATGGCGATCAAAAACAGGTTGCGCCGGCCGAGCACGTCACCGAATTTGCCGTAGATCGGCATCACGATGGTGGTGGCCAGCAGGTAGGCGGTGGTGATCCAGGCCTGGTGCTCGACGCCGCCGAGCTGCCCCACGATGGTTGGCATGGCGGTGGAAACAATGGTCTGGTCGAGGGAGGAGAGCATCATTCCGGCGATCAGCGCGGAGAAGATGATCCAGATACGCCGTTGCGTCAGGAGCAGCGGCGCCGGTTCCGGGGTTTTCCGGGACTCGGTGGTCGTTGACATGCGTGGGTCCTTGCGAGATTTATGGGTGGCTGGTGGTTCTGGCGTCCGTCTAGGAACGCGTTAAGGGCTGGCAATACAATTCCCGAGCCAGCTCGATGACTATGAGGAATTCTTCGGCCAGGCTTCGTTCGCGCTCGGATTCGAGGAAACGGTCGATGGCTTTGAACGTGGCGAACTGCAATGAATGAACAAGCAGCGCGAGACCCGGATGGTCCGCCTCGACACCTTCGCGCTGGGCGATGAGCTTCATGAATTCGGCTTGCCGCTCGGGGCCCACCTGCATCATGCGTTCTAGCAATTCGGGTTCGCGATGCACGGCTGCGAAGAATCCCTGGGTGCTGCGGATAGCCTGCTCGTCGCGGTTCAGCTGTTCGATGATCAGTGCGACGAGATCCGCCTGCAGGGTGGGGGAGATCCCGGTGATTCCTGCCGGCCGGGCGGCCATAAACCGATCCATTGCGCCGTGCGGCACCCCGTCATCAACGTGCCCGAAGACCGCGTCGATCTTTGTGGCGAAGTAGTTGAAAAAAGTGCGGCGCGAAATGCCCACCGCCGCGCAGAGCTGATCCACGGTGAAACCGGCAAAGCCGTATTCGGCGGTGAGCTCACGTGCGTGCTGGGTGATCGAAAGGCGCGTTTTTTGCATGCGTGCGCTGAGCCCGGCAGGTGCTGCAGCCGGTTCGGAATCGTTCGTTGCACTTTTATTCACAAGATGCAGTTTTGCACTCAAGGTGCAGGCAGTGCAACTTAAGTAATCGGGAACACAGGACGGCATCTGCCGGCAATGGCGGGGGACGGCCAGAAACCACTAGGATCGGCCCTATGACTTTGCTACAGCTGCTCGAACCGAGCACGCATCTTCACGAATCATGGCTCGCGAGCAACCGGGAATGGAACGGCGAGGACCAGCAGGGAGCCTCGGTATTCTTTGCCGAAAGGTTCGGGTGGGATTTGGAGAAGCCCGAGGATTTTGCCAGCTGGGTACGGCTGCTCAAGGACCTCAGCGACGACTCAATCCTCCCGCCGCAAGGCTTCGTCAACCAGAGCACTCTCTGGCTGGAACGCGAGGGCGAATACCTCGGTGCGGTCAGCCTGCGCCACGCATTGATCAACGAATCCCTCAAACAGGTCGGAGGGCATATCGGCTACGGGCTGCGCCCCAGTGCACGCGGAGCCGGCCTGGCCAAGCGGGCGCTCGCCGAAATGCTCGAGATTTCTCGCCAACGTGGCCTCGAAGAGGTGCTGCTTACCTGTGCCGACTCGAATATCGCTTCGGCGCGAACCATCGAGGCCTGCGGCGGGGTGCTGGAACGTGTCTGCCCGGTAGCCGAGATCGCCGAACCGTTCGGGCTTCAGGAGCCGCAACGCCGTTATTGGATCAAGCTCTAAGCTCACTGCCCCGGCGAATGCACGCGGGCGGCCACCGGGAATCTCCGGTGGCCGCCCGCGTCAGGACCTGGATCGCCACGAAGGGGCTGGCCTTCGCTCCTAGTATTTGCCCGTCATCGTGGAAACATCCAGCAACTCATCAAGCTGTGCTTCGGTGACTTCGCCACGCTCCACAAAACCCAGCGCAACGGTTGCTTCGCGGACCGTCAGGCCCTCGGCGACCGCTTTCTTGGCGATCTTCGCAGCATTTTCGTAGCCGATGAGCTTGTTCAGCGGAGTCACGATCGAGGGGGAAGCCTCGGCGAGGAAACGCGCACGTTCCACATTCGCGGTAATCCCATCGATCATCTTCTCGGCCATCACCGTCGAGACGTTGGCCAGCAAGCGAATGGATTCAAGCAGGTTCGAAGCCATCACCGGGATGCCGACGTTGAGCTCGAAGGCGCCGTTGGTGCCGGCCCAAGCGATCGCGGTGTCATTGCCGATGACCTGGGCTGCAACCTGAATGGCTGCCTCGGAGATCACCGGGTTGACCTTCCCGGGCATGATCGAGGAGCCGGGCTGCAGATCAGGAATAGCGATCTCGCCCAAGCCGGTGTTCGGGCCCGAACCCATCCAACGCAGGTCGTTGGCGATCTTGATGATCGAGATCGCGATGGTGCGCAATGCGGCGGAACCCTCGACCAGGCCATCGCGGTTCGCTTGGGCCTCGAAGTGGTTGCGCGCCTCGGTGATCGGCAGGCCGGTATCTTCACGCAGGAATTCCAGGACGCGCTGCGGGAAGCCGTCCGGGGTGTTGATGCCGGTACCCACCGCGGTGCCGCCTAGCGGGACCTCGGCCACGCGCGGCAGGGCAGCCTCGACGCGTTCGATGCCGTAGCGGATCTGTGCCGCGTATCCGCCGAATTCCTGGCCCAGGGTGACCGGGGTGGCGTCCATCAGGTGGGTGCGTCCGGACTTCACCACGTCCTTGAACTCGGACTTCTTTGCCTCCAGCGAAGTGGCAAGCGTTGCCAGGGCCGGGAGCAGGTCGTTGAGCAGCGCGTTGGTGGCCGCTACGTGCACCGAAGTGGGGAAGACGTCATTGGAAGACTGCGAGGCGTTGACGTGGTCGTTCGGGTGGACTTCCGTTTCGCTTCCCGACTCCTTCAGCGCACGTGTCGCCAATTCGGCCAGGACCTCGTTGGTATTCATATTCGAGCTGGTGCCGGAACCGGTCTGGAAGACGTCGATCGGGAAGTGGGCATCAAATTTTCCGGTGGCCACCTGGTCAGCGGCCGCTACGATGGCGTTTGCGCGTTCGGAGTCCAGCACGTGCAAGGCTTCATTGGCGCGTGCGGCGGCCTTCTTGACCTGCGCGAGCGCCTTGATGTGGGCAGACTCCAGCGTCTTGCCCGAGATCGGGAAGTTCTCTACAGCACGCTGGGTCTGGGCACGGTACAGGGCCTGGGCCGGGACTCGGACCTCGCCCATGGTGTCATGTTCAATTCGGAATTCTTCGCTGTTGCTCATGAGGCTCACCATACGCCTGGAACGAGTGCCGGAACAGGGATCTGCCTCAAAGATCACAGTCATCAGTGAGGTTAACGAAAACCGGGAATAAGCTCGGGATTAAATGCAGCGACCCGCGGAAAATCCGCGGGTCACTTCGATTATTTCAGGCCCATATTGGAGACCAGCTGCGCTTCGCCTTCGGCTAGCTTGTAGGCAACGCCGGCCACTGCGGTACGTCCTTCGGCGATCGCGGTTTCGATGATGCTCGACAGATCAACCAACCTGGCGGTGGTCTGCTTGACGTGCTCGACGACGGTGCCGTTGACATCGGTAATGTTGGCGCTTTCGGCGGCGAAGACCGATGGGATGATGTGTTCGACCAGGTCGCGCACGAAGCCCTTGGGCATAATGCCCGATTCCTTGGCCTTGATCGCGCTGGTCACGGCACCGCAGCTGTCATGTCCGAGAATCACGATCAGCGGGATGTTGAGGATGTCCACGGCGAATTCCAGCGAGCCGAGGCTTGCCGGGTCCAGCACGTGGCCGGCGGTGCGCACCACGAAGACGTCGCCCAGTCCCACATCAAAAATGATCTCCGCAGCAAGGCGGGAGTCGGAGCAACCGAAAATGACGGCGAAAGGTTCTTGTCCCGTCACGAGGGACTGACGTCGAGCACCGTCCTGATTGGGGTGCTCTGTGGCGCCTTGGATGAATCGACTGTTGCCTTCGGTGAGCTTTTTCCAAGCTTCTTGAGGGGTCAACGGTGTCTGGCTGTGTTCAGAATCCATAACTGAAATTCTACGCTTGAGGTCCAGAGTTAGGTCGCACTGATGTCCACGGTGAAGCGAAAATTACGAGATCTGCGCCTCGGCCGCCTGCACAATTGCCATAATTTCTTCTTCGCCGGTGTCGCTGGAGACGATCAGCGTGGACGCTTCGCGTTCCGAAATCATGTAGGTGGTCTCGTCCTTAACTCGGACCTCCCACTTCGAGCCGTCGACTATGCGTTCGTCGGTGGGGGCAGCATTATCGGTGACCAGCGCAATCCATGTGGGATTCGCGTCGGCAGTCTGGCGAACGTAGACAAAGTTCGTTTCGCTCATCACCAGTCCGAACTCCCAGTAAGAGATGTCTTGCACCTGGTTGCTCTTCCAGCGGGCGAAATTCGCGTAATCCTCGCCGGAAACCTGCGGGGCGAATACCTCGAATTCTGCAATGCCGGAAGCGTCGCTAGCCACCTTTTGCAGGTCAACCGCGTGCTGGAAATTTTCTTCCTTGGTGCCAGGGTTCAGCAGCAGCAACGGAATGAGCACCGCGACGGTGAAGCCAATGGACAGGACCATGCCCTTGAATGTCTGGTTGGCGCGCTTCGACTGCTTCTCGGTGAGTACCGGGGTGAACGGAAGATCCTCAAAGGTTGCTTTGGGGTCGTTCAGGTCGCGGCGGACCGGCTGCGCGCCGGTCTGGGCGTCATTCTGGGGAGTGTTCTCTGGCTGCACGAGTCCATTCTCCCCGATGTTCCTGTGCAAATCGAACCGAGGTGCCCAAACACACGTTGTCTGCGCTCCGGCGTGCACGACATGAATTACATGCTGAAAATCGATGGGGATATGATGGAGTTGTTTGCATAGGCGCAATGACTACGACTCAGTGATGGGATCTTTCGTGACCGAAAACAACAATTATGCCCACCTTTCTCCCCGACTGTCGGTAACCGACTCGGAGCCGGACCGCAACCTTGCCTTGGAGCTGGTGCGTGCCACGGAAGCGGCAGCCATTGCTTCATCCCCTTGGGTTGGCTTCGGTGACAAGAACGCAGCCGACGGCGCCGCAGTGGACGCCATGCGCGGCCTGCTCTCCTCCGTGAACTTCAACGGCGTGGTAGTCATCGGCGAAGGCGAAAAAGATGAAGCCCCGATGCTTTTCAACGGTGAACAGGTCGGCAACGGCTCGGGAGCCGAATGCGACGTCGCGGTAGACCCGATCGACGGCACTCGCCTGACCGCCCTGGGCCTGAACAACGCCCTGTCCGTGCTGGCCGTGGCCGACCGAGGCTCGATGTTCGACCCTTCGGCAGTGTTCTACATGGAGAAGCTGGTGACCGGCCCGGAAGCCGCGGACCTCGTTGACCTGCGTTTGCCGGTGAAGCAGAATCTGCACCTGATCGCCAAGGCCAAGGGCAAGAAGATCAGCCAGATCACCGTGACCCTGCTCGACCGCCCACGTCATGCCGGGCTGATCGAGGAGATCCGTGCCGCTGGCGCCCGCACCAAGCTGCTGATGGACGGCGACGTCGCCGGCGCCATCGCGGCCACTCGCGAGGGCACCGGCGTGGACGCGCTGATGGGTATCGGCGGCACTCCAGAGGGCATCGTCACCGCATGCGCCATCAAGGCCATGGGCGGCGTGATCCAGGGCCGCTTGTGGCCAACCGATGACGATGAGAAGCAGAAGGCCATCGACGCGGGCCACGAGCTGGGCCGCGTGCTGACCACCAACGACCTGGTTACTAGCGATAACTGCTACTTCGCAGCCACCGGCATCACCGATGGCGACCTGCTGCGCGGCGTCCGCTACAAGAACGGGCGCATCCACACCCAGTCGATCGTGACGCGTGCCAAATCCGGCACCATCCGTTTCGTCGATGGTGAGCACCAGCAGGACAAGTGGGAAGCCTACACCCGCTAAAAATCATTAAACGAGTCGAGCCGCAGATTTCCCGAAAGGGCGATCTGCGGCTCGACTCGTTTATGGGCTAGTTGGCGCTATTTGCCCTGTGCGCTGGCGGCAAAGAGCGTGGCCGCGCCCGGGGACGCGGATACCGCGGTCACCGGCAACTCATGGGCGGCAATGAACACCGACCCGCCACGGGAGACCTGGAGGGTCTGGGATGAGGTTTCCAGGCTGAACTCACCTGCCGTGCACAGCACCAGCGCGGCGCCGTGCAATTGCAGCTCGGTGCGAATCTGCGGCGCCGCGGTGTCCACCACCTGGAGCTGGAATTCGTCGAAGGCCGGCTGGAAGAGCTGGGAGTGCTCCGAAACCGCAGTGCCCTGCAAGAGCGGTGCCGCGGAGGACTCGGCGATGGTCACCTCGAGCAGTTCCGGAACATCGATATGCTTGCTGGTCAGCCCGCCGCGCAGCACGTTGTCCGAGTTGGCCATCACCTCGATGCCAAGCCCGCGCAGGTAGGCGTGGACGTTTCCGGCACCCAGGCTAATCGCTTCGCCGGGCTTCAAGAACACCAGATTCAGCAGCAAGGCGACGAGGACCCCGGGGTCCGCAGGATAGATCTCGTTGATCCGCACCAGCTCGGCGAACTGCACATTTTCCTGCAGGACCGGGTCCGCGGTAATGGTCCCGCAGAGCGTGAGCACCAGATCGCTGATACCGGTGCCCGAGGTGAGCACGAGATTCAGCGCCCGTGCCAGCGGGTCGGCGGACTGCAAAGCCGCAATCAGGTCTGCGGCCAGGGCCGTCTCCGTGGTGGATAGCCGGGGCAGGAAGAGGCGCAAATCCGCGATGATCTCCTCGGGCACGCGAAATCCGGAGAGCGCCACGAAATCGGTGAGCGCATAGAGCATCTCGGGCTTGTGGTTGTCGTCCTTGTAGTTGCGTTCTGCCGCATCACGGGGGACACCGGCGGCATCTTCCTTGGCGAAACGTTCCCGCGCCTGCTCCAGGGTCGGGTGCACCTGGATCGATAGGGGCTGAGCGGCGGAGAGCACCTTAAACAAGAAGGGCAGACGGCCATAGCGTTCATTGACCTGCTCGCCGAGCATATTCACCGGATCGGCCGCAATTGCCTCGTGCAGTGGCCGGCCGGAGTCGACGAGCACGCTCGGGCATCCGGGGTGGGCGCCGAGCCACAGCTCGGCCTGTGGGCTGAGCCGTGCCGGCTGACCCAGCAACTCGGTAATATCCTGCTTCGAACCCCAGTGATAGTCCCGAATGGAATTTTTCAACTCAAACACGTTTTGCACCCTTCAATTTTCACAAACGATAGTGGTTTCAAAACGGTCGGGGGGTCTAAACCGTGGGCGAAACCTTGAATGCTGGTTAAGGCACCGAGCATTCGTCGTTGTTTGCAGCGATCTGCGCCAGGCGGGTCGTTTGGCCGATCATCTCAAGTTCCACCAGATACTGCTCGTCGATCGGGCTGCCGTCGCGCTGCGTGAAGGTTTCTTGTTCACCGTTGGACAGCTTCGGAGCGTCGTTGATGCTGGTGGATTCTTCCTCGGCGCTTTCGGATGGTTCGGCTGAACCTCCGGCCTCGGTGGTGTCCTTGGACTTGGCAGGCTCCTTGGATTTCTTCGATTCCTTGGGCTTCTCCGGAGCGTTCTGCTTTTCGATGATCTTGGTGATGCGATCATCGATCTTGCCGAAGTCAGGATAGGTGGAGAACGAACGCTCGAAGTCCGGCGCGCCCAGGGTCAAGCGGCTGAACGGCGTGCCCGATACCTTGTCCGCCACCGACACGAAGGAGCTGAGCTGGCTGGCGGGAATGTTCGTCTCGACCAGCTGCTCGCCTGCCTGCATGATGCTGCTGAAGTTGCTCAGAATGGTCTGCGGGGTGAACTGCTTGATGATTGCCTGCTGCAGGCACTGCTGCCGCTTGATGCGGTGGTAGTCATCGGTGAAGTCACGCGAACGAGCGAACCAGAGCGCGTCCTTGCCGTTGAAGGTTTGTTCGCCCGGGGCGAACCAATGGGTATTGACCAGCGAGCCTTCCCACTTCTTGCCGTTGTAGGGGACCCAGCCGCCAGAGTCGATGGTGACGCCACCGAGAGCGTCAACGAAGTTTTCGAAGCCGGCCATGTCGACCATGACATAGCCCTGGACCTCGAGCCCGGTGGTCCCGGTCAAGGCATCCATGGCGGCCTGCGCACCGACGTTCTTCACCGAATCCGGGAATCGATCCGCGTGGTTATCTACCGCGTCGCGGTAGATCGCATTGAACAGGCACTCGTCCCCGCAGCTGTACCCGTCGGGGTAGACCTCAGCCATGGGCGAACCCTCGGCGAAGCGGGCATTCTGGAAGTTACGCGGCACCGAGATCATCAGTGACTTGCCGGTTTTGGCATCCACCGAAAGCAGCGCGATGGAGTCGGTACGCACGCCATCTCGGTTCGAGCCGGAATCGGCGCCGAAAACCGCGATGTTGTAGCGGCCATCCACCGGGTCAAAAGCAGGACCCGCATCGAAGACCTTGACGATGGTCTCGCGTCCGGTGTTCAGGATCGAGGCACCATAGACGAAGATGCCGCTGGTCGCGATGACCGCAGCCAACGTGAAAATGGAGACGATTGCGCGCATTCCCGGTGCCAGCATTCGGGGCCGGATGATGAACAGTGTATTCAGGAACATGATCAGCCAGCCGACGGCCAGCACCGAGAGCACGATGATCAAGAACAACTGGAAGTTCGGGTGCGCAACCCAACCCAGGATGATCGAACGGTCAATGAAGTAGATGGCTGCGAGCCCAATGAGCGCGGCCCAGCAGAGCATGGTGATCGTGACCGCGATGCGTCCCAGCTTGCGGTTACCCGCAATCAGCTGAGCGCTACCCGGGAAAATAATGGTCAAGACGACCAGTATTAGGGCGCGTTTGCTCCGGGCCGGAGACGAAATCGTCTCCGGGTTCCTGAGCGGACTTGGAGCGCGGTGGCTGGCAGAACCCATGTACTTTGTGACTTTCCTTAGGAAGAGAAGTTCTCGTTTGCTACCTCGGCACGCAACGCAGCGCCCTTGGCATACGCAGATTCGCGCAACGAATCTGCGAAGGCTAGCAACTTAACCTGTAACGACTTGGCAAGCTCATCGGTTCCCGATGCCAGCATACGCACAGCTAACAGGCCGGCATTGCGGGCACCGCCAATGGAGACGGTAGCCACTGGCACGCCGGCAGGCATCTGCACGATCGACAAGAGGGAATCCATTCCATCGAGCTTGGCTAATGGTACCGGAACACCCACCACCGGCAGCGGCGTCACCGAGGCGAGCATGCCCGGCAGATGCGCGGCGCCACCGGCGCCGGCGATGATAACGCGCAGGCCACGGGTGTGGGCGCGCTGGCCGTACTCGATCATTTCGGTGGGCATACGGTGCGCCGAAACGACGTCAGCTTCGAAGGGGATACCGAATTCGGTAAGCGCCTCGGCGGCCAGCCGCATAACCGGCCAGTCGGAGTCCGAACCCATGACGAGTCCGACAAGTGGTGCTGTTTCAGTCATTAGAATCTATGTCCTTGAAGATCGTGGCCCAAAATGAGCGAGCCTTGCTGAAAGCCTAGGCGGTCGGGGTGATGCCATCACGGATTAAGCTCGCGACCCGGTCGGCGCGTTCACGTAGTTCTTCTACGCGTTGGCCATCCTCGGCCACCACATTAACGTGTCCGATCTTGCGTCCGGGACGCACCGATTTTCCGTAGGCGTGTACCTTGACATCCGGCGCGGCGGCCAAGGCGGCCTGGAATGCGGAGAACAGATCCTGGTTGGCTCCGCCGAGGAAATTTTTCATCACGGTCAACCCAAGTTCGCGGGTTTCACCCAGCGGCAAGTCCAAGACTGCACGAAGGTGCTGCTCGAACTGACTGGTGACCGAACCGTTCATGGTCCAGTGCCCGGTGTTATGCGGGCGCATGGCAAGTTCGTTGATGACGAAACCGGCACCCTGTCCCGGAGTTTCGAAAAGCTCAGCTGCCATGACGCCGGTGACGCCAAACTCTTCGGCGATCCGCATGGCAGCGTTTGAGGCGGTAGCCGCGGTTTCCGCCGAGATGTCTTGGGCCGGTGCAATCACTTCGTCGCAGACGCCGTCAACCTGGATGGTGTGGACTACCGGCCAGGCTTTCGTCTCGCCGGAAGGAGTGCGCGCGACCATGGCCGAGAGCTCACGGGTGAAATCCACCTTGTCTTCGGCCAGCAGGGCGCCGTTGGCGAACCAGGCTTCGGCTTCACGCGCCTGTTCGGCGTTCTCCAACATGCGTACGCCCTTGCCGTCGTAGCCGCCGCGAGGGGTTTTGAGCACGATCGGCCACCCGGTCCGCTCACCGAAGGCAATCAGCTCGGCTACGTTTTCCACTTTGGCCCACGCCGGGTTTGGAAGTCCGAGCTTCTCAATCGCAGCACGCATCACCAGCTTGTCTTGCGCGTGGATCAGGGCCTCTGGTCGCGGCTGGACATTGATCCCCTCATTAATGAGTGTGGTGAGGAACTCATTGGGAACATGCTCGTGGTCGAAGGTCACCACGTCTTTACCCTGGGCGAAGGCGCGCAGGGTCGCCAAGTCCTTGTAGTCGCCAATGGGCGCATCGGGCACGCAACGTGCCGCCGATACGTCCGGACCTTCGGCGAGAACATGCAGTTCAAATCCGAGGTTCAGGGCCTCTGGGGCCATCATTCGGGCTAGTTGCCCGCCGCCAATCACACCAATTTTAGGGAAGCTCACCCCTCTAGGTTATCGAAATAGTTCCGGCTTCCCGTCCTCGCGGTGACTGATTACTCACCAAATCCGGGGAATTGTCAGGAAATGCGGATAAAATAGGCAGATGTGCCCTCATGCCATTGCGTATTCGGGGCAACACTAAACCGATAACCGAGGGAACTGCACTTCCCGGGATTCTGACGATCTCTAGGTCTTGCTGATTCGAAATTGGGTCAGCAAGAGCGACGATACGTCTGGAGGAAAATGTTCGAGCGCATCTCACGAAAACTAGCTGGACTCATTTCGCTGCTCTGGCGCGAAGTGGCGAAGTTCGGCGTTGTCGGTGGAATTGCGTTCATCATCGACTCCGGAATCTATGTGTGGTTGTTGCATGGACCGATGAGCGATTCGCAGGTTAAAGCCAAGATCATCGCCGGCATCGTCGCGACCTTGTTTTCGTGGGTGGCCAATCGCTTCTGGACCTTCCGCCACCGCCGCCAGGCAAATGTCGCTCGCGAACTGGTGATGTTCCTGATTATGAACGCCATCGGGCTGGGCATCGCCGCCGCCTGTGTTTGGTTCACCAAGTACGTTTTGAACCTGACCGACCCGACCAGCGTATTTATTGCCGGCTCCGTTGTTGGCTTGGTGCTGGGCACCATCTTCCGTTTCTTCGCATACCGTTTCTGGGTCTTCGGCGCCGAGATGGATCAGGAAGAAAAGTTTGCCCACGACCATGAGCTTTTGGCCCATCACGAGAAGGCTGCCGGCACCCAGGCCGTTTCCCCGGACACCGGCACCATCCCCACTGGGAAGAGCTAATCAGCGAGTAGGTAATCGTGGCTGATTTTCTCTCCCTCGCGAAGCCGGTCGCTCACCTCCATGGTTTCATCGACCAATACGATCGTATCGCCGGCCTTCCACTGCGCCACCGCGTAAGGCAGCAGGTCAAGAACCGGGATATCTGCGCGCACCAAGATGGTGCCGCGGGCCGGTGCTTCGGCGGCAAATAATTCTGCGCTAGACAGCTCTTGGCCGCCGGCGGTGATGAGGCTGATTCGTGAGCCGGATACCGCCGAGGGGTAGAACTGGTCCCCATAGGTGCGCACATTGGCGTTGTAGTCTTCGGCCACCGGGCCTAGATCGGCGCCGAAAGACAGCGCCATGGCTGCGGGGTTGACCGCCAAGATTTCCGCAGCGCCGGGAATGCGCTCATCTGTTGGGTTGCTGGTGATCCAAAGTTGCGCCTCGGCCGCCTGGCCATGTTCGGCGGAAACCAAGGTGGCTCCGTGATGCAGGGAAGCAAGCGCCAGGACCAGGGATTTCCAGTGCGCGCTGAGGTCCAAGACCACTATCGATTCTTCGTCGAGGTCGAAAATCTCGCCCAGAAGGTTTGCGCTCTTAGCGACCCAATTGTCAAAGACCTTGCCCGACAGCTCGATTCTTTCGCCGGAAGTCGAGTACCAGGTGAGCCATGGTGTGGCCGAGGCCCGGCGCGGTGCTAGCAGACCTTCGGCAAAGGCTCCCTTAGCGGAGTTGAACGGCATTTTCCACCTTAAATAATTTACTGAGAATTTACCGACAATTCGCGGAAGTTGCGACTCGCCGGATTCATTGGTGTCTTTCGCGGCGTGTTGTGCCGAGAGTTTCCTGAGAACTCTCCATAGAATATCCTCCCCGCTTGACTATGACCGAGTTACACGGCTGTAATTAGATGGTGAGTTCGGCTCGTCCATCGTTTCACTATTTCGATGGAATAAATAGAGACGTATGGATCGGGAGCACGGATGGCTCGATCTTCTCAAACCAATCGAAAGGTCAACATCAACATGACGAAGCTGGAGCAGGGGTACTCCGATTTTTCGACATCGGCTGTAGCGTCCGCCCAATACGGGGTTGAGGGTGCACCATCGGACTGGTTTGTCGATCCACAGGCTGGTGAATCCGCACGTGTTGCGGTTGCCGCAGATCTGGAGAACGCCGCAGAAGACTTCCTACGGGAGCATGCGCCAGCGGAAACCGAAGGCGGATCGACCGCAGGGTCGTGGGCTCCGGAGCTGGATGAAGACGAACAGGTTCGCGAAAGCATCAAGGCCGTTTGGCTCGGCGTCGGTGGCGAAGTCGACGAAGGCGAGCTCGGTTGGCAGGCCCGCGCTTTGTGCGCGCAGACCGACCCCGAAGCATTTTTCCCAGAAAAGGGCGGTTCGACCCGCGACGCTAAGCGTGTCTGCGGTGCCTGTGTTGTACGTTCAGAATGTTTGGAATACGCGCTGAGCAACGACGAGCGCTTCGGCATCTGGGGAGGGCTCTCCGAGCGCGAACGCCGCCGACTACGGAAACGAGCAATCTAATTCGACCGCCAATTCATGTCACCGCCATCGTTGCCGCGCACGATGGCGCTGACTTTTTACCCCGAACTTTAGCCGCACTGCGAAACCAGTCCCGGCCGATTGAACGGTACCTCGGGGTCGATGCGTCATCCCAAGACGCTTCACGCCAGGTATTAAAAGCAAATCTTCCTTCCAATGCGACCCTGCTCTCGGCCCCTGCGGGGTCGTTGGGACTTTCGGTTCAAGAAGCGGTTGATTCCCTGCCCGAAGCTCGTGCAGATCGCGACGAGTGGCTGTGGATCATCCACGACGATTCGATGCCGGCTCCCGACGCGCTAGAACAACTGACGCGTACGGTCGAAGCCTCCGAATCCGTGACCATTGCAGGCTGCAAGATCCTGGACATCGACAATCCTCGCCGCTTGGCCGAAGTCGGGCTCAGCGTGGACCGCAAGGCGCAGCGCCTGACGATGATCGATATCGACGAAGTCGACCAGGGACAGTACGACGGGCGAAGCGACTACTTTGCCGTATCCTCGGCCGGAATGTTTATCCGCCGCGACGTCTTTGAAGAATTAGGTGGTTTCGACCCGGCGCTGCCAGGCCGCGGCGACGACGTGGATCTATGCTGGCGCAACCGCCTGGCTGGGCACCGTGTGGTGGTCGTTCCCTCCGCGAAGGTCTACCATCAGGTCGATGTGGTCGACTCGCTGGCTGGACCGGGCGAAGCACGCCGCGCTGAGGTCTTTCAGCGGCTGAAGTTCGCACCGACCTTGGGGCTCCCATTTCTTTGGCTAGGCCTGCTTTTGGGCGGCATCGGGCACTTCCTTTTGGCTCTTCTAGCCAAGGATCCGGGCCATGGGTTCAGCCATTTGGGCTCGACCTTGCGGGGCTTGTTCTCGCCGGTGAAGCTGGCTTCCTCGCGCCGCGGGACCAAGCAAATCCGCAAGGTGCCACGTGGCCAGGTGCGCAAGCTGATGACTTCGAATAGCGCCGTGCGCGAGTACCGGCGAAACCTGTCAAGCGGTGCGGACGACTCGCAGGTTTACGGAGATGGCTCCGGCGCCGAGGGCATGGTGGAGCCAAGCGGAGAGAACTTCTCGGACTTTGTCCGAATTGCTCGGCCGCCGCGGACCACCGCGGTGCTGTCACTGATTCTCGCATTGCTCATCACGACCGCGGCCTCGCTGATCGCCTGGCGTTCGCTGATCGGTGCCAACGCCCTGAGCGGCGGTTCCATGCGTCCGCTGTCGCGCACGCTCAATGAGATCGGTGCCAATGCCACCTCGTGGTGGCAGAACGCGGGCACCGGCTTCAGCGCCGCTCCAGATAACACGGACATCATGTACTGGCTGCTTTCGGTGCTGAGCTTCAACCACGCGAACCAGGCTTCGGTTGTCTTGTTCCTGGCGGCCATGCCGTTGGCGGCGCTCACCGCCTGGTGGGGCGTGGGCGTAGTGAGCCGTTCGCGCGCGGTACGTTTCTTCGCCGCCGTGATCTGGGCCTTGCAGCCTGCCCTGATTTCGGCCCTGGCCAGCGGCCGGGTGGGCTCGGTACTGATTCACGTCCTGCTGCCGTTGTTCTTCCTGGCCATGCTTCGTGCGCTTAACGCGCATGTGCGCCCGGAGGGCAAGCCGGCAACAAGCGAGCAAACCAAAAAGACTTCCGCCTGGACTGCTTCGGCCTGCGCGGCACTGATCCTGTGGGTAATTTCTACCGGTTCAATGCCTTTCTTCTTGGCACTTGTGGTGCTGATCTACGTGTTGGCGCTTTCGGCTCCGCGCCGGGCGCGCACGCTGTGGTGGGTTCCGCTGCCGGCCGTGGTGTGGAACCTGCCCTTGCTTTTCGAGGCACTGGGCAACCCACGACTGTTGTTTACCGAACCTGGTGCACCGCTGGCATTCAACCCGGCCCCGCTGTGGCAGATGCTTTTGGGCTTCCCCGAGGCCTTTGACGCAATGCTCGCCCCGCTTGGTTGGGGAATCCTGCCTGCCGGACCGTGGGCTTTGGTCGCTGCGGCTCTGGTGGGCGCGCCTGTGGCGATCTTGGCGGTATTGGGCGCACTCGGGTCATCCTTTAGCCTGGACCCCACCATGCGGCGGAATTCGCGCAAACTCGTCTGGGCCGCAGCCTTGTCCTTGGTGGCCGGCTGGGGGATCGGTTTCATTTCGGTCTCCCTGGACTCGTCCACGACGGTCAGCGCGTACACCGCGCCGTTTGTTTCCTTCGCGGTCTTCGCCATGCTTGCCGCAGCCGCCAACGCGCTGGCAGCCTTGCGCCATGAGGAGCAGCCACGCCCACTTCGCCATCCGGCGAATCGGGCAGTCTTGAGCCTGATGGCAGCGCTGAGCGTGGTTAGCGTATTGGCCGCCGGTTCGGTGGCACTCGGTGCGCAGCTGAATTCGCAGAATCCAGATGGCACCTTGACCGCGCTGAACGCCGCTCAGCGGGTGTCTCCCTCGCAGGAACGGACGATTCCGGCCACCGCGGCGGACGCCGGCCGCTCGGAATCCGCAGAGCGCACCTTGGTGCTCACCCCGCGGGCTTCGGGCGAGATCGACAGCCAGCTGCTCACCGGGTCCGGCGAAACACTCGACGCCATCAGCCGTCCCTCGCAGGTGGCGCAACTGAGCGGATCGCTGCTGAACCCCGCACGAAACGAGGCTTCGGCCACGGGCAACGTGCAGCGCGAAGCCGTGGCAATGCTTTTATCTGAATCCGCTCTCGACTCCCGCGAAGCCTTGCGGGATCTGGGTGTTGGGTTTGTAGTGCTCAACGAGACCGGCGAATCCGTCTCGGCCACCGTGCGTGTGCTGGATGCCGCGACCGGCTTGGCCGCCGTGGGGCAAACCGACAACGGATGGCTGTGGCGCGTCAACTATGAAAGCTCCACGCCGAATGCGGGCGCAGGATTTGCACGCTTGATCGACAAGTCGGACCGGGTTCAGGTACTGCCCACCAATCGCGGGCGTATCCAGGATCTTGAAATACCCGCAGCCGATGCATCGCGCACGCTTGTATTGGCGACCGCGCAGGATCCAAAGCTGCGTGCCAGTATCGATGGCGCGCCGTTGCGCGCGGTAGCGTACCCCCGGGATTCGGATGCCCGCTGGGCGCAGGCCTATGAGGTGCCGGCCGAAGGCGGCAAGCTGACGCTGACCCACTTCGAACCCTTGGCATTGCCTACGCTGATCCTCGGTGGCGTCGTGTTGCTCATCGCGGTATTGCTGGCGATCCCGGTACCCAGTACCCGTCGCCTCGCAAGCTACCGAAATAGCGAATATCGTTTCCGCGCCGCCGAGGAATCGGCCGACGGGGAAGTCGACGTAGCCAGCGAGCAGGCAGAACCAGCCTTCGAAGCGGAACCCGCGACGAGCTCAACACCGTTGAGCCGTCGGGAGGCTCGCGAACGGACGCACGAGATCCGTGACACCCTGGCCCCGAAGCTCGGTGACCGTATTTCGGACACCGACACCGAGCAGGAGAAAAAGTAGTGAGTGATGAGAAGAATCCCGCTTCGGATGACGCAAAAAACGAGCATGCCGGACACCCCGCGCACGCTGCGGAACCACGTAAGGATCAAAGATCAGCGGTAGCCGATAACGCCTCCCCAGACGGCAGCGACAAGCTCGCCGCGGATGACGCAAAAAATGAGCAGGCCGGGCACCCCGCGCATGCTGCGGAACCACCTAAGGATCAAGGATCAGCGGTAGCCGAAAGCCCCTCCCCGGGCGGCAGCGATAAGCCCGCCGCTAAACCGGCCACAGCGGAAATCGGCCCCTCAGACGAACCGGCCAAGCCCGCACCGCAACCGGTGGCTGCGGCGAAGCCGGAATCCACTCCGGCTGCCGAACCTGCCGTAAACGCGCGGCAAACAAAGAGCAAGTCTGAATTGCGCGCCGAGGCTAAAGCCGAGAAGGAAGCCAAGGCTGAGGCCAAGGCAGCGGCGAAGGCTACTGCAAAAGCCGACGCGAAAGCAGCTGCCGAGGCCAAAGCCACCGCAAAGGCGGAAGCCAAGGACCGGGCCAAGGCCCAGCCGCAAGCCAAGCCAGAACCGAAGCGTCAGACTGAGCCGGAAGCCAAGGCTGATCCTGAAGCCAAGGAAGAGAAAATGGCTGCAGCCCTGGCGCAGCCGGCAATCCTAAGCGCCGCGGAAACTAGCGAGGCTTCGGTGCCCGCAGATCCGACTGCGAGCCGACGCCGCCGCAAACTAGACGACGCGAATAAGGCAGCACGTAAGGACCAGGAAACTGCTCCGGTGCGTCGTCGTGCGGGCGCCGTGCTGCTCAGCCTAGTGGCCATCATTGCCGCCGGTGGCGTGGTCGCCGCGGCTTCGGTGCTTGCACCACAACCGTCCAATACGGCGCTCCCCGCGGCGGTGACCAGTCTTCCGGCCGGCGACGCCCAGTCGGTCTGTGCCGGAACTCCGCAACTTCTCAAGGGCGTGGACGGTACCGATCCACAGTTCGCCGCCGGTGCAAAACAAATCTCAAGCAATATTCGCACAGCCCTGGTCTCAGACTTGGGCAAGCGAATTCCCGGTGCCACGCTCCGGGACCTGGGCAGCTCAGATCCGGCCCAGCTCAGCGAACGCATTCCGGATGCTGAAGCGGCGCAGTCTCTGGGTGCCGATGACGAGGGGCTGACCGGTCGGGTTGGAAAGGTAAACACCACCAACGGCCGAGACAAGACGCAAGTCTTCTCCCTGCAACCCTTGGGTGAACTACCGTCCTGGGGAAGCGCCATGCGCAGTTTCTTGGCCAAGGATGGCGACCTCGCGGGACTGGCCGCGGCGACCTGCCAGGCGCCAGCCTCCAACTGGCGCTTCACCGGGCTGCTGACGAATACCGGTGCGACCAGCGTGCTTCACCTGTCGAACCCGACCCACACCACCGCCCAGGTCTCCATCGATCTGCGCGGCCCGGAGGGTCTGATCGACACCTCCACGCTGCAGAACATCGTGCTTGCGCCGGGAACCTCGCGGGCCTTGGTGCTTGGCGGGTACGCCCAGAATTTGGATTCGGTGTCCGCCGAAATCACCAGCCTCGGCGGAAAGATCACCGCTTCGGTCCAACAGGCCGCGTTGCGCGGCCTGACGCCTTCCGGGGTAGACCTGGTGGCTGCAAATGCTTCGGCAGCCAATACGCAGGTGATTCCGGGCGTTTGGCTCGGCAACAAGAATGACCGAAACGAACTAAGCAAAGATGACAAGAAACTGGTGCCGCAGCTTCACGTTTCGGCCACAGGTGCGCAGGGTGCAGGTTTCAAGGTGAAGATCTTGGGTGCAGAGGGCGAAGTCAAGGCGGATCTTGGCTCGAACCTCGCGGTAGCCTCCGACGCAACTAGCGTCATCGACCTCAACGGTCTAGAGGCGGGCGCGTACTCCGTGGTCGTGGAAGCTGATGCTCCGGTGACCAGCAGCGTGCGGATGGTGCGCGGCGCGGATCCCAAGGATTCCTCGGACAACGCCTGGGCCGCCAGCTCCATGCCGTTGGCGGGAAAGCAGGTTGCACCTATTTCAGCGAACGGCACCGGTGAATTCAGCATTGCCGCGCCATCCGCCGATGCCTCAGTCGAAGCTGTTGTGGTCGACAAAGATGGGAAGCTTTCAAAGCCGACCAAACTTGAGGTGAAGACCGGGCAGAACGTGGTGTTTAAACCGAAGGAAATCACCGAAGACGCCCAAGCCGTGATCTTCTCCGCAGATGCAAACGCCTACATTGGCCAGTTGATCTTCGGGTCGGATCGTTCACTGGCCTGGGCTGCAATGCCTCAAGCCAATGTTGGACGTGACGGTATCGTCGTCAACGTCGGCGGCTAGCAGGACTAATAATCCGGGTTCTCCGGAAAATATTCGGGATCAACTTCGTGGGGCGAAAGCATCCACAAGTTAGCGACCTCGTGCACCACACACTGGTGTACGAGGTCGACTAATTCCGTGTGGCTATGACTAGCTTGTTCCAATGGCAGCCGGTAAATGGAAATCCGGGCACGGCGCTTAGCCGTTGCCGGTCGCGCAGAGGACAGCGGCATGCGGTCTCCGGCGGCTGCGGCCTGCGTCATGACCTTGTCTCCAGGTACCGGGACGATGCGAAAATCGATGATCGCGAGTTTTTGGCCCCAGCGTTCGCCTAGTCGCTGGGCGCTGGCCATCACCGCGTCGTCAAAGCGTTCCGGTCGTGTGCGGAAGGCGGGCAGGTGCATTGGCATCAACGGGCCACGCCGTCCGCGTCCATGACGGTTGCGGCGCGAGCGCTGCTGTGGTGTCTGGGGATTATGCTCCATGGCTCCACAGTAAACGTTTGCGCGAGCGAACGTGGCCGTTCGGGCCAGATTACCGGGCTAGGACGGCTAGCAAGAGTAGACTTGAAGCCGTGGAAAGTCTTCGTCTTTGCTCTCGCCCCGCGTGCCGTGAATCGGCCCGCGCAACCCTCACCTACAACTACGCCGATTCGACCGCCGTGCTCGGCCCATTGGCGCAGTACCCCGAGCCGCATTGCTATGACCTGTGCGCCCGGCACGCCAACCGGCTCACGGTGCCCAGTGGGTGGAACCTGCTGCGCGGCGCCCTGCCCGAGGTCATTGAAAACGAAGATGAATTGCATGCGCTGATGAATGCCGTGCGCGAAGAACGCAAACCCAAGCACTCGGTCGAAACACCTGCACCCCGCGAGGTGCGCGGCACCCGTTTCGATTCTCGTCCACGGCTGGCAGTGCTTCCGCCGGAGGCCGAAGAAATCTAAGAATTACCACCGAGTTTATTTAGCTTCGCGTGGGGTCTGACCTCCCGCTACACCGTAGGCCGCGCCGCCGCCGTCAGTTTCGCATTTCTACTAATCGGATGGGAATGACTGGCCTTGCCGTTTCCCGCACCACGGTCCTAATTTAGGTGTGGTAATGCGCGGATTGGCGCGATCGGCTGGATAAGCTGAAACCGCGGGGCCTGTTGTGCAGGTTTCGTCTATTTATGATGGTCAGAGATCGCGCGATTTGCAGGAGGACTCCTCATGGCTGAGGCGGCGAAGAACACCCCCGGTGGTAAGGGCCCAGAAGGCCCGGACATGCCCATCGCGGCCACCAATGCTGAATCGAACGAGTCGGTCACCAAGGCCACGCTCAGCCAGCGAGCCGAAGAATTATCGGCACGCCTTGAAGAGCATAAGAAACAAGCCAAAGCGCAGCAGGACGCTCGTGCTGCAAAGGCGGCGGCCGCTGCGAAGGCAGCGTTCCTGAACCCCTCAGGGGCCAAAGCAGCAGCGTCCAAGCCTGCCGAGGCGAAGCCGGCGGCTCCTGGAACTTCAGATGCCAAGCCTGCTGCGAATCCAACCACGGCGCAGCCGGCCACGAAGTCTGCGACGGCCAAACCTGCAGCTACCAAACCTGCAGCTACCAAACCCGTTGCGAATCCTGCGCCGGCCAAACCGGTGGCGACTAAGCCGGCGGCCGCAGCTAAGCCGACTGCAGCCAAGCCGGCCGCAGCCAAGTCAGCAGCAGCAAAGCCAGCAGTGAGCAAGCCAGCTACGAGTGCAGCCAAGCCGAAAGCGGACGAGCCGGTAGAGGACATCATTCGAGCGATTAAACTTCCGCATGAACTCGACGCGGAACAGCAGCAGCCGAAGGCCTCCACGAAAGCCGAGGCACCCGCCAATACCGATGCGCCGCTCAACGAAACCAAACAGACGGTGCCGCCGGTCAGCGCTGCGCCAAATAAAGACAACCCGGAGACTACATCCGCCGCAGTGGCCCAGGCGCGTTCGCGTGTCTTTGGAAGCTACGCCCCGGAATCGGAGCCATCCGAGGCAGCGGTTAAACGCCGTGTGGCCCGCGAACGTGCACTAAATTCCAAGCCGCCGCTGGCCCGCACCGCACAGGTGCTGCTTGCACTTATCTTCCCGGTACTGACGCTGATCGCCGCGATTCGTCTGGTCGCCACCCCAGCGTTCTTGGCACTGGCCTACGCCCGGCCAGGGTTCCCCAGCGACCAGTTCGGCTTCACCGATCCGGAGCGCCTGACCTATGGCAGCTACGGGGTGGACTACCTGAATAACTTCGCTGGCCCGGAATTTTTATCTGGATTGAAACTTCCAACTGGCTCCAGTATGTTCACCGCCCAAGAGGTGCAGCACATGCTTGACGTGAAAAACCTGATTGGTTTGGGCTATGTCATCGGGGCAGTGCTAGCGGTATTGGCCATAATTTTCATCGCCTACCTGGCCAACCGTTACTCCGGCGGAGTGCGCCGAGCGCTCTTCTCCGGGGCAATCTTGACCCTGGTGCTCATTGCCGGAATCGCGGTCATCGCCATTACCGGGTGGAACACGTTCTTCTCCGGTTTCCACCAGTTGTTCTTCGCCGAAGGCACCTGGACTTTCAACCTCAGCGACACCCTGATCCGTCTATACCCCGAGCAGTTCTGGGTCGATTCTGCGCTTGCCATCGGGGTGTTGGTGGTCGTCACCGTGCTTGTTGCGCTCATTGCCTGCTGGCCAACCGGGCGCCGCCGCGAAAGCTCACGCCTACGCCAAGAAGCGCGAGTTTACGGCTTGAATAGCTAAGTAACTACGCGGGGCAAAACGCCCTGGAACAGATAAACCTCGGGAACCGGGCAGTACGGATCCCGAGGTTTTACTGTTCCATGGCCAGTCAGCGACGGTATAGCTCTTGGGTTTCGGAGACAAAATCATCTAGGACTTGCTGGCGTTTAAGCTTTAGCGAGCTGGTCAAATGTCCGGAAGCCTCGGTGAACTCGGCGGGAAGAACCACAAATTTGCGAATCGATTCTGCCTGAGAAACAGTGTGGTTTGCGGCGTCAATATAACTTTGCACCTCGGAGCGTACCTTGTCGTGCAGGGCCGCCTCGCCGAGTGACAGCTGGCCCAAATCGTGGGCCTTGGACCACAACGTTAGTTCTTCGGCGTCTAGCGTGACCAGAGCCGCGACAAACGGTTTGTTCTCACCGACCACTACGCATTGATCCACTATCCGGCCGGCCCGGACCATCTCCTCCAATGGACCGGGGGAGACGTTCTTGCCCCCGGCGGTGACGATCAGTTCCTTCTTGCGCCCGGTGACCCATAGATAACCGGCCTCATCAAGGCGCCCGGTATCTCCGGATTTGAAGTATCCGTCTTCGGTGAATGCCCCGGCACTGGCTTCGTTGTTGTGGTGGTACCCGGCGAATACACCGATGCCTTTGATCAGGATTTCGCCGTCATCAGCGATCCTGACGCTGGTGCCCGGAAGCGGGCGGCCCACGGTCCCCACTCGGTTGCTATGAGCCTGATTCACCGTCGCAGGTGCAGTGGTTTCGGTAAGTCCGTATCCTTCGACCAGCTGGATTCCGGCGCCGCGGAAGAAATGCGCCAGATCCTGGTTAAGGGCGCTGGCCCCGGAGATCGCGTAACCGCACTGTCCACCGAAGACCGCGCGGAGTTTGGGATAAAGCAGCTTATCGAAAAATAGGTGGCGGGCTCGTAATGACAGCGGCATCCGCACTTTTTCACCACGGGATTTCGCATCCCGGATCTTGGAGATCTCAATGGCGGTCAGCTCGGCGCTGTGGAACAGGCCGGCCTTGCCGGACTGCTCGGCCCTATTCAGTGCCGTGGCGCGGATCTTTTCAAAAACGCGGGGGACGGCTAGCAGAAACCCCGGCTTGACGGCGTTCAGGTCCTCCATCAATGTTGCCGTCGAATTGCTATGAGCAATGATTGCGCCACCGTGAATGCAGACTTGCTGGACCGCACGGGCTAGGACGTGTGCCAATGGCAGGAACATCAACGTGCGGCGGCGTTCACCCAGCACCTCGGCCATGTGCTCGGCGAGGTTGTAGGCGACCAAGGCGAAATTCGCATGGGTGATATTGCAACCCTTAGGCCGCCCGGTAGTTCCCGAGGTGTAGACCAGGGTGGCCGTGGTTTCCAAGCTCAGGCTCGCGCAGGCGTCGTGGATTTCTCGTTCGGCGATCTGTGCATCGTCGACCAGAATCTGCTGCAGGCCTGCAGCGGGAATCGCTTCCGGATCCGAGGTATGCGATCCTTCAAAAAGGTGGATGGTGACGGATTCTCCGAGCTGGGCCGCGGCCCGGCGAACGTTGGCGCGTAACTCGTGGTCCTCGGCGAAGACGACCCGTGCGCCGGAATCGCGCAAGATCCATTCGATTTGGAAGGGACTTGACGTCTCATAGATAGGTATTGAAATTCCGCCGGCGAACCAGATGGCCTCTTCGGCCAGCGCCCACTCATAGCGGGTACGCGAGACGATGGCGACCCGGTCGCCGGGTTGCGATCCGTCGTGGATCAGCCGGGAGGCTAGTCGCTTCACATCACGTAGGAAACCCTGGGCGCTGACGTCTCGCCACCCGGAGGGGCGTTGGACCATGAACAAGGTGTCGTTTGGCGAGGAAGCCACCCGGTCCAGCAGCAGGGTGGTTGCGTTTACCTGGGGGTCGAGGTCGTGCAGGAGCTCGACGTGCAGTTCGTGCATGGAAATCCTTTGAAATCGTTCGAGGTCAGGTGGCGCAACTCACGGTGCAGCGGGACCCTGCGCACGGGAGCTTATCCCCAGCTAGGGATCCACACGTGCATGCGATAGTACGCATCCGAGGTCAGTTCTCCGGACCATACGGACCAGAAAAATGCCGAGACCACAAGGAGCAGCGCTATGAAGAGGGCCACGACAACAACCCTTGACCGGTAGGCCACATCGGAGCGTGGTTCGCGGGGGATGAACCTGCCAATCATATAGGTCAATGCGAGAACCATGAACGGGACCAAGGGCAGCGTGTAGAAGAAGAACATGGTGCGCTCGGGGTACATCAGCCAAGGAAGGAACCCCGCGGCAACGCTTGAAAGCAGCGCTCCGGCACGCCAATCGCGCGCGCCAAGCCACCAGAACACCAGCAAGATCATGCTCAACGTGCAGGCCCACCACATCACCGGGTTAGGCATATCCATGATCACTTCGGTGCAGCGATCTATCGTGCAACCGTTCTGCCCGTTGTCGTAGCCTTCGAAGTACATCAGTACCGGGCGCCCGGAGAAGAGCCAGGTCCACGGGGACGAAGCCCAGCCGTGTTCCGAATCCAGCCCGGTATGGAAGTTGTAGCTGGCCTGGTGATAGTGCCACAGGCTGCGCAAGGTCTCGGGCAGCCAGGAGACCCCCTCGCCGGGATTCTCTAGGGCCCATTGCCGATAGCGTCCGCCGGCGGTGCTGAGCCAGCCGGTCCACGTGGCAAGGTAGGTCAGGAACACCACCGGAATCATGGTGAAAAACGAGTAGATGCCGTCGCGTACGAACGCGGCCGACTGCCACCGCTGAATTCCAACGGTGCGCCGTGCGCCGAAGTCCCAGAGCACCGCCATCAGGCAGAACACCGCAACGAAGGTCAACGCGGACCATTTGATGCCAACCGCGCAGCCGAGCATGACCGCTGCGATGAGCCGCCAGGGGCGCCACCAGAGCACGGGGCCGAAGATGAGCAGGAACTCGTTGGGTCTGTTTCCGGCGGGCACCGAAAGTTTTCTGGCGAGCTGAGTTCGTCCGTGGATCCGATCCTTGAGCAGCGCATAGAAGGCGGCCAAGACGAAGAACATCAAGAAGATATCCAGCAACGCGGTGCGCGACATGACGATTGAATGTCCGTCGATGGCGATCAAAAGGCCGGCGATACCCGCCAGCAGATGCGAGCCGAAGAGCAGGCGGGCGCACAGTGTTGTCAGCAGAACCGCGAGCGTACCGAACAGAGCTGTAGCAAAACGCCAGCCAAAACCGTCGAATTCGCCAAAGAGCATCATGCCGAAGGCGATGAGCCATTTGCCCAGTGGCGGGTGCACCACGAAGGAGGCGGTATCCTTCAGCTGCGGATCGCCGGCAACGAATTGGTCGTTTGATTCGTCGACCCATTCCATCTCGTAGCCGAAGTGCAAGAGCGAATAAGCGTCTTTGACGTAGTAGGTCTCGTCGAAGATCAACATATTCGGATGCGCCAGGTGCACAAAGCGCAGCAGACCACCGATAACGGTCATTACCAGCGGAACAATCCACATCAATGCACCAGAGGGCGCCGCAACCGGCAATAACCTTTGTTTGAGGTTCTCAAAGGTGAAGGCAACGCGCGCGGAACGCACGTGCCCGGTATCTGGGGTCTTTGCTGCAGTGGTGCTCATCGTTGTTCATGCTACCGGCGTAACCCTGAGAATGTGTGCTTTTGGTACTTCGCGTAGGCTAAAGGATGTGCAGAACTCAGATAATGAGGGCGTAATCGTCCTGGGCGCCACCCCAATTGGCAACTTGTCCGACGCTTCGCCACGGCTCCGCGAAATTATGGAAAGTGCCGACGTGATCGCCGCCGAGGACACCCGCAACTTCCATCACCTAGCTCATGCCTTGGGAATTAAACCCGCCGGGCGGGTGATGAGCCTGCATGAACACAATGAGGCCCATAAGCTCGGCGAAGTGATCGAACTGGCTCGCGAAGGAGCCACCGTGCTGGTCGTCTCGGATGCCGGAATGCCTGCGGTCTCTGACCCGGGCTACCCCTTGGTGGCAGCCGCGATGGAAGCAGGCATCCGGGTCACCGCGGTGCCTGGGCCTTCGGCGGTGCTGACCGCCCTGGCGCTATCGGGACTGCCCACCGGACGTTTCACCTTCGAGGGGTTCTTGCCGCGCAAGGCTGGTGAACGGCGCAAGCGCCTGGGCGCGCTACTGCACGAAGAGCGCACCATGGTGTTCTTCGAAGCCCCGCACCGGGTCGCTGACTTCTTGGCCTCGGCGATCGAAGCCTTCGGCGCACAGCGCCAGGCGGCGGTGGCCCGAGAGCTGACCAAGAAATTCGAAGAGGTCCGCCGCGATGAGCTCGGTGCGCTCAAGGCATGGGCAGATGAAGGTCTCCGCGGTGAGATTGTCGTGGTGATCTCCGGTGCTTCGGCCCCGGAAACGGCCTCCATTGAGGATCTGCTTCCCAAAGTCTCCACGCTGGTTGCGGACGGGATGCGCATGAAACAGGCGGTGGCCGAGGTCGCCGAAGCCGCCGGGGCGAAGAAGCGGGACCTGTACGAAGCGGTTCTGGCGGAACGTCACGAAGCGAAAAAATAGCCGAAATCGCTTAGGCTGAATGCACAATGAAACAACGAGTTTGTAGTGCATCAGGCGATTTACAGCCGTTCGAAACCAGCACTAGCGTTGTGATCAACGAAGATTCCTTTCATTTACGACTTTCAGGAGAACCGCGTTATGTCGATTACCGCTGAACGCGAAGCAGAACTGCTCGCCAAAGTACCCACCGGACTGCTTATCAATGGTGAATGGCGAGATGCCTCAGATGGTGGCACCTTCGACGTACTTGACCCAGCCACCGGTGAAAAGCTGGCAACGCTGGCCAGCGCCACCAGCGAAGACGCGATGGCGGCCTTGGATGCAGCCGACGCGGTCCAGGCCGAATGGGCGCTGACCGCTCCACGCGAACGCGCCGAAATCCTGCGCCGCGGCTTTGACTTGGTCACCGCGCGCGCCGACGATTTTGCGTTGCTGATGAGCCTGGAAATGGGCAAGCCACTGGCTGAGGCCCGTGGCGAAGTGACCTATGGTGCAGAGTTCTTGCGTTGGTTCTCCGAAGAGACCGTGCGCCACTACGGCCGCTACGTCACCACCCCGGAGGGCAAGAACAAGGTTCTGGTCCACCACAAGCCGGTGGGTCCGTGCCTGCTGATCACCCCATGGAACTTCCCGCTGGCGATGGCCACACGCAAGGTCGGCCCGGCAATCGCCGCGGGTTGCACCATGGTGCTCAAGCCTGCGAAGCTCACCCCGCTGACGTCCCAGCTATTCGCCGCCACCATGATGGAAGCCGGACTGCCGGCAGGCGTGCTGAACGTGGTTTCGGGATCCTCGGCATCGAAGATCTCCGGCCCGCTGATGCAAGATGACCGTCTGCGCAAGGTCTCCTTCACCGGTTCCACTCCGGTCGGCAAGCAGCTGATGAAGGATGCCGCAGACAAGGTGCTGCGCACCTCGATGGAGTTGGGCGGCAACGCACCATTCCTCGTCTTCGAAGATGCAGACCTGGACGCAGCCGTCGAAGGCGCCATGGCCGCGAAGATGCGCAATATGGGCGAAGCCTGCACCGCAGCGAACCGCTTCCTGGTACATGAAGATGTGGCCGAGGAGTTCATCGCGAAGTTCTCGGAGGCCATGAAGGCGCTGAAGACCGGACGCGGAACCGATCCATCGTCCACCGTTGGCCCGCTGGTCGAAGAGAAGGCTCGCGACGAGGTCCACGCGCTGGTGACCGATGCCGTGGCACAGGGCGCCACTGCAGTCACCGGCGGTGCTCCGGTAGCGGGTCCGGGCTACTTCTACCAGCCCACCGTGTTGGCTAACGTTGCCAACGACGCGAAGATCCTCACCCAGGAGATCTTCGGCCCGGTCGCTCCGGTGACCACTTTCAAGGATGAGGCGCACGCGATTCGCCTCGCCAACGCGAGCGAATACGGACTGGCTTCCTACATCTACTCCCGTGATTTCAACCGGATGTTCCGCGTCTCCGAGCAGATCGAATTCGGTCTGGTTGGTTTTAATGCCGGGGTCATCTCCAACGCTGCCGCACCATTCGGTGGCGTGAAGCAGTCCGGTCTCGGCCGTGAAGGCGGCGCCGAGGGGCTCGGGGAATACACCACCGTGCAGTACATCGGCATTGCCGACCCATACGCACCGGTTAAGTAATTTCGGTGATCAACGGCCGCGAGTAGTTGGCGGACGGTACTAGCCAGTGAAGCCCAACGCCTTTTCAGGTGTTGGGCTTCAGGCAATTAATCTCGCAAATTACTGTGCGTTGGTGAACCCACTTGCCTCGCGCAGTTGCCGCTCGCGCAGGGAAGCCGGGAAGCAGAAGCGGAGTACGCGTTGCGTGCCGTGCAGCTCGCGGCCTAGTTGGGCAGCGAGCTGTTCCAGCGCGGCTGCCAGTTCGGCGCCTTGTTCCCCATCCGGGTGTCGATGAGCGTAGAAGCTTGCCTGGATTCCTTCGCGAAGCCTGGTCAAGGGTGCTGCAAGCTGCTGGTGGTTCTCGGCCAAGCGCAGGGTGTAGTCGCTGACCGATTCTTGCTCACCGGCGGGGTTGCCGACGTCCGCACCCAAAGCACGCAGCTCATCCCATAATGCCTGGGCGCTCCCGGCACCGCCGGCAAGAACTTGTTCGATTCTGCGCCGACGCAATCGAGCGCGCTGCCAGGGGAGAACCGCCAGTAGCAAGGCGAGCACCAAGACTCCAAGCACGATCATCCAGCCATAGTCTTCGGCCTGCACGGTATTTTGTTGCGGCGCGTTGGCGGTTGCGCTTTCCTCGGCCTCCGGGTCATCGAGTTCCGGGGCACCGGAAGGATTCAGTTCCTCGGGCACCTCTTGCGGCGTTTCGTTGGGCGTTGCCCCCGGGGCGTAGTCAGGTGCCTGACCTTGGCCGGGGGTCGGTTCAAAAGGAACCCAGCCGATCCCCGGGAGGAACAATTCGGGCCAGGCATGGGCTTGTTGGCCGGTTACCTCATATTCGGTGAATTCAACTTCCGGAGGCACATTGCGCCCGATCCCGTTGCCTTCGGCAAGGTCAGCAGCATTAAACGTCTCACCGGTTGGCTCGCCGGGGGCATAGCCGACCACGATGCGCGAAGGGATCCCGGACGCTCGTGCCAGCAGGGTCATCGTGGAAGCGAAATGTACGCAGTAACCTTGACGGCGATCCAGGAACGCCTTAATTACCTGCCGGTTAGCTCCGTCATAGCCTTCGCGGAGCGGCGTGCGTTCGGAATATCCGAAAGAAGCCGAACGCAGGAAATCCTGAATGGCGACGGCCTTATCGAAGTCGTTCGCCGGGGGGCCCTGCGCGCCGTAGGCTTCGGCGAGCGTCTGGCGCAGCAATTGGTCGAATTCGCCGTCGAGGTCCTCGGGCATAGAAAGATTTACATTCGCTATTTCATTCGTCAGCTCGCCGCCAAAGTAGCCAAGATTGCGCGCCATCTCCGCGCTCAAATTCATTTGCGTGTGTCCCACGGTGACTTGGCCTGTTTCGGCCATGGCATCCCCGCTGAGCCGAGCCACGGAGGTCTGCTTGGTCCAGTTCCAGGAACCATTGATGCCGGTGATATAAAAACTGCGGTCTGGCAGCGGCAGACTAGGGCTGCTGACCTGCCCATCCCAAGTCAATTGGGTGAGCTCGGGGGTTCCGTTGAAAATGTCGGCATCGGTGTCCATCGCGGTGTCCCCAAAATACGCGGATTGGAGCAAATCTTCGCTCGGTTCCCAGCGGGTGGCGCTCAGATCTTCGATTATCGAGGTACGCAGATATACCGGTTCAGCAGAACTGGTGAGATAGCTAAAAGCGACGCTTCCATTGTTCGCTCTGAGATCTCGGCCCAGATTGAGCAGCGGGTCAACGTTGCTGGCTAAGAGGTCGCCGGAAGGCCGAGTGCCTTCGGGGAGCATGCCATTGCGAAAGCCCGGCATGAACAGGCCGCTGAGAATCATCGCGAGGGCGCACGCGGCAGCGGTGACGGCGAGGATTCCCACCTGTCGTTTCGCAGGTAATCCCGCGCCTGTAGGCTCGGAACGGAAAATATAGGGGAGCAGTGCGAAATAACCAAGTATTGCCAGCGTCATCAGCACGAGATAGCCGATGCCCGCCCCTTCTTGCTTGAACAGCGACGCGATCACCGGGGCGAAGCACAATGGCATGATCACCAGTGGCGCTAGGCGCTTGAATGATGCGAGAACCTCGACCACGAGGCTCAGCACCACCGCGAGCAAAAGCAGAACGAACTCGACATATCGTGAGTAGGCCACCGGGGGCACCTGAGTGGAGAACTGTATGGCGGCCTCGGAGGCTAGCGCACCGAACCAATCGATGAGCCTCATGGAGGGGGGATTGGCGCGCATCGTTTGGTGCCCCAGGACCGCGCCAACCGCCACAAGCAAGGCAACAGGCAATGCAGCCCAGTGCCAGCCACGGATGCCGCGCAATACCCCGGCGCTGCCATGGATGAAGACCACTGGCCAGATCAAGGCTCCGAACCACGCCCCGCCTTGGACGACTCCGCTGAGCGAGGCTAAACCAGCGAGCAGGGCAAGGCTCAGAGCTGCAGCCGCTAGCGATCGCGCGTACAGGTGATGCGTCCTGGGTTTTTTGGGCCCAGCGCCCGACGCGCTGGAGTTCGGAGCTGGCCGCTGGGTCACTGCGGCGCTCATGGCCGTGACCACAATTCGTTGATGTTGGTGTTTGCCGCCAGGAAATGCACTTTCCACCCAGTCTCGGCCAGGTGTTGCTGCACCTCGCGGTAGCGCTCCGGATGGGAGACCAGCAGGAACAGTTCGACATGGCGCACCGAACGCGCCAGAGTTGCCAGCCACGCGGCCTGATTGGTTCGGAGCTCACCGAGGATCATGATGACCGGTTCGTCGCGAAAGCCCAGCAGCAGCTTGCGCAATCCCTCTCCGAGAATTTCAGGTCCCTCGGCGGCGTTAGTTGGTGCGCGCAGCGACATTTCGGCGCTCGCGGCATGAAAGTCTTCAAATCCGGTCTGGGCGGAAGCCCCAGACAGCGAGACGCTGCCGGCCTTGAGCAGCTGTTCTCCCGAAAGTTCTCTAAAGAGCAATTGATAACCGTTGGCGGCGTAGCGTTGGCCGATACTGCAGGCCAGGGAGAGCGCCATTTCAAAACGTCGGCTGCTTGGGATCGGAGGGCCGTCGCCCTGCGGGATCCCCAGACGCAGGTCCGCGCCGTTAATATGCCAGTGCTCATAGGTGCGGTCAAAGACCAACAATGCCTGGGCAGTAGCAACATGGTTTTCTTGACGCACCATGAGCTTGCCCTGCCGTGCGGTGGCTTTCCAGTGAACCTGTCGGATCGAGTCGCCTTGTTGGTAATCACGGGTGGCCACGTCATAGTAGTCGGCGGTGGTGCTTCGGGAGAACCGTGCGTCACCGGTCAGCATCTTGTCTCCGAGCGAAGCGAAGCGTTCCAGCGGGTGAATTTCGGCGCAAACGGGGACGGGCAAGGCATCTCCCGAATCGACCATGCCGTCCACTAGGCCTAAGGGGTCAGAAAGAATTTGCTTTGCCGGGCCCACCAAATGGATTCCGCGGGTGCGGAAGATGAGCTCGTACACGGTCTCTCCGGGACCGGTGAATTCGGGGCCCGGCCCAAACTCGGGTGGAAGCGATTCCTTGACCTTCGCATTCTCCGCACAGGACAGCTGCAATCTGGTGATGTCACCGACCACCGGATTTGCGGTGAGCAGTTTGCGGGTCAGTTTGGATTTATTGCGTAGCCGCAATACCAGCAACCAACTGACCAAGGCCACTGTCAGCAGTCCGATGCCCAAAGCCATCATCTCGTGGCGGCCCAGGATGTAGGCCAGGAAAATCAACAGGGCTCCGCTGCACAAGGTTGCCCAGCCGCGCACGGTGAACAGGTCAAGTTGGAACCGGCGTAGCGTTGCGGGCGTCGAATCCGTGCGTGTCCACGACAGAGCATCGCGCGAGTCGAACCGCTGCATTTTTTCCATGGCGTGCCTTGCCTATCCGATTGGTGTGGCGGAAACAAGCTCCTGGATCAAAGCAGCGGGTTCCACGCCTTCGGATAATGCCCTGCGGGTCAGGATCAGCCGGTGCGAGAGCAGCATCTCGGCTACTCCACGCACATCTTCGGGCAATACATGATCCCGTCCGTTAATAGCCGCATGGGATTTTGCGGCGCGGACCCATTGCACGAGCGCACGAGGCGAAGCGCCCAACGAGATATGCGGATGGTCGCGGGTGGCCCGACCCAAATCAACGACGTAGCCACTCAACCGATCGGTAACGGTCACCTGCCTCACTTGTTCGATCATTTGCCGCAGTTGTTCGAGCTCAAGCACTGAGCGCAGCGAGTCAAGCGGTTCGGCTACATGGTGGCTGGTGAGCATGGAAATTTCTGCTTCGCGGTGTGGGTAGCCCATCGAAATTCGACCCATGAACCTGTCCCGTTGTGCCTCTGGCAGCGCGAACGTACCTTCCGAATCTATGGGGTTCTGTGTGGCAACGACCATAAATGGCCTCTGCAATGGGTGGGTAATCGAGTCCACGGTGACCTGCTGCTCTTCCATGCACTCAAGCAGGGCGGACTGGGTCTTCGCGTTTGCCCGGTTGATCTCATCCGCGATCACGATATTTGCAAAGATTGGGCCGGGATGGAACGTGAACTCATGATCTTGCGGGGAGAACACCGAGACGCCGGTAACGTCGCTGGGCAACAGATCCGGTGTGAACTGGATTCGGTGCACGGATCCGTTGACGCTGCGGGCCAATGACTTGGCGAGCATGGTTTTGCCGACTCCGGGAACGTCTTCGAGCAGCAGATGCCCTTGCGCGAGGAGCACCACAATGGTGTTGGTAATTGCTTCGGGCTTACCCGCGATTACTGTCTGCACAGCATCGAACATCCGTTGGTAATTCGACCTAAACGTCGAATCTACCAAGGGGAGTGTTGGGTGGGCACTCATGCGCATTCTCCTGGCTGGGCAACTTATCGTGCCGAGGTCATCTTTGACACGCTAAGCAATTCCCGTAGCTTGTGTTCACATCATATGGGGTTCTTTTCTCCACGAATAGCTTCTAAATACCTTGATTCTTTCCCTGTGTACCGGTGGTGGAAGAATTAGACCCAAGAACTGACAATATTTATGACGAAAGGTCCGGTGCGCAGATGAGTGAATCCGATTTCTCACGGATTCCCGAGGGGTACCGTCCGGCAGAAGAATCGAATTCTTCACCTACCGGGGAACGCGCCCGCTCGGCAAAGACAGAAAAGAACGGAAGCAAACGAAATACCCGTTACCCGGAGGCACCCGCCCCGCTGCCGGTACCGGTGATCGACAACCATACGCATCTGGATTTTCGCGATGGTTCGGTGAATGCCAGTGTGCAGCAGGCCCTCAGCGCGGCCGCAGCGGTCGGGGTGGAGGGGCTGATCCAGGTTGGCTGCGACGTGGAATCGTCAAAATTCGCCGTGCAGGCGGCCAAGGACTTTCCAAACATCTTGGCTGCGATCGCTCTCCACCCCAATGATGCCGCGCGCCTAGCGGAGCATGGCGAACTTGAGGCCGCGATTGAGCAGATCGAGGAGTTGGCGGCAAACGAGCGGGTGCGGGCCATCGGTGAGACCGGGCTGGATTACTTCCGAACGGGCGAAGCGGGGCATCATGCGCAGGAAAAGTCCTTCCGCGAGCATTTGCGGATCGCCGTGGAACATGGAAAAGCAGTCCAAATCCACGACCGTGACGCACATCATGATGTGGTTCGGATCTTGAACGATGCGCCGTTGCCCGAGCGCGTGGTTTTCCATTGCTTTTCCGGCGACGCCGAGCTGGCGCGGATCTGCAATGCCAACGGCTGGTACATGTCATTTTCGGGGACCGTGACCTTCAAGAATTCAACAGATCTCCAGCAGGCCTTGCGCCTAGCAGACCCGCAGTTGTTGCTTGTCGAAACGGATGCGCCGTTCCTGACGCCACATCCTTTCCGGGGGCGGCCAAATGCGAGCTACATGATCCCCCATACCGTCCGCTTTATGGCTGAAACCAGGGGTGCTGAATTAGCTCAATTGTGCGAGCAGCTAGCCGCGAATACGGGTGCGGTGTACGGCGCATTGTAGTCCTGCCGGGTGTGGTTTCCGACATATAAAGGTTGCGCCAATTATTACAATTCGGTTACGGTTATTGGAAAGCGTTGAGTTGCGAGCGCGCCCTGAGCCGGTCGCAACCTAGTGCGTTGCCGTATTTCCGTAGGGGACTAGATCCTCCGTGGATCGGGTGACGCGCAAACTGAATTTTATACTGGCGGCCTGGCCGCCACGGTTGAGCAAGACTTACCGGGAGTATCTTCCTGGCGTTCGACCTACAAACGATGGGGATCTCACTACCGTGATGCACTTGCTCAAAAAAAGCTGGGTCAAATATCTGGCTCAGGCCGTGGCTGTTGCCGTGGTCATTGCCGGAGCTGTTTTTTATATTTCCGGCCAGAAGTCCGTGACCGTGGCCATTGATGGCGATGAGCAGATCTTCACCACCCGCGTAGCAACCGTGCAGGATGCCCTTGAGCAGGAAGGCATCAGCGTTTACGAGCGTGACGAGTTGAGCGTGGCCGCAGATTCGGAGCTTTCCGATGAGCAGCGCATCGAGATCAGCCGCAACAAGTCGGTACAGGTCAGCATCGATGGCACCGACCGAGTAGTGCACACCACCGGCATGACCGTGGCGGATGTCATGGACGAACTGAAGCTGGATGAGAAGTCGGAAGTATCCCTCGGCGAAGATATCGAGCTCGTCAGCCTCAGCGACGAAATCGAGATCATCACCCCTAAAAATGTGACTCTGCTTGTCGACGAGAAGAAGCAGAAGGTTTCGACCACCGCGCAGACCGTCAAGGAACTGCTTGCCGAGCAGAAGGTCAAGCTCGACAAGGACGACGAGGTCAACGTTCAAGTAGGTAAAGACACCGACAAGGACGCGAAGACCAGCACCAAGATCGAGGACGACACCAAGATCGAGGTCATCGTCGTTTCGGTGAAGACTTGGGATGAAAAGCGAGAGATCGGTTTTGATACCGAGAAGGTCAAGGATTCGAAGCTCGAAAAGGGCAAGACCAAGGTCAAAACCGAGGGCAAAAAGGGCGAGCGTGAACTGACGCTTCGCCAGGAAACCCGCAATGGTAAAAAGGGCGAGGAAGAAGTTCTGAAGTCCAAGGTCACCAAGGAGCCAGTCGCAGAGGTTATTCGAGTCGGAACCAAGAAGCCTGAATCAAGCTCGGATTCCAAGAGCTCGGACTCCAAGACCAAGGCTCCAACCGGTAGCATCTCCTCTACCTGGGCGGCTCTGGCCAAGTGCGAGTCCGGTGGCAACTGGTCGATCAACACCGGTAACGGCTACTACGGTGGACTCCAGTTCTCCGCTTCGTCATGGCGCGGAGCCGGCGGAACGAAGTACGCGCCGCTGCCACACCAGGCCAGCCCTCAGGAACAGATTGCTACCGCTGAGAAGCTGCGTGCCAACGGCGGATGGGGCCACTGGCCACACTGCTCGTCCAAGCTCGGGCTGCGCTAAGCAGCAGAAAACTTTTGACGCGACGCGTCCACCCCATTCGGGTGGGCGCGTCGCGTCGCGTCAGCAGTCCTTGCGCGCTGAACTAGAATTGTAGGTGTGATGTCTAAGGAATCTTTGCCACTGCTTGGGGCTACCGAAATCCGTCGACTGGCCGAGGAGCTTGGGATACGTCCCACGAAGACCCTCGGGCAGAACTTTGTCATTGATGGAAACACCATCCGCAGGATTGTGGCCACCGCAAATGTCGCCCCGGAGGAGACCGTGCTTGAGGTCGGACCGGGCCTCGGCTCGCTGACCCTCGGAATCATGGATGCCGCGGCAAAGGTGGTCGCCGTAGAGATCGACCCGCCGCTTGCGAAGCGGTTGCCGCAGACCATGGCCGAACTCCGTCCGGGCCGAGAAGAGGACCTGACGGTGATCCTCAGCGATGCCATGAAGATCACCGAGCTTCCGGGCAATCCCACCGCCCTTGTCGCAAATCTCCCATATAACGTTGCAGTGCCCGTGGTGCTGCACCTGATGGAGCATTTCGAATCCATCACCCATGGCCTGGTGATGGTGCAGGACGAGGTCGCCGACCGGATGTGCGCAACACCGGGAAATAAGATCTACGGTGTCCCCTCGGTCAAGGGCGCCTGGTACGGCACCATGCGCAAGGCAGGCGTCATTGGCATGAACGTCTTTTGGCCGGCCCCCAAGATCCATTCCGGCCTGGTGGCTTTCACTCGCGACAAGGATCGCAGCGACGCACCAGACCGCAAGGAAGTCTTTGCCATCATTGACGCAGCCTTTGCCCAACGCCGCAAGACGCTGCGCGCTGCCCTGTCCGGGTGGGCCGGATCCGGCGCTCGCGCCGAGCAGATCCTGCACGCTGCGGGCATCGACCCGAAGGAGCGCGGGGAGAAGCTGGACGTAGACGGATTCATCTCGATTGCTCGTGCGGCTCACACGGTGCCGGCGCTCGTGCAGACCGAAGACTAACGATGGCCAAGCAACGCGTCATCGCCACCGCGCCGGGAAAAATTAACTGCTATTTCCGGGTGGGACCACCGCGTGAGGACGGCTACCATGAGGTCGCCAGCCTGTATGTCGCGGTATCCCTGCTGGAGCAAATCGAAGCCACACTGCGTGCAGACGGTGAACTGCAGCTGAGCCTAGAACCGGGCTCGCCGGTAGTTGCCGATCCGGAAAATTTCCCGCTGGGCCAAAATAACCTCGTGTGGAAAGCCGCCGAGCTTCTCCGCGAGCATACCGGTTGCACCTTGGGTGCAAACCTCCACATCACCAAGCGCGTACCGATTGCCGGCGGGATGGGCGGCGGTTCCGCGGATGCCGCGGCTGCTCTCGTTGCCTGCAACGAGCTGTGGGGGACCGGACTGGACCGTGAAGAGCTTGGCAGGCTTGGCGCCCGGCTCGGCGCCGATGTGCCTTTTGCGCTCATGGGCGGTGCGGCCATCGGCCTGGGCATCGGCGACAAACTCGCCCCCTTGCTGACCCGTGCCAAGACGCAGTGGGTATTGATCCCTGCCAGTTTTGGCTTATCGACCCCTCGCGTCTATTCGATGCTCGACCGGCTGCGCGCCGGCCAGTGTGTTGAGGTTCCACAAGAGATCGATCCACAGGTTATTAAAGCGCTGATGGAATCGGATACCGAAGCGCTGTCGCAGCTTCTGGTCAATGACCTGACGCAGGCATCCTTGGCCTTGGCTCCGGAACTTGGAACCGTGCGGGACCTCGCCGAAGGCGCCGGCGCGCTGCGGGCCATGGTGTCCGGGTCGGGACCGACCTTGGCCCTGCTGGTGCGCGATGCCGAACACGCCGAGCAGGTGATGACGCAGCTCGGAGACGAGGTGGGAGTCGCCACCATGATGGTCAGTGCTCCGGCACCGGGCGCGCATGTGGAGCTTTCCGAATAGCTTCTTGAACCCTTGCCAGGGTGGGTGCCGTGACTCTAGAGTGATTTCGGAACCATAAAGTGAGCGTGGTTCATTTATTCGTTGTGGAACGAAGGAATCACATGATCAATGGCCACGTATCTCATTGGTGGGAACGCCTTGGATTACCCACCTCGCGGGAAACTCTGCGCGGATCCCATGCATTTGACGTTGCCATTGTGGGTGCCGGTTTTACCGGCCTGTGGGCCGCCTACTATTTGAAGCACGCAGCGCCTAGCCTGCGGATCGCTATCCTGGAGCAGCGCCATATCGGGTATGGGGCGTCCGGACGCAATGGCGGCTGGCTGACCAACACCATTACCGGTGGACGCGAACAATATCTGAAATCCCACGGCCGGCAAGCGGTCGACGACTTTCAGCTGGCCATGAATCAAACCATCGACGAAGTGGTGCGGGTCTGCGCCGCGGAGAACATCGACGCGGACATCCTGCAGGGCGGCGAATTCGAGGTTGCGTACAATCCGGCCCAAGAGGCACGATTGCGCGCTTTCGTGACCGCCGAGCAGTCTTGGGAGCACAGCGGGGTGCAGCTGCTGGAAAGCTCCGAAGCTGCACAGCAGATCAATGTCGCGGGCACACTTGCCGCCGCCTGGCACCCGCATGCCGCTCGGATCCAACCGGCCAAACTGGTCAGTGGGCTGGCACAGGCAGTCGAATCTCTCGGAGTAGAAATCTTCGAGAGCACCAGGGTCACCGAGATCAGTTCTCACCGACTGGATTTTGCTGGTGGAACCGTCACCGCGGACTTCATCATTCGTGCGACCGAGGGCTTCACCGCCGGAATTAAAGGCCATAAGCGCTTGTGGCTGCCGATGAATTCTTCGATGATTGCCACCGAGCCGCTGGATGCATCTTTCTGGGATGAGGTGAACTGGAAGAACGGCGAAGTGCTTGGCGATTTTGCCCACGTGTACATGTACGCCCAGCGCACCGCCGATGATCGGATCGCCATTGGAGGTCGCGGAGTTCCCTACAAATTCGGGTCGCGTACCGACCTTGATGGGATGACTCCAGCGGTGACGGTCAACGGACTCCAAGAAATTTTGCAACGGCTATTCCCGCAAGCCAAGCAAGCGGCGATCGCTCATGCCTGGTCCGGGGTGCTCGGGGTTCCGCGAGATTGGGCCGCCACCGTCGGTATGGATCCGCGCACTGGAATCGGCTGGGCCGGGGGATATGTGGGGACCGGCGTGGCTACCACCAACCTTGCCGGTCGAACCCTGCGCGATCTGGTCTTAGGCCAGAATACCGCGCTGACCAATTTGCCCTGGGTCAACCACAAGGTGCGGCAGTGGGAACCCGAACCGCTTCGTTGGATGGCCACCACGGGGCTCTATGCTGCCTATGGGATGGCGGACCGGGCCGAATCCAAGGGTGGGACGAAGACCTCCGCCATAGCGCACCTGGCGGATCTGGTGACGGGGAAGAGATAGGCGAGTTGCCTGGCTGCTGCGGAGTGCAGCGCAAGCATCGTAGATGCCGCAACCAAGGCGGTCGCCGAATTCACGGCAGCACACAGGCCAACTCGCACCTGCTCGCGGGCCTTCCCCAGTTCCTTCGACGATTCGGGGAAAGCCTCAGCGATTTTAAGCGGCGAAAGCTTCCCATCCACTAGCGAAGCATGGCATTCTCAGTAAATGACTGTGGAGCACCGTGGGTCCCAGGCGCTGTTCCAAGCGGCCCTGGCAGCTGGGGAAGACCCAACCAATAAAGCACGGGGCCTCAAAGCCCTGCATCAGAGCTGGGCCGAAGGCACGCGCATTCCCTCGCTGGTTCGACCCGTGGTGGCTCGTTCCTGGTCGCGCGCCGGAGCGCAGTACAAGGACATTGTTCCCCTGGACCTTGCAACTGTCCGCGAGCGGCGGGAATCCAATGAGGAATTGAACGGACTCGTTGAGCTGTTCAAGGACCGGTTGCTGTCACTGGCCACGCAGGCTGGAAACCAACTGGTGATCTCCGATAGCCAGGGGTACGTGCTTTGGGTTCTGGGACCTTCGATGATCCGCCGGAGAAGCGATGACATCGGCTTTGTTGCCGGGGCCAGATGGCGGGAAGGCGACGTCGGCACGAACGGCATCGGCGCCGCAATGGCCGAGCGGACGCCGGTGCAAATTTTTGGTCCGGAGCATGCTCGCGAAGAACAGCATTCCTGGGTCTGCACCTCGGCGCCGGTCAGCAACCCTGCCACTTCATCCTTGGTCGGCACCATCACCTTGGCCGGATCATTTCGCACAGCTCACCCGCACTCGCTGGCGCTGGTTTCATCCGTCGCCCACGAAGCGGAACTACTGCTGCGAGGCGAGCACGACTTAAAAATGCAACGGCTCGAACTGGCAGCAACGCTGCCGGAGGGCGCATACCTGCTGGTTGATTCCCAGGGTTCTGTGGCGTCCGCTCGTGGATACAGCATCAGCGGTAGAATCTCCTTGCCACCGGCCTTGGAAGAAGGGCGCAACTGGATCATTGGCATCGGTGCGGTGGATGCGCGCAGAACTGCCGGCGGCTGGCTCCTGCAACGAGCCGATGAGCAAGTGACGCTTGAACTCTGCGCCGGGGGCCTCCAGGAAGCGCTGGTGCATACGCCAAGCGGAACGACCCGCATTGGGCTCAGTGCCAAGCACTGGCAAATCTTGGAGCTTCTGGCGAGCTGCCCCGCGGGAGCCACCGCGGCGCAGCTCCAGGAACTGTGGCCTGCGCAAACGCCCAACGTGACTATTCGAGCCGAAATCTCCCGGCTGCGTGGAAGGCTGCGTGGCCTGATTGCCTCCCGGCCCTATCGGCTGATGGTACCGGTGTACCGCCAACCTTGATCCCTGGAGGCATGCAACCTTTTGCAACGCTTCCATTTTGTGATGCAGGTCATAGCCTTGCTTCAGGGCGGCAGAATAAGCCGCATCATTTCCCGGACTCCCGATGAATTGAAGTGATGGCTATGGCGAACAACGATCCACTGGCGCAGGCTCAAGAATGGTGCCGAGCGCTGCAGCAGGCCTTGGAAGCAGGCGATGTGCAAGGGGCCGCGGAGCTCTTCGGCGAGGAATGCTATTGGCGGGACCTCACCGCATTGACCTGGAACCTGCACACCAGCGAGGGGCGCGAAGACATCGCGAAGATGCTGCTCGGCGTCGAGCGCGGGGCATGGCCGCGAAACCTGAAGGTGACCAGCGCACAGGACGCCGATGGAGTCGTCGAGGCCTGGTACACCTTCGAGAACGATGCCATCAACGGGCTCGGGCTCTTCCGGCTGCGCGACGGCCGGTGCTGGACCCTGCTGAGCACGGCCCAGGAACTGCGCGAATATCCCGAACCTGCCGGGTCCAGGCGCGAACTCGGGGCCGAGCACGGCTCGGCCATGAGCAAGGAGAACTGGCTGGACCGCCGCGAAGCCCAGCGGCAAACACTGGGAATCACCGAGCAGCCGTACACTCTGATCATCGGTGGCGGCCAGGGCGGCATCGGATTGGCCGCACGGCTCAAACGCATGGGCGTCCCGGCCCTGGTCATCGACAAGCATCCGAGGCCGGGGGACCAGTGGCGCTCGCGCTACCACTCGCTGGCCCTGCATGACCCGGTCTGGTATGACCATATGCCGTACATCGAATTTCCCGACCACTGGCCGGTGTTCACTCCCAAGGACAAGATGGGCGACTGGTTGGAAAGCTATACCAAGCTCATGGAACTGGACTACTGGTCCCTGACCGAAGCGACCAGTGCGAAGCAAGACCCGGACGGCGACGGCTGGATCGTCGAAGTCGAACGCGACGGGGTGCCGCTCACCCTGCGTCCCACCCAATTGGTCCTGGCCACCGGAATGTCCGGAATCCCCAGCGTTCCCCGCTACCCGGGTGCCGAGAGCTTCGCCGGGGAACAGAGTCATTCCTCGAAGCACCCAGGCGGTGAACGCTACGCAGGGAAGAACGTCGTGGTGATCGGTGCGAACAATTCGGCCCACGATATTTGCGCGGATTTGGTCCAGAACGGTGCCAAGCCCACCATGGTGCAGCGTTCCAGCACCCACATCGTGCGTTCGGAATCCTTGATGAATACCGTGCTGGGGCCGCTGTATTCCGAACAGGCCTTGGCCGCAGGCATCGATCACCACAAGGCTGACCTGATCTTTGCTTCCATCCCGTACAAGGTCCTGCCGGATTTCCAGCGTCCGGCGTTCGACAAGGTCCGCGAACAGGATGCAGAGTTCTACAAGTCCCTGGAGGACGTGGGCTTCGACCTCGACTTCGGCGATGACGACTCGGGGCTGTTCCTCAAGTATCTGCGCCGCGGCTCGGGCTACTACATCAACATCGGCGCGAGCGAGCTGGTGGCCGATGGGTCCATTGCCTTGGCCCAGGGCGAGGTCTCGCACTTGACCGAGCACAGCGTGATCCTGGCCGATGGAACCGAGCTGCCCGCCGACGCGGTGGTCTACGCAACAGGCTACGGGTCGATGAACGGCTGGGCCGCCCACCTGATCTCCCAAGAAGTCGCCGATGCGGTGGGTAAATGCTGGGGCTTGGGCTCTGAAACCACTAAGGATCCAGGTCCCTGGCAAGGCGAACTGCGAAATATGTGGAAGCCAACCAAGGTCAAGAATCTCTGGTTCCATGGCGGGAACTTGCACCAGTCCAGGCACTACTCGAAATATCTGGGCTTGCAGCTCAAGGCCCGTTTCGAGGGGCTGCCCACGCCCGTCTACGCGCTCGCCGAAACCTATCATCAAGCCTGATCAACTAGCTGTTCAAGGTTGACTTGTGAGCTGGGCCCGGAGGATCTTTAGACGCCGAAGATCCTCCGGGCCCAACTGCGCTTTCACCGAATCGTTGATCTCTTGCCCGGTGTTTAGAAGTTCTGGAAGGGGGAGCCGTCCGCAAGCCTTCCGCAGTGGATGAGCTTTATGCAATTTGATCTCCGTGCTCAACCCACCCCGGAGTGAATTTCCGGATATGCCGATTCAGATTTTTCACGGCGCTGGACCTGCCGCGCTCGCTCGCCTGTCGATAAGCGATCAGGATCCAATCCTTCGCCAGATTCGGCCCTGATCCGCCGGCCGGCGTGGAATGAGTGTTGATCCGCAGCGGCGAGACGAGCCACCACTTCACGATAAAAGCATTGTGAGCTGAATGATGATCCATTCGCGAGTGCGGAAAACGCCCCGGATTGGATCCGGCCAATCTGCTGAGCAAAGCCTAGAAGGCCTGGCGCCAGATCCGCGGCGCGTCTTCGCTGCATTCCATTCGGATCGGCAAGAGCGGTGTTGTTCGCGCAAGGTGCTGAATTCGGGATTTCTCCTCGATGCAGAGCCTCAGGGAGCCCTTGGGTGGGGTCATATACACCCCGATGACAGCGGTGGCTTTTCCTGCAAGGTACGCGGTCGGTGGAGTATTTGCAGGTTCCGCTGCACTCTGGTTGCGCACCGTTAGCTATTTGGCCTTGGCGGTGAGGGAGGCATCCTCTATAAGTTTAGGGCCGCGCTTCCCGCGGGTGCCGCGAAGCCCTGCCTGCCTTGAGTGCAATGGCTAGTTTTCGGAAATCGGCGGCATCCCCGGGGTGGTGCTTCGCGCTCCGATTTCTCAAACTGCGATCCTCGGCTGGGCAATTGTGCATGAAGCGTCTACCCGGACATCGGATAATCAATGTATTGATGACGCAGTTCGTTGGATCCAGTGGCTTTGAATTTAACTGAAAATATACCCTATGGGGGTACTTGACTCGATACCCTCTAGGGGTATATCGTCAAGGTATGGAAAACGCAATGGCCGCTGTTGAGGCTCATGCAAAATCATGGAGATGGCTGCAAGGCCAGCCGTTTGCCCAGATGACTTTTCGAGAACCGAAAGATCCCGCGAGAAGAGGAACTCATGAGCAACGAATCAAGCTGCTGCGGATGCAGCTCGAGCGATGAAGAAGCAAATAGCAATACAACAAACACGGAGGACATCATGAGCAACGACATCACCTTGAAGATTGAAGGCATGACCTGCGGGCACTGTGTTTCGTCAGTGACCGAGGAACTCCAAGAGATCCCTGGTGTCAGCAATGTCGAGGTTGACCTCGTCGTCGGTGGAGCCTCTACGGCTACCATCGCCACCAACAAACCAGTCGAGAACTCGATTCTCGAAGCGGCCGTCGCCGAAGCGGGCTACAAGCTCGTTTCCGCGGAAGCCTAAATACCGGCCCCGAGACGGGGCGCGAATAGCTATATGTGCCCGTCTCCGGGAGTGAGAAAGAAGTGGAATCATGAGTAACGACACCGCATTCCCCACCAATCAACGCATCGTCGAGTTGGATATTCAGGGAATGACCTGTGCTTCCTGCGTGGGTCGAGTCGAACGCAAGCTGGGGAAGCTGGAAGGCGTGGAAGCGCTGGTGAATCTTCCGCTGGAGTCCGCTCGCGTGACGGTTCCGGAAGGCGTAACGGACGAAGAGCTGATCTCGACCGTCGAATCCGCCGGCTACAAGGCCAACCTCAAGGTGGACCAATACGCAGAGCAGACAGCCCGTTCGCAGACCGAAACCGCGCGAACCTCCACTGCAGCAGCATCGCTTGAGCCGCCGCGCAGGAACAAGCCCGCCGCGCAGGCAGGCCAGGACCTGAAGACACGCCTCATTGTCGGCGCGATCTTCACCGTGCCGCTGTTCATTATTTCCATGATCCCCGGCGCTCAATTCCCGCATTGGGGTTGGGTTGCGCTGGCGCTTGCCACCCCGGTGACGTTCTGGTCAGCCTGGCCGTTCCACCGTGCCGCTGCCATCAACGCGCGCCATCTGTCCTCCACCATGGACACCCTGGTCTCAATTGGTGTACTTGCGGCTTACTTCTACTCGCTGTGGCAGCTGATTGCGGATCCGAATATCACGGCCCACGTCGGCATGGCCATGAGCGAGCATGCGCTGTACTTCGAGACCGCGGGTGTCGTGGCGACCTTCCTGCTGCTCGGCCGCTGGTTGGAAGCCCGCGCCAAAGTCCGGGCCGGCGACGCGCTTAAGACCTTGCTGGATCTAGGCGCCAAGGAAGCCACATTGATCCGCGAGGGCGTCGAAACCAAGGTTTCAGCGGCCGAGTTGCTTCCTGGCGATGAGTTCATTGTGCGCCCCGGCGAAAAAATTGCCACCGACGGCTTTGTCGTCTCGGGGCACTCGGCGGTGGATACCGCATTGGTTACCGGAGAATCGGTGCCCGTGGAAGTCGGCCCGGATGACACCGTTACCGGTGCAACAATCAACACCTCCGGCGTACTGGTTATTCGTGCTACCCGCGTTGGCAAGGACACCACGCTGGCTCAGATGGGACGCCTGGTATCCCAGGCGCAGACGGGCAAGGCGCCGATCGCTCGACTTGCAGACCGCATCTCCGCGGTCTTCGTGCCGATTGTGCTGGTCATTGCGCTGTCCACCTTTGTTCTCTGGCTATTGCACACCGGTGATATGGGCTCGGCCGTCGCTGCCGCGGTAGCGGTGCTGGTCATTGCTTGCCCTTGTGCCTTAGGCCTGGCGACTCCTATTGGTTTGCTGGTGGGTACCGGACGCGGGGCCCAGCTGGGCATCCTGATCCGTGGACCGCAAGTCCTGGAAGACACCCGCAAGGTTGACACCGTGCTGCTGGACAAGACCGGCACCGTGACCGAGGGCAACCTTGCGGTCACCTCTACAACCCCGGCGTCGGGATTTGACGAAGAAGAGCTGCTGGCACTGGCCGGCGCGGCGGAAGCGGGGTCTGAGCACCCGATTGCCCAAGCAATTGTCGAAGCGGCGCGTGCCAACGCTTCCTTGGCCGTGGCTACCGGGTTCGTCTCCGCCGCCGGTGGCGGCGTGCGAGCAACGGTGGGTGTGCACACCGTGGTGGCCGGCCGGGAAAGCTGGCTGAAGGAAAATGGGATTGAGCTAACCGATCGGCAGCTCGCGGATCTTGCAACCGCGCAGAGCAGTGGCGCGACCTCGATTATGATCGGCGTGGATGGAGCCTTTGCCGGATTCGTCAACCTGACCGACACCATCAAGGAGTCCTCGGCTGCCGCCATTGCAAGGCTCAAGGGACTTGGGTTGCGCCCGGTATTGCTCACCGGGGATAACAAGGCGGTAGCGCAGCAAGTTGCCGCCAAGGTTGGTATCGCGCCGGAAGACGTGTTCGCGGATGTCTTCCCCGAAGGCAAGGCTCAGGCCGTGCGCCAGCTGCAGGAGCAAGGCAGGGTCGTGGCAATGGTCGGCGACGGCGTCAACGACGCTCCGGCGCTGGCTCAGGCAGACCTTGGCATCGCGATGGGTTCCGGGACGGATGTGGCGATCGAAGCAGCCGACGTCACCATCATGGGCAATGACGTCGAGCAGGTTGCGCAAGCTATCGAGCTTTCCCGCAAGACACTGGGAACTATCAAGATGAACCTGTTCTGGGCGTTTGTCTACAACACCGCTGGTATTCCGGTGGCAGCCCTGGGGTTCTTGAATCCCATGATTGCAGGTGCCGCCATGGCCGCCAGCTCAGTGCTGGTCGTCGCGAACTCGCTGCGGCTGCGTGGGTTCGGACGAAAGCAACGATCAAGCTAGGCTTCGTTTCTAGGCCAAAAACATGAATGCCGGTGTTCCTCCACTAGCGGAGGAACACCGGCATTCTATGTCCGATGAGGTAAGCATCGGATTCCCAAAATCGGTGTTGCCGCACTAAACACGGATGTACGCGGCACCGTCGATTTGAGCGGTGGCTAGGCGCGCCACCGCGGCGCTGACAATTCGAACGCCGGCTGCCAGTCCTTCGCCGTCAACCGCGGCCGAGCGCAGGCTGTTGGCACAGGCACTCACGATGAACCCGGCATCCACTAGCGAAACCACCTCTTGGGCCAGCTCGCTCCCGGTGGCCAGGAGCGCTACCTGCGGGCCCTGGACCACAAGCTCGATGGTCCAATCGGGGAGCTCGGCTCGGGCGTTGCGGGCGACGCGCGCAGCCATCTCCAGATTGGGCTGCGGGGCTTCGCCGGTACCGGCAAGATGGAGCAGGAGATGGTGGTTCATGGTGTTCCCTTCGTGGAAGTGGACTGCGCCGACCGAGCGCTAGCCGATGCCGATAAACGGCGAAGAGCTTCTGCAACCCACCAGGCGAAGAAACCGGCCGCGGCCAGAGTGATCCAGATCCACGTTGGTATGGCCGCGTCGATGTTCGCGGCAGTTGTAGAAATTCCATCGAGGATGTCGTGCGGCAGCAGCTCGCCGGCGGTGGCCAAGCCGCCGGTGAGAAGCATCGCCACACCGACGAGCAAGGTGACTGTTCCGGCGATCAGGGTGTTGCTGTGCAAGTGCAACCGGCCCAGCCGAAGCTGGCGGCCGCGCATCCACCTCCAGCGCATTCCGCCATACTTCTTGACGGCCCATGCCAGAGCGATGATGGGCAGTACCGTGCCAGCGCCGTACACGGAAAGCAGCAGGCCGCCGGCTAGCGGGCTGCCCGAGGTGAGGACCAAGGTCAGGATTGCGCCAAGGACCGGTCCGGTGCAAAAACCTGCGACACCGGCAACGGTACCCAAGAGCGCTGCACCCCATAGCGAGCCCGGAGCGCGTGGTTGGCGTACTCGTGACGGCAAGAATCGCGCGGCGTCAAAGCCGCCGCCAAAAATCTGTAGTAGTCCGAAGGCCACTATCACCCATGCGGCGATGACAATGAGCAGCCCGCGGTCAACGGCAAGGGCGCCGCCGAGCCACCCCATGCCTAGGCCAAGTGGTACCAGCGTGGCTAGCGTGCCGACAAGAAAGGCCAAGCCGATGGCGCCAAGTCGCCGGGTGGAAGTCGCTGCATGGGCAAAGAACGCCGGCAGAAGCATTGCATTGCAAGGGCTAAATAGGCCGAGCAGCCCACCGACAAAGGCAAATAGGATTCCGGCCTCCACTATGGTTGCTCGGCTTCGGCCTTGGCGAGCTCTGCCTCGATTGCCGCCTCGAAGTTGGCCAGTGGCTGGGCGCCGACGAATGGTGTCCGGTTGATGAGGAATGACGGTGTGCTCAATACGCCCAGGGACTGGGCTTCTGCAATATTGCGCTGCACTGCGTCCTTGACCTGGGCGCTGCCCATGTCGGTGACGAGTTTGTCGCCCTCCAGCCCCAGGTCTTCGGCGATCGCAAACAGGGATTCATCGGTGAAGTCTTTTGCCGCGGAGATGTTCCCGCCCTGGGACAGGCGATGGTGGAAGTCGATATAGCCGCCTTGCAGTGCGGCTGCCTGGCCAGCCTGGGCGGCCGTCAGCGAGGCCTCGCCGAAGATGTCCAGATCTCGCCACTCGATCCGAAGCTGCCCGTTGTCTACGTATTTCTCGGTGAGTTTCGGCAGGGTGCTATCGGTCCACTTGGCGCAGAACGGGCATTGGAAATCTGAGTAGGCCACCATGACGACGGGGGCGTCGACCGACCCCACGGCAGTTGGATCCTTTGGATCCAGGCGAGAGACCTCGGGAAAGGCCGGCGGTGCCGCGGGCGTAGCGGGTGCTTCTTGGATGCTCTCCGCTATCGCCGAAGGTGCCTGCGCCGATTCTGGAGCTTTGCCCGGTATTTGGGACCAAATCAGCAAGGCGACGACGATGACGATCGGAATGGGGAGGAGCCAAAACCACGGAAGCCGTTTCCCCTTTGGTGTCCTCGAAGCGGTTTCATTCGTGCTCATCATCTATATTTCCTTCCCTGCCGTCAGGGCGCCAATACTTACTACTACGTTGATTAGTAACAGTACGATGGGGCATAGTAATAAACAAATGCCGGCGGAGCGACCGCCTGCGCTCGGTAAGGAGCTAGGTTGCCAGCGAACGAATGGGTGAAGGGGTTTATCAGTCGGATTCCTTTGTCGGGACAGGCCTTGAGCTTATGGGGGACTCGGCAGTGGCTGGCGGCAATCGCCGCCACCGTGGCGGTAGGAGTGCTTTTGGGGCTCGCAACAGTCTTGATTCCCAACGGCATCTTCACCCGCGAGATCCCCGCGACCCTGTGGAATTACCCAGTGTGGATCGCCACCTCGGGACTCTCAGGACTTCTCTTGGCAAGCTACGTCAAAAATTCAACAGAAATGAATTCAAGTGGTTCCGCGCAGAGTCAGGATCCGGCAACTCGGTCCGCCGAGAAACGGCAAGGAAAAGAAGAAAAAGCGACTTCTAGGCTAGGGCTCACCGGCGGCGTTCTGGCTTGGTTCGCCGTGGGTTGCCCGGTCTGCAATAAAATCGCCCTCTTGGTCTTAGGGTATTCCGGAGCAACTACGTACTTTGCTCCGTTGCAGCCTTGGCTGGCAGGCATCGCAGTGGCATCAACGTTCGTTGCTTTGATTTTCCGGCTTTCCGGCCAAGTCCAGTGTGCTGTACCTGCGCGTCCACGCGTATCGATTGGAGGTCTTCCTCGATGACCAGTGACTCTGTGCCGCCGTCTTTGCCCTTCAGCGTGGAGCATGCCCCGCAGCTCGGGTCCCTGGAGCGACGGGTGATGAACATCTTATGGCGCAGCGGCCAACCGCACACCGCGCGTACCGTACTCGAAATAATGGATGCGGAAGAGGAGGTCACACCTGCTTACACCACGGTCGCCACCGTGCTTGGGCACCTCTTCGACAAGGGACTGCTCGCGCGCACGCTGATCGGGAGAGTCTGGACATACGAGGCCACGCTGACCGGTTGCCAGTTTTCTGCAGCGCATATGGTCCGTTCGTTAACGGAGACGAACAATAAGGAGAACTGCCTCGCGCGGTTCGTGGGCTTGCTTGATGGGGCAGACCGCGCACTCCTGGCGGCGCTGCTGGATGATGCTCGGGACTAGGCGACCAGCTTTCGGCCATATGCAAGATGGGGGATCGCTTCGTAGTCTCCAGGGCAGCCGCCGGCTTCTTGCCTAGGCCAGTGAGAGGAATAATTTCTCCATGTCGGCTCGGTCTAGTTCCGGATTTTCGGATTGCAGGCACTGCTCCAGTCCGGTGGCGATGATGGAGAACCCCGCGCGGTCAATCGCCTTGGAGGCGGCGGATAGCTGCGTGACCACTGCGCGGCAATCGCTTCCCTCTTCCAACATGCGAATCACTGCATTGAGCTGACCCTGTGCCCGCTTGAGCCTGTTGATTGCGGGCTTCATGGTTTCGACTTCAAGCTGCATGGAGGGATCCTTCGGGGTCGTAGTTCAGTTCAGTCTATACCCCTAGGGGTTTCCCTGTCGTGGTTGAGTCCATGCTTTTAAATACCCCCTAGGGTATGTGCAATACTGGATATGCTCGCGGAGATACCCTCGAAAGTGCTACTAAGTTTAGGAAGTGTAAGCATGTGCCGTGCCGTCAATTGTCGCCTATGCCATAAAACAACTTGGGCCGGCTGTGGCCAGCATGTCCAGCAGGTCATGGCTCATATTCCACAAAAAGAGCGCTGCAGTTGCGACCCAAATGCGCCGAAGAAATCACGCTCCGCCCGAGGATTCTTCTCACGCCTTTTGGGTCGGTAGGTGAACGGGGCAACCAGTAATCTGGTGTCAGGTCAAGGGCGAAGGGGCCGTGTTCGAGCCCCCGCAGATCCAGCTCGGCTCCGGCCCTGGTGCTGGAATTGCCTGTGGCAAGGCGTTGGGCGCCATCTAGTCGTTCATTGTTGAATGCAATCGAAGCTTCTCTTGGTAGGGAACTAGCGTGGCGCTGACGACGGAATCGGTTTAATCGCGATGCTGGGCGACGGCCAGCCGGATCTTCAGGCCTGTTTTGTCCATTGAAGTTTTGGTCCTCGGGCCGGGATAGCTTTGAGTCGGACTTTACAATTCGATGTGTCCGCAGGGCGAACACGATGCGGGACGCTGCGCCCCCTGGAATTGGATGACACCGCCTGTGCTCAGCATTGCGTAACAGGTTTATCTGCGGACATTCGGAATGAAGGTTTTAGCCATGCTGGTAGTGATTCGTGGAAATTCGGGGTCTGGTAAGAGCACCATTGCGCGTTTGCTCCAGACCAAGCTCGGGGCGCCGACAGCGGTACTTCAGCAGGACCACTTCAGACGGGTCATCTACCACGAGCGTGAAAACGAAAGCCTAGCTCACAAAGATCTACTCGAAATGGCGGCTACGTATTGCATAGGTCGTGGCCACAACGTGATTCTGGAAGGAATCTTCAACGCCACCCGATATGGCGAAATGTTAGAGCGCGTGGCAGAACATGTTGATGATGCCCGGTTCTATGCTTTCGACCTGACGTTCGAGGAGACGGCTCTACGGCATTTGAGCAGGGCAAAGGCCACTGAATTTAGCATCGCGGATATGCAAAGTTGGTATCACGGATGGCAGCCCTTGTCGTTTGTTGCAGAGCAGCGAATTCTGGCTGACGAACACCCTGACGAGATCGTTGAACGCATTTTGCATGGCCCTGCGCTTTAGACCCTAGGGCTCACCTTATGCCGGATCCATACGCGGAAATGCATTCGGTACACGGAACGTAGGCGAGAATCGCGAGTCACTTCCAGGGAGCGTTTCAGCCCAACGAGTCTTGTAGGCTCATGACTATGCCAATGCCAGTAATCAACTCCGGCCTGACGTCTATCGTTGACTTTGCGATCGCGGATCTTCCACGCAAGGCGCGTGGCGCGCGTCGAAAAGTCGTCGAAGAAGGTTCCGCCCACGTTGTTGTTCTGCTGGAGCAGCAGGCCGCTATCAGAATCGCGCGAGACAAATTTACCGGCGATCAAATGTGTCGGAGGCAAGAGCTTGTCGACATGATTCCGCGCGATATCGGATTGAATCTGCCCTGGTCGATGGGGCCGGTTATCGAGGTTGACGGCATATCAGCTGTCGCGACGGAATTCATCCCGGGACGCCCATGCCCCGCCGGTGAAGGTTCGCCGGGCGAAATCAGGCGGCTGCTGGATTTGGTGTCCTCCATAGATCTGGTGCCGTTGCGTTCTTTGTTGGCTGAGCCCCTGTCATTTTGCGGAGGCTCGGACTGGCATCGGGTTCAAATCGATGAGGTCCTTCCAAGGATTGAACCACAAATTCGAGCGTTGGCTGGAGAAGCGGTTGAAGCCCTTGCCGGAATCAGTGCTGAGGATCGAGTCTTCTCGCATGGGGATTTGGGCGGCCATAATGTCTTGTGGGATCAAGGACGTGTATCCGGCATTCTGGACTGGGATTTGTCTTCCGGGAGCGATCGTTCAACTGACCTCGCCAGTATGGGAGTCTGGCATGGGTGGGAGAAGCTATCGAAGATTTGCTCCGCCGATCAAGTGCAACGGGCATTGATTCGGAGGAATACCTTCCGGCTTCAACAGGTGGGTTTCCTGATAGTCTCCCAACGCCCAGAGCCTGAGATTCTCGCCGCGGCCGACAATGCATCCAGATGGCTCCGAGAGAACCTTGCCTAGGCCGACACCAGCTGGATGCACAGCGTAGTCGGTGCCTGAAGAAGTCATCGACAGTATGCCTCCAAATCAATCACGGTTTTTCCTCGGATGCATTATGAGTTCTGCGGAATAGCTCCAGTTGTCCGGGCGAATTATGATGGAACTAACCTTTTTTCGACTCCGCGCATACGCGCAAAGCAGCGTCGTTGGACGGGCACATTGCCGGAATCAGAACGCAGCCGCCGTGCGTAAGGCACCTGAGCCTGAAGCGCTGAATGTCGAGACTGGTGACGGAATCGATTATTTGTCTTAGTCCAACAACCGGGGCGAAAACAGGCCCGGAGCCACGATGATCCCGAAACGAGTGGAAACATCCACGGAACCATTCGACAAGTCTTAAGGGATGCGCTGCCACCGGGGTGCAACATGGTTTTTCGGTAATCGATTCTGCTCGACGATCTTTTTGATTGAACTCAACGAGAACTCCATTCCGAGGACCAAGAATATGCACCCTAGTAGTGGCTCGGATCCGTTCGTGTTTACGTTTCACAGGCTAGTTGGCTCAGAACAGCACGAAGCCGTCATTCGAACGCATTATTCGGATGACGGCTTCACCGCGGTGCTCGTGCCGAACTGCTTCAGCTGCTTGGCCGGAAGCATTGCGGAACTCTTTGATCACTTCTCGTAGTAATGCTGAAGCATCCGCAACACGGCTCGGTATCTGACCTCGTAATTCTCAGCAGAATTATAGATCAGCTCGACCTGGAGGCTGTCGACCACCGCCAGATACGCTTCCGTCAGATCGCGCGTTTTCTCGTCTTCCTTGGCCGCAGCTGACACGAATAGGGCTCGCAGCTCGTTTTCGAAGTTACGATATTTGCCAATGATCTTTGCTTCAAGTGCATGCGGCGGGGCATACACGGACCGCAGCAGGAATCGGAAGTTCACTGACGCTGCATACCTCGCGGAAAGTGCCTCCAAGTACTCGATTCCCGGCATTTTCCCGTCCGCTTCGCTAGCGAATGCAGCTTTCGCTGCGGCCTCCTGGTCGGCAAATGCCAAATCCAGAGTCTGCTCGTATAAGGAATCCTTATTGGAGAAGTGCGCATACAGTGAGGCCTTGCGCATGCCTGCGCCTTCGGCGATGACGGTGAGTGATGAGCCATCATAGCCATGTTGCGCAAAATGCTGGGCAGCCACTAAGCAGACGCGTTGGGCTGACGGGGACAGGGGTTTTGCCAATGAAACCTCCACAAGTTCAGGCTTCTGCTAGTGACTTCCGAGATCGGTGATCGCCGGGGCGCGCTTAATGCTCACTCCTACGATGATAAAGGCTACCAAGGAGATGCCCAGAAGGAATCCCAGCCATGCCCCCGTGGATATCCCCACGGCAAGCCCTGCCAAGGGCGTAGCCGCCGAGGAAATGATCAGCTGGAAAGCTCCCAGGAGCGCAGCGGTTGAACCAAGCGCAGTATTTTGCGAAGCCATTGCCAAGGCCATCAACGTCGCTTCGGCTATTCCGACTCCGAGGAGTGCAACAAACATGCCGATGACAATGCCTGCGAGACCCAACCCAATACCTGAGAGAATTAGGCCGATCAGCGCGCCGAGTGCGATCAAGATAGTGCCAATGACGCCGAGTTTGCCGGCGCCGAATTTACCTACCGTGCGCCCGGCAATAATTGCACCGAACATCACGGCGAGCCCGGTTCCACCGAAAACAAGGCCAAAGGTATCTGAACTGAGACCAAACTCCCCCTGGTAGATGAAGGGCGCCCCGCCGATGTAGGCGAAGAGGAAAAAGAACACTGCCGAGAGGCCTAAGGCCGGTAGCAGGAATTGCCCATCCCGTGCGATGCGTCCGTAGGTGCGCATCACCTGGCCCAACCGCAACGACGTTCTGGATTCAGCTGGAAGTGTCTCGCGCAAGCTCACCGTTGAGTTCGCAAACGCGATTGCTGCCAGCCCCGCCAAGACCAGAAGCACAGCACGCCACCCGAAATGCTGGTCGACAAAACCACCGACCGTGGGAGCCAATACCGGAGCCAAGCCTTCGATCGTCATGAGCAATGCAAAGAGCTGCGCGGCTCGGACACCTTGCGCTGCGTCTCGAACCATACTCAGGGCCACGACTAGGGTAAGGGCAGCTGCCAGCCCCTGCAATGTGCGCGACATTAAAAGTATGCCCATTGATGGGCTCATGGCAGCCCATACGGAGGACAGCAGGAAAACGATCAGGGCGGCCAGCAGTGGCCGCCGGCGCCCGAAAGCATCAGTAATCGGCCCGAATACCAGCTGGCCTGCACCCATGGCCAGCAAGTAAACGGTTAAAGTGAGCTGGCCTGAAGCCGCTGTGCCGTTTAAATGCTCCACCACATCGGGCAAGGACGACAGGTACATATCCGTGCCTGCCGGACCAAGAACTGTCACGAGTGCCAATGAGATAGCAAACCATGCACCCACCTTGAGGGGGCGGGAAATTGTAGTAGTCATGCAAACGCCTTCTAAATCAAGAATCTTGCCTACCTATCGGTAGGTAGGTTAAAAAGTATCTGAAAATGTTCCAGATGGCTACCTCGAAACCGAAAATGTGAGGAGTGACGCACGGTATGAATTGGTTGGATCGATCAGGGGGAGTGGCGTAGTAAAAGTGCGGCGCTCGCCGGATGGATGGGAGCTTTTCCATAGTCGGCATCACACCATGCCGGGTGTACTGTGAATCGCAGAGATCAATGGCGGGATTCTCGAAAAGCTATTAGGTGGCTCGTGCTCACTGTTGTCCGGTTGGCGATCGGCACCTGAAGCGATGGGATACTGACAGTTTGCCGGCCCGTGCGAGTTCCAGCCGCGCGGGGTTGCCACGAAGTCGAAAGCCGCACGGTCGGCGAGCAGGAAGCGGGTGGAGTGCATGGCTAGTCGAATTGCGGACATCGTGATCAAGGCACGGAATCCGGAGCGCTTGGCTCGTTTTTGGTGCGCGGCGCTCGGCTACCGGATCACGGGGTCGGACGCGACGGGAGTCGCGATCTCCGGGGCTCCGAATGCCCCGACGATGCTGTTCCTGCGTACGGACGACGTCGTGCCCAGAGCCGAAACGTTGCACTTCGATCTGTGTCCGACAGATAGCGGCCAGGCGGAAGAACTGGAACGGCTCCTGTCGTTGGGGGCCATGTCGACCGATGTGGTCCCGTCGGGCAGTTGGCACGTTCTCACTGACCCGGAGGGCAACAAATTCTGCCTCATGGCCAAACGCATCGCACCGGAGCCAGCGGACTTCCATGATTCATGACGCCGCAACGGGCCGGCGGCGGTGGCTAGGCTGCCTTCGCGAACCGGCAGCCACGGTGATCGACCACCCGGCATGGTTTTGTGAAGTAGGAGAAAGCCTGACTGCTCAAGCGGCTCCCGAGATGCGGCTCATAAAAGTCAACTTCCAGCGATTCTTCGTCCATGCTTGGCGCCAGAAAACAAGTGCAGAGTATACGGAACCCTCACCAGATGCGATTCTACGGTTCAAATAATTCATGCGACCTAGGCAACTGGTTGTTCTAGAGCTCCACCGCACAGCCTTGTATCTTGGTGCCATGCGCGCCATAGGAACTGACCACGCCGAACCACGCGCCTCGGTGAGTTCGCCCTGCTATCGGGTCAATTTTTGCTCGCAACTGCACCCCGGGAATGCATGGAATCTGGATGCCTATGCGCTCGTTGAGTTGCAGGACGTATCCCAGGCGCTCCGGTGAGTGGACGAACAGGCGGAAGGACGCTTGTTCGAGTTGTTCGTCGAGATGGGCTTCGAGCGGGAGGGGACTTTCGGCATTCCGCGAAAAACCGGATAGTCCGCCTGATGGGAAACAACCCCAATGCCGGGAAACCCGTAGAGATGGGAAGCATCAAAAAATAGGAAACGAACCCTCGGGCTGGCTTTACCGCCGGCCAAGAAACCTTGCTCGTCAAATACGGCGTCAGGCCATGTAGGACTGGATCAACAGTGGGATGGCAGTCAGAATTGAATAGAACGAGAGGGCGGCAACGGCGTATCCGATCACGAGCGCAACGATTGCGAGCCAGCGGCCGCGACCGCCCCGTCGGGTGATCTGGTTTAGCGAAACGTGGCCCGCGCCCACCGCAAAGATCGCCAGACCCGAGTTGCCAAGGAACCACATGCTCAAAAGGGTTAAGGCCGCAAGGGCCAGGGCCGTGACGGACAGCTTGTTCAGTGGTTCCGAGCCCGTGTGTGGCGACACGCTTTGCGTTGCCATGGTTCCTCCATCGTTTGCTGTTAGTGCTGAGCCTAGACGTTGATGCACTCGAAAAGCCAGCGAGGTAGCTGAAGCTTCTCTGCCCGTCGGAGAGGGCCGCCGAAGACGGAGGAAGCGGCAGCCAATGGTGGTTGCCATCAACTCTCGAATCGAAACCCTGTCCATGCTCGCGTTGGTTTGCTCCGGCACTATTGAGTACTTATGGTCCGTCGTGGAAGGCGGTGTTCTGTTTCCTGAACGGCAACGTGATTTCCTTTTTTGCAATCCGTTTGAAGGGGCGCTGGCTTAGACCGCACCAATATTGGTGCTCCATATTGATTTGTCCCATAGGACGGTCACTGGTCGGGACCTGGATCCATGGTGCGGCGTAGCCCTGTTTCCGAGAAGCGCTCGGTCCGCTAGCGGCGCCCGCTACGGACACGTTCTCGGGCGAAGCCATCGACGTGCTGGTCCCAGGTGCGATATCTGGACCAACACTGGCGCAAGGAATCTCGACTGGCTCAACGGATATCCGAGCATACTTCCTGGTTTAGGACGAGGGGACTTGTTCAAGAACCGGGTGACTCGCTGGTGGCGAGTTCTTCGGCCAATTCCATGCAGCGCAGGCGGGCCGGGGAGAAATCGTAGGGCATCTTTCCAATAGCTTCGATTGCGCTCATGGTCTCTGGCCCCGTGCCAGGGTCTTGGTCGACTCCGCTCTCATCTTCATCTTCGTTCTCGGGGTGCAACGCGTCCCAGGAGTCGACGATCGCTTCGTCGCTCAGCGCCAGGCTGGAACCCTCGATGACTGCGTGCAGCTGCAATTCGAATGCGTGCCGTTTGGCAGCTACCAGTGCCACACGCGGGTCCTCGGCAGCGATCGTGTCATCGAGTGCCTCCTCGGCGATATCAACACGGTCGGATTCTTCTTGCAGACCCGGGTGGGTCGCTATGGCAATGAAACGGGTGGCTTGGAGGGCCGCGCCGAGCGGGCCGAAGATCCGCTCTGTGACCAGCAGGCTGTCCAGATCCGCCTGGCGCAGGGAGCCCTTGGGCAGGGGCTTGAGGCGGCAGGTGACGAAGTCGGAAAGTAATCCCATTCTGCCATCTGGGGTGCGCATGCGTTGCGCGATAGCGGCGTTTTGCACGCTGTCGGCACCAACAGGAGCCGTGCCGGCAAAGGCGTCACGGATCTCCTCCGAGGCGAACCCGGCGCCGGTCATCTTGTGGATCCACAGCAGCCGGATCATGTCTTCGTAGCCGTATCGGGGGCGGTCATCGCTGCCCCGTTCGGGCTCGGGGAGCAGGCCAATCTCGTGATAGCGACGGATCGCCTGCGGTGTGGTGCCGACGAATGCTGCCGCGTCGCCGATATTGACCTGACGCGGCGGGATAAAGGACAAAGGCAAAACGGGACCTTCCTTAGTGGATCGAATCGTGACGCCAAATGCCTCACCGCTGAAAACTCAACCGCCGGACTGACTCCAAGGGGCAACCACGATCATTGTTTTCCCTGCAAGAACGTGCTCACCTTGTAGGCTACAGCCATTCGCCACGGGGTCGCGGCTGTCAACACGCGAGGCGGTTACAGCGGAGACTGCCTCAAGGTCAACGTATCCACTCGGTTTGGCGGCATTTACTTCCGCACCGCAGTACTCGGATATTTGACCTACGTCATCCGGATCTGCCGCCGGCGTCAGCGAAGCAACCTTCCTGTGCCCGCTCGCAGGCCCTTGGGGGAACGCCGGCAGGTGGAACCGTCATCGCGGCGCTGCCCGCCGCGGCATCACCTGCGCCCTGGGCATCCGGGTACGATTTTGGGATGAAGACTGTCCGATTTCCGGTGGCTCGTCTCAAGTGGGACGTCGTGTCCGCTGTCGTTCTCATCGGCTTGTCGGCTTGTCGTTCGTGCCGGGTGTGGCGCAGCAGGGGCTCGAGCTGGCTGCGTCGCCCGATCACCGGCTCAATCCGCTCGGCGTTTGTCTGATCGTGATCCAGGGAGGCTCGGTCGCGATACTGCGCCGCTGGCCGCAGTGGTCCTTGGCGCTGGCCTTTGCGGCGTTCGCGGCGTACCAATTGCTCGGGTTCCCCACCACCTTCGCCGCCCTCGGTCTGCTCGTTGCCCTGGTGGGCGCGGGGCATTGCTCCAGCGGCACCGGATGCTGACTTCGCTGCTCGTCCTAGGCGGCTATGCCGCGCTCGCCGCGGCGCTGATTCCGCTCGACGCGGCACTGACAGTCTCCGACGCGCTGGCTTTCGGAGCGCTTCTGGCGGCGCTGTGGTTCTTCGGCTCGTGGCTCCGATCGCAGGCCGCGATGCGTCGCAGCCGCACCGAGGCGGCCGAACGGGAGACGATCACGGCCGAACGGGCGCGGATCGCCCACGAGCTGCACGACGTGGTCACCCATCATGTGACCGCGATGGTGGTGCAGGCCGAGGCCGGTCAGTTTCGTCCGAATCTCGATCGGGGGACGCTGGATCTGCTGGCCTCCGTCGCCGACGGGGGCAGAACGACGCTGGAGGACTTGCGCAGCCTGCTCGGGGCGCTGGACGGGAAGGCTGAGAGCACTCGTGCGCCCGCCGAGCAGCAGGTCAGCGACGTCGTCTCCCGGGCCCGCTCGGCCGGTCAGCTAGTCGAATTCGTGGAGCGCGGCGCGCGCCGCCCATTGACGCGAGCCACCGGACTGGTGATAGTCCGGGTAGTCCAAGAGAGTCTCACGAATGCGATGAAGCACTCGCGCGACGGTGCCGCAGCGGTGGAAGTCGCCTACGGCCAACATGAGATCATGGTCGAAGTGGTCAGTTCCGGCCGCCGCCGCAAGAGAATGGCATCAGTATCGGGAGGCCGGGGGATCATCGGTATGCGTGAACGGGTGGAACTGGCAGGCGGGGAGCTGCAGGCCGAACCGGTGGACCAGCGGTTCGTGGTTCGCGTGCGGATTCCGCGGTGAGCGCGGCCGCCGCGAACACGCCGATCCGCGTCGTGATCTGCGATGACCAAGAGGTTGTGCGCACCGGATTTGCGACGATCATCAATGCCCAGCCCGATCTTGCGGTTATCGGCGAGGCGGCAGACGGGGAAGAAGCCTTACGGGTCACCCGCCGCGAGTGCCCGGATGTCGTAGTGATGGACATCCGCATGCCGCTGCTGGACGGGATCGAAGCGACCAGGAGAATAGCCGGACCGCAGGTTTCGGATGCCGCACGCGTCCTGGTGGTGACCACATTCTCCTTGGACTCTCTGGTGTACGACGCGCTGCGCGCCGGCGCGAGCGGCTTCCTGCTCAAAGATGCCAGGCCCGCCGAGCTGGCGGCGGCCATCCGGACCATCGCCGCGGGCGACTCGCTGATCGCACCGGCGGTGACGCGGTCCTTGATCGGACGCTACGCTGAACGGTTGCGGCCCTCCGCGCAGGATGCTGCGATCTTCGAAGCACTCACCGCGCAGGATGCTGCGATCTTCGAAGCACTCACCGCACGGGAACGCGAAGTGCTGATCCTCATCGCCGAGGGGCTGTCAAACGCGGAGATCGCGGCTCAGCTGGTGATCAGCCATGAGACGGTGAAGACCTATGTGTCGCGCATCCTGACCAAGCTTGAGCTGCGTGACCGGGTGCAGGCCGTAGTGCTCGCGCACAGAACGGGACTGGCCGCCTGGTCTTGAGGCCGTACGGATCGCAGATCACCAGGAACTCTGGGTCCCCCGAGCGAGGGATCCCAAATGTCCGCTCGCGGGGGATTCGCCGTGTTCTCGAACGCCGTAACGTCATGCTCAGACCCCGAAGCCGAGTAGGGGATAAGGAGCAAAAATGACAAAGTCCACGCAGGATCTCAAGCCAGCAGCCAAGCCCGGAGTCATGGACCCCGGAACTCGTTCCTGGATCAAAACGGCCATGATGGTCACCGGATTAGCCGTGGCGATGCTGGCGACTAATGCCATCGCCGCCTGGCCGCGCAACCCTGTGGCCGCGCTGGCCATCGGCCCCATCCTGGCGGCTGCCATGATCTGCCTGTACATCTGGACCGGTCGAAGGGTCGAACGCCGCAAGGTAGAAGAATTCCCATCGGACCACGGCGTCCGCCACCTGCTGGCCGGAACGGGGCTCGGAGTGCTGATGTCCGGCGCGACGGTGGGCATCCTCGCCCTTTTCGGCGCGTACACGATCACCGGCTGGGGGTCCATTTCCGGCATGCTGGCCGTCGCCGGAATGATGTGCGCGATCGCCGTTTCGGAAGAAGTATTCTTCCGCGGAGTCGTGTTCCGCCTGCTGCACGGCCGCTGGGGCACAGCCGTGGCACTTGGCGCCTCGGCGATCCTCTTCGGGCTCGTTCACCTCGTGAATCCGGATGCTTCGCTGCCGGGCGCCTTCGCCATCATGATTGAAGCCGGAATCATGCTGGGCGCCGCATACCTTGCCACCAGATCGCTATGGCTGGCGATCGGAGTGCACTTCGGCTGGAACTTTGCGACAACGGGCCTTTTTTGGATCGATCACCTCGGGTTCCGAGGCCCGCGATTCGCTGGTCACCGCGGTGACCAGCGGACCGGACTGGCTTTCCGGGGGAAGCTTCGGGCCGGAAGCCAGCATCGTCGCCATCTTGGTGTGCTCGGTGGCTACCGTGGTATTCCTGGCCATTGCGCGTCGTCGCGGCCGGCTTTCGCTTCCACGTCGCTGATCGCCCGGGGCCGAATCATTATGCCGGGCCAGGGCTCGGCATTTGACCGAGTGCAGTGATTCGTGGGGCAGAAAAAGTCCTTCATCCAGAAACCCTGGACCGTGCCGGGACACAGACAACCGATCCAGCGAACTGTCTGGCCGGTCTCCCGCGGCCAAGGGCATCGACTGCCGTCCGGTATCCGGCTGGGCCGCCCCGACACGGAGAACCCCCGGTGCGCCAAAGCGGGAATAATAGGGATTGGACTCGAAGTTGCTCATCCGGCGGCTCTGGGAATCCGTTCGGAACGGCTGTAATTAGGAGTGCGAATGCCAAGAGATTTCAATAAGCTACTCGGGGTTCTTGGCGGTTTGACGCTGCTGGGCCTTAATGTCGCAGTCGTAGCATTTTTCTTTCTCTGGCAGATTGCGGACAGCGCCGCCGTCAATCGAATGGAGGCGGCCGCTGGAGTCGATCCCGCCCAGATGCTACCCAATGCGAATCCGTTATGGATTGCAGCTCATGCTTCACTGCTCATGGTGCTGGCCGCTGATGTACTGGCCGTGGTGTTCGCCGTGATGCTGGTGAAAACACTCCACCGTACTCGCTCAGGCGTCGTTGCGGCTTCGGGCCAATCCGTCTTTTAGCGCTGATTTAGGTAGGGGGATTGCGCGAGTTGCCGCTGACAGCTTGGACCCAAAACTTGTAGACGAGCTCGGCGCTCGAACCGCGGAGGCGCTGTGCGGCAAACAGTGTCGGGACAACTAATCGCAGACCATGCCAATTCATTCATTTCGAATCGAGAACCAGCGAGGCGCACTTTTCCAAACGGAACAGTCGCACCGTTCCGGAAGGTGGGCGCTGGCCTGCCGCCAGATCTAAGGTGTGGCATGACCCTGATTGCGATAACTGATCGTTCCGATTGAGGAACCTTTACTGGGACACCGTGAGATCATCGTTGGTCACAGCGGCCACGCATCGACGAATCAAATCGTGATCTTCACCTTCCTGCGCGCTCGTATCTCCGCACCAGCGGGAACCATCGGAACTGACTGCAGCGAAGTGATTAAACCCTGGACCTTGCCCACCATGCCCAACAATTACTGGAGGTAGACCGCGCGTCATAAGTCCCAGCCCGTATCCAGCTTCCGGCGACATCGGATGATTCTGCGGAGCACCAACCAAATGGGTTTTCGACATTGCTTCAGGCACGGCCGACCCCAGCTCGTTTCGCATGATTAACGCAATTCCACGTGCAGCTTCATCGGGTGTGGCTGCGAAAGTTCCGGTGTACACCCATCCTGGGTGGTAGTTGCGCAGTTTCTCAGTGATCGCGGGATGATTGCATTGTTCCCAATCATCAAGGGAATCAAAAGGAGAGGCTTGAATACCAAGAGGGCTAAAGATCAAGTTGTCGAGCACGTTGTAAAAAGGCTTCTGGTGGAAATCTTCGAGAGCTAAGCGTAGAAGTAGGTACCCGATATTTGAATAGTTAAATCCGCCAGGGTTTTGCACCTCTGCACGCGCAATGATGTCCATTGCGTCCCAAGGTTCTGCGGCGTTCTCTACTGCAGCTCGATAGTCCGGCCAAACAAAATAATCATTGAGCCCGGAACGGTGTGAGAGCAAGTCTTCGAACGACAGAGATTTCAAATGCGCTGGTAGCCAGACCAGGCGATCACCGATGTGTAGTTGCGGATTAAACGTCAAGAGAACAGCGGCGGCGGTGTAGGATTTCGCGATGCTGTAGATAGGGACAGTGTGCTGCATATCTCCATCCTGCCATCAGTCTAGGACAAGAGGGATAAGTGCCCACCTGAATTGATTTCCTGAACGATCGATTTCGATGCGCACAAGAGGAACGTCTACCGGGACACTCCAATACACTAAACCCTTATGGGCGCGTCCCCAGAATCGTGGCGAAGTCGCTGTTGGCTTGGAGATGCTCCAGCGCATCGGTAGACAGCAATCGCACCAGATAGACGATTCGGCGACGTTCACCCTCCGAGCCACGGAGAATGTTCTCATGGTGGGCCACTCGGTTCCGAAAGCGACGAAGCGAGGCAAGTGAGTCGTTGAGTCGGTTCCGGTCTGTCCCTGGAGGGAACGCCTTGTGGAGATGGGGAACCCAGATCGTTTTTTCATGCGCGTCAGCCAAGAGATAGGTCCAGAAGCCGAACATGATCTCAGCGACTGTCTTCCCTGGCAATGGTGGGGCATGTGGCTTTGTTGCTGCGCTTGTTCGGGCGCGCTCGACGTTGCTCCTGGGAATCTTGTTCACGTCATGCAACCGACCGGTCAGCTTGTTTCGTCGCATCACAATGGGGAATAGGGCAAGTAGCGTAGCTGGGTCGGTCCAATGCGTGTCACCTGGGAGTGTCGCTGCTGCAAGTTGGCGGTCGCACGCGTTCCGCAGGCCGACTTCGAGGTGGCTGAGGTCGTGGAGAAAAGCGGCACTGAGCTTGGCGTTCCAGTTATATAGGTCCAGGGCGCGTGTGCGAGAGCCTCCCGCGACTTCGAGGTAGGTGGAAAAGCGGTCCATGCTCAGCCAGTTCTCGATCCAAGTATCGTTGCCCGATGCCTTCGCCATATGTCACCTTTCAAGGTAAGGTTGATTTGCAAGCCCTTGATGACCGCTGTTTCATGTTACTCGGGCCATGAATTGGAAACTCCGGTATTTCGCCTTGGCGGACCCGGAGTTTTTCTTTTCCCGAATCTCCCCCGTTTGGGGAACGTTTTGCGGGACGGCTATACAGAATTCAAAGTTACCTGTTCAGAGTCAGCCGATTCGTTTTTGTGCCGTCGCGGTTCCTCGAACGCGAGAACGCCAGTATCCCAGAAATATTGCTACTGCTCCGACTAAGAATAGAAGTACGTTGATGACGGTAGAGGCAATGCGATCATCGCCGGTCACTGACCAGCTGCTAAGCGTGCCAACAATGGCCAAGAGCAGCAGGACCGTTCCAATAGCCTTCAATCTTCCAGGTTTCATGTTCTCAGCCTAGCGACCTTGGAACTAGGAAAGAACGAGCCTATATAGGCTGGAGGCAACGTCGGCTCAAGAACCACCTGCGGGACATCGGCGGTTGGGTTTAGGCCGTAGCGGCCAACTAACAAATTTCCTTTAGCATCCGTCGCTCAATCTGGCCCGATAATTGGTCATGCTTCACCTGTTCAGTACCGACAAATCCAGATCCCTCGTAAACGGCAAGAGCACGACTGTTGTCATCGATGACCCATAGTTCCAGAGCCGCGCGACCGATACTCTTGGCGTATTCTTCAACGGCGACTAGCAGGCTACTTGCCACGCCACTGCCCCACACCTCGGGGGTGGCTGCAAGGTAGAAGATCTCTAGGCTTTCTTCGTGAGGTGCAAAGAGCGCGAATCCCACGCAGGAGTCTTCGCGGTTGGCAACGAGGAGTTTAGCTCCCTCCAGCTGTAATCGCCGTTGGATTCCAAGGATTTTTTCTTCGCCGGTAAGCGGCTCTGGACGTTGGTCGCGCACGGCTGTGGCGCGGGCCCAAATCAATGCGGCCTCATTGATTCCGTCTGGCTCAAGACTCAGGACCAACTGCAACTCATCATCCAAGCAATTCACCAAAACATTCTTTCACAGCACCCAGTGCCCGGAGAAGGAACGCTTTATGGGACAGCGGGGCTTCACCTCGATTTGGCCATCCCGTGAAAAGCTATAGTGTAAGAAAACCGAAGACCGACCGGGGGTAACGACATGGAAAGTGCCGACGTCATTATGATCGGCGTAATCGTGACAATCGGATTGATTGGCGCGGGCTTCTTCACGAAGAAGAAAAGTCGAGACTAGTCAGTTCACTTGCACTTCCGTGGATGTATCTACCAGGCCTCAGCGGAGGGCCAGCTCCATTGCCGTGATTACGCTCAGGGGGCATCAGAAGAGCTTCGCCTGCACCGGTCAAGGTTCCGCTACGGGACAGAATCAAGCCAAACCCGTCTCGTAGCAGGAACCCTCTACGGACAGCTAAGATCTTCGACAGCTACTTGGAACAGGAATATCAGTCGAGTCCAGCCTGAGGCATTAATTCGATATCAGAATTCGTGAATCTACAGTTGGCTCGTGCGACAACTTACGAGAGAGCTTCGCGGGTTTTTTCGCGGGTCGGTATAGATAGAAAAACAAGAGTGGCTAGAGCCATGCCAAACAGCAATACTAAGGAAAAAATGTAGAAGAATCCTGTATTGCTAGCAACAAAGGTAACCATTGGATTCTGATTCCTCGAAACGTATTCACCATGCTGAGCCGGTATCGACGTCAGAGTCAAAATCGAAAAACGTACGAGACACGCTATCGCTGATGCTATGGCAAGATAAAACGGGACATTCTTCGGCACATGCGCGCTGAAAGCCTCAAGTTTCGCTATTCGCTGTGCCGAAAGGATGAAGAATAAGGAACCCAGCGACAGAAAAATGATTTGCCCTGCCCATGACTGTATTGCTAGCAAGGACAAGATCGCCATCCCTGTACCTGACCAAGAGAGTAATCGAATACCGGCTGCTGATTTCGCGTTCATTCTTCACACCCTACCCGCGCTCGAAGCGTATAGAGCTGGTTCCGGTTAGTGCCTTGTTCATGGTCTGACTCATTGCAAAGTAATTCATCATTTCTATCGCAACGGTTAGGTGGCCGGCTAAATGGGATTTGGTGGACACACCCTCTAACCTTGTATCCAGCGCAGGTTCCGTAAGCCTAACCTTCACTGGGCACAATCTCCCACCCTTTTCATGGGGTTCGGTTCACTCGTGCTGAGACGAGCCCATGACAGCTCACCCGCTGACCGGTTCGCGGTTGATGATTTCTGTGACATCGCTGATTTCCGTGATCCAGTCATGGACTTCGGGTGCCACAAGCTTGAAGAGGGCGTTCATATCGGCCAAGCGCTCCGTGACACTGGTTGAGGCACTGGCAACCGGTTCGAGGTGGGCCAGCCGATTTCTTAAACTTACTGCCGATTCGAGAAACCTGGAGACGTCCGCCCGGGCTGTGCCGCGTGGGAAACCCCGATGTAGATAGGGGGTCCAGAGCGTGCTTTCTCGGACTCTCGGCGTGATGAGGAATTGCCAGAAGCCAAATGAGAGCCTGGCAATGACCATACCGTGGGTGGCGGCCGCTCCGACGTCACGTTGGGCTTGGCGGAGTAGTTTCAGGCCGTCGTTGTTTAATTTTTGCTGTCGCATGCGGACCCTTTGCGTACCGTTTTGCAGTTGCAGCCAGCCGGGCGTTGGTTGTGCTGCCCAGTCGGGAAAAGTCGGTGCCAACTGACCGTCAAGGGCATTGCGAACTGCGACTTCCACATGGGCTAGATCGCGAAGGATTGCCGAAGAGAGTTCAGAGTTCCAGGAGTAGATTTCCATGGCCAGCGAGTGATCACCTGAGGCCAACGCCAGATACTTGTCGTAGCGGTGTTGCGATAGCCATGCGATGGCCTGCCTGGGAGTGGGAACATTGGCATGTGGTAATCCTTCAGGCATAAGTAGTAGACTACAGGAGCACTACGGGATCGGTCCTCTGTTCAATGGTTCGCCATTCGAATAGGCAGCGTGGTGCATAGAAGGTATTGAAGGGCCCACGATGGTGGGCCCTTTCTTTCGTTAAGCCTCTTGTTCCGGATCTGGAACCAAAGTCCCTTTCAGTGCGTTTGCGCGTCCGTAAGAGGAAGGGCTACCGGGCTTCTTCGGCATCGAAAAAACGCTGAGCGTCATCTAAGACCGTGTCTATCCATTCAAACCGTTCGAGCTCTCGGATCTCATCCCGGGAGAACCATCCGATGTCCGAGACTTCATCGGCCTCGACAGCTGACGCATCCCCTACTAATTGACATAGGTAGACGGTCGTTACGTAGCTGACCAGATCTCCATTTGGATACTCGTTCAACAGGTTGGTGCCACCATAGCTGTCAAGCACCGAATGAATTTCAATGTCAGCACCGATTTCTTCCCAGACTTCGCGTTTCAAAGCGTCGCGTGGTCCCTCAAGGGGTTCCACGGCTCCGCCGATCAACCCCCATCGATTCCCTGCAACATGTAGTGCCAGAAGATAACGAGCATTATCGTCCCTGATTACTGCGGTTACTCCCGGCAGGACCAGCAGACGAGGCCCAATTAGTTGCCTCAACCCGGCAACATAGTCTGATACTGGCATGGCATAAGGCTACGACATGAAACCAGCGACACACAGGAACCTCCTGCGGGACACCCGCCGCCGTGTATATGGGCTGGCCTGCTTTGGTCAGTCTCAGTATCGCCGGGGCGTCCACCCGGATGGCAGCATGCCAGTTATCTTTCCCCGTTCAGAATCAGCCTCGGCTGACCAGCCTTGCGCTGCCTGTGCATCGTCGAAGGCACCCCGTGCCATGCGCAGACCAAGGTCCGGGTGGCTCATCCCAGGCGCACCACCGCGACGCGTAGAAGCCCGCGCGCTCCACGACTTATCAGCAAAACCTCCCCCGCGGAAGACTCGGTAATCGTCGTAGCGGGCCGGATCGAGTAGATCCCAGCACCATTCCCAGACGTTTCCAAGGGTGTCGTGGAGCCCGAAGGCATTGGGTAGTTTTTGACCAACTTCTTTCGGATTTTCTAGCTTGTCATTCGCTGTCCACCCAATGGCATCGAGGGGGCCATAATGTGGCCCCACGGTGCCAGCGCGGCACGCGTATTCCCATTCGGCTTCGGTGGGCAGGCGGTACCCGGAGGCGGTGGTCTGCCAACTCACTTCGCCTGCCTCGATGATGTATGCAGGGGCAAGTCCTTCATGCATTGACGCTGCATTGCAAAACTTGATGGCTTCCAACCAATTCATATCTACCAGAGGTGTTTCGGAGCCTGTTTCGCTAGTACCCATCAGTTGCGCGTACTGCGCCGTTGTGACGGAGGTGGTTCCAATCTCGAATGGTTCCAGATGGACGGTCCAACGGTATTTCCGTCGCGCATCGTGCAATTCCACTTGTCCGGCCGGTAGCGGACGAAGGTCAAAGGTAGGCATTCCATAATGCTCCCATGCCGTCCCATAAGACGGCCCTTTAAGTGAGCGCCCGCAAGGGGAACCCTCTACGGGACGCGTTGCCGTCGACTGGAATGTGACTTCTGGATTTTTAGGTCAGGCGTCGAGGGGCAGGTTTCCGAGGACTGAATCCATGGCTTTCAGGGTCTTTCCCATGGCTTCTATTTGATCTGAGATTATGGCACGTTCGCTGATCAAGCGCGCTCGGAGGATTGGTGTTTGGGACGCTGTATCGGTCATGCACGGCAAGATATCTGCAATGGTCGAGCTGCACAGCCCTGCTTGGAAAAGGTCGCGGATGAGTGCCACGCGCTCCACTGCTTCGTCCGTGTATATGCGTTGGCCGCTGCTAGATCGCGTGGAAACGAGGAGATGTTGTTCTTCGTAATAGCGAAGTGACCGTGGACTCGCTCCGGTTGCCTCGGATAATTGGCCAATTCTCATCGGTCGCTTGCCCCTCACATTGATGTCAGGTCCTAGTCTAGCGAGCATGACTACACAACAGCCTGAAACTGCCCCTGTCCTACAACTACGCGTCATCGTCGAGGCCGAAGACTTCGACGCCGCGATCGCCTTCTACCGCGACACCTTGGGCCTGCCTGAACAAGCCGCGTTTGAGGGCGATGGCGACGCAAGGGTTTCGATTCTGGACGCTGGGCGTGCCACCCTCGAAATCTCAAACCCGGCCCAGAAGCGGATGATCGACCAGGTCGAGACCGGCTCACGGCAAGGCCCCGGTATCCGGCTTGCCTTTGAGGTCACGGACGGGCACGGCGTCACCACCAAACTTGCTGAGGCAGGAGCAACCGTTATTGCCGAACCACGCGAGACGCCCTGGCGATCTCTGAACGCACGGCTAGAAGACCCCGCCGGGCAACAGATCACCGTGTTCGAGGAATTGGAAGACATCGCAACGCGCACCGACCGCGAAGGCTTTGGAACAGCAGCAAGCAGGTAACACCCCGGACTCGATTAAGTTCGGGGCGCACCCCGCAACATGGGTCGAAGTTTCAGCGGCGCGGCGGAACTATGCGTTCTGAAGCCGAAGAACCGTGTCGATCTGCACCTTTGCGCCGAGTGGAAGCGCCGCTACCTGGATCGTTGTCCGAACCGGGTACGGCGCTTCCAAATGCTTGGCATAGACGGCGTTGATGGCTGCAAAATCCTTGTAGTCCGTCAAATAGATTGTGGTGCGCAGAAGGTCCGATGTGTTCAATTCAATCTCGCCCAGCAGCGTCTCCAGGTTCTTCATCATGGCTTCGCACTGTTCAGCGACATCGTCCGAAACGAGCGTCCCGTCATCCGTACGCTGGCCGATGATTCCTGCGGTATACCCTGTGTCACCGTGTTGTACGAAATGTGAAAACGGGGCCGTGGACTGGTGAAGGTTTGGACTGAAATGGTGCTTCGCCATGGTTATTTCATTCAACTTTCAAAAGAATATGAGGGCGTTAAGAATAGTCCAACACTATATCGGGGCATCAGGAAACAATCCTGTGTGTCGATTGGCATCGAGGTTCTTAAGTGCCGACCAGATCGACCCGTAAGACGGTCCCCGAGAGGAACGCCCGTAAGAGGAACGTTCAGTGGGACACTCGGGCTCCACATATTTCACGACAAAGCGTAGAAGCACCAGGCTTCGCCGAGCAAGGGGCATGGCAACAACTTCAAGGCTATTGCACTTATCTTCTAAGCTAAGTAGATTAGCCTTATGGCATCGCGACTCGTAACGAAATACTTGCAGCTCCCAACGCAGGGGAAAATTGCCTACGACATCCAAGGCACAGGGCCGCTCATCCTGCTTGTTCCGGGAATGGGCGAACTGCGGTCTACATACCGCTTCCTAACCCCAGCGCTTGTTGCCGCCGGATATACCGTTGCCACAACGGACCTGCGGGGACACGGGGACAGCGATGCCTCGTTCCCTAGCTACGGCGACGTCGACACGGCCGAGGATATCGAGGGGTTGCTACGGAAACTGGGTGGTCCCGCCATCGTTGTCGGCAACTCGATGGCTGCAGGTGCGGCAGTAATCGTTGCGGCTGAGCACCCCGAGCTCATCAGTGGACTCGTCCTGATCGGCCCCTTCGTTCGCCAACCATCCACGAACGCCGTCGAGAACCTCCTCTTCCGGATCATGATGGTACGTCCCTGGGCACCAGCGGCTTGGAAAGCTTACCTGCCTACCCTCTACGCCGGCACCAAGCCCGCGGACTTCGCCGAATACCGCCAGGCAGCATTCAAGAGCATGAAACGACCCGGCTACAGAAGGGCCTTCTGCCTCACCACGCGCACCGACCACCTGCGGGCAGGCGAATGCCTAGCCGCGGTGGATTCGCCGACGCTTGTCCTCATGGGCGAGAAAGACCCGGACTTCAAGGACCCCACGGCCGAAGCAGACTGGATCGCGCATACACTTCACGGATCTGCCGTCATCATTCCCGATGCCGGCCACTATCCCCAATCGCAGCAACCAGGGATTACCTCGACCGCTATTATCAAGTTCCTCAGCGCGCTCAACAATCATGTCTAGGCCCGGATTGAACAGAACGATAGTCGTCGAGCGGGCGGCGCTGATTCTCGATGACCGTAGCCTTGACGGATTGAGCCTTTCCGTCCTGGCAGAGAGCCTAGGTGTGCGGACCCCATCCCTCTACAAACACATCGACGGAATGCCAGGCCTGCAACGCGACATCATGCTTCGTGCCAAAACGAGTCTGGCCCACGTCCTCGGACAATCTGCCATCGGACGCTCCCGAGACGATGCCATCAGGGCGCTGGCGCTTGCTTATCGTCGTTGGGCACTGCAACATCCCGGACAGTACCCGATGACGGTACATGCGCCCGCTTCCGGCGACGACGATGACGCTTGTGTCTCATCGTCAATCTCTGACGTCGTTTTCAACGTCCTCGAGGGCTACGGGCTCCTCGGGGACGACGCCGTGGATGCCACACGATTCCTTCGGTCCTCGCTCCATGGCTTCGTTGACCTTGAAACGCGCGGGGCATTCGAGCTTCCTGTGGACCTGGAGCGCAGCTTCGCCAGACTGACGGAGAGCGTCGTCGTGGCCCTGGACACTTGGTCTCGGTGATGCTTGTACATCAGGGGTAAGGGGTAGCGATGGAATCGCGACTACCTATCCATGGGGGAACCTTTACTGGGACACCGTGAGATCATCGTTGGTCACAGCGGCCACGCATCGACGGATCAAATCCTGATCTTCACCTTCCTGCGCGCTCGTATCTCCGCACCAGCGAGAACCATCGGAACTGACTGCAGCGAAGTGATTGAACCCCGGGCCTTGCCCGCCATGCCCAACAACAACTGGAGGTAGACCGCGCGTCATAAGTCCCAGCCCGTACCCAGCTTCCGGCGACATTGGATGATTCTGCGGAGCACCAACCAAATGGGTTTTCGACATTGCTTCAGGCAAAGCCGACCCCAGCTCGTTTCGCATGATTAACGCAATTCCACGTGCAGCTTCATCGGGTGTGGCCGCGAAAGTTCCGGTGTACACCCATCCTGGGTGGTAGTTGCGTAGTTCTTCAGTGATCGCGGGATGATTGCATTGTTCCCAATCATCAGGGGAATCAAAAGGAGAGGCTTGAATCCCAAGAGGGCTAAAGATCAAGTTGTCGAGCACGTTGTAAAAAGGCTTCTGGTGGAATTCTTCGAGAGCTAAGCGTAGAAGTAGATATCCGATATTTGAATAGCTAAAACCGCCAGGGTTTTGCACCTCTGCACGCGCAATGATGTCCATTGCGTCCCAAGGTTCTGCGGCGTTCTCTACTGCAGCTCGATAGTCCGGCCAAACAAAATAATCATTGAGCCCGGAACGGTGTGAGAGCAAGTCTTCGAACGACAGAGATTTCAACTGCGCTGGTAGCCAGACCAGGCGATCACCGATGTGTAGTTGCGGATTAAACGTCAAGAGAACAGCGGCGGCGGTGTAGGATTTCGCGATGCTGTAAATAGGGACAGTGTGCTGCATATCTCCATCCTGCCATCAGGCTCGGACAAGAGGGATAAGTGCCCACCTGAATTGATTTCCTAAACGATCGATTTCAATGCGCACAAGAGGAACCTTCACTGGGATACTATTTGATGAGTTCGGCTCAGATTTATTTGTTGACCGTAATTCAGCGATGGAGCAGGTTGAAGTTGGAACCGGCCGTGGTAGGCGAGCTTGCGCAAGCCGATACATACGAGTTGGTGACTAGTGTGACCGCAATCCCCGCTAGGGCGACCGGCATTCTCGATTGGGATTGCTTACTACTCTTGTTTGTTCGGGGTCTGGCTGCCTTTTCGACTAGAGATCAGTGTCCATATGACGTCGATGACGAAGAAGATGACCCATATCTTTCCTGCGCCGTACAAGAAGCTTGGGATTCCTTCGAGCTCGGGTCGGCCTCCGGAGGCGAGGTGTTCGCCGAAGTCGTTGGTGCTGAATGAGTCCACTATCCAGGACATGCCCGTGAAGGCCAGTGCGATCTGAGCGATGGCGAAAATGAGTAGATGCCAGCCGAGGCCAGTGAGTTTGGAGTTATCTGCCTTGGTTGTTGCCATCATCTTTTCCTCTTGGTTATGTTCGGGTTGCCAGGCCTGTGGGCCTGGCGTGTTCATTTCCTCTGAAGTAGAAACAGCCGGTGCTGTCACCGGGCTTGGCTCGTCCCGGGGGACGTTGGCGGCGCCAGAACGACGTACAGCCCACGGCGTGACGATGGCTCCGGCGGCGATGACGCTCGCAAACAGGATGCAGGCAACCTGCCAGGAAGTTGTCTCATAGCTGACGCCAGCCACTAGCGCACCGACTCCGGCACCGGCCAACTTGGCTGACTCGTAGAGCCCAAATCCTTTTCCGCCGCGTTCACGTGCTACCTCGGCGATGACGGATTGCTCGATCGGGATGATAGCTGCCCACGCCGCTGCACTAAGAATCCACAGGGCGGCGATCGGCAAAGGTGAGGGCGCGAACGCTAAAGTGAACGCGAATGTGGCACTGGATAGCGCTGCGATAGCTGCGACTCTGCGCCGTCCGATCCTCAAAGTGATCCGGTGTGCTGGCCCTGGAACCAGGCTTATCACGATGGCGCCAGGCAGGAATACCAGCGCGATGGAAACCACGTCGAGGTCGAAAGCCTTTTGAAGGTGCAGCAGCAACAGCAAGCCAATTGCTGCTTCAGCCAGCGAGGTTAGTGCGGTAGCAACCAGCATTGGTCGTAGTCGCTGCGTCGGGAAGGCTGACTCTGCCTGTTTCGGGGACACAGTGGCGCGTCGAGGTGCTGTTGCGATCATTACCGCAGCGACGAAGCAGGCACCGGAAGCGGCCCAGAAAACACCTTGGAAATTCAGTGAACTGATTAGTGTCAGGCCGGCGACGAAGGCCACCCAAGATCCAGTTTCCTGCCACGTCATCAGCTTGGGAAAGGCAAACGAATCTGTGCCCGCCGATTCGCTCACTATGGCCCGTAACGACACCCAGAACAACGCACCCCCAAACCCACCGAGTGCCGCCGAGATAAAGGCCATTGCCGAACCCGCGGATAGTGCATATCCAGCGCACGAGAGCCCATACAACACTGCCCCAGCAGCTGCAATATTCCGACGTTCCCACACATCGGCCAGCAGCCCGGCGGGAAACCTGGCGGCAAAAGAGACAAAGAGTTCCGCTGCAACCAGTACGCCTATCACGGTCGCATCCAGCCCGAGCGCTGTTCCCGCCCAAAGGGGAATAAGGAAATCCAGCAAGTCTGCGGGGCCACCGACCAGCGCTGCCGACCACCTCGCTGAGGATTGGCGAACGGGAGCGCTCTGGGTAGTTGATGGCGATTTCATATTCAGAGAATACACACGTATTCTGGTGTTTATGAAATCAGGGATAAATAAGCGGGAAGCCTTTGCCGCATCGGTACTGGACCTGATTGTTCGTGGCGGTATCCAAGCTGTCAGTATCCGAACCGTGGCAGCAGATTCGGGCTGGTCCGTCGGGGCCTTGCAAAAGACGTTCTCCAACAAGGAAGCCCTGCTCCGTGCCGCCGTTAATCTGGTTATTTCCAGAGCCGAGGCGCGTATGAATGCTCTCCCTTTCAGTGGAGATGCGGTGGACTACCTGGTTCGCATGGTCGAGGAAACTTTGCCCCTCGACCAGCAGCGCAGAGAAGAGGCCATCGCCTGGAATGCCTTCGCTGCCGAGGCTATCCACACACCGTGGATCGCTGAAATCCTTATAGGCCAGGACAAGCTAGTCTCTGAACAATTGGTAGAGGCCTTGCGGTCTTTTGGTACAGCGCAACCGGAAGCTGCTGCGGCTGGCATCATTGCTATTTCAGACGGCTTCGCGCTCCGGCTTCTATATGACCCGACACAGGCAGCGGAATTCTGTACGGCACTGCGTCCAATCATCAATCATTTGCTCACCATCTAGGCCACCTAGCACGGAATCCCGCAAGCCGAACGCTCAGTTGGACGGTCGACGGAATGAACAGACGCGGGAATTTGAAAGGTTAGAACTAGCCAATAACATTTTGCTGAGTGGTTCATGCCAGAATGCGTTTATGAAACTTAACCAAAAACTCGTCAACGCGGCAATAGAACACATCAATCGTCGCTGGCCAGATGCGGAGCAGGCCGTCGCTGCCGCCTTGTACCTCGAAGATGGACAAATATTAACTAGCATCAGCCTCGACAATTTTAATGCTGCGGCTAACCTGTGTGCTGAAACGGGTGCCATCTGTCAGGCGTACAACATGGATCGACGAGTAACCGCCTCAGTTTGCGTGAGCAAGGCAGCCGGTGAAGACCAAGTTACGATTCTTGCTCCTTGTGGTCTTTGTCAAGAAAGACTCGCACTTTGGGGGCCGGACGTTCAGGTCGCGGTATCAGATCCCGGCTCAGCTGGAGGGTGGGCTGCGCGTACGCTGATTGAAGTCAATCCGTACTACTGGGCCACGGAGTTCACCGATGATGGGGCATGGCCAACTACTGCGGACCACAACGGATAACCGAAGGCAACACTTCTTTTCGCGTCGTTGGCTTTCGTCCCGCATACATTCCACTGGCTAATGCAGTCCACGCTTTACTAATTGCAATGCCATGTTGCACTAAGCGGACCATTTTTGGAGTCGTGCCAGATTTTAGGTTCCCTAAAAATGAGAGTCTACGATCCGTCCCATGAGCCGGTCGCTAGCCGATGAGTTTGCGGTGGGTGTTCGGAGCCTTCAGCATCTGGGCAGTACGCCCGCATGCCGAACGCTCTGTGGGACGCCGTCATCTATGCCAGAGCTAGAATGAGGTCATCTGCGTGCAGCGATGCGTATCGGTTTCATATTTGGATCTTAAGGAATGCAGGTGATGTGTATGTTGATAGTGATTCGTGGAAATTCAGCCTCAGGGAAAAGCACGATCGCGCGCATGCTGCAAACCAAACTCGGGAAACTTACAGCGGTGCTTCAGCAGGATCACTTTCGCAGAGTTATTTACCATGAGCGAGAGCAGGAAAGCCTAGCTCACGCAGACCTACTCGAAATTGCTGCCATTCATTGTCTAAACCGTGGACACAACGTAATCCTGGAAGGGATCTTTAACGCCTCCAGATACGGGGGAATGTTAGAGCGCGTGGCAGCGCATACTGCTGATGCCAGATTTTATTCATTCGATCTCGCTTTCGAAGAGACTGTCAATCGACATTCGACGAGACCGCAAGCCACTGAATTCAGCGATAAAGATATGCGCGGTTGGTACCACGGATGGCAGCCTCTTCCGTTCGTATCAGAGATGCGAATTGTTGCTGATGAAACTCCCGAGCAAATCGTTGAACGTATTTTGCAGCGCCCCACCCGCTAGAAGGAACTTTTCACCTACAGGTTTCCCGTAAGCCGGTCCTCTGGGGAAACGTACGTAAGAGGAACCTTGACCGGGCGACATATGAGAGTAGACCGCGTGTACCATTGACGGGTGTTTAAATCGCGTCAGCTTAGTGAAAATGTCAGTATGCGAGTCCTGCGTTCGAGTGATGCGCCGGCGCTTGCCGCTGCGTATGTGCGGAACCGTGAGTACCTCTCTGCGTGGGAGCCGGTTCGTCCTGAAGAGTACTACACCGAGGCGTGGCAGGAGGCTGACATCGCCAGCCGTCTGGTTGCGCATCAAGCCGGCGAGGGGTATCCCTTGGGCTTGTTTGCTGACGGTGCCCTCGTAGGCCGCTTCAATGTGGCTGGAATCGTGCGTGGACCATTTCAGAGCGCTGGGCTAGGTTACTGGGTGGATAGCTCCTATGCTGGCCGGGGACTTGCCTCGGCAGCGGTACAAGCGATCGTTGAAACGGCACGTGACGAACTTGGGCTGCACCGCATCGAAGCGAGCACCCTCCTGCACAATATTGGCTCGCAACGAGTGCTATTGAAGGCGGGTTTTCGGCAGATTGGAATGGCTCCAGGGTACTTGAAGATTGCCGGGGAATGGCAAGACCAGAACCTTTACCAAATAATTCTCCACGACTAAGCCCCCGGAAATTCATGTAGCCGAACGCTGGGCGCTAGACGCGTAGCTGATTCATCGTATGGGGAACCTTGAGCGGGAAATTTGGGTGAGAATTGGATCATGACAAATGAGTGGTTTGATAAGCCTGGTGGGGAGCCAGTGGAACTAAAGGAAGCTGATCCACTGTGGCCATTGGTAGCGGCTGAATGGTCTAACCGAATCCAATCGGCCATCGTTCCCACGGTTGCGCGAATAGAACATGTAGGGTCAACATCGATCCCTGGCCTGATCGCCAAGCCCGTACTTGACCTACAAGTATCTGTGCCAGATATAAACGATGAATCGGCCTATCGTCCTGGACTTGAATCGTTAGGTCTCGTGCTTCGGCAACGCGAACCCGACCACCGATTCTTTCGCCCACCAGCCGGTGAACCTCGCGTCGTGCACATACACGTCTGCGAAGAAGGATCAGCTTGGGAACACGACGTGTTGCGTTTCCGCGAAAAGCTTCGAGCCGATCCGAATCTTGCCGCCGAATACGCCACGCTTAAGTCCGGTCTCGCTGACCGCTACAGCACTGACCGGCTCTCCTACAACAACGGAAAAGCTCAATTTATCTCGCGCGTCATTGCGGGTGAGTAGTTTCTGCGAAGATTTTGGCTCTAGATAAGTGTCCGCGCAGGTCATTTGATCTGTACGTTCAATATGTCCCGTAAGACGGTCGTTATACGGGACAGACGCTCAGCTGACTTCTGATATTTTCAAAACTTCGAGTTTCCAACGATTTCGCATTCCCATATACCCCGCCCGAGAAAATGCCCGGTGAACGGGGGCTAAGCGGGACACATTTCTGGGCGTTTGCTCCATAAAAATAGTGGCGCAGAAACCGAAGTTTCTGCGCCACAATTTCGTCAATTCAGGAAGTACCCGAAGCGGCCGACTAGTCGACTAATTCTGACAGTTCCAGCCAACGTTCTTCCAGGACGTCAACTTGTTCTCGAAGTTCACGAATCTCGGCCGTGATCTTGCCCAGACCTTCGAAGTCGCTTTGATCATGTGCTGCCAACTTTTCGTTCAGCTTGCTGATCTTCTGGTCGAGCTGACCGACCTTGCGCACGTTCGCGTTCAGTTCTTTCTGCGCGGCTCGACGGTCAACGCCCGAGCCGCCCGCAGTTTTGCCGCCCTTTGCAGAAGCGCTTGTGGGGTTGCCCGAGCCCTTGGAGCTTTCTGAACTGCGCAGCTCCAGGTATTCATCTACGCCACCTGGCACATGACGGAAGTTTCCATCGAGGATTGCGTACTGCTGATCGGTGACGCGTTCTAGCAAGTAGCGGTCGTGGGAAACGACAATCAAGGTACCTGGCCAAGAATCCAACAGATCTTCGAGGGCGGCCAGCATGTCGGTATCAACATCGTTAGTCGGCTCATCGAGGATCAGCACATTTGGCTCATCCATCAGGATCATCAGCAACTGAAGCCGGCGGCGCTGGCCACCGGATAGTTCCCGGACCTTGGTGGACAGATGTGCCGAGGAGAAGCCCAAGCGCTCCAAAAGCTGCGCCGGGGTCAGATCCTTGCCGTCCACATTAAAAGTAGTGCGGTAGCGGGCCAAGATCTCTCGGACCCGATCCTCGCCGATCTTTTCCAATTCACGGAACTGCTGGTCCAGCACCGCGAGCTTAACCGTCTGGCCGCGCTTGATCGTGCCGCCGGTAGGCAATACGGTTCCTGCAATCAGGCCCAAGAGCGTGGACTTGCCTGCGCCGTTGGCACCGAGCAGGCCGGTGCGCTCACCCGGGGCGATGCGCCAGGTGAAAGGCTTCAGGATGCGCTTCTCACCGAAGCTGACCTCGGTGTCCAAGAGATCCACCACATCCTTGCCCAGACGCGTGGTTGCCATCTTCTTCAGTTCCAGCGGATTGCGAACCGGTGGAACGTCGGCGATCAGCTGGTTTGCCGCTTCGATGCGGAACTTCGGTTTGGCAGTTCGCGCCGGGGCACCTCGGCGAAGCCAAGCGAGTTCCTTTTTCATCATGTTCTGGCGCTTGCCTTCGGTCACCGCCGCAATGCGATCACGCTCGACGCGCTGCAGGATGTACGCGGCGTAGCCGCCTTCGAAGGGTTCAACTAGGCGGTCATGGACTTCCCAGGTGTCGGTGCAGACCTCGTCCAGGAACCAGCGGTCGTGGGTTACGACCATGAGCCCGCCCGAATTCTTCGCCCAGCGATTCTTCACGTGATTCGCCAGCCACGAAATGCCTTCGACGTCCAAATGGTTGGTTGGCTCGTCGAGGATGACCACGTCCCAGTCCTGGACGAGCAATGCGGCCAAGGCGACGCGTCGTCGCTGGCCGCCGGAGAGGGTGGAAATTTTCGCTTCCCAATCCAAATCCGCCACCAGGCCGGAAACCACATCGCGAATGCGTGCCTCGCCGGCCCATTCGTGGTTTTCCATGTCGCCGACCAGCGCGTAGTGCACGGTAGCGTCGGAATCCAAGGTATCGCTCTGGTCGAGCACACCGACGCGCACTCCGCTGCGTCTAGTCACGCGGCCTGAGTGCGGCTCGATTTTGCCCGCGAGCATGCGTAGGAGCGAAGATTTGCCTTCGCCGTTGCGTCCCACGAGCCCGATGCGGTCACCTTCGGAAATACCGATGGTGACCGAGTCGAATACGACGTGAGTGGGATATTCCAGATGTAGGGTTTCGCCCCCGAGTAAATGAGCCACACCTCTAGTTTACGAAGCAGGGCAAATCGAGACGGATCCGCATCACCTGGAACCGGTGATTTTTTGCCGGAGAACAGCTGGAAGGACAAAAATACCCCTTCTTGGGTGTGTTGTGCGATTTCACTCAGGACATGGAACGTGGCAGAATAATTAGCGTGCTAAACGGGCAATGCCCGCGCGGTGCGTTTTCCGCCCTGGTGTAATGGCAACACGCCAGCCTTTGGAGCTGTGCATTGTAGGTTCGAATCCTACGGGCGGAACCACTTTGCTCAAGCGCCCCCTGCGGGCGCTTTTCTTTTTGGCGCCAGTTAAGCCGATCTTCTTCCGCGCGATAGACTGTCACCGGGGTTTTACTTCAATGCCGGAAACCTCAAACTCGACTTCGCAGGAGAAAGCACTTGAGCGATCAGGTCAACGCACCAGTAGCCGTTATCGTCCTCGCCGCAGGCGCGGGAACTCGGATGAAATCGGCGAAGCCGAAGATCATGCATGAAATCGCAGGTCGTTCCATGATTTCCCACGCGTTGCACGCAGCTTCTGCGTTGGAGCCAAAGAGCTTGGTCGCCGTGGTGCGTCACCAGCGTGACCTCGTGGCGGCGCATATTCTGGGCCAGTTCCCGAACATCACCATTGCCGACCAGGACGAAGTTCCCGGCACCGGACGCGCCGTGCAGCAGGGCCTTGAAGCGGTGGATCCAGCCCTCGAAGGAACCGTCGTGGTGACCTACGGCGATGTGCCATTGCTCACCAGCGAGGTGCTCTCCGGATTGGTTGTCACCCACGAGGCCAGCGGCAACGCGGTCACCGTGCTGACCACCGAGCTGGATGACCCTTCGGGCTACGGGCGCATCCTTCGCGATGAGAACGGGGACGTCTCCGGCATCCGCGAACAGAAAGATGCCAACGAGGCCGAGCTGGCCGTCAAGGAAATCAACTCCGGCATCTATGCATTCGATGCCGCCATGCTGCGTTCGGCGCTGACCGAGGTCACCACCGACAACGCGCAGGGCGAAATGTACCTGACCGACGTGCTCGCCATTGCTCGCTCGCGTGGCGGCCGCGTCGCTTCCTCGCAGATCGCCGACCGCTGGCAGATCGAGGGCGCGAACGACCGCGTCCAGGTCTCCAACCTGGCCCGCATCTACAACGAGCGCAAGGCCGAATTCTGGATGCGCCAGGGCGTGACCATCGTTGATCCGGCCACCACCTGGATCGACGCGACGGTCATCATTGGCCAGGATGTCACCCTGAAGCCGGGCACCCAGCTGCACGGGGAGACCATCATCGGCACCAACGCGGTAGTTGGCCCCGACACCACCTTGACCAACGTGGTGGTCGGCCAGAACGCCACGGTGAAGCGCACCGACGCTACCGACTCGCGCATCTCCGAGGGAGCCAGCGTGGGTCCATTCGCTTACCTGCGCCCGGGGACCGAGCTCGGCCCGGACGGCAAGATCGGCGCGTTCTACGAAACCAAGAACGTCACCATCGGCCGCGGCTCCAAGCTCTCGCACCTCGGCTACGCCGGGGATGCCGAAATCGGCGAATTCACCAATATCGGCTGCGGCAACATCACCGCCAACTACGATGGCGAAAAGAAGCACCGCACCAAGATCGGTTCGCATGTGCGCACCAGCTCGAACACCGTGTTCATCGCCCCGGTAGAACTCGGGGACGGCGCCTACACCGGCGCTGGCGCGATCGTACGCAAAAACGTCCCGGCCGGTGCGCTTGCGCTGTCCGTGGCCCCGCAGCGCAACACCGAGGGCTGGACGCTGGAGAAGCGCCCCGGCACCCCTTCGGCCGACGCCGCGTTCAAGTCCTCATTGAATGGCTCGGATTCCGAGTAATTCATTCGAGGAAGTCATTTCCTCAGACCACCTCATACGTGATAGCGAAGCGAGCGAGAAAGCAAACCCCATGAGTGAAATCAGCCATAATGTCGATAAAAAGCTGGTCCTGGCCACCGGCCGGGCACACCCGGAACTGGCAGCGGAAGTCGCCAAGGAACTGGACACCGAACTGCTCCCGTTGAACGCCTACGACTTCGCTAACGGCGAGATCTACGTTCGGTCGGATGAGTCGGTCCGCGGCAAGGAAGTCTTCCTGCTGCAGTCCTACCCGGCCCCACTGAACAACTGGCTGATGGAACAGCTGATCATGATCGATTCGATGAAGCGCGCCTCGGCGCGGCGCATCACCGTGGTCGCACCGTTCTACCCGTATGCCCGCCAGGACAAGAAAGGCCGTGGCCGCGAGCCGATCTCGGCTCGTCTGGTCGCAGACCTGTTCAAGACCGCAGGCGCAGACCGGGTGATCTCTTGCGATCTGCACACCGCGCAGATCCAGGGCTTCTTCGACGGTCCGGTGGACCACCTGTTTGCTTTCCCGCTGCTGGCCGACTACATCCGCACCAAGGTGGATGTGGAGCAGGTTACCGTGGTGTCCCCGGATACCGGCCGCGTGCGCGTTGCCGAGCAGTGGGCCGAACGCCTCGGCGGTGCCCCGCTGGCGTTCGTCCACAAGTCCCGCGATCTGACCATGCCTAACCAGGCCGAGTCCAAAACCGTGGTGGGCCAGGTTGAAGGCCGCACCGCGGTGCTGATCGACGACATGATCGACACCGGTGGAACCATCGCCGGCGCGGTGCGCGTGCTGAAGGAAGCCGGAGCCAAGGACGTCATCATCGCCGCCACCCACGCGGTGTTCTCCGAGCCTGCCGCGCAGCGTCTGGCCGAGTCCGGTGCCACCGAAGTGGTTGTCACCAACACCCTGCCGATCCCTGAAGAGAAGCGCTTCGAGAACCTCACCGTGCTCTCGATCGCACCGATGCTGGCTCGCGCCATCTCCGAGGTCTTCCACGAAGGTTCGGTGACGAACCTCTTCGACGGCCGCGCCTAGCAGTCCTCGTTTCGCAAGCCTCTGGCCGGCACCTTCGGGTGCCGGCCAGAGGCCGTTAAAAGCTATTTACCAGCGCATGAAGCTCAGCCGTTGGAAACCGGACCCTGCCCGGCTTCGGTGCGCGCCAAGGTGTGAGAGGCTTCGAGCAGCTCACGAAGCACGCCCAGATCGATCTTGGACAGCCGTCCCAGATAGAGGCAGGCCTTGCTGGCCCGGTGCGGGCCGAGCGCCGCGAGCAGTTCGGGCCACTTCTCGGCGAAATCGCTTTGGAGATAGAGGGTGTGCTTTGCGGATCCTGGGGCGAAGGCCATGAGCGGCGCCCGTGCGCTGCGCCCGTTGGCATGGAAGTATTCGTATTCACCGAACCCGATGATTTTCCCGGCCCAGACCACCGGTGTCTCTGCCGTGATTTCCTGATAGAGGCTCAGCAGCTCCTCGGCCTCGGCCCGCCGTGTCCCGGGGGCACGGTCCAAGACTTCTGAAACCGGCATCTCGGACGGTGACATCGCTGGTTGTTTCGTAGCCACAAGTGCTCCTTGGTTTAGGCGGATTCTCACCGTTGATCTATTGGATTGTTGCCACGCTACCGGGGGAGCGGAACTATGCCAAAAGGTATCATCTCTTGATGATGTGGGATGGGCTACATGTTTTTTCTCCGGGGTGAGTAACTGGTAGAATTACTCATTGTGCCCAGGCGAGGGAAACATCTTTTTTGATGTAGCCGTTATCGACAAGGCCGGAAAAGCTCTTTCATCTCCAGATGATGGATGCTTCCCAGGTCCACGCAGGGCGTAAGAAGTAGCATTCATTTACTCTAAGGAGATTCATCATGGCATCTGTCAACCTTGACGCCGTAGTCCGTTCCGATTTCGGCAAGGGCGCAGCCCGTCAGGCCCGCCGCGACGGCATGATCCCAGCAGTCATCTACGGTGCAGGCTCCGAGCCACAGCACATCCTGCTGCCAATCCACGAGACCACCCTGGCCATCCGTGACCGCAGCGTTCAGCTGGTTCTGAACATCGAGGGCAAGGAAGTAACCACCTCGATCAAGGATGTTCAGGTCCACGCCATCAACCGCACCGTTGATCACATGGACCTGCTGATCGCTGCGTAATTGCACTCTTCGGAACTGCAATACAGCTTTTAGTAGCTAAGACTCATGAGCAATGACACTTGGCTGGTAGCCGGGCTCGGGAATCCCGGGCCCGGCTACGCTGGCAATAGGCACAATATCGGGCACATGGTGCTCGACGAGTTGGCACAACGTTCCGGCTCTAAATTCAAAACCCATTCCTCGCGTGCCCAGATTATCCAGGGCCGGCTAGGCATCGGCGGACCCCGCATCGTCTTGGCCAAACCCCTGACCTACATGAACCTCTCCGGTGGACCGGTCGCGAACCTCGCCAAATTCTTTGGCATCGGGATCGAAAAATTGATCGTCGTCCACGACGAGATCGACATTCCCTTCGATACGGTCAAGCTCAAGCGCGGCGGGGGAGAAGGCGGCCACAACGGACTGCGCGATATCTCCAAGGCCATGGGCTCCAAGGACTATCTTCGCGTTCGTGCCGGCGTGGGACGTCCCTCCGGGCGCATGGATACCGCGGACTGGGTGCTGCAGGACTTCTCGAAAACCGAAAAGCAAGTTTTGCCGTTTCTGATCGATAATTCGGCGGACGCCGTCGAACTGTTGATGTCCTCCGGGTTGGACGCGGCGCAGGAGAAGTTTCACACTTCTTAATCGTATTGCGATCAAAGCGGTCAGAATTTTTGCCACTGCGGCAGGGGTTCTGGCCGTTTTGCCTTTGCTGAGGGGTTGCTAACTAAGGACTTACTTAGATGTGATCTGCGATCTAGAGTGGAATAATTAGCTAATGTACCCTTTGCCTAATCAGCTTAAGCGATCTGGCAAACCACATCCATTACCTCGGAGGACCACGTGCAGACGGTTACCGGTCACCCAGAAACCACCGAAGCGCTCTCTCAAGCAGAGGTCGCACGGATCAAAGCAGACTTTGAAATCCTGGAGCACCAGGTCAACGGCACCGAGCTCATCTATTTGGACTCCGGAGCGACCAGCCAGAAGCCACGCTGCGTCTACGAAGCCGAGCAGCATTACTACGAGAACGCCAACTCGGCAGTGCACCGCGGTGCGCATACCCTCGCCGTTGAAGCCACCGATATTTTCGAGCAGGCACGCGAGACCGTGGCCAAGTTCATCGGCGCGCGCAGCAACGAACTGGTGTGGACCTCCAATGCCACCGAAGCGTTGAACCTCATCTCCTACTCGCTTTCCAACGCCTCGCTCGGCCGCGGCGGCGAGTCTTCCGCACGCTTCCGGATCGGTGCCGGCGATGAGATCCTGGTGACCGAGATCGAGCACCACGCAAACCTGATCCCTTGGCAGGAATTGGCTTTCCGCACCGGCGCGACCTTGCGTTACGTGCCGGTCGACGAGCACGGCGCACTGCGCTATGAGTTGCTCGACGAGCTGATCAACGAGAAGACCAAATTGGTGGCCTTCACCCATGTGTCCAACGTCCTGGGCACCATCACGGACGTCGCGCGTTTTGTCACCGCCGCGCGGAAGGTCGGAGCACTGACGGTGCTGGACGGATGCCAGTCGGTCCCGCATATGCCCGTTGACGTGAAGGCCCTGGACGTGGACTTCATGGCCTTCTCCGGACATAAGATGCTCGGCCCAACAGGCATCGGCGGCCTCTACGGTCGTGCCGAGCTGCTGGACGCCATGCCGCCGTTCCTGACCGGCGGATCGATGATCACCGTGGTCGATATGGAGCATGCCGAATTTCTCCCGTCGCCGCAGCGCTTCGAAGCCGGGACGCAGCGCATCGCGCAGGTCCACGGCCTGGCTACCGCCGCCAGCTACTTGGACGAGATCGGCATGGACCGCATTGCCGCCTGGGAGGAACACCTCGGGGCCATGCTCTTCGAGGGACTGTCCAAGCTGGAAGGCGTGCGCGTTTTCGGTCCCTCCGGCATCAAACGCATCGGCACCGTGCCTTTCGAAGTCATCGGGGTCCACCCGCATGATGTGGGCCAGTTCCTGGACTCGCGCGGCATCGCCGTGCGCGTCGGACACCATTGCGCCCAGCCGCTGCACCGTGCCCTGGGAGTATCTGCCACGACTCGTGCAAGCACCTACCTTTACAACACCGAGCAGGACGTTACCGCGCTGATCGAGGCCGTTGCCTCCGTGCGTGAATACTTTGGAGTTTAAATGAACGAGCTAGATCAGCTGTACCAACAGGTCATCCTCGACCATGCCAGGCGTCGTTTCGGCTCGCCCTTGGTCGACCCGGCAGACGGCGAACTGCATGGCGAATCGCACCAGCACAATCCCATCTGCGGAGATCAGATCCGTGTCCGCGTGGCTCTGGATGGCGACGCGCATTTCACGGCGATGAGCTGGGAAGGAGACGGCTGTTCCATCTCCATGGCCTCCGCCTCGGTGCTCAGCGAGATGCTCCCGGAGATGACCAAGGATGAATTCCTGGACAAGCTGGAAGTCTTCCGTGAAATGATGCGCTCGCGGGGCACCATGGTTCCGGACGAGGACGTGCTGGAAGACGCTGCGGCATTCGTTGGTGTCTCCAAGTTCCCGGCACGCGTTAAGTGCGCCATGCTCGCCTGGGTGGCAGCCGAAGCAGCCATGCTGGGTGCCAACGCCTGAGCGGATCTCAGGGCAGCGCCAGAGCCTCTAGATATAAAGAAACCCTTGCTCCGCACATTTTCAATGTGCCGAGCAAGGGTTTCTTCGTCAAACAGAGCTAGTCTTTGTCACCGGGCTGGTAAACATCCGGGATGCCGTCTTTGTTGTCATCGCGTGTTTCGCGGGCGGCAATGATCTTGTACCCACGGTTGCGCGGAATCAGCCACAAGGCGCCGAGGATCGCGGCGATGAAGGAGCCGGCCAGGATTGCGACCTTTGCATGCTCGTAGTGCTCCGATTCCAATCCGAAAGATAGCTCGGAGACCAGCAAGGAGACGGTGAAGCCGATGCCCGCCAGCAGTGTCACGCCGAACAGGTCAGCCCATTTGGCGTCCTTGTCCAGAGACGCCTTGGTGAACTTGGTGAGCAACCAGGTGAAGCCCATGATGCCGATCGGCTTGCCGAGCACCAAGCCAAGCACGATGCCCCAGAGCACCGGGTCGGTGAACAGCCCGCCGCCGCCGGATTCGGAGGAAACCACCGTGACACCCGCGGCGAAGAATGCGAAGATCGGGATGCAGAAACCGGAGGAGAGCGGACGGAACCGGTGCTCGAAGAGTTCGGACAAACCGTAGCCTTCGCGGCCGTCGGTGCGTTTGACCGGGATGCAGAAGCCCAGAACCACGCCCGCGATGGTTGCGTGAATACCCGAGCCGAAGATGAAGATCCAGGTGATGACGCCCAGCGGCAACAGGATCACCCACGCCGCCCAGGCGCGCTTGGCGAAGAACTTGCCCAGGGAGCGGGCCAGCACGGTGAACAGGATGATCGGAATCAGGGCCAGCCCGAGGTAGGCCAGCTTGAGCTCGTCGGTGAAGACGAAGGCGATGATGACGATGGCGATCAGGTCATCAACCACCGCGAGGGTCAGCAGGAAGATGCGCAGCGCGGCCGGCAGAGCCGAACCGATGACGGCAAGAACCGCGACGGCGAAAGCGATATCGGTTGCCGTGGGGATCGCCCAGCCGCGGAGCAGCTCGGTGCCGCCTCCGGAGCCGGCGGCAATAGCCACGAAGACCAACGCCGGAACCAGCACGCCACCGAAGGCAGCGGCGACCGGGACCGCCGCGGTTTTGACGTTGCGCAGATCGCCAATGACGAATTCTTTCTTCAATTCCAGACCGGTCAGGAAGAAGAACACCGCCAGCAAGGCATCGGCTGCCCAGTGGCCGATGGAAAGATTCAGGTCGACACCGAAGAGGGTGGGCCCGAAATGAAAATCACGCAGCGCAAAATAGGAATCGCGCATCGGCGTGTTGGCCCAAATGAGAGCGAGGATCGCGCCAGCGATGAGGACCATGCCGCCGACGGTTTCCTTGCGCAGGATATCTCCAATGCGCACCGACTCTTTGTAGCTTGGGCGCGAAAACAGGTTCCTTGGCGAACCTGAAGAGGGCGTTGGAGTCATTGTTGAACTCGCTTACTTCGATAAATGAAAATTTGTTCGCCGACCAGACTTCCCGGCACACCTGACTTTAACACTAGCGCGAAACGTGGCTCGAACCACAAAATCCCGGGTGAGCGCATCTTCACACCGACCCGGGATCTTGCCGCTGGTTCTTGACGGCGGTTAGCGCGAAAGCCACTCATTGACCTGAGCGGCCTGCATGTTCAGCGCCTTGCCCAGGTACGGCTCCGCAGCGGAGGCAAGCTTGCCGCCGATGAACGGAATCGACGAGGAAACCTTCGCATCGATAGCGAATTCGCTCTGCTCACCGGCTGGGCTCAACGATTCGGTGCCGGAGACCGACACCGGGACGCCTGCCACGTTGATCTTCACCGAAGCCGAACGATTGCCTGCTGCATCCGGTGCGCTCCACTGCTCGACCTGCGTGACATCAATGGAAGCGCCCACGAATTTACGGGCGAAGTCCGGCACGCGGTCGGTGGGCAGCGCGCGGACGGTGGTCAGCGTGAAGGCGCTATTGGTGTCGCCCTCAACGGTGAAACTCGTCAACGTGCCCTTGGCGAGCGAGGTCAGATGCTCGGCGAAACCGCGATCGGCCAAGGTCGCGATGACCTTGTCTGCAGGGTGCGCGATCTGCGTGCTTGCGTTCAATGCCATGAATACGAATCCCGTTCTTGAAAGGTTCGGCGGTCGTGCAGAACAATCTTGTGTTCCGTGCCGGTTCTGGTCGTTATTAACCCTATCGGTTCCCTCAGGTTAGGTAGGCTAGGAAGGCCGCATAAAACAACATATTGGCATTGCGCCGACCGCGGAAACATTTTGCGGTCGTTGTTTGTGGTGCGCTACCGGATATTTTGCCTTCAGGAGAGGAACTTTAAGCAACATGAGCCTGAGCGGACTTCATGATTTCCTGCGCGAGGAACCGTCATTTAGGCGAATCCAGCAAGGCGCCTCGTTGGCCTTCAACGCCCGCAGCGAAGAGCTGGAGATCGCCGCCCCGCCGGGGATGCGCGCGATTCTCGGCGCCCACGTCGCCGAGGGGCTCTTCTCCGGGCAAGAGCAGTCGATCATGCTGATCGTGACCGCCACCGGGCGTGAGGCCGAGGATGTTTCGGCCTCCCTGACCGCATACATGCCCGCAGAGCAGATTGCGGAGTTCCCTTCCTGGGAGACCCTGCCCCATGAGCGGCTCTCCCCGCGCAGCGATACCGTGGGCCGTCGCCTGGAAGTCCTGCGTCGGCTGCACGACGGAGACCCGACGCTGAAGGTCATCATCGCGCCGATTCGCGCGGTGCTCCAGCCGCTGGTCTCCGGATTGGGGCAGCTGCGCCCGGTGGAGCTCGAGCTCGACGCGGAGCCGGGCTTCGAAAGCGTCATCAGGGATCTGGCCGCGGCGGCCTATGCCCGGGTGGACATGGTCACTCATCGCGGCGAATTTGCCGTCCGCGGCGGCATCATCGACGTCTTCCCGCCAACTCTCGAGCATCCGGTGCGCATCGACTTCTTCGGCGAGCAGATCGATTCGATGCGCTACTTCTCGATCGCCGATCAGCGTTCCTTGGAAGGCGAGGCTCCAGCCAAGATCGTGGCCACTCCCTGCCGCGAAATGCTCATTACCCCGCAGGTGATGAGCCGGGCCGCCAACCTCAAGGCGAACTTCCCCGCGGCGACGGAAATGCTGACCAAAATTGCCGGCGGCATAGCGGTGGAAGGCATGGAATCCCTGGCGCCGCTGCTGGTGGATGAGATGGTGCCGTTGCTCTCGCTGCTTCCGGCCTCGTCCATCGCACTGGTGATGGAACCCGAGCGAGTCCGCTCCCGCGCCCACGACCTGAACGCGACCAACGCTGAATTCCTCGCCGCGGCGTGGGCCTCGGCCTCCGACGGCGCGGCGGCGCCATTGGATCTGAGCACCGCGGAATCCGGACGCAAGCTCGCCTCCGGAGACTTCGCCTCGCTGGCCGAAACCGTTGAGCATGCCAAGGACGCCAAGGTCTCTTGGTGGTCGCTGACCTCGCTGGGTGCGGATGAAGATCTTGGCCTAGGCGCGGCGACCATCCGAGTCGAGGCCCGCGAGCCACGCGGCTACCAAGGCGACATCGAAGCGATGATGGAATTCCTCTCCGGCCGGGTCAAGGACGGGTGGCGCTTGGTGGTGGCCACCGAAGGCCCGGGCCCGGCGGCGCGGCTGTCTGAACTTTTCCAGGAATACCAGATCCCGGCGCACCGTGTCCCGGAGCTCAGCGAGCTGCCCACGGCGGGACTCATCGAAATCACGCAGGCCACCGCGGGGCGCGGCTTCGTTTTTGACGAGCTGAAATTCGGGTTGCTGACCGAGGCCGACCTGTTGGGGCGTTCGAGCGCCTATGGCAGCCGCAAGACGCGCAAGCTCAGTGCCAAGCGCAAGCGCAATGCGGTGGATCCGCTGTCCCTGCAAACCGGCGACTACATCGTGCACGAGCAGCACGGCATCGGCAAATTCGTGGAATTGGTGGCACGCAAGGTGTCCGGCTCCTCGAAGGATGCCAAACGCGAATACCTCGTGGTGGAATACTCCGCTTCGAAGCGCGGGGCACCGGGGGACCGGCTCTTCGTTCCGATGGAGCAGCTGGACCTGGTCACCCGCTATGTGGGAGGCGAAGCGCCAAGCCTGTCCAAGATGGGCGGCTCGGACTGGGCCAGCACCAAGTCAAAGGCCCGCAAGGCGGTCAAGGAGATCGCCGGGGACCTGATCAAGCTGTACTCGGCGCGGATGGCCAGCCGCGGCCACTCCTTCGGCCCGGACACCCCGTGGCAGAACGAGCTCGAAGAGGCCTTCGCCTATATCGAGACCCCGGATCAGCTCACCGCCATCAACGAGGTCAAGCAGGACATGGAGCGCGAGATCCCCATGGACCGGCTGATCTCCGGTGACGTGGGCTTCGGCAAGACCGAGATCGCGGTCCGTGCCGCGTTCAAGGCGGTCCAGGATTCCAAGCAAGTGGCCATCTTGGTGCCAACCACGCTGCTTGCCTCCCAGCACCACCAGACCTTCACCGAACGCTATTCGGGATTCCCGCTGCGGGTGAAGTCGCTTTCCCGTTTCCAGACGGCCAAGGAATCCAAGGAAATCCTTGCCGGGCTCAAGGACGGCTCGATCGATATCGTGATCGGCACCCACCGGCTACTGTCCAAGACGGTCCAGTTCAAGAACCTCGGGTTGGTGGTCATCGACGAGGAACAGCGCTTCGGTGTGGAACACAAGGAAGAGCTGAAGAAGATGCGCACCAACGTGGATGTGCTGGCGATGAGCGCCACGCCAATCCCGCGCACCTTGGAAATGAGCCTGACCGGCATCCGCGAGACCTCGACGCTGGCCACGCCTCCGGAGGAGCGCCATCCGGTGCTGACCTTCGTCGGACCGCGCAGCGATAAGCAGATCTCCGCCGCGATCCGCCGAGAGCTGATGCGCGACGGCCAGGTGTTCTTCGTGCACAACCGGGTCTCCTCCATCGACCGGGTCGCCGCGGAGCTGCGCGAACTGGTTCCCGAGGCGCGCGTCGAGGTGGCGCACGGCAAGATGAGCGAATCGCGGCTGGAACGAATCATCCAGGACTTCTGGGAGAAGAAGTTCGATGTGCTGGTCTCCACCACCATCATCGAAACCGGCCTGGACATCTCGAACGCCAACACGCTGATCGTGGACCGGGCGAACAACTACGGGCTCTCCCAGCTTCACCAGCTTCGCGGGCGTGTGGGACGTGCCCGCGAGCGCGCCTACGCCTACTTCCTCTGGGATGTGGAGAAGCCGCTCGGCGAGGTGGCGCTGGAGCGGCTGAAGGCTGTGGCAGCGCATAACGAGCTCGGCTCGGGCTACCAGTTGGCGATGAAGGATCTTGAATTGCGCGGAGCGGGCAACTTGCTTGGCGGGGAGCAGTCCGGACATATCGCCGGGGTCGGCTTCGACCTCTACCTGCGCCTGGTCGGCGAGGCGGTAGCCGACTTCAAGGGCGAAGGCGAAGAAGAAGCCACCGAAATGAAAATTGATCTTCCGGTCAATGCGCACCTGCCCCACGAATACGTGCCGGGTGAACGGCTGCGTTTGGAGGCCTACCGCAATATCGCCGGAGCCGAAACCGCCGAAGCGCTCGCCGAGGTCCGCGAGGAGCTCGAGGACCGTTATGGCAAGCTGCCGCAGCCGGTAGAGAACCTGATGCGTGTCGCGGCGCTGCGCGTGAGGGCACGCGCGGTGGGGCTGCGTGACATCCAGCAGATCGGGAACCACATCAAGGTGTCACCGGCGAAGATCGGAGACCTTCCGGCCTCGCGTCAGGTCCGTTTGGAACGCCTCTACCCAGGGGCCGCGAACAAGCCCGCCTTGAACGCAATCTTCATCCCGAAGCCGCGGACGTCGCCGGTGGGCGGCAAGGACCTTGCCGACGAGGCGATCCTTGAATGGGCCGAGCGCATGCTCTATGGAATCTTCGAGCCGACGCCGGCGGCACCAGCGGCGGCCGAAGCGAAAAAGTAGGCCTCGAGCAAATCGATGGCCGGGATTCCAGAACTGGATTCTGGGATCCCGGCCATCGGTCAGCTGGTGCGCAATTCGGCCGCGTAGGCGTGCACCGGCCGGGCATAGAGTTCCAGGCTCGGAGCCAATGCCTGCAAGGCGACCTGAAGGGCCGCGGAGCCTTCACCGGCATCATGCAAGGCCAAGGCGAGAAACGCTTGGGCATCACGGTGCAAGGAAGAATCCGGGCCGACCATACGGAGCAATTCGATGGCTTCCCGGACCTCTCCCAAATTGCGCAGGGTGCTGGCCAGCTGGATTCGCGCTTCGCTCAGTTTCTGCTCGCTCAATCTCCCGGCAATCGCCGCGCGGTAGGGGCCGACGGCCAGGGCCTCCTCGCCCAGATAATCGTGCAGCGAGGCTCGTTCAAAAAGGGCCTCAGCATCATCGGCTGGCTTTTGCGCCAGTAGTTGCGCCAGCTCATTGCGCAGGGCATCTGGATTTTTAGTCCCTGCGGTGTTCCAGAATAATTCGATACGTTCTTGCCAGCTGCCGGTCATGGCTTGAGACTAGTCTGGCAATCCAAGCCCAAGCAAGCAGCCTTGGCCGGACGGGGCGCGAAAAAGGGGGAGGCCCGAAGACCTCCCCCTAGCTCAAGCTTTACTTACTTGGCGGTGTTAGCTGCGGCAGCCACGGCGATGGAGTCCGAACGTCCCATCAGGTGCATCGGAATCGCGAAGGCGCCGAACGACAGCACGAAGCATGCGATGGTTGGCCACCAAGCGGTCTCCAAGGTCCAGTAGGACAGGGCGTAGATGCCAGCCGAGAACAGCACCAGGAAGATCACGGTATTAACGATGTTGCCAACGAGGCGACCTTCACCAGAGTGGGCGGTGTTCTTGCCGTTCGAGTACACTTTTTCTCCTTGAGGAAACGAATGGGTGCGGTGCCTTAGTAGCTGGACCCGCTTTGCTCTCCCTCTAGGATAGCAACTCCGGAGCTGGAACCGAGACGTGTTGCGCCGGCGGCAATCATGGCCCGGGCGGTTTCCACGCTGCGCACACCGCCCGAAGCCTTGACCCCCAGACCAGGGCCGACGGTCTTGCGCATCAAGGCGACATCTTCCACGGTGGCGCCGCCGGTGGAGAACCCGGTGGAAGTCTTCACGAAATCGGCGCCCGCGGCCTTGGCTGCCTCGCAGGCCAGAACCTTGGCCTCCTCGGTAAGCAGGCAGGTTTCGATAATGACCTTCAAGATCGCGCCACCTTCGTGGGCTGCCTGGGCAATGGCGAAGATCTCGTTAACCAGCGCGTCGCCATCACCACGCAGCGCCGCAGCCACGTCGATCACCATGTCGATCTCGTTGGCGCCGTCGGCTACCGCGGTGCGGGTTTCAAAGACCTTGGTGTCGGTGGTGGAGGTGCCCAGCGGGAAGCCAATCACCGAACAGGTTAAGACGTTGGAGCCGGAGAGCTCGCGGGAGACCGTGGACACCCACAGCGGGTTCACGCAGACGGACTTGAACTCATACTTCTTGGCTTCCTCGCAGATCGTCACGATCTGTTCGCGTGAAGCGTTCGGTGCCAGCAGGGTGTGGTCGATAAAGCCGGCAATGTCGCGGGCGCTCAGTTCACTCATCTTGATCCTCTGTTCGTTCTCTTACCTAGTTTTTGAGCAGGTCCTGCACGAACAATTTATTCGTTCAGGAACGCTTCGAGTTCGCGCTTTAGGGCCAGACACTGTTCGGTGGCACGCGCCCGTGCGGCAGGCACGCCGGCCAAGTCATCTGCGTGCTCCACGGTTTCGAGGTAGCACTTGAGCTTGGGTTCGGTGCCCGAGGGGCGGACTATGACGCGCGCCCCGGTAAAGGTGTGCAGCACCATTGCGTTGGTTGCCGGCAGCTTTTCGGTGCCGCGGGACAGGTCGGTGACCTCGGTGACCGCCGCTCCGGCGAGTTCCGCCGGGGCGCTGGTGCGGATCTTGTCCATCAGCACCGGGATCTGCGACAGGTCGGTGAAGCGCAGGGAAAGCTGGTCGGTGACGTGCACGCCGTGTTGGGCCGCCAGCTCGTCCAGGCGCCCCTGGATGCTGCTGCCGCCGGCCTTGAGCTCCGCCGCCAGGTCTGCGAGCACCAGCGCCGCGGACATTCCGTCCTTGTCGCGCACGAGCCCCGGAGCCACGCAGTAGCCCAGTGCTTCTTCGTAGCCGAAGCCGAGGTTCTCCACCCGCGAGATCCACTTGAAACCGGTGAGGGTTTCCTCGTGTTCGCGCCCGCTGTCCTTGGCAATTGCGGCGAGCATGCGCGAGGAGACGATGGAATTCGCCAGCTTCTGTTCCGCCGGGAGGGTGCGCGAAAGCTGGTCTCCGAGCAGCCAGCCCACTTCGTCGCCGCGCAGCATGCGCCACGCGGTGCCGTCATGGATGGCACCGGCACAGCGATCCGCGTCGGGGTCATTGGCGATGACCAGATCTGCGCCGAGTTTGCGCGCCAGGGCCAGGGACAAATCGATGGCCCCGGGCTCTTCGGGATTGGGGAATTTCACCGTCGGGAAATCCGGATCGGGGTGCTCCTGCTCGGGGACCATATGCACATCGGTGAATCCCGCGTTGCGCAAGGCTTGGCGCATGGTGTGACCGCCGACGCCGTGCATGGCGCTGACCACCACCTTCAGCTGCTTGCGGTGCAGCGCGCGGGCTTCATCCGCCGGATCAATCACCTTGCCGATCGAATCCAGGTAGGCCGCCTCGATGTCTCCGTCCTGGCCGGAGCCTGGAAGCACCGTCCACCCGGAGGGCAGACGCTCAATCTGCGCCACCGGCTGGTTCGGATCGATGAGCTCCGCGATCTGCTCATCGATGGGGGAGACGATCTGCGCGCCGCGGCCCACCTCGTCGGCCACCCTGCCGCCGACATACACCTTATAGCCGTTATCTCGGGGCGGGTTGTGGCTCGCGGTGACCATGACTCCGGCCTCCGCGGAGAAGGTGCGCACCGCCCAGGCGAGCACCGGGGTCGGCAGTGCCGAAGGCATGAGCAGGACCTCGAAGCCGGCGGCGGTGAAGACCGCCGCCGAATCCACGGCGAACACCTCCGAGTTGTAGCGCGCGTCGAAACCGATCACGACCTTGGGCGCATAGGCGCCTGCGGCCCGTTCGCTGAGGAACCGGGCGATCCCGGCGGCGGTGCGCAGGACCACGACCCGGTTCATCCGCATGGGGCCGGCGCCGAGCTCGGCACGCAACCCGGCGGTTCCGAATTCGAGCACGCCGGAAAAGCGCTCGGCAAGATCCTCCATGGCGATTGCATCCCCGGATTCGACCCGGGAGATCAGCTGCTGGAGTTCTTCGGCGGTAGCCGCATCCGGATCCTGCGCCGCCCAATGGGCCGCCCGCGCGAGGAGCTGGATTTTCTCGGTGTGGTTCATCGTTTTCCTAGCCTCGAAAAGTGAAGTTGATTCTCGCCTAGAGCCGGGCGATGATCTGCGCCAGGAGCTTCGAGATGCGCGGGCCGGCAGCCTGGCCGGCCTCGATCACCTCTTCGTGGCTCAATGGAACCGGGCTGATGCCGGCGGCCAGGTTGGTCACCAGCGAGATGCCGAAGATTTCCATTCCCGCATGGCGGGCGGCGATGGCTTCCAGCGCGGTGGACATGCCCACCAGATCGGCGCCGATGGTTTTGGCGTACCGCACCTCGGCCGGGGTCTCGTAGTGCGGGCCGGTGAACTGGGCGTACACGCCTTCGTCCAGGGTCGGGTCGACCTCGCGGGCCACCTCGCGCAGGCGCGAGGAGTAGAGGTCGGTCAGGTCCACGAAGGTGGCGCCTTCCAACGGGGAGGCGGCGGTGAGGTTCAGATGATCCGAGATCAGCACCGGGGTACCCGGAGTCCATGCCGGATTCAGCCCGCCGCAGCCATTGGTCAGCACCACTTGGGTGCAGCCGGCAGCGGCAGCGGTGCGGATCGGGTGCACTACCGAACGGACGCCGCGCCCCTCGTAATAGTGGGTGCGCGCGCCAAGGACCAGCACGCGCTTGCCGGTTTCGGTCAGGATCGAGGAAATGCTGCCGCGGTGGCCGGGTACGGCCGGGGCATGGAACCCGGGGATGTTGGCGGCATCCAGGGTGTGGGTGGTCTCGCCGATCAGCTCGGCGGCCTGGCCCCAACCGGAGCCTAGGACCAGAGCGATGTCGTGCTTTTCGACGTTCGTCTGCTCGGCAATTACCTGGGCGGCCTGTGCCGCCAACGCCTGTGGGTCGTTTTGCATATCATTCACGTGAAATACGCTACCGGTAGGTAGCCCCTTTGTCAGGTGGCAACGGTGGCAACGGGGCGAAATTCACTCGATCGTGATGTGCGCAAATCCGGTGCATGGTGAACAATGGGAAAGGTGAGCGCAGATCGTAGGAATAAAGCAACCCGTTTAGTAATCCTTGGTGGCGGACCAGGTGGCTATGAAGCTGCCATGGGAGCCGCCCAGCTAGGTGCCAATGTCACCGTTGTAGAGCGTGCCGGGATGGGTGGTTCGGCGGTCCTCACGGATGTCGTGCCGTCCAAAACCCTCATCGCTACCGCTGACGCGGTACGCCGGGTGCAGCATGCGGAAACCTTCGGTGTCAACATCGAGGGCATCAACGATGCGCAGACCGACTTCTCGGTGGTCAACCACCGTTTGCTGGCCTTGGCCAAGGAACAGTCCGGAGATATCCGCACCGGCCTGGAGCGTGCCGGGGTGCGTATCGTGATCGGCGACGGCCGCCTGGTGGACCGCAAGACGGTGGCGGTAAGCCACCCGGACGGCTCGGAGCAGTCGATCGAAGCCGACGCCATCTTGCTTGCCGTCGGCGCCCATCCGCGCGAACTTCCTACCGCCAAGCCAGATGGCGAGCGCATCTTCAATTGGACCCAGATTTATAATATGAACGAGGTGCCAGAGCACCTGATCGTTGTTGGCTCCGGTGTCACCGGTGCGGAGTTCGCATCGGCCTACAATCTGCTCGGCGCCAAGGTGACCTTGGTCTCCTCGCGTGACCGTGTGCTTCCCGGCGAGGACGCGGATGCCGCGGCCGTGCTCGAGGACGCCTTCAAGGAAAACGGCGTCAACGTCGTTTCCCAAGCACGCGCCGAAGGCGTGGAGCGCAAGGGGGACAAGGTGTTTGTCACCTTGGCCGATGGCCGAGTGCTCGAAGGCAGCCATTGCCTGGTAGCCGTCGGCGGGATCCCGAACACCGAAGGCCTCGGCCTGGAGGAAGCCGGCGTTCAGCTCAGCGATTCGGGCCACATTAAGGTGGACGGTGTCTCGCGCACTACCGTCACCAACGTCTACGCCGCTGGCGACTGCACCGGTGTCTTCGCCCTGGCTTCGGTGGCCGCGATGCAGGGCCGCATTGCCGTTGCCCACCTGCTCGGCGACTCGGTGAAGCCGATCGATCTGAATCTGGTCTCCTCGAACGTCTTCACCTCCCCGGAAATCGCTACCGTCGGCGTCTCGCAGCGTGCGGTCGCCGAGGGCAAGTACCAGGCGAACATCATCAAGATTGACCTGAATACCAACGCTCGCGCAAAAATGATGAACGTCGAGCAGGGCTTCGTGAAGATCGTTGCGCGCAAGGGCTCGGGCACCGTTATCGGTGGCGTTGTCGTCGCGCCGCGGGCCAGTGAATTGATCTTCTCCCTGGCGCTTGCGGTGCAGAACAGCCTGCACGTGGATGATGTAGCCGAGACCTTCTCGGTCTACCCATCGCTCTCCGGTTCTTTGGCCGAAGCCGCCCGCCGCTTGCACCGTCATATCTAGGTCTCTTGCCGCATAAGCCGGGCGTTCCTGAGCAGCAATCGGGAATGCCCGGCTTTTTCGCGCTGTCAGGGCCGGTGGAAGCCAGCGCCAGGTGGTGCGCACGGCCACTGCCGCAAATTGGCGCAGAAGTATATTTTCGTGGGGCACTTCATAGTCCGCTCGTCTTTTGATATAGGGCATGCGCTGCGTTCGATTGCCGCGTCTCACTATTCGGGAGCACATTTCGCGCAAGTCAGGGGCGAATACTGGGCCAGGTGGGTGTTGAATAAAAAATGTGTCCAAATATTGGACACAAATATCCACATACTGGTCGTTTCGGCTTACCATTATGAAGTCATAAACGAGCCTTTACTCGCACTTCAGAAGGAGCCGCCGCCATGTCGCAGGCTAACCAGACAGTAGCGCCAAAGGAAAACACCCGTGGGCGCGTGCTGTTCGCCAGCATGATTGGCACCACGGTCGAGTTCTTCGACTTCTATGCCTACGCCACCGCGTCGGTATTGGTTTTCCCAACGCTGTTCTTCCCCAACGCCACGGCGATCAACGCCATCCTGTCCTCTTTCGCCATTTTTGGTGTCGCATTCATCGCGCGCCCGCTCGGTTCGATCGTCTTCGGCCACTACGGTGACAAGCTGGGACGCAAGGGAACTCTGGTTGCCTCGTTGCTGCTGATGGGTATCGCGACCTTCCTGATGGGCTTCCTGCCCGCCGCACAGGGCCACTGGACGGTACTTGCGCCTACGGCGCTGGTGATCCTGCGCTTCGCTCAGGGCCTGGCCTTGGGCGGCGAATGGTCCGGTGCCGCATTGCTTGCCACCGAAAACGCTCCGAAGAACAAGCGCGCCATCTACGGAACTTTCCCGCAGCTCGGCGCACCGGTTGGCTTCATCCTGGCCAACCTGATGTTCGTGGTCCTGCAGACCACGCTGACCGCAGAGCAGTTCTTGGCCTGGGGCTGGCGCGTTCCGTTCTACTTCTCCGCGGTGATGGTCATCATCGGCCTCTGGGTGCGTCTGAAGCTCGTGGAATCGTTGTCCTTCCAGAAGGTGCTCAACGAGAAGAAGGTGGTGAAGTCCCCATTCTCGGTGACCATGAAGAACCACTGGCGACCAACCTTGGCCGGTACCTTCATCATGCTTGCCACCTATGTGCTCTTCTACCTGATGACCTCGTTCACGCTGACCTACGGCACCACCGCGGCAACGATTGAACAGGGACAGGCCGCCGCCGATGCCGCAGGAAAGACCTTTAGCGCCGAAGGGTTCGTCCCGGGTCTGGGTATCGAACGCCCAACCTTCTTGACCATGCTCATCATCGGCGTCGTATTCTTCGGTATCTTCACCGTGGTCTCCGGGCCACTGGCCGAGAAGTTCGGCCGCCGCAAGTTCCTGATCTGGGTTACCAGCGGAATCTTGGTCTTCGGCTTGGCCTGGACCCTGTTCTTCGGTCCGGGGCAGGGCGCGGCGATGGCCGGTCTGGTCGTCGGTTTCACGCTCATGGGCCTGACCTTCGGTCCGATGGCTTCGTTCCTGCCCGAGCTGTTCCCCTCAAACGTGCGCTACACCGGTTCGGCAGTTGCCTACAACATGTCTTCGGTGATCGGTGCGGCTCCGGCTTCGTTCGTGGCCATCGCACTGTGGAGCGCAGGCAAGGGCAACACGATGGGCGTCGGAATCTACCTGGCCATCGCCGCGGTGCTGACGCTCGTTGCGCTCTTCCTGACCCGCGAGACCAAGGACATGGACATGGAGGAATTCGTCGAGTAATCTCGGTCCCCGAATGTTTTCGAAGGTGCGCAGAGAATTCCACCAGGAATTTCCCTGCGCACCTTCTTTTGCTTTTTGCGGATCAAAACCGCGGAGCTTGTCGTAGAGTCGGAAGGGAAAGAGACGAGCCAGTGCTCATGGTGAGCTTGCTGACGTGGCAGGCATCCGAGATAGGGAAAGCCCATGAAGATTGCTATTGCAGGTGGAACGGGAACTATCGGCCGTCACGTGGTGGCCGCAGTTGAAATGGCCGGTCACCAGCCGCTGATACTGACCCGGAAAACGGGCATGGACTTGCTGACCGGCCGCGGCCTGGCCCAAGCCATGGCAGGGGTGGGCGCGGTTATCGACGTCACGGGCACCGCAAGCATGCGCACCAGCACGGCGGTGGACTTCTTTACGAAGGTCACCGAAAACCTGCTGGCCGCCGGCCGCGCGGTGGGCAGCGCCAATCACGTGGCGCTGTCGATCATTGGCGCTTTGGCGGTGGACGCCCAGTATTATGCGGGCAAGGCAGCTCAGGAGCGTTTGCTGATGGCGCAGCCCGGTGGATATACCCTGCTGCGCACCTCCCAGTTCCACGAGTTCGCCGGTCAAATGCAAGACCGTTTGGGCCTCGGCCCAGCGCAATTCGCTCCGGCCATGCGTTCGCAGCCGATCGCGGCGGCCGAAGTCGCCGCCGAATTGGTGAAGCTTGCGGTGGCCCAGCCGCAAGGCGTGGTGGCAGATCTCGCCGGGCCGCGCGAAGAGCAGATGGCGGATCTGGTCCGGGCCTATCTCAAACACGCCACCGGAAGGGCAAAGCGCGTGATGGAAATACCCATTCCCGGGCCTATGGGGCGTGCCATGCGCGATGGCACATTGCTGCCCGGAGCCGGCGCGCGGCTGGGCTCCCAGACCTTTGCCGACTGGCTGCAGGAACAGCAAAGGCAGTAAGAGCCCGATTGCGGTTTCGCGGAGCCGGCAGCAGCCGGGAAAGCAGGAGCAACGCAGGAAGGCCAGGATGAGGCATCAGTGCACCCTAGCGGCGGCGTTCTCGCGCAGGGCCATGGTTTCCATCTGCTCGATCACGAGCTTGATGGCCTCGGGCTGCTGGTCTGGCGGGTAGCCGTTGATCACCAGCAGTCGTTTGACTTGGGAGCGCAATTTGGCGCGTACATCTTCGCGTACGGTCCAGTCGGTTTTGGCATCCCTTTTCATCATGGCGACGAGCTGTCGGGCGATCTCGGCAAGAATTCCCGGACCTTGCAGATCGACCGCGGACTCGTTCTGGCTGATGGCATCGTAGAACGCCAGTTCCTTGTAGTCCAACGGCGGCTCGAAGCGTTCGCCACGACTGGCCTCATCGGTGATTTCGTCGGCCATCTCCAGCAGCTCGGCGATGATTTCCGCGCTGGTGAGTTGCTGGTTGGTGTATTTGCGCATCAGTTCGGTGATGCGCTGCGAAAAGGCGCGCTGCCGAATCATGTTGTGCGCGGTGACCTTGATGGATTCCTCTGCTACCAATTTACGCAGGGCCTCGATGGCCAGATGCTGGTTCTTGGCCTTCTTCGCCTTCGCAACAAACTCCGGGGTGAGCTGGCCCAAGCTGGGCTTGGGCATTCCGGCGGCTTCGTAGATGTCCAAGACCTCACCGGTGGCATCGGTGGACCGGGCAATGAGGTTCCCCAGCAACGTCTGGATCTCGCTTGGAATCGGGCGCCCGTTGGCGCGGCGCTCCTGCGCATCGAATTTCGCCATCCAGACACGTACTTCCTCGAAGAACTGCACATCTGCGCGCAGCTCATCCACCGCGCCGGAGGCGGAGCACAGCGACCAGGCGCGCGCCAAGGCCGAAGAGGCGACGCGATAGGTAGCCGCGAGGCTGGCTTCTCCTTCGGCCGGCTGATTGCCTGGAGTCAGCGGATCGCGCAGGTAGTTCACCGTGCTGTGCACCGCGCCGAGCCAGGAACGGGCCGAAGGCCCGCTGCGCAGCAACCGCCAATCGATACCGGCCAGCATCTTTTCGATCTGGGCGATCAGCTGCTTGGTGAGGACCGCCAGTTCCTCGACGTTGCGGCCCACGGGTTTGCGCTTCTGGTCAGTGGAGGAGTATTCCTGCAAGGCCGCCGCCAGATTATCGGCCAACGGGGCAAACGCCACCAGCAACCCGTCTTGCTTGCCGCGGAAGGTGCGGTTCACGCGGGCCAGGGTCTGCATGAGCAGGGCGCCCTTGAGCGGGCGGTCCAGGTACAGGGTATGCAAGGCCGGGGCATCGAAGCCGGTGAGCATCATGTCCTTGACTATGACCAATTCCAGTTCGTCCTCGGGGTTCTTCACCCGGGCCTTGACAATATTGTTCAGCGAGTCGCGGCGGACATGCGTGGACACCGGTGGCACATCCGTGGCATCCCCGGAATAGACCACCTTGATCTTGCCGGCGGTCAACTCATCGCTATGCCAGTCCGGGCGAAGCCTGACGACCGCGGCGTAGAGGTTCGCGCAGATTTCCCGGGTTCCGCCAACGATCATGGCCTTGCCGTAGGTGGGTTTTCCCTCCGGTTCGGCGATGAACCCGGACATGGTTGCCCGACGCTCCTCCCAGTGATCCACGATTTCCTTGGCGAGCATCTCGATGCGCTCCGGGGCTCCGTAGACCGCATTGACCACGGCCACCGATTGCTCGATCTTGACTCGTTCGGTGTCGTCCAGACCGACGGTGGCCTCATCAGCCGCATTGTCGATGTCCTCTTCGCTCAATTCTTCCGAGCGCTGCACCTTGATCAGCCGCGGCTCGAAGTACACCGGAACGGTAGCCCCGTCGTCCACTGCCCGGGACAGGTCGTAGACGTCGATGTAGTCGCCGAACACGTCGCGGGTGTTGCGGTCTTCGAAGGAAATCGGGGTGCCGGTGAAGGCAATGAGCGTGGCACCGGGCAGCGCATCGCGCAGGTGGCGGGCATAGCCATCCAGATCGTCGTAGTGGCTGCGGTGGGCCTCATCCACCATGACGATGATGTTCTTGCGGTCCGACAGCAATGGATGGCTTTGTCCGGTTTCGCGTTCGCGCTTGGTCTTGCCGAATTTCTGCAAGGTGGTGAAATAGATGCCGCCAGTCACCCGGTTGGACAGTTCAGCGCGCAGGTCGCTGCGCCGTTGGATCTGCATGGGAGTGTCCGGGAGCAGCAGCGAGCGCTCGAACCCGGCGAAGAGCTGGCCGTCCAATTCGTTTCGGTCGGTGATCACCACGATGGTCGGATTCTTCAGTTGGGCGTGCCGCATCACCCGGTTGGCGTAGAGCTCCATTTCCATGGACTTGCCCGAGCCCTGGGTATGCCAGACCACCCCGGCCTTGCCGGTGGACTTCACCGCTGTAATGGTCGAGCCCACCGCCTTCGCCACGGCAAAGTACTGGTGCGGCTTGGCGATGCGCTTTTGCAGCTCCTCGCCGCCGTCGAAGGCGGTGTACCAGAAGAGCAGCTGGAGGAAGCGGGAAGGATTGTAAAGCCCGGATAGAGCGGTTTCCAGTGGCAGCGGCGCTTCACCGCTGAGGTCATGGCCGGTTTCCACCGGCACCCCGTCGTCATCGACCTTCCATGGCGAAAAATGGTTCAGCGGGGTAAATGGGGTGCCGTACCGTGCATCCAGTCCGTCGGAAGCGAGCGTGAACATGCAGAAGCGGAAGGCCAACGGGAATTCGCGCAGATAGGTTTGCAGTTGTGCGTGGGCCGTGGCCACGGTGGCGGAGACCGCACCGGCCTTCTTCAGCTCGATGATGCTCACGGGCATGCCGTTGCAGTAGAGCACTACGTCGAAACGGCGTTCGTACTCGCCCTGCACGAGGCGGACCTGGTTGACGGCAAGCCACTGGTTGTCCGTTTCCTCCATGCCCATCAGGCGCAGGGTCGGGTTGTGCTCGGTGCCGTCGGCATCGTAGTAGGACAACCGGTAGCCTTCGGTGAACATCCGGTGGACCCGGTAGTTCTCCGCAATGGCATCTTGGGATTTGGGAGCGATGATTTCAGCCAAGGCTTGCTGCAGATACTGGTCCGGCACCCCAGGATTCAACCGACGCAAGGCGGCAAGCAGGCGCGGCTTGATCACCAGTTCATCCCAGGAGTCGCGCTCGCCGGTGCCAGGGGCAATGTCTTTGCCGTGCTTGGGCTCCCAGCCTTCTTCGCCGAGCCGTTCGAGAGTGATACCTTCCCAGACATCCTCGTTGTTCATCGAATTCATGAGGGATCCTTTCCTAGGACTGCTGGTCTAGCTGTTGGGCATCTTCGAGTTCGGATTCGAGCTCTTCGATGGTTGGAAGTCCGGTGGCGAGCTCCGCCGGCAGGGAGTCCTTGATTTCGGTGGCCCACTCGGCGACTCCGATGGGGGATTTGAACCCACGCAACGCGTATTCGGCCACGACTTCGTTCTTCGTCTTGCACAAGAGCAGTCCGATGGTGGGATCATCGTCTGGCTGCGCGAGAAGGTCGTCTACCGCGCTCATGTACATGCCCAATTGTCCGAGGTGGCCCGGTTCGAATTTGGTGACTTTCAATTCGATGACGACAAAGCGGCGGAGCTTGAAATTGTAGAAGAGCAGGTCCGGGAAGAACTCGTCTCCGGCGATATCCAGTCTCATTTGCCGGCCGACAAAGGCGAATCCACGGCCAAGTTCGAGCAGGAAATGCTCGACATGCTTGATGAGCTGGTTCTCAAGGTCCCGCTCGTTGCGTTGGTTGCCCAGTGACAGAAAATCAAAGATGTATGGGTCTTTAATGGACTCTTGGGCAAGAGTGGCAGCCGATTCGGGAAGCCTGTCGTGGAAATTGGTTACTGCTTTACCGGAACGTTCATGCAGGTGCGTCTCGATCTCGTGGACGAGGGAGTTACGGGACCAGCCTTCTTCGATAGCTCGCGATGCATACCAGAGCCGAGCCTCGGAATTATCAAGTTTCTCTAGCAAAGCGATGTGGTGGTACCAAGGTAATGTTGCAAGCGGCGCTTGCAACATTACTGAGCCCGGCCATGCCTCGGCTAGCGATTTCATGTACCGGAGATTTCGCGGAGAGAACCCACGCGCGTCAGGAAACCGTTCCTTCAAGTCAGAAGATAAGCGCGTCACTACACGTGCGCCCCAGCCTTCCTCGGTTTCTCGGGCGAGGAGCTCGGCGCCAATTCCCCAGTAGGTGTGGATTAGGCCCTGATTTACCGCGGAAATAGTACGAGCTTGACCAGTCTCGATACGCGCGGAAACAGCCGTCAGGAGGTCGCCGTACCACTGTGGAACGGAGGATCGTGCTGGCACATTCGAAAACTCGATGTTACTCGGGTCGCTGGAATCAGTTGGCTGAGATTCATGCATGAAATAACTCCGTTCGACAGGTCGGGGCCGGTTACAGGCTCGTTTTGCTATCCTGCTTCTTCAATGAGGATCGGGCGGGCCAAAATGATGCGCCGTTCATTAACGTCTGCAGTATCCAATATGGCCGCAGTTAGCCGAGCGGAAGGGAGACGGACTTGCCGATCCCAAGTGCGGCGTGAACGTTCAGTCTCCTGCATGGCAAACACTGCACGATCACCGCTTTCGATCCATTCAGCCATCATTGCGGAGACATCGGCAGCAACTTCTGGTGAGTTGAGCGCAAGTTCCGTCCGCACTATTTCGGCAAGGATTGATGGATCAGAAGGGTATCCGCGTGTTGTGCGCAGCTGCTCCTTGGTCCATCCCCGAACCCAACCACCATGGGCGACATGGTCAGGTGAACCCACAAGAATTAGATCCGTTTCTTGCTCTCGGAACGGTTGTTGTGGAGGAATATTCGAATGTCCCCACATGACGCTAGCTTCTCCATAGGTATTTTTGCCGAATGATCCAAATGGCATAACGCCGATGCATAAATTCGTAACGCGTGTATCTAGTAATGAGCCTTCGAATACTTCCCAAGGGTCATGCAGCACATGTCGTTTCTTTCTTCGTGCCACTTTGAGAGCCATATCGACGCGTTCAGCCGACGAGAGTACTTCGCTATGTTCGATGTGTCGTTCGGCGCTGAAAAAACGCGATAAACCAACTTTCCATCCGCGAGTACGAGACACAACGTGCCCATCGTGCACATGATCCTTCAGCGCTCGCTCCGAGAAATAGTGCATGGCTAAGCGCCTGCCTGCTGCGCAATGTTTTCAGCATCTTTGACTGTAAGTTTTCCGGACATGAGCTGCGGGAGGAGCGTATCCCGTGTTAGTTGCAGGAGCTCGTTTTCGGCCAAGAATCCAGCGATGGTATTTTCAATTGCGCCGACCTTTGATTCAATTTCTGATGCAATATCTTCACGCACCGTAGGGACTAGAATCCCATGTAACTGAGACTTGTTTATGGAACCAAAAACGGTCCCTTCTGCTTCGTACGGTGCCCAAACCGAACTTTCATGTCGAAGCAGGTGGAACAAGGTAGCCTGACGGCCAAATTTGTGTCTAACCGCTGAAAGTCCGCGACCTATGCAAACCTCATCTTGAGAGAAATTCACTTCCCCAACAGGGGCACGTACGCTCAACAGTATGTCGCCCTTTTGCGCAAGTCGTATTGCGTTAGTTGTGCTAACGCGACGCGATGGGAAACGCATGCCGAAATCGCGGACCCCTTGGAAAAACGCTATGCCCTCGCTATTTTCATTCAGGTCTGATCCTTTAGGAGAAGTACCCATGACAATGTTCGCGGCTTCATCGAGTCGTTGAGTCAATGACGTGACTGTCATTCGAACCATAGTTTTGGCTAAGTCGTCTGCAGTATCAGCGAGTTTTGTATTTGCCGCGATCTTGTCGTCTAGCGCGCAGAGAACTTCAGAGATGGCTTGTTGAGTGCCTTTTAAAGGTAGAGGGACTGAATGCGAAGCGGCAAAATCGGTGTATTGGAATCGAGCAACGCCAGTGTGTTGAACTTGGTACTGCTCAATTTCACCAGAGAGATACATTGACTGTAGATACCAGTAGAGGTATCTGGGATCAACGATTTCACTATTCGCACGCATAAATCGGGCGAAGCTAGCGCATGTGGCAGGACTGCTGAATCCTGCTTGAACTCTTTCCGAAAAGAACATAGTGCGCCCGGTTGGCCGACCAGGTGAGCCCCCTGCAGTTTCTATTAGAATGTCACCTGGCTCTAAAGTTCTACGCTGTACGTTCTTCTCATTTAAAAAACGGACAGGAACTTTTCGTGTATCTCCAACGGAGACATCATGGAAATCAGTAGCACGAATTACTTGGTACTTTTCATAGCCATCCTGCTCCTCTGCTTTCCCCCAATCGCCATCCTTTGTTGTTATCAGGAGGTCTTTGAGGAGAATTCTATTAGTATTGTGCATTCTGAACTCTTCCCAACTGCTGGCGAACAATTTGGGCCAGCCGCGCCGACTCATCCAACTGATCGAAGAGTCCCTTCTTCAACCGTTCTATCTTCTCTTCGATTGGTTCACCGTCGTCTTCGACTTCAGCGGCCCCGACGTAGCGTCCTGGGGTCAGGGCGTATCCCGCGTCTTTGATTTCTTGGGTTGAAGCTGAGTAGCAGAACCCGGGGACGTCGTCGTATGTTCCTTCGGCAGATTCCTTGCCACGCCACGTATGGAAGGTATTGGCGATCGTTGAAATATCCTCATCGCTGAGTGCTCGTTCGGCGCGGTCAACCATATGTCCCATACTGCGGGCATCGATGAACAGCGTTTGCCCCGAGCGGTCAATGGAACCGCCTGCACCGGCCGTTTTGTCCTTTGCGAAGAACCAGATGCACACAGGGATGCCGGTAGACCGGAATAGCTGGGTCGGCAGAGCCACCATGCAGGAGACCACATCGTTCTCCACCAGTTTGGCGCGGATGTCGCCCTCGCCACCGGAATTCGAGGACATGGAGCCATTGGCCATAACCACGCCGGCGGATCCGCCGGGTGCAAGTTTGGACAGGATGTGCTGGATCCAAGCATAGTTGGCGTTGCCGGTAGGCGGAACACCGTAGGTCCAGCGGGGGTCTTCCTCGTTCCTCGCCCAGTCCTTGATATTGAATGGTGGATTGGCCATGATGTAGTCGGCTTTCATCTCCGGGTGGAGATCGCGGCCGAAGGTGTCGCCCCAGCGGGGGCCCAAATTCGCATTTAGGCCGTGAATGGCCAGGTTCATCTTGGCCATGCGCCAGGTGCGCTCATTGAGCTCCTGGCCGTAGACCGAGATCGCCGTGCGATCCTCATTGTGGGATTCAAGGAATTTCTCGGTCTGGACGAACATGCCGCCCGAGCCGCATGCAGGGTCGTAGACGCGGCCGCTCTGGGGTTCAAGCACTTCAACCAGGACTCGCACCACGCCTGCTGGTGTGTAGAACTCGCCGCCTCGCTTGCCTTCGGCACGAGCGAACTTCTCCAGGAAGTATTCGTAGACTTCGCCGAGCAGGTCGCGGGCACGCGTTGAACCTTCACCGGTGAACCGCGCGCTATTGAACATGTCGATCAGTTCACCCAAGCGGCGTTGGTCTACGCTGTCGCGGTTGAAAATGCGCGGTAGGGTGCCCGCCAGCGTTGGGTTGGCCGTCATCAGTTCATGCATGGCGGTATCAACAAGCTCACCGATATTCTTCGGAGCATTTCCGTCAACCGCGGACAGGCCCTTGGCATTCACAGCCAGGTGAGACCAGCGTGCGGCATCTGGAACAAAGAATGCGCCATGTCCGGTGTACTCGTCCGGATCATCAATCAGCAGGGCGATCTGGGCCTCCGCCAGGCCGCTGTCCGTCAATTCGGCGCGGATCTGTTGACGCCGCTCCTCGAATGCATCCGAGACGTACTTCAGGAAGACCAGACCAAGGATGACGTCCTTGTACTGCGAGGCATCCATGGATCCGCGAAGCTTATCCGCAGCTTTCCACAAGGTGTCTTTGAGTTCCTTCATAGTTGAAGGAAGCGCCGCTTGGGCCGCTGACTTTTTACGAGGTGGCATTGCTGCCTTCCTTTCGCTGGGTCCTGCGATCAATCATGTCAATTTTTAGGTCAATAACCATATTGGTTAATGAGTTTTCAAGCGCGTTAATCGCTTCTATTCTTTTTCGCGCGATCTTTTGCTCATATTCCAGAAACTCCAAAGCGCGAACCAGCAGTTCTTTTTTGTCATCAGGACAGATACGGATATGCGTTCTCCGCCATTGCTTCAGCCGCTGGCGGTTAAGCGCTTCGGCTATGAGGTCGGGGATCAGCCCACTGGAACTGTCCGCGGTAATTCGCAATGCCTTTGCCGGGAAACGCACCACTCGTGAGCCCTCGCGATCTACGACCGCACGGACTTCGCCAGTTGTGCTGAAGACAATATCGCCGGGCTCGGTCAGCTGGCTGTTCCCATAGCCGTTAGCCAATGCGAAATGGGAAATAGTTGCCTCCGTTTTGGCGCTGGGTAGCAAGTTTGCCTCCCAGATACCGATGCCGGAATGTCCCAAGTCTTCGACATCATCTGGAGCAAACCTTGTGCCCGGCAGATGCTTCAATGCACCGGACTCGAGCAGCTCACCGATGTTTGGTTCAAATCCGCGTTTGAAGTCCAGTCGAGTTTCCAACGCGGAAAATTCGAAAGGAAAATCGGGGCGAACTTCGTTGGTTTCTTGCACTACTTCGGCAAGGGCCTCCAACTCGGTGACAGCACGGGCCGACGTTGCGTAGTCGGTGTAGATCTCCCGCTCCATGCGTGGCGCGGGAATCAGTCCTCCGGATGCAGCGACCACCGAGGGAAGCGGCATCCAGCGTGAGTGGATTACGGCGGCTGGTCTCTTGCTGGTCATATTTCGCAGACCAAACGCCACCTGCGCGCCAAAATCCGCATTGAGCAGCTGCGTCAAAGTCCGTAGGCTCAGATCCGTGACGAGCATGCGTGCCGGACTCTCTCCGGTGCTTGGCAGTTCCGGCCCAAGAATCCACAAGGCCATGCGCTGTCGTGGCTTTGCGGTCCTCACCCCAGGGGGGAGGGAAGCGATCGCGTGAACGTGTCGACTGCGCAGGATAGTTGAGCGGATCGAGTCCAGCTCCTTGTCCTCCAGCGGATCGCTGAGAATCGAGGATGGTCCAACGATCAGTGCCCTGTCCTGGCGGTCGAGGCTGAGGGCAAGCTCATCGATTTGGGAAAGCAAGGCACCTGCCGGGGCATCCGGGGCCTCGGGGGACGGCAGCTGCGCCAGATAGGTTGCCTGTCCGTCCGAATGGCCTGAGCCCAAGATGACATTGTCCTTGCCTGCGGCAACGGCTACCACTCGACGCAAGGCCATTCGCGCCAATGCCGACCGCGCGGCCGTGTTCGGTTGCTGCAAGCCAACGGTGAGCGATTCTGTTTCCGGGAGCCGGTCCAGGGTGCTGAGCAGCAGGTCGCTTCCGCCGCGGGTGGCCTCAACTATCGCGTCCTCGCCGCGCAGGGCCAAGGCCAAGTCCGCGAGGAACAAGAGCGCGTCTTTGCTGAGAGCCGTTTGGGACAGCTCCTTCAGGCCATTGGTAAACCGCGCCGAATAGATGGCTTCCAAAGCGTGAGCCGCCGTATATGCGGCGTCAGCGCACATATCCGCCCTCATCGCCAGGTGCTGCAAGTTCCGGGATTCATGGATTTCCTTGAAAAGGAACTCATCATCTGGATCTTCTTCGTCGGCCAGGTCCACGAGGTCATCGGCTGCGTAGGTGCCCAAAGGCTCGCCGATCAGGGTCCTCAGGGCTAGCAGCGCCGTCAATGGTTCGATGTCCTGCGGATCAATCTGGATATTTATTCCAGTGTCGGTCCGGACCTGTGGGTTGTTCCCCTTGCCGGTCTCTTCCAGCCACGACACCACGTCATGCGAGAAGAAATAGCGCTGTTCGCCGCGGATCACGGCAGGTTCTGGAAAGGGCGTGGAGCCGGCAGCATGCCGCTTGATCCACATATTCACGACGGGACGCCTGACCTGAGCCAGGCTCGCAATATCGGACATGCTCATGAGGTCGCCGTGTTGATTTTCCATGAACACCTCCTGGAGCTGTGGCGCCGATTGTTGGTTTCTCCATCATGTCAGAGTTTCTAACAATATTCTCAATTTCTTTGATAATCCCCATTATCAGAGTATTTAGTGACTAAGTGTGAATGTTCTCCGTAGCTTGGACTCGTCAGCACAAGCTGGCATCCGGTTGGGCCGGGCCAAGTTTGGGGACGCGGTCCGGCCCAGCAGATCTCATCACTTTCCAGGAGGTATCGACATGTCGGAGACAGCGGACCACGCGCCAGCTGAAACCAGCGAATTGGAGCAAGCAACGCGCTTGCCGCGAGGGTGGATGCTCCCGGCAGCAATTGGGGGAGTTGCCGGTTGCCTCATCGGTGCGCTGGCGGTTGCCGGCATGTCAAACCCTGGACTATTTGCCGGCGGGCCGGACTTTGCGGGCGCCGTGGAGGAGTGCGAAGTTTCCGCGGAAGGCTTTCTCGTGCTGGATGACGGCGAGGCGCTGCAGCTGGACAGCAAAGGCAGTGACGTCTGGGATTCCGGAACGGAGGACTTCGCGCAGATTGCCTGCGTACTGACCGGGCTGGAGGTCCCAGGAGCGGTGATCAGCAAGATCGACAGCACCCGGGCGCTGGATGGCCGCCAAGACGACAGCTGGGATGGCGTGGCGATTTCCTGGTCCTACCACCCCGACTCCGGGGTGGACATTCTTCTAGAAAAGGAGCGGTAACCATGAATTCCACCGAGCAATCCTCCGCAGTTGGTTCTTCGGACGTCAACGGAAAGCGCCGCGGATGGTTCAAACCGTTGTTGGCGCTCGTGGTCCTGCTGGGAACGCTGGCCGTCGGTTTCCTAGTCGGAACCGACAGCATGGATCCGACCCAGAGCGAGGAATACGCCGCTCTGGGGGTCGAGAAGTCCGCCGTGGAAGGCGAACGGGATGCCTTCGAGGAGGCACGCGACGAGGTGCGGCAGGAACTCGACGAGTACCGGACCGAAACCGAAACCCGGGAAGCCGAGCTGGCTGAACGCAGCGACGAGCTGGATTCCAGATCCAAGGCGCTCGACGAGCGCAAGGAGGAGCTGGATGAATCCGATGCGGCACTGGCCGAACGCGAGAAAGCCGTCGGCAAGGCCGAGGACGAGAAAGAAGCCAATACCGTCAGCAACGGCGTGTGGACCATTGGCGTGGATATCAAGGCCGGAACCTACAGGTCTGACGCGCCAGTCTCCAGCGACTGCTATTGGGCTGTGCTCAAAACGGGGACCAATGGGGACATCATCGACAATGACATCCCTGGCGGCGGACGTCCTTCGGTCACCGTGGGCAAGGGCCAGGACCTCGAGCTGAGCCGTTGCGGTACCTGGACCAAGCAATAACTGATCATCACTACCTATGACGCAGCTTCTGGCTGCGAGATTGAGGAATATCATGTCCAACCATATTCAGCAGGCTTATGGGGCTCCGGGTTATCCCGGTGACCAGGCGCCAGCAAAATCATTTGTCGCCACCTGGCTCTTGTCCTTGTTCTTCGGGTTCTTCGGGGTGGACCGTTTCTATCTCGGCAAGATCGGTACCGGAGTGCTGAAGCTCTTGACCTTCGGTGGTCTGGGAGTGTGGGTGCTGATCGACTGGATCATCATCCTGACCGGCTCGATGCGCGACAAGTCCGGCAGGTTGCTGGACGGCTACGCTAAGTACCGACTCGTTGCGTGGATTGTCACCGCCGCGTTGCTGGTCGTGGGGATGGTGTCGGGCGGTAGCAGTGCCGCAATGCTTGCCAAGACGGCCGCAGACGTGCCGGCGGTGTCGCAGCAGGCAGATCCCAGCTCCGCGGCAGCAGCCCCGGCTGAAACAGAAGAAGAAGCCGAAGACCCGGTCGGCGAAGCCGTCGAAGAGGCTGCAACCTGGCAAGAAGTGGTCACGATGGAAGGCGGAACCGACAAATCCAGCTCCACCTTCGAGCTGACTGGCGCGGAAGCCCGCATGACGTACTCGTTCGCCGGCGGCGAGGATTTCGCCATCGGTGCCATCTACGTCTTGGAAGAAGGGATCGTGCTGCTCGAAGACGGAGGTCTTCCCGAGGTCATGCTTGATGGCCCTGCAGAGGATGAAACTGCCCTCCATAAGAGCGCGGGCACTTACTACCTGGACGTCAATGCGGCGAACTTCAGCGGGTGGACCGTCACCATCGAAGAGCTGCGGTAGGGCCGGGGGACAATGAAATATCTGCTGTCCAAAAAGGCGGAAGTCCTTGTATCTGCTATGTTCCTCACCGGTTGCCTGGCCATTGCCGCCTCCAACATTCTGGACAACATTGACGAAGCCACACGCGGGGCGGAGCCCAACTACCTGATCACCGGAGTCTGGGTACTGGTCGCATTAGTGCAGATAGTGCTCTTCTTCATGCACTTGAGCGCCTTGCGCACCTACAAGCGGTACGTTGCACAAACCGGAAAAGCGCAGGAAGCCAAAGCCGGACCGGAGAACCTGGAGTAGCCACCTCCAAGATTCCGGCAGGGAAGGGCCGGGCCAGAAAGCAAAAACCGGGCTTGTTTGACCTTGGAATCCAAGGTCAAACAAGCCCGGCTTTGTGCTGCCTGTTAGATTAGTCGGCGTCGACGATCGAGGCGATCACGGCGCCGGAGGACAAGGATTCACCGGGGCTGACTTCCAAGCCCTCGATCTTGCCAGCGCGGTGCGCGGTGATTGGCTGCTCCATCTTCATCGCTTCGAGCACCACAACCAAGTCTCCTTCGGCTACGGTGTCACCGCTTTCAACGGCTACCTTCACGATGGTTCCCTGCATGGGCGAGCGCAGCTCGGCGCTGTTTCCAGCGGCGGCGGCCCCGGCCTTGCGGCCCGGCTTGCGCTTCTTCTTGGCGGCCTTGTCATTCGCGGCGGCAGAGGCCGCGCCCAGCGAGGCGGGCAAGGTGACTTCCAAGCGCTTGCCGGCAACCTCAACGGTGACCGAGGTGCGTTCGGCAGCTCCTTCCGCCTCGGCCTGCGGCATCGGGTGCGGCTCGATGACGGTGGCGAATTCGGTTTCGATCCACCGGGTATGCACCGTAAACGGCCCCGATTCGGGCACGAAGGCCGCATCGCTCATCACCGCGCGGTGGAATGGCAGCACCGTGGCCATGCCTTCGAGCTGGAATTCTTCCAGCGCGCGGCGGGCGCGGGCCGCGGCGATCTCACGGGTGGAACCGGTGACGATCAGCTTCGAGATCATCGAGTCGAAGTTGCCCGAGACGCTCTCGCCGGCTTCGACGCCGGAATCCACGCGCACTCCGGGGCCGGTGGGCAGAGTCATCTTGGTGATGGTGCCAGGAGTGGGGACGAATCCGCGTCCGGCGTCTTCGCCGTTGATGCGGAACTCGAAGGAGTGGCCGCGGACCTCGGGGTCCGTGTAGCCGAGCTCTTCCCCGCGGGCGATGCGGAACTGCTCGCGGACCAGATCCAGCCCGGTGACCTCTTCGGAGACGGTGTGCTCCACCTGCAGGCGGGTGTTGACCTCGAGGAAGGAAATGACGCCATCCTGTCCCACGAGGAACTCGCAGGTGCCGGCACCGGTGTACTTCGCCTCGCGCAGGATCGCCTTGGAGGATTCGTAGAGCCGGGTGATCTGGGCTTCGCTCAGGAACGGCGCCGGGGCCTCCTCGACAAGCTTCTGGTTGCGGCGCTGCAAGGAGCAGTCGCGGGTGGAGACCACCACGACGTTGCCCTGGACATCGGCCAGGCACTGGGTTTCCACATGGCGCGGCGCATCCAGGAAGCGCTCGACGAAGCATTCGCCGCGGCCGAAGGCCGCGATGGCTTCGCGGACTGCGGACTCGTAGAGCTCGCCGATGTCTTCGCGGTTGCGTACCACCTTGATGCCGCGTCCGCCGCCGCCGTAGGCGGCCTTGATCGCCAGCGGCAGGCCGAACTCGTCGGCGAATGCGTAGACCTCTTCGGCCGAAGCGACCGGATCCTTGGTACCCGGAACCAGGGGAGCGCCCACCTTCTCGGCGATGTGGCGTGCCTTGACCTTGTCGCCCAGCTGGTCGATGGAATCCGGGCTGGGGCCGATCCAGGTCAGGCCCGCGTCGATGACGGCCTGGGCGAAATCGGCGTTCTCGGCCAGGAAGCCGTAGCCGGGGTGGATCGCGTCGGCGCCGGAACGCTGCGCGATATCCAGAATCTTCTCGATACGAAGGTAGGATTCGGCGGCGGTGGTGCCGCCCAGTGCGTAGGCTTCATCTGCCAGGCGCACGTGCAGCGCATCGCGGTCCGAGTCGGAGTAGATCGCAACCGATTCGATTCCTTCATCGCGTGCTGCACGGATAATTCGCACTGCAATCTCGCCGCGGTTGGCGATTAGCACCTTCGTCAATGGATTCATGGGTGAACCTTGTCTATAAAAAATTAGGGTTTCTCACCTAGGAGCCTATCGGCTTTGTGGGAAGTATATGTACTTATCCGGAAAATCTGGGGTGTTAGGCCGATATTTTTAGAGGGTTCCTACAAAATGTGCTGCCATTTGAGCCAAAGGCAAAACTCCTGATGTCCAGCGGCCTAACAGGCACCGTATTCCGCGCTTCGGTTTACCCTGTTTCGCGGGGCGCGCCGGTGAACCGGCGGCCAACGGATTCGAGGGGGATCGTTAAACACCGCGTCCCTGCCCGAGAATAAATCTTGGACAGGGAGCGGGCGGCGCATGCTTACTTCCAGAGGCTCACAATCGGGATTCCGGCTTCCGCCAGCAGTTCGCGCAGCACGAAGATATCCAGGCCCACCACGTTTTGGAAGTTCCCTTCGATGGACTCGATGAAGGCCGAGGCCAACCCGTCGATGGTGAATGCGCCGGCGCAAGGCAGCGGTTCACCGCTGGCCACGTAAGCCTCGATTTCTTCGTCGCTGACCTCGGCGAAGTGCACTGTGGTCGAGGAGACACGTCCCCTCGCGCCTTGCGGGTCGGCGGTGTTGACCAGCCAGTGCCCGGAATGCAGGATGCCGGTGGCGCCACTGAGCTGCTGCCAGCGTTCGCGGGCCACCTCGGCGGTATAGGGCTTGCCGTAGGCCACGCCATCGAGCTCGAAGACGGAGTCGCACCCCAGCACCACCGTGCCCTCGGGGTGCTCAGCTGCGGCGACGTTCTCGGCCTTGGCGCGGGCCAGGAGCAGCGCGGTTGCTTCCGGGCTTTGCGGACCGCCGGCGCTCACGGCGGCTGCCAGCACGGCATCCTCGTCAACGCGCGACACCTGGGTTCCGAAGGCCAGCCCGGCATCGGCCAATAGCTTTTGCCGCCCCGCGGAGGCGGAGGCCAGCAGCAGCCGGGCGCTTTCATTACTTAAGGTCATACGGTTACCTCTTCCTTGGCCGAGGCTTCGCCGAGCGGCCGCTCGGCCTTGCGGTCCAGCATCTCATTGAGCTTTGCGCCCTCGACATCCACGTCTGGAAGGATCTTATCCAGCCATTTCGGCAGGTACCAAGCCTTGTCGCCCAGCAGGTGCATAATCGCTGGAATCAACGTCATGCGTACCACGAAGGCATCAAAGAGCACCCCGGTAGCCAAGGCGAAGCCCAACGGCCGAATCATTGACAGGTGGGAGAAGATGAATCCGGCAAACACCGCGATCATAATCAGCGCGGCCGCGGTCACCACCGGTGCGGCCATGGAGAAGCCCGAGCGCACCGCGTCCCTGGCCGACAATCCGTGGGCGTAGTGCTCACGCATCGCCGAGACCAGGAACACCTGATAGTCCATGGCCAAACCGAAGAGGATGCCGGTGAGCAGGATCGGCAGGAAGCTCAGCAGCGGGCCGGGGACATTGACGTCGAAGACCGAACCCATCCAGCCGAACTGGTAGACCATGACGCTGGCCCCGAAGGCCGCAGCCAGCGAAAGCAGGAAGCCGCCGGTTGCCAACAGCGGAACCACTACCGAGCGGAAGACCAGCAAGAGCAGGACCAGCGAGAGCCCCACCACGATGGCCAGATACGGTGGCAAGGCTGAGGTCACCTTCTCCGAGACATCGATCTGCGCTGCGACCTGGCCGGTCACCGCGATCTTGGCGCCCGTGGCGTCGTTGATCCTCTGGGCGTCGCCGCGCAGCTCGTGCACCAGCGCTTCGGTGGCGGCGGAGGCGGGGCCATCTGCCGGGATCACCTGGATCGCGGACAGCGACCTGTCTTCGGTCATGGTCACCGGGATGGCGGCGACCACGCCGTCGTATTCGCGGAGCATATCTGCGATATCCAATGACTTGGATTCGGCCTGCCGCTCGGATAGGTCTGCGGGAAGGTCCGCGAGGACCAGCAGCGGGCCGTTGTAGCCGGCGCCGAACTTGTCGCTGGTCTGCTGATAAGCCTGGAAGGCCTGCGAGTCGGCGGCTTCGGCGCTGCCGTCGGGCAAGGCGGTACGCATCTGCGATACCGGGATCGAAATGGCGCCGAGCACCACGACCACCAGCAGCGACACGGGAATCGCGATCTTGGTGACCAGGCGGACCCAGCGAGCCGAGACAGGTTCCTTGGCCACCGGCTTGTCCGCCTTCTTCCGGGCACGCTGGGACACCAGCTTGGGCCCGGCCATGGCCAGCAGGGCGGGAAGCAGCGTGATGTTCAGCAGCACCGAGCAGAGCACGGTGAAGGCCGCGGAGAGTCCGAGCACCGTCAGGAACGGCAGGCCCGGGACCGCGAGGGCGGACAGCGCGATGATGACCGTCAGCCCGGCGAAGACCACGGCATTGCCGCTGGTACCCACCGCGCGGGCGATCGATTCACCGACCTCCATGCCGGAGAGCAACTGCGTGCGGTGGCGGTGAATGATGAACAGCGCATAGTCGATACCCACCGCGAGTCCCAGCATCAAAGCCAGCGCGGGGGTAATCGAGGCCATGGTGAACATCGAGGAGAAGGCAAGCGTGGTGCCCACCCCGGCGCCAACACCCAGCAGGGCGAGCAAGAGGGGCAGTCCGGCGGCGATCAGCGTGCCGAGCATAACCAGCAGGACAACGGCGGCGATCACTACGCCGATGATTTCGGCGGTGCCGAAGACCTCCGAGATGTCCTGCAGGATCTCCTTGGAAAAGAGCACCTCGACACCGGTGGACTGCGGCCCGCTGGCGATCGCGGTGATGGCTTCACGATCCGAGGCGGTCAATGCGTCGGTAGCGATGCGGAAGCTGACTTGGGAGACGGCGGTGGAGCCATCTTCGGAAACGAAACGCATGTCCCCGCTGGCGCCTACCTGGCGGGAGGCGAACTCAAGTTCGGCTCGTCCGCTCTCGAGGTCCTTTTCTCCCTGGGCGATTTCCTTTTCGCCGTCTTCGAGCTCTTTGGTCTTTTCCTTGATAGTAGTTTCGGACTCGCGCAGTTGTTTCTCTGCGTCCGCCAGTTGCGCTTTGCCCGCTACGAAGGCGGCCTTTTGCTTGTCGAATTCTGCCTGCCCCGCGTTGAGCTCGGCGCGGCCGGATTCAAGCTCGGCACGCGCCTGCGCCAGCTTTGACTTGTTCGCATCGATTTCTTGCTTGCCCGAGGCAAGTTGCGACTTGGCCTGATCAAGCTGCTTTTTGGCGGAGGCCAGTTCGCCGCGGTTAGCTTCGAGCTCCTGGCGGCCTTCCGTGGCCTGGGTGGCCCCGGCATCCAATTCCTTGCGCGCGGTATCCAGTTGCTTCAGGCCCGCCTCGGCCTGGCCGATCTGCTTCAGCGCGGCGTTGGCCTGGGCCTTGCCCTCGGTGGCCTGCAGCTTGGCGGCATTCAGGTCGGCGAGGCCGCCCTGCAGTGCCGTCAGCTTTTCGGTGTACTCGCGAATCAGGGCTTCGTCCCCCTCGGCTTCGGCCTGTTTGAGCGCCTGTTCGACTCCGGGGATCTGGGATTCCAGTTCCGAGATTTGCGGTTCAATGGTCTTCAGGCCCTCTTCGGCCTTCGCCAGGCCCTCGGTGGCCTGCTCTTTGCCGGCAACTAGTTCCTTGTCAAACTGGCTGCGGGACTTGCCGTCCAGAAGCTTGTCCAGCCCCGCCCGGTATTCTTCCTCGCCTGCGTTCAGCTGCGCCTCTGCCTGATCGAGCTGCTTTTCTCCGGCCTCGAACTGGCTCCGCCCGGACTGGTACTTTTCGAATCCCGCATTGTATTCGGCGAGGCCCGCCTTGTATTTCTTTTCGCCGTCGTTCAGCTGCGCCTGCCCGCTGTTCAGCTGGGTTTCACCGGCGCGTAGCTCATTCCAACCGGCGGCCAGCTTCTTTTCGGCCGCGGCGATCTGCGGCTCGGCGTCCTCGATTTCCTTGGTGCCATCGAAAAGTTCGGACCAGCCCTCGGTGATCTTCTTGTGGCCGTCCGCGAGCTGTACCTTGCCGTTAGCTACCTGTTCCTTGGCATCGTCGAGTTCTTTCTGCCCGTCCACCAGTTCTTGTTGGGCGTTGTCCAGCTCGGGCTTGGCGTCATCAAGCTGTTTCTGCAGTTCGAAGGGGCTCATGGCCTCGACGACCTGCGGATGCAAGGCCAGCTGATCCAGGGAGTCCTGGATCGCCGATTTCTGGTCCGCGTTCAACTCGCGGTTTGAACCTTCACGGAAGACGATGGTGCCCTGTCCGCCGGCAAGATCGGGGAGTTCTTCCTTCATCCGGTCCATGGTGCGCTGGGTTTCGGTGCCCGGCAGGGTGAAGGTGTTCGACAGCTGCCCCATGAACAGGCTGGCACAGACGCCGATGGCGATAAACGCCGCAATCCACATGGAGAGCATGCGGAAACGGTGCCTGTGGGCCCACGAGGCGAGGCGGTAAAGGAACGTAGCCATGGCTTAGTCTTCCTTGAGCGAGTTTGGTGCGGTCAATGGCAGCGAGTTGAAACCCGCATCGAGTGTTTCCATGGCCCGGGTGATGAGCCGATGGAAGGAAGAGATGAGTTCGTCGGAAACGTGCAGCCCGGTCGCATCCGGCTCGGGCAGCTGGTCGATCCACGTATCGAAGGCCGCTTGCCCGGCCCCGAGGATGGCATGCGTGAACACGCGGATGGAGTAGGCATCGGTATGCGGGTACCGGGCGGCTATTTTGGCGATGACGTCGCCGGTGGCGCTTTGCCAGGCAATGAAATTCGGCGGGTAGCAGGTTCCGTTTTCCTGCCGGCGCAGATAGGCGCCGAATTGCGCGACCTGCCCCAAAAGCTCGGTGGCCCGCTCGGATTCCAAGGCGCGGACCACTGCTTGCATCAGTGGCAGCTGGTCGGTCAGGGGAGTTAATGTCTCGACCATGTGTTCGAGCACCGCGTGCAGGGGGTAGGACAAGATTGCATCTACGGAGGGGAAATAATTGAACAGGGTGCGCCGGGAAATGCCGGCAATTTCGGCGATTTGGGTGGCGGTGATCGCCGTGCCGTGCCCCTCGCGCAGCAGTCGAAGGGCGGCGTCGACGATCGCCTGATGCGTCGCCTGCCTATTGAGTTCGCGGCGCGTGCCGGTGCCATTGGAAGTCACGTAATTACACTACGTGCAAACTTGCACGCTGTGCAAAGTGGGGAGTTGTGTTCTGCCCCACGAAAAAGCGGTCGGCATCCTCCTGATGGGAGGATGCCGACCGCTGGGTGCTGCTCAGGCCGCTCGGACCTGAGGGGAACTAGGCATTTGCCGACGTTGCCGCCGACTGATCCTGGGTGGCCGCGATGCTGTCGTCGGCGAATGGATTGCCATTGCGTGGGGCGTTGTACAGCTCCGCATCCAAGATGCCTTCGCGCTTGGCGACAATCGTTGGGACCAAGGCCTGGCCGGCCACGTTGACCGCGGTGCGGCCCATGTCAACAATCGGATCAACCGCGAGCAGCAGGCCAACGCCGGCCAGCGGAAGTCCAAGGGTGGAGAGGGTCAATGTCAGCATCACTACCGCTCCGGTCGTGCCGGCAGTAGCAGCCGAGCCCAGAACCGAAACCAGGGCAATTAGCAGGTAGTCGGTCACGCCGAGGTCAATTCCGAAGAACTGCGCCACGAAGGTGGCGGCAATCGCCGGATAGATGGCTGCGCAACCATCCATCTTGGTGGTTGCACCCAAGGGGACGGCGAAGGATGCGTAGCCCGAGGGCACGCCGAGGTTGCGTTCGGTCACGCGCTGAGTCAGCGGCAGCGTGCCGATGGAGGAGCGGGAGACGAAACCGAGCTGCACCGCGGGCCACACCCCGGAGAAGTACTGCTTGATGGAAAGGCCGTGGGAGCGAACCAGGATGGGGTAGAGGGCGAAGAGCACCAGGGCCAGACCGATGTAGATGGCGAGGGTGAACTTGCCCAGCGCCCCAATGGTGTCCCAGCCGTAGCTTGCGACGGCGTTGCCGATCAGGCCAACGGTGCCGAGCGGGGCGATGCGGATAATCCACCACAGCACCTTTTGGATGATCGCGAGGATCGAAGCGGAGAAGGCCAGGAATGGTTCGGCCGCCTTGCCGACCTTCAGCGCGGCAATGCCCACGGCGATGGCGATCACCAGGATCTGCAGCACATTGAAGCTGATCGAGGTGGTGGCCGCATCCTCGGCGAGCTTGGTGCTTGCGCCCAGGCCCAGGAAGTTCGAAGGGATCAGCCCGGTCAGGAATCCGAGCCAGTCGCCGGTCTTGCCGTCGTACTCGGCCGGTGCGCTTTGGCCGGTATTGGCGCCGGGCTGCATCAGTACGCCCAGTCCCATGCCGATGGTCACGGAGATTAGCGCGGTGATGCCGAACCACAGCAGGGTCTGCCAGGCCAGGCGTGCAGCGTTTGTCACCTGTGCCAGATTGGCAATGGAAGCAACCACTGCGAAGAAAATCAGCGGGATGACGGCCGTGCGCAGCAGGGCAACGTAGCTGGAGCCGATGATCTGCAGGGCTTCACCGAGCGCGTTGGGTTCCTCGGAAGTGCTGCCGGTGTACTTGGCGACCAGGCCGAGGATCAGACCGACGATCAACGCAGCGATAATCTGCGGACCGAAACTGGTCATCCAACGAGGCAGTCGGGATGAAGGTGCGGTGTTAGACATGACTAAAACGGTATGCCGGAAAACGCCAACCATCGCAGTTAAAGTTACGCAACATTACGATTCTGGATTATTCCGTTATTGACAGCTCAATTACTGTGCGACCGGTCACCGATCTGGGCTGAAATCCAGAGGTGTTTTGCGGATTGCGACGAGTGCCCCGGCATTCGGAGGTGCCCTGCGCGGCGTACCGGAGGCCTCGCCCAGGAGTTTCCAGATGGATTTTCGTAGGTAATTATGCTTCCAAGGATTTGGTTATTGCCGGTGAAATACAAGATGGCAGTACGAACGGTCGGCGCCAGGCGAAAACGCGCAACGAACGGTCTCAGCAGTTCTTGGGCTCCGGGCTGCACGCAATGGAATGGCACCGCGTACTGGCGAACTGCACCGCCTGCGCAGGGGTCGGTCCGCCGGCTGTTGACGATGGCCAGTTGGCTTTGAAAGTCGGTAGATTGGATGCCGCTAGGGGATTCGCCTTAGGCGTGCGACGACGAACATCGGAGAAATCATGCGGGTATATATCACTAGCGTCATGGTTGATGACCAGGCGAAGGCCGAAAAGTTCTACACCGAAATTCTCAGATTTGTGAAGAAGCACGATGTGCCGGTGGGTGAATTCAAATGGCTGACACTTGTCTCGCCAGAAGATGAGGCAGGCGTCGAGGTCCTGCTGGAACCTGCCGAGCATCCGGCGGCGCGACCATTCCAGGCGGCTCTTTTCGCCGATGGCATTCCGCTGACCTCATTCGCGGTTGACGATGTCCGGTCCGAATATGAGCGTTTGCGCGCCCTGGGCGTGCGGTTCACCCAGGAACCCACAGAGATGGGCCCGGTGACCACTGCCGTATTGGATGACACCTGCGGAAATCTGATCCAGCTGTCCAACTACCGCGGTTAATGACGCGGCAGGAGCCGTTGGCTGCCGGGAATCCCCGGCAGCCAACGGCTTGGCTAGCTGCCTAGCTGCGCAGGGCGCGGTTGAGCGTATCAAGTCCCACCGAGCCGAGTTTCAGCGCCTTGGTGTGGAAGTCCTTGAGCTCGAATTGCCCGCCATCGTGGGCGGCAACCTCGTCGCGGGCCTGCTCCCAGAGCCGCTGGCCGATTTTGTAGCTGGGGGCCTGGCCCGGCCAACCGAGGTAGCGGTTGTATTCGAAGTCCAACTGGCCCTCGGTGAGATCCAGATTCTTCTGCAAGAACTCATACCCGTTATCGGCGTCCCAGGTTCCGGTGCCCCACTGGGGAGGAACCGCCAGGGCCAGATGCACGCCAATGTCGAAGACCACGCGGGCCGCACGAATGCGTTGGGCATCAAGCATGCCCAGATAGTCGCCCGGATCATCGAGGTAACCCAGCTTGTGCATCAGCCGCTCGGAATACAGCGCCCACCCCTCGCCGTGGCCGGAAACCCAGCAGAGCAGCCGGCGCCAGCTATTGAGCGTGTTCGCCTGCATTTGCGCGGTACCTATCTGCAGGTGATGGCCCGGTACCCCTTCGTGGTACACGGTGGTCAGCTCCGACCAGGTGGAGAACTGGTCTTCGCCCGGCGGCACCGACCACCACATGCGTCCGGGGCGGGTGAAATCTTCCGAGGGCCCGGTGTAGTAGATTCCCCCGTCTTCTGTCGGGGCGATCAGGCACTCGATTCGATCCATCGGGGCTGGAATATCGAAGTGCCTGTCGCGCAGCTCGGCAATCGCCTTGTCGGCTTTGTCCTGCATCCAGCTCTTCAGGGCCTCGGTGCCGTCCAGTTTGCGCGCCGCATCAGCGTTGAGGATCGCCTTGGCTTCCTCGATGGAGGCGCCGGGCTTGATCAGTTCGGCCACGCGCTGCTGCTCCGCGATGATCGCATCTAGCTCGCCGACTCCCCAGGCGTAGGTCTCGTCCAAATCAACCGATGCACCCAGAAAGCGGCGGGACATCAACGCGTAGTATTCACGGCCTGCCGCATCCGCCTCGGGGGCCTGCGCCAGCAGTTCTTCCCGAAGCATTTGCGCAAGCTTCAGGTAGGCGTTCTTCGCCACGGACGCTCCGGCGTGCAGCGACTCGGCGAGCTCGGGGTCTTGCTCGGCACCGGAGGTGGCTAGCCGATCGAAGAACCCACCGTCTTTTGCATAATCCCGGCACTGGCCGGCGACGATCTTCACCTGACGCTTAGCCGACACCAACCCCTTGGAGGCCGAATCGCGCAATGAGGCGATGTAGCCGTCAATCGCCTGCGGGACGTTGGCAAGCCGGGCGGCCACAAATGCGAAGTCCGCTGCGCTCTGCTGCGGCATGAGGTCGAAGACCGAGCGGATTTCCTGCGCCGCGCAGGCGATATTGTTCAGCTCGGTGCGTCCGGTCAGCTGGATTTCCAGATCCAGGCCGAGCCGCTCCTGCATCGCATCGAGGGTGACCGAGTCGATGTCATCTTGTGGCTTCGCCGCCTCAAGGTCCGCGAGAGTCTCCCGTAATAGCTCGATCTGCTGATCGGTGCCCTTGGGGGAGTAGTCGGAATAGGCCGACTCGTAACCGGGGAGTCCGAATGAAACGCCGTACTCCGGAACTAATTCGAGAGTCTTGGCAAAGAAATTTTCCGCAATGGCGTCGATGCCCGTCGGCACGCGCTGCGTAGCAGTGGATGTCATGGAGCTAACACTAATAGATATGAAAGATTTGTTGAAGAGTATTGGGTAATTGCCGGCACACTTGTTTGGAATGCGATAAACCCCGGAGCCCTGTCTTTCGACAGAACGCCGGGGTGCAATACCAGCTGCCTCTAGCGTCGGCCTAAGCTCCAGCCGAGGCGGGGAGTCAGCGCGCGGCGTTTGCGAATGCGTGCCACGCGCTGTGGTTCGACTGGCATATCGTTTTCTGCCGGTGCGGCGGTGCCCATCGCCGTGAGCAGCGCGGTAACCGCCGCGAGTTCCTCGGCGCTGGGCTTGCCCTTGGTCACGGTGATGAGGGCGGCCGCATTGGCGGTGCTTTGCTCGGGCACAGGCTACTCCTTGAGAAAATTAGTTGCTGGTCAATGAGTCCGCCGCTTACAGCGGGATATTGCCGTGCTTCTTCGGGGGCAGGCTCACATGCTTTTCACGCAGCGCGCGCAGCCCGCGCACTAGCTGCAGGCGGGTCTCGCTCGGGGCGATCACCGCGTCGATGTAGCCAAGCTCGGCGGCCTGGTACGGGTTGAGCAGCTCCGCCTCGTAGTCCTCGATAATTTGCTTGCGGCGCGCCTCGACGTCTCCGCCTTCGGCTTCTACCGCGGCCAGATCGCGGCGGTAGAGAATATTCACCGCGCCCTGTGCTCCCATGACGCCGATCTGCGCCGTCGGCCATGCCAGGTTGAGGTCTGCGCCAAGCTTCTTGGAGCCCATCACGATGTACGCTCCGCCGTAGGCCTTGCGGGTGATCACGGTCAGCTTCGGCACGGTCGCCTCGGCGTAGGCATAGAGCAGCTTCGCGCCGCGGCGGATGATGCCTTGGAATTCCTGGTCCTTGCCGGGCAGGAAGCCCGGGACGTCCACGAAGGTCAGGATCGGGATATTAAAGGCATCGCAATTGCGCACGAAGCGGGCTGCCTTCTCCGAGGCGGCGATATCCAAGGTGCCGGCAAACTGCATCGGCTGGTTGGCGACCACGCCTACGGTGCGCCCCTCGACGCGGGCGTAGCCGATCATGACGTTCGGCGCGTAGAGCGCCTGCATCTCGAAGAAGTGAGCGTCATCGACAACCGACTCGATCACCTTGCGCATGTCATATGGCTGGTTCGCGGAATCAGGAATCAACGTGTCCAGGGACAGGTCATCGTCGTTGAGTTCCAGGTCCTCGTCGAATTCAGCGATAATCCCGTCGGCGAGATTCGAGGAAGGCAGGAAGTCCAGCAGTTCCTTGCAGAACTCCACGGCGTCTTCCTCGTCGGTGGCCAGATAGGTGGAGGTGCCGGTGTTCGCGTTGTGCTGGCGTGCACCGCCCAGGGACTCCATGTCGATCTCTTCGCCGGTGACGGTCTTGATGACGTCGGGGCCGGTGATGAACATGTGGCTGGTCTTGTCGACCATGATCACGTAGTCGGTCAGCGCGGGGGAGTACGCCGCGCCGCCGGCGCTCGGGCCCATGATCAGTGAAATCTGCGGGACGACGCCGGAGGCGTGGACGTTGTTGCGGAAGATGTCCGCGAACATGGCCAGCGAGGCGACGCCTTCTTGGATGCGTGCTCCGCCGCCGTCGAGGATGCCGACGACCGGGCAGCCATTGCGCAGCGCGAATTCCTGGACCTTGACGATTTTCTCGCCATTGACCTTGGAGAGGGAACCGCCGTAGACGGTGAAGTCCTGCGAGTATACGGCGACAAGGCGGCCATCCACGGTGCCGTAGCCGGAAACGAGTCCATCGCCCAGGGGCTTCTTCTTTTCCATGCCGAAGGCGGTGGAGCGGTGCACTGCAAGGGCATCAAATTCGATGAAGGAGTCTTCGTCCATCAGCATCTCGATGCGTTCGCGTGCGGTGTGCTTGCCGCGGGCGTGCTGCTTTTCGATGGCGGCTTCACCCGAAGGCGCCTGTGCCAGACTCTGGCGGCGGCGGAATTCGGCAAGCTTGCCGGCGGTGGTGGACAGATCGATTGATTCTTCCGTCTCGGTACGGCCCTGCGTCATGCCTTCGACTCCCTCGGGTTATGTCTTATGTGTAGGAATGGCACAAGAAAAATGCCAACTAGGTCAGTCTAACCGGGAAAATTTCGGTTTTTGTTGTAGGAAACTTACAAATTGGCCCCGGGGAGAACGTGAAGCACGCCAGAATAAGTTACTCACGAGTAGCTTAGTGCGGCGACATCGCGTAATCTAGGTCACATGACTAATGAATTGCGAGCCGACATCGCCCCTGACATCTCACAACTTAGCGGCCGAACCATCGTGATGAGTGGTGGAAGCCGCGGCATCGGATTGGCCATCGCCGAAGCTGCGGCAAAAGCCGGAGCAAATATTGTCTTGCTGTCAAAGACAGACACGCCACACCCCACTCTGGAAGGCACCATTCATTCTGCGGTAGCGAAGATCAACGCCGCCGGAGGCCAGGGGCTGGCGGTAGTCGGAGACGTGCGTGAAGATGCGGACGTCCGGCGCGTGGTCGATGCGGCGGTCGAAAAATTCGGCGGCATCGACATCGTCATCAACAACGCCTCCGCCATCAACCTGGCCAAAACGGATGACCTGGACATGAAGCGCTACGACCTGATGCAGGACATCAACGTGCGCGGCACCTTTCTGCTGTCCAAAACCGCGCTTCCCTACCTGCGCCAATCGACGCACGCGCATATTCTCACCTTGTCGCCGCCGCTGAACCTCGACCCGCACTGGGCGGGCCTGCACCTGGGCTACACGATGGCCAAATATGGCATGTCATTGACCACCCTCGGGCTGGCCGAAGAGCTCAAGGGCGAGGGCGTCGGGGTGAATTCCCTGTGGCCGGCAACCCTCATCGATACCGCAGCCATCCGGAGCTTGCCAGGGGGAATGAAAATGATTCAGGCAGCACGCACCACGGACATCGTTGCGGACGCGGCGATGTGCATCTTGGCCAGCACTCCGTCTTTGGTGAGCGGGAATTTCTTCACCGACACCCAGGTGCTGGAGCTTTCCGGGGTAACCGACCTGGAAAAGTACTCGGTGAATCCCCAGGCCCAACTCATCGAGGACATTTTCCTTTAGAACCGAAGTTCGGTGCCGTGCGTGTCATAGAGTTGAAGGATGAATCCTGAAACATCCTCGGCGCGTGCGGCACTGGACCCGTTGCCGCTTCATGAATTGGCCGCGCAACTGCGGCTGGGATTTATCAAGGTGCTCGCTACCTCGGGTTCCACCAACACCGAGCTTGCCCAGCTGGCAAGCTCCGGCGCCGCCGGGCACCTGAGCGTCCTATTCAGCGAGCATCAGCAGCAGGGCAAGGGGCGGTTGGGCCGCGAATGGGTAACGCCGGCCGGGTCGGCCATCACGGTCAGCGTCCTCGCTTCGCCGGGCACTGCTATGGAGCCAGAGTCCTTGTCCTGGTACACCATGCTGGCGGCACTGGCCTGGTCGCAGGCCGTAGAGGAACTAGCGCCGGTGAAGCCGCGCATCAAATGGCCCAATGATCTGCTTGCCGGAGACCGGAAAATCTGTGGAATTCTTGCCCAGCTGGTGCAGACGCCGCAAGGATTCGCTGTAGTCGTTGGAACCGGGATCAATGTAGATCAAGAAGCCTCGGAGCTTCCCGTTGCCACGGCAACCTCGCTGCGACTAGCCAGCGGCACCCGGGTCGACCGCGGTGAGCTCCTAGCCGAATATCTGCGTCGCTTCACCGCATTGGATGCCGCTTTTCGTGCGGTGGGCGGGCAGAGCACCGCGTCGCTCGGAGAATATTCCGGCCACTCCTTGCGCGACCTCGTCGCGGCTCGTCTGGCCACCCTGGAGCAGGACGTCCGCGTCGAATTCCCCGATGGATCGCAGCTGCTCGGACGTGCGGTGCAGTTGGCCGAGGACGGAGCGCTAGTGGTGGAAAACGCTTCGGGCCAAAGCCAACGAATCTTGGCAGGCGACGTGCACCATGTGCGGCGCGCCGACGGCAAATACGCGTAACAGGCGAAGCACAGAATACGCGGACTAGTATTAGTGGAGAAGACTGTACAGAAGAACCTGCGGTAGGAGGGGCGAGGAACTAGACGATGAAGGTGCCGTTACATGACAGGGAGCGCGTGGTCATCAAGACCCGAGAACATTCCCGAGTGTTACGCCAACCTTTTGCCGTCTTTTTATTCCTCACCGCCGGGTGCGCGTTCTTGCTGGGCTACCTTTCACGCCATGACCTCTCGGACTGGCTCGCGAGCGAATCCGATCTATGGATGGTTCTCAGCCTGGTGCTCTGGTTCATTCTGGTGCTGATTTGGTGCGTGACACCGTGGGTGCGTTGGCTTCGCAGCTGCATCATCTTGACCACCGAGAGAATCTTGTTCCGGACCTCTTTTGGGCGCGCGGACCTTGAATCTGTCGGACTTTATTCCGTGCGCGACGTAATTGCGCACACCAAACAACAAGCTGCGATCACGAAACCAGGGGCCTTGGACGTTGTCTTAAGCCATGGACATGTGCGTATTATGCATGTGCCCGCAGTATCTTATTTCCGCACGTTGGCTATCGAAATGATGAGCAACTTGCATAATCAGCAGTCATCGAACTCCCAGGTAGATGCATCGAACAGTGAGGGCATTGGACAATGAGCACCGACAACTCCAATCCATCACGCCCAGATACCCCCTTGGCGGCCTCCGAAGCCGTACGCGAGGCACGCGGGCACACGGCAAACCATGAGATCCCGGCGGAGCTAGACCCGATTGCGGAACTTGCACAGGCAATGGAGAGCCCCCTGCAGGTACCTGACCATGCTTCCGACGCGGTCAAGGACCACATGGCCGAATTGGAAAAACGGCTGATCGGTGGACAGCGCGAATTCAAGCGGCGAGAAGTCGCCGCCGATGCGGGGGTCTCGCTACTTTCGGCGCGCAAACTTTGGCGCGCCATGGGCTTTCCCGAGCTCGGCGACGATGAGGTCTTCTTCAGCGGACGTGACACCGAAGCCCTGAAGACCATGGTCGACCTGGTCCGCGAGGGCAAGCTCACCGACGAAACGGCGATCTCGCTGATGCGCTCGGTCGGCCAGATGACCGATCGGATGGTCGTATGGCAGGTCGAGGCGATCGTCGAGGACATGGTTGCCAACCAGAATATGAGCGACCGGCAAGCCCGCCGCCAACTACTCGAGAGCCTGCCCGAACTTATCGGCCCTCTGGAAGAACTGCTGGTTTATTCCTGGCGCCGCCAGCTCAATGCCGGCATCCACCGGCTGGCGCTGCGCGCCGAGGCCGGGGTGGCTGCCTACAATCAGGACTCCAGCGATAGCGATGACACGCCGTTGCCGCTTGCCCGCGCGGTAGGTTTCGCCGATTTGGTTTCCTACACCTCACTCTCGCGCCGGATGAATGAGCGCACCTTGGCGCAAATGGTCCAGCGCTTTGAGTCCAAGAGCGCCGAAATTATTTCGGTCGGCGGCGGTCGCTTGGTGAAAACCATTGGCGACGAAGTCCTATACGTTGCCGAAACCCCGCAGGCAGGTGCCCAGATCTCCTTGGCCCTTTCCCGTGAGTTCGAAGCGGATGAGCTCTTGCCACGCACTCGTGTGGCCGTGGTGTGGGGACGATTGCTTTCCCGCCTGGGCGATATCTACGGTCCGACGGTGAACCTCGCCGCTCGTCTGACTTCCCTTGCCGAGCCTGGGATGGTGCTGACCGATGCGGTAACCGCCAATACCTTGAAACAAGACGCCCGATTCATTCTGACCGCGCAAGAGGTGACCTCGGTGCGTGGTTTTGGTGATATTCAACCCTATGAACTCTCCGCTGGCGAGGGTGGCAGGCTGGTGCTGGACTAAATGGAAACCGAACAGCACTCAGAAAGCTTCCGCCTTGCGGTGAGCGGACAAACCCACGTGGGTCTGAAGCGTCAAGACAATCAGGACCGTATCCTGATCACCGACGTGATCCAGGCGGTAGCCGACGGCATGGGCGGGCACGAGGCCGGCGAGGTCGCAAGCCAGCTGGCGGTGGAGACCCTCGAAGAGCTCAATACCTTCAGCTTCAAGACCGTGGTGCCGCGTCTGCCCACCGTGGAACAGATCCAACGCCAGATCCAACTGATCGATGACCGCATTCGTGATGCCCTGGAGTCCCGTGGCGGCACGACCCTCTGCGCCTTGGCGCTGGTCCGCAGCGCCGGCCCGGGGCAAGACCAGATCAGCCAGCCAATGGTGGTTCCCCCGTGGACCGGCAGTTTTAAGATGAGCCAGAACACCGACGTGCTCAGCAAGATTACCCCCGAGATGCTGGCCGAACACCGCGCCCGGACCGAGAAGGTCAGTGCGGAAACCCAGAGCACCGGCGAATATACGAGCCTGCTATTGGTGAATGTCGGAGACTCGCGAGGGTATCGTTTGCGCGGGCAGGAACTGCGCCAGCTCACCCGGGATCATTCGGCCGTACAGGAAATGGTTGATGCCGGACAGATCACCGAAGCCGAGGCTCGCAGCCATCCGCATCGGAATCTCATTACACGGGCGCTGGGTGCCGGTGCCGACAGCCAGCCCGATCTCACGGTGCTCCAGCCACGCATCGGCGACCGCTACCTGTTGTGCAGCGATGGGCTGAGCGGGGAGCTGACGGAGATGAATATCCAAGAACTCCTGATCAACCACCCGGACCGCCAAGAGGCTACCCAGGTTCTGACCCAAGCGGCATTGGAGGCCGGGGGCCGTGACAACATCGCGGTGGTAGTCATCGATGTGTTGCCTGACACCGGTTCCTAATTACCGGGCGTGCTAGAGGCCAAAGCGTCGGCCGGGTGGGGCACAATTGGATACGTGAGTGAAAATCCAGTAACACCAGCAGACTCAATGATGACCCCACCGGATAGCGTTCGGGAACGCTATGAGACTCTGGTGGAACAGATACGCGCACATCGCGAGGCTTACTACCAGCAGGACGCTCCGCTGGTCCCCGACGCGGACTACGACGCGCTATTCCACGAACTGCAGCTGGTGGAGAGCCAATACCCAATACTCATGGGGCAGGATTCACCCACACTTGAGGTGGGCGGCGAAGTCAGCAGCGCCTTTGCGCCGGTCAAGCATGCAAGCCGCATGTACTCGCTGGAAGATGTTTTCACGCTTGAAGAGCTGGATGTCTGGCTCGAACGAGCCCAAGCGAATGCCACGAAGCTACGTCCCGAATCTCCGGTTAGCTGGCTGTGCGAAGTCAAAATAGATGGATTGGCGCTGAACCTGACCTATCGGGACGGCAAGCTCGTGCGCGCGGTGACCCGCGGGGATGGAACCACCGGGGAAGACGTCACGCACAACGCGCTGACCATCTCCGATATCCCGCAAGAACTCTCCGGGTCCGGCTACCCGCAAGAATTCGAGGTGCGCGGTGAGGTTTACATTGCCACCAAGGACTTCAACGCCTACAACGAGATGCTGATCGCCGAAGGAAAAGCACCGTTGGCGAATCCACGCAATGCCGCCGCGGGCTCGCTTCGGCAAAAAGACCCGCAGCAGACTGCCAAGCGTCCGTTGCGGATGTTTGTGCATGGGCTCGGACGCAGTCGGGACTTCTCGATGACCCACCAGTCCGAGGCCTATGAACTAATGCGCGGTTGGGGCCTTCCGGTCTCGCCTTATGGCCGCGTTGTTACCTCGCGTGCCGAGGTTACGGACTACATCGCCGAGAATGGCGAAAAGCGGCATGAGCTGATCCACGATATCGACGGCATTGTCATCAAGGTCGATGACCTGGCCACCCAGGAACAGCTCGGTTATACCTCCCGCGTCCCACGCTGGGCTGTGGCCTATAAATACCCGCCCGAAGAGGTCCACACCAAACTGCTCGACATCCAGGTGCAGGTAGGACGCACCGGACGGGTGACCCCCTTCGGCGTCATGGAACCGGTACTCGTGGCCGGATCCACTGTTGCCCGGGCAACCTTGCATAACCAGGAAGTGGTCAAGGCAAAAAATGTGCAGATCGGTGACACGGTCATCTTGCGCAAAGCCGGAGACGTGATCCCGGAGATCGTCGGCCCGGTCCTCGCCTTGCGCGAAGGCAATGAGGGCTTGCGGGACTTCGTGATGCCCACCGAATGCCCATCCTGTGGCCAGCCGCTGGCTCCGGCCAAGGAAGGCGACGTGGATATCCGTTGCCTCAACGCCGAATCGTGCCCGGCTCAGCTCACCGAACGCGTTGCCTACCTAGGCGGGCGCAGCGCCCTGGACATCGAGGCACTGGGCTACGAGGCAGCCGCGGCCTTGACCAGCGGCCCCGGAGAAGACCCAGCCACCCAGGGCGGTGTCATCCTCCCGGCGGGCCCCGGCCCGCTGCGCAATGAGGCCGAGCTTTTTGACCTGAAGGACAAGCTTGAACAGCTTTCCGAGGTCAAGGTGTGGCGGGAGAAGCGCGCCAAGGGAGAAGGCACCGGGGAATTTGAACTGGTGCCGTACTTCTTCACCAAGCCCACCGCCAAAAAGCCGTCGGTTGCCACGAAAGGCACCGAGAAGCTCTTTGACGAGCTGGAAAAAGCCAAGAGCAACCCGCTCTGGCGCGTACTGGTCGCTTTGTCGATCCGTCATGTGGGTCCCAATGCTTCGCGTGCGATCGCTACCCGCTATGGATCCATGGACGCGGTGCTAGCGGCCCTCGATTCAGCTAACGCGGTGGAGGAACTGAGCCAGATTGACTCGGTGGGTTCGATTATCGCCGAGGCGCTGGTGGACTGGTTCAAGGTTGACTGGCACCGTGACATCGTCGCCAGTTGGCAGGCCGCCGGGGTGAAGATGCATGACGAACAAGATGAAAACGTCCTCAAGCACCTAGAAGGCCTGGCCATTGTGGTCACCGGTACTTTGGAGAATTTCTCCCGGGACACCGCTAAGGAAGGCATTATCATCCGCGGCGGCAAGGCCACCGGAAGCGTGTCCAAAAAGACCGACTTCCTCGTAGCCGGCGAAGCCGCCGGGTCAAAGCTGGATAAGGCGCAGTCGCTCGGGGTGCCGGTATTGGACGAAGCAGGGTTTGTAGTACTGCTCGAGCAGGGCCCCGACGCGGCACGCGAAGTTGCATTGACAGCAAATCAAGGAGTCTAAGTGGAAAACAACAAGGCCGCACACGACCCGCTGGTGCTCGTAGCACGCCGCGCCGCGGCGGCCGGCGCCGAGGTGCTCTCCAAGCGTGACGTGGAAAAGTTCAACGTTGACGAGAAATCTGCGGCGGGAGACTGGGTCACCGACTTTGACCGGGCCGCCGAGGAAGCCATTCGTGCCACGATCATCACCACGCGACCTAATGACGAACTGACCGGCGAAGAGTATCCGAGTCGGAAGCCGAGCAATCCCAGCGGCTACCGCTGGAGCATCGACCCGCTCGATGGCACCACGAACTTTGTTCGCAACATCGCCTACTACTGCTCATCGGTGGGCGTGTGCCAGAAGCAGGAGGACGGAACCGATTTGTGGTTGGCGGCGGCCATTGTCGCCCCGGCCTTGCAAGTCGAATACTTCGCCGGCCGTGGACTGGGAGCTTGGAAGCATGATTTGCGTACCAAGAAGATCACCAAGCTCGCCGGGCCGGTTGAATCCGACGCCAAGTTGTTGGGCACCGGTTTCGGCTATGACGCGGAACGCCGCGGCTTCCAACTCGGGGTCTTGGAGGAGCTTCTGCCTGATTTTGTGAATATCCGTCGAATCGGCTCGGCAGCACTGGATCTGTGTTTGGTCGCCGAAGGCTCACTCGACGCGTACGCCGAATTTGGCACTCAGGAATACGATTGGGCGGCCGGCGCTTTGATTGCCGAGGAAACGGGCACCCCGGTGGGTCGTCCCGTGGGATATCCGGGATGGCAGTACGCCGGACTTGTAGATACCGAGAAGCTGGTCAACCCCTAGCGCATCGCCTTGCAACGCAATGCTCTCGACCAACCAAGCTCAACCTGGCTCGGTCCGCCGCCCACAAAATGGACGGCGGACCGAGCCAGAAGTGTTTTGCGGACTATTATCCGAGCAGAGCTAGCTGGCTACTGAAATAACTGATCAATACGCCGACCATGACTCCACCACACACCTGGGAGGCGGTGTGCTGGCTGCTACGGATGCGCGACCAGGATAGCAAAGCAATGAACATTATTGCCGGGGCGAGGAAGGCATCTCCTGCGGAGATGTGAAGTACCACGTAACAGCCCACGGCTAGATGTACCGAGACTTTCCACCATAAGTTGATCAAAGCCACCGTGAGTAGCCCCGCCAAGATGGACAGCACCTCGACAAACATTGTGGCGCTTGCCCCGAGCCAGCCGAGCAAGGCCAGTCCACAGAGGATCGACACCGCAGTCAGGGCAAAGATCTTATGGCGTTGACTGCGTTGGGTGACGTGCAGATCGCTCACGCCGCCGCGGAACTTCGCTAGCACCAAAAATAGCCAAGGAATAATTATGGTGAACGTCGTGGCGGCTACCGCCTCAACCCAGGAGATCCCGTTGTGCCGCAAGGGCGTACCGATCAACAGCAAACCGACCAGCAGGACAGGCGAGAGGACATGCGAGACTACGAGCGCAATTTTGCCCGCCAGCGAATGGCTGGTCGCTGGGGGTTGAGTTTGTGTGGTGATAGGGAAGATCCTTGATCAGTGCGTCAGGCAAAACGGCTGCAGTTGTTCGGTCTTTTCAGACCACTTTAAGCTTAACGAGTAGTGGACTTAAAGTCTGCCCGGACCGGCAGTGCGTCAATTTCCAACGGACTAGTGGATGCGAATTAACCATCCATTGAGGATCCGCGCCAGCTGAGAACTATCCATGCAGGAGAAAATCATTGCGCTGCCGGATAAGCCGGGGCAGGTACCAACCCAGGACCAACCTTTCGGCCAGCCATCCCAGGGGACCGAAAGGTGCGGCGAAACGTATCCGGTCAACCATTAGCGTCTCTCCGTGGAGTTCATGGAACTCGTGGACGTGATGGAAAGACTTAAACGGTCCGCGGAGCTGTTCATCGACGAACATTTCTGCGGATTTCATCTCGGTGATTTTCGTCGTGAGGCTAAACGGGAGCCCGAAATGTCGAGCCTTCCAGGTAACTTGTTCGCCGAGCGAGATGAGTCCACTTCTCACCCCGGCTATGGCTTGTTCTTGGGTGTTAGCCATGGAACCGCGGTGCAAATCGATGCTCCTCGAACGGTCAAAAAGTTCGGTTCGATCCATTGGAGTGCGAGTGACACATTCGAAGTAGACAGCCATACGCCCCAGTATTGCAGCTAGGTTTCGCAGGGCTGTGTTGAACCGGCTTAGTGCACTCGGAGATTTTCCAAGCTGATTCCCTCGGCTGCATCGTCATAGTAGGCACGCTTCTTCAAGCCCGCCGCGGCTGCCTCGTCGAGCACCACCACAGCATCCTGATGCAGCTGCAGTACGGACCCGGGGCACGAAGCCGACAACGGTCCTTCCACCGCCAACGCGATCGCCTCTGCTTTCGACTCACCGGTAGCCAGCAGCACCAGCCGCCCGGCCTCCAGCACCGTGCCAAGACCCTGGGTGACGCAATGGGTTGGAACATGCTCGATTCCGTCGAAGAACCGTGCATTGTCGATTCGAGTCTGCGCAGCCAAACGCTTGATCCGGGTCCGGCTACGCAAGGCGCTGCCTGGTTCATTGAAGCCGATATGGCCGTTGCTGCCGATTCCAAGGATCTGAACCTGGACGCCGCCGGAATCCTTGATCGATTGGTCATAGGCGCGTGCGTTGGCTTCGATTTCCTCTAAGGAATCGGCCATACCCTGAGGCGTGTGCAGCCCGCTGACCGGCATGCCGAAGGTGTTGCAAACCTCGGCGATGAGTGTCTGGCGGTAGGACAGTTCATGAGTGTCCGGAATGCCGATGTATTCGTCCAGCGCGAAGCCCTGGGCCTTGGAAAAATCTGCGCGTCCCTCGGCTACTGCCGCACTGAGCTCGCGATACAAACCAAGCGGCGAAGAGCCAGTGGCAACACCGAGCACGGGGTCTTTCCCTTTGCCGTGGTGAGCTAGTCCAGCGAGGACGTTATCTGCGGCGATACGGGCAACATGCTCCGCGGAAGAACCAATGAGAACGCGCAAGTCGTTCACTCTCCGATCTGTTAGTGGAAAATACTTCTAGTTGGGCAGGCCGCGAGCCGTAGGCCTAATCGTTGGATGTGAACCATCACGATGCCCTTTGCAGCACAAAAATCAATAAGTAAGTGGCCGATTCCTTGAGCGGAGTCCAAAATGCCGGCCGTGGCCGAAAATCATCCTAAAAACAACTGATTGGGCGCCGAATGGATTGCTCGGCCGAGTCCTCGGGCTGGGCGTTCACCACAGTGTGAATATCGAGGATTGCCGCGTGAACTGCGGCAACGCTAGTAAGTTTACTGGTTGCCGGCCCGAGATGGCAGCTGAACTAACTATTGTTGCTTCGAAAATCGGCTTGTTTCCCGTGCCGGCTTGGGAGAATTGCCTTGTCGACTTCAACCGGCATATGACTCGTCATTTACGATCAGAAGCATCGGTACGGCCTCACGCTGCAGAGCGAACTCTTCACGATTCGTTTATTGCCGGGCGGCCGAGCGGTGCAGGCCCAATAGTCGGCGAAGTGCCCTGCCGCAGCACCGCGAGCCGGATATCAATGGCAAACTAGAGGCACCATGTCTGAAGTTGATGATTGCAAAGCAGCCAAGGGCCAGTTGCGCATCGAATTGGCCAGCGCAGCCGATTACGAGCGCATCGGCGACCTCACCGTTGATGCGTACCTGCAGGCCGGGCATTTTGACGATCCGCAGCATGAGTACCTGCACTTTGTTCGCCAGGTTACCCAGCGCGGTGCCCACTGCGATATTTTCGTGGCACGCAAAGACGGCCGGATCATTGCCTCGATGACCCTGATCCAAGCGGGCAACGAATACGCTGACGTTGCCCTCGAAGGTGAACTCGAAATCAGGATGCTCAGCGTGGATCCAACCGTGCAACGCGCTGGCGCCGGACGAGCCATGGTGCTGGCGGCGATCGAGCATGCCCGCCAGCTACCGGGGGTGCACGCCGTGTCTCTGACCACCGGTGGCCACTGGAGTGCGGCCCGGCGGCTGTATGAATCCCTAGGCTTCACCCACCGCCCGGAACGAGACTGGGTGGTTCCGGATACCGACATTCGCCTCGTGGTGTATGCGCTAGTGCTGGAAAGCTAAAGAATGTGCCTAATGCTGACTTGTGGCGAGCCTTTCTGGCTTGGCGCTCTCGCATTTGCATAGACTGGCGCCATGCGTCGTTTCCCCCGAAGTGCAGTCGCCCTGTCCATTGCAGCCCTCGTTGCTGGCTCTTTTACCGCCTGCAGCGCGGCGACACCGGATCCGAAGCCCGCGGCCGAGGCGCTTGCCGCCGCGCTTGGCTCCGGCGACTTCTCCGCGGTGCCACTGGCCGGAAGCGACGCCAGTGCGGCGGCGAAGAGCCTGGAAACCGCGTATGGCCCGATGGGGGACATCAAACGCAGCCACACGGTGCTCGGTGCCGCCGAAGACGAAGAGTCCCAAGATGGGGTGAAGACCGCCACCGCGACGCTGCAAACCACCTGGGACGTTGACTCCAGCGATACCGATCTGACCTATGACACCCAAGCGGTCATGGAATTTGATGAAGAGTCCGAGCAGTGGAAGCTGCGCTTTGATCCGAAGATTCTCGCACCAGAACTGGAAGCCGGCCAATACCTCGATGCGCGCTTCAGCGAAGCCGCACGCGGGCAGATCCTTGGCGGCAACGGCAACGCGCTGGTGAAGAACCGTCCGGTGGTGCGCGTGGGGATCGATAAGACCCGAGCAGAATCCGGCGAGTGGGAAGCCTCCTCACGCAACCTGGCAAAACTCGTTGGCATTGACGAAGATTCCTTCGCGAACCGTGTGGAAAAAACCGGTGCCAAGGCGTGGGTCCAGGCAATCGTATTGCGCGATGATGCGGACCGCGAAGTGACCGACGAACAGATTGCAGAGATTCCCGGAGCCCTCGGGCAACCCGATGAGATGCCGTTGGCGCCCACACGAGCCTTCGCCCGCCCGATCCTTGGAAGCGTCGGCCAGGCGACCGCCGAAATCATTGAAAAGTCCGAAGGGAAGATACAGGCAGGTGACCAAGTTGGTCTTTCCGGCCTGCAAGCCACCTATAACGAGTCCCTGGCGGGCACCGCCGGGGTAACGGTTTCGCGGTACAACGCGGAGCACGAACCGATGGCCGAACTGCTGGGCACCGAGCCGGTGGCTGGCGAGGATCTCCAGCTTTCGCTGAATGAAAAGCTGCAGACCGTCGCAGAGTCCCTGGTTTCCGAATCCGATTCTGCTTCATCCATCGTGGCGATCCGGCCATCCGATGGCCAGGTGCTGGCGGCAGCTTCCGGGCCAGAGTCCAATGGGCTGAATACCGCGCTGAAGGGGCGGTACGCTCCAGGATCCGTCTTCAAAGTCATCAGCGCCTTAGCGATGCTCCGCGAGGGCGAAACCCCGCAGAGCCAGGTGCAATGCCCGGCGAGCACCGAGGTAGATGGCAAGAGCTTCAAGAACTATGACGGCTACCCCTCGGGTGCCGTGGGCACGATTCCGCTGGCCGAGGCCATTGCCGAATCCTGCAATACGGTATTCGTCAATGCAGGCAGCGAACTAGGTGCTGAATCCGTAGCCTCGGCCGCCAGCTCGCTGGGGCTTGTCGCCGAGGATGGCACCGGAGCCGAAGCATTTATCGGCTCCGTTCCGGATGCCTCGGAAGGAACCGAACTGGCTGCCAACATGATCGGACAGGGTGTGGTCGAAGCTTCCCCGCTGGGCATGGCCACAGTCATGGCATCAATCGCCCAGGGCAGCACCGTGCAACCACGGCTGGTGCTGGACCCCGAGCCGAAGGAACCTGCGCAGGCGAAGACCGAATTGACCGAATCCGAAGCCGGACAGCTGCAGGAAATGATGGCTGGGGTCGTGGACCATGGCACGCTGAGCGACCTGAAGTCGGTGCCGGGAGCAAAGATCATTGGCAAGAGCGGCACCGCGGAATACGATGCGGAACGCAACGCGCACGCCTGGGTGATCGCCGCCCAGGGCGACCTCGCGGTGGCGGCCTTCGTCGAAGACGGCGACGGGGGAGCGCAGACCGCCGGTCCGCTGGTCGCCGATTTCCTCACCGGCGCCGGCAAGTAAGCCCGCCCGGGGTTCAGGGTCGCGCGGTGGCGAAGTAATCGCGGGCAAGGAGACCCATGATGAGCTGGTCATGAAACTTGCCTTGGTGGAAATATACCTCTCGTTCGCGGCCTTCGAGGCTGAAGCCGGCTTTTTCATAGGCCCGCAGCGCACGGGTGTTGAACGCCGCGACCTTTAAGCCAATGCGGTTCAGCCCCATCTCGTTGAAGCCGTAACCGGTCATCAGCCGGACCGCACGGGTGCCGTAGCCACGGTCCACGTGCTCCCCGCCAAGCATGATGGCAAATTCCGCTGCGCGGTGCGGCAGCGCGCCACCGGCGAGCGTGGCATGCCCAATGAGGTTGCCCTGCGGCTTTTCGAAGATGCTGAATCCGGCGTCCCCGCTGTTCGGCTTGTTCTCGCTCCACACGGCCAACATATCCATTACCCGCTGCGATGGCCTGGGCTTGGCGATCCTCTGTTGGAGCACCGCCCACTGCGGGTCATTCCACCACGCCGCCAGCTGGGCCAAGTCTTCTGGCTCCACCTCGCGCAGGCACACCCGTTCATCCTGTAACAGGGCTGCGCCGTAACTTTGGGCTTGGCTGGCCTGGTTCCACTGAGCATCGGTTGTCATGGATCCCATGCTATCGATATCCTCTGGCGGCACGGGCTCTGCAGGAAAATTAACATGCGCCTTGAGAGCCGCGGGCAACACGAGGGTCAAGCTCTTGTGCGCACGTCGCTGACTTGGCAGACTGAGCCCATGGGCATCGTCTACAACACCTCAATGTCGCCAACCAAAAATGAGTTGGTGTCCGCTTGGCTGGTCAAGCAGGACTTCTATTCTGGTCAGGGCGTCCCGAAACTTGAACATATCGGCGGATTCCGGCTCGAAGACCCCCAGGGGAAGGTCGGGGTGGAGCTGCGCATTTATGCGGATCATGCCGACACTTCCGAGGTGATTTACCATGTGCCCTTGAGCTATCGAGAAGCACCCCTCGAAGGCGGCGAGCCGTACCTGATAGGCATCAGCGAGCACGCCATCCTGGGGCCGCGCTATGTCTATGACGCGGCCGGGGACCCGGTCTTCAACGACCAGGCGCGCGGACTGCTCGCGGGCAAATCCATCCCGCAGCACCACACCGAATCATTTACCGACGATGCACGGATCACGCTCACCGGCGAGACCAGCGGGAAGCGCGCCGTCATTATCCGCAAGCCGGTGGCCGGCAAGGCCAGCGCCCCGGGAGTCATCGGCTTCTGGGAGAATGCGCTCGGCCAGGAGCTGAGCGGTTTGGTATTGCGCACAGCATAACCTCCGAAGGACTTTTGCGACCTAGTTGAGGGCGGGCAAGGGATAGACTTGTCTGTGAAACCCATCCGCCCACTTTAGGGAGATATATGTCTGCCATCAGCCGTGAGGACCTCGTGCACTTGTCACGATTGGCCCACATCGAGATGAGCGGCGCAGAGCTGGACAAGATGACCGGTGAGCTCGGCGTGATCGTCGATGCCATCGCATCCGTCAGCGAAGTCGCCTCCTCCGATATCCCAGCCACCAGCCACCCAATCCCGTTGACCAACGTATTGCGTGAAGACGTGGTGGGGCAGACGCTGAGCATCGATGAAGTTCTGCTCAACGCGCCTGACTCGGACTCGAACCGCTTCAAGGTCCCGGCAATTCTGGATGGTGAATAACCTAGTGTCAGATCTGATTCGTCTTTCCGCCACCGAGCTGGCAGCAAAGCTGCGCGCTGGCGATGTGACTTCCGTAGTCGCCGTCCAGGCTCACCTGGATCGCATCGCCGAAGTTGATGGTGCACTGAACGCCTTCCTGCATGTGAACGCCGAGGAAGCGCTCGCCGTCGCCGCCGAGGTGGACGCGATCCGCGCCGCCGGCGGAGCCGAAGCCGAAGCGCTGCACCCACTGGCCGGCGTGCCTATCGCCATCAAGGACCTGATCGTCACCAAGGGCCAGCCGACCACCGCTGCATCGAAGATGCTCGAAGGATGGATGAGCCCCTATGACGCCACCGTCATCGAGAAGATCCGCGCAGCGAAGCTTCCGATGCTGGGCAAGACCAACCTGGACGAGTTCGCCATGGGCTCCTCCACCGAGCACTCCGCCTACGGGGTGACGCGCAACCCGTGGAACCTGGATCGTATTCCCGGCGGTTCCGGCGGCGGCTCGGCCGCGGCCGTAGCCTCCTTCGAGGCGCCGCTGGCTCTGGGCACCGACACCGGTGGTTCGATCCGCCAGCCCGGCGCCGTCACCGGCACCGTGGGCGTGAAGCCGACCTACGGCGGGGTCTCGCGCTACGGCGCGATCGCCATGGCCTCCTCGCTGGACCAGATCGGCCCGGTCTCCCGTACCGTGCTCGACTCGGCACACCTGCAGGAACTGATCGGCGGGCACGATCCGAAGGATTCCACCTCGCTGCCAAAAACCCTCGAGGGCCTGGTAGCCGCCGCAGAATCCGGCGCCACCGGGGACCTGAAGGGCCTGCGCATCGGTGTGATCACCGAGCTGCAGGGCGAGGGCTACCAAGCCGGCGTGCAGGCACGCTTCGAGGAGTCCCTCGAACTGCTCAAGGGCGCGGGCGCGGAAATCGTCGAGGTTTCCTGCCCTAACCTGAAGTACGCACTGGGTGCCTACTACCTGATCATGCCCTCGGAAGTCTCTTCCAACCTGGCGAAGTTCGACGGGGTCCGCTACGGCAACCGGGTGCTTCCGGAAGACGGCGCGCTGACCATCGAACGCGTGATGGGAGCCACCCGTGCCGCCGGTTTCGGCGACGAAGTCAAGCGCCGCATCATCCTGGGCACCTACGCGTTGAGCGCCGGCTACTACGACGCCTACTACGGTTCGGCGCAGAAGGTCCGCACGCTGATCCAGCGCGACTTCGATGCCGCGTTCGCGCAGGCCGACGTGCTGGTTTCGCCGACCGCTCCGACCGTCGCCTTCGAGCTGGGCGCCAACGACAACGACCCGCTGGCCATGTACCTCAACGACGTGGCCACCATCCCGGCAAACCTCGCTGGCATCCCGGGCATCACCGTGCCCGGCGGGCTGTCCGAGGACCTGCCGGTGGGCATCCAGTTCCTGGCTCCTGCCTTCGAGGACGCTCGCGTCTATCGTGCAGGTGCGGCACTGGAAGCACTGCTGGAAAAGAGCTGGGGGCACACCCTGATCTCGCAGGCACCTGCCATTGATTCCGCGTCGATCGCGCCAAAGGCCTAAGGGGAGCACATGTCTAACTACACCGATGAACTCGTCGACTTTGATGTGGCACTGGAGAAATATGATCCGGTGCTCGGCTTCGAGGTCCACGTAGAGCTGAACACCAAGACCAAGATGTTCTCGGACGCCCCGAATGCCTTCGGCGACGACCCGAACACCAACGTCACCCCGGTTGACCTGGGTCTGCCTGGCGTACTGCCGGTGGTCAACAAGACCGCCGTGGAGTACTCCATCCTGATCGGCCTGGCGCTGAACTGCCAGATCGCCGAGCGTTGCGGCTTCGCGCGGAAGAACTACTTCTACCCGGACACCCCGAAGAACTTCCAGACCTCGCAGTACGATGATCCGATCGCCTTCGACGGCTGGCTGGATGTCGAACTGGAGGACGGGGAGATCTTCCGCGTGGAGATCGAACGCGCCCACATGGAGGAAGACGCCGGAAAGCTGACCCACATGGGCGGTGCCTCCGGACGCATCCAGGGCGCGGACTACTCACTGGTGGACTACAACCGTGCCGGGGTGCCGCTGGTTGAAATCGTCACCAAGACCATCGAGGGCGCCGGCAAGCGGGCGCCGGAGCTGGCAAAGGCCTATGTGGCTGCGGTGCGCGAAATCGTGAAGAACCTCGGGGTTTCGGACGCGAAGATGGAGCGCGGCAACGTGCGCTGCGACGCGAACGTTTCGCTGATGCTCAAGGGTGCGGACAAGTTCGGTACGCGTACCGAAACCAAGAACGTGAACTCGTTGCGCGCCGTGGAGCACGCCGTGCACTTCGAAATCGAACGGCACGCGGCCGTGCTGGACTCCGGGGCGAAGATCGTGCAGGAGACCCGCCACTGGCACGAGGACACCCGCAGCACCACCTCGGGCCGTCCGAAGTCGGATGCCGATGACTACCGCTACTTCCCGGAGCCGGATCTGGTGCCGATCGTGACCACCGCCGAATGGGTTGAGGAACTGCGTTCGCGTCTTCCCGAGCCGCCGGCGGATCGCCGCAAGCGGCTGAAGGCCGACTGGGGTTATGCGGATAAGGAATTCCGTGACGTGGTCAACGCCGGGGTGCTCGATGAGATCGAAGCGACCATCGCCGCCGGTACGTCCGCCGCGGTAGCCCGCAAGTGGTGGATGGGCGAGATTGCCCGTCTGGCCAAGGCGGCGGACAAGGAGATCGCGGATCTGGGTGTTACCCCGGAGACCATCGTTGAGCTGAACTCGCTGATCGCCGAGAAGAAGATCAATGACAAGATCGCCCGCCTGGTGCTCGAGTACGTGGTTGACGGTGAAGGCAAGCCAACCGAGATCGTTGCCAAGCGCTCCCTCGCCGTGGTCAACGACGACGATGCGTTGGGCAAGGCCGTGGATGATGCCATGGCCGCCATGCCGGACGTGGTCGAGAAGATCAAGGGCGGCAAGATGCAGGCCATCGGCGCCCTGATGGGACCGGTTATGAAGGCCACCCGCGGACAGGCAGATGCCGGCCGCGTGCGCGAAATCGTGATCGAGAAGCTGGGCCTGTAAGACCCTTCCTTAGGTACAAAAACATCGAACCCCGAATTCTGGTCAACGGAATTCGGGGTTCATTGTTTTTCCTGCAAGCGACTCAGAGCGGATGATCGATCGCAGGCGTTGCCCGAGTTCGGAAATTGTAACGGGATCAGCTAGGCCGTCGCCGCCTCTGCGGGCGGCTCCGCTCGGCTGTGCTCGCCAGACGGTGCCATTCTTTGGACTGGCGAATCTTATAGCGCGGGCGGGAGCGGTGGGATAGCGGAGAGGAGCTTCGAAGTCCAACCCGCCGGCAGACGCAATGCCGGGGCCGCCCCCGAACGCCATTCGACCTCAGGACGCGGCCAACGCGCGGGGCGCGCGATTGAAGTTACGGGATTTGGTTTTTGCCCGAGTGGCGGTACGGGGAATGGCCTGCACCGCGGGCTAGGGAGTGCTCGGAAACGAGCGAACCAATGAGAAGGGTGCCTGCGGCGCATATTCCGGGCACATAGGATGCGAAGCCGGAAGCGCCGTCAAGCAGCCAATGAGCCACGGCAAAAACCGCAAATGCCGAAGCGAGGCAGAGGAGCAGGGATCCCCACTTAGTTTTTTCGCTCACGCCATCGCCTGGTGGTGCCGATTCGTTTTTGGCCTTTTCTTCCAGGCCAAACCAAGCAAGCATGCGACTCACGAAGCCCTTCTGTGCATGTCAGGTAATTCAATCCAAATTCGAACTGATTGGTTCCTATAGGAACTACCATCTTCACAATACGTTGCCTTGGCGGCCATGGCTATCGTCAATTTGGATGATTAAAATCCCTCTGAGCGTTCGGTGAAAGGCTGCATTCCGTGGAATTATGCAGCCAGTGGAGTTAATGTCCAGTGTTCGAACGCGCGGGGCAAGGGCGTGAAGGAGACTTGCCGGAGGCTCAGCGCCAACCGGCGAGCAGCAGGTCCCTGGTGATCTCGAGGTGTCCTAGATGCTGGCAGAACTCTTCCAATACGTGCAGCAGAACCCCCTGGCAGGTTTGTGCGAAATATTCGTCCTCGCGGCCAGCTGGCAACGAAGCTGGCCTGGCTTGCATTTCGGTCTGCGCCAGGTCGGCGGCGAACTCTGCGCGCACTGCGGTTGCATGGGCCAGTGCTTGCGCAGTGGGGAGAGCCGCGGTGAATTCGGCCGCTCGATCGCGGGGAATCGCTACCCCTAGATTCACCGTTGAAGACCAGCGGCGCATCATCCCGCAGCAGTGCACCAAGAGTTGGATGGGTGAGTTGCCGCCGGGAATCCCCGGGCGGGTATTGGGCAGTTCCTCCGGCAGTTGGGCGATAATTTCGATAATCTGATCGAACTTTTCCAGGAGCAGCTGGACGAGGATCTGTTCGCTTGGTGAGTGGCTGCGCATGGAGTGATTCTAGCCTGTCCGAGGTCAGTAGCTTGATGCTCTAGCGCCGAGACCTATTGCCCGCGATGCATCGAAGGTAGACTGCCTCGAACAACGACTTCAACGTCCCTGGGCGTTTTCTAGAGAGTAGGCGAATCATGAGTGCTTGGCCGCGAATCGCTGCGTTGGCGATGCTCCTCCTGGCGATGGTGCTGTTGATCATCTGGCAGTGGTTGCCCGCATTGCTCCTGCTTCCCTCGGCCGGCGGACTCGTAGCCTGGGAGTCCCAGGATGCACGTACCCGCAGCAGCCGGAACAGCAACGGTGGATTAAAGTAAATCAACGTCTCGCCGAGCTTTCTGCTGGCCAAGTAATTGGGCGCGCACACGGACGCAGCAACCCCATGTTTGCTGGTGGGTTCTTCGCTTTGAGCCTCCGTCTTCGTTCCCAAAAAACGCCTCTTTTCATGTGTACTTATGATGAGTCAACGCGCTTGGTCGAGGGCAAGGATTTTCGCGTGCTGCCCTCCTAGTAAAGTATGAGCGTGTTGGCGTTGACTGCGTTTGCTACTCGTCAGTACGCTTGATGATTGTACGCAGGGTTGAAATAATTCGAGCAAGCGAAAAGCCTCTGGTTAAGTGTTCTAAACCTCCGTAAAGCAAGCGGTGATTATCGAAAAGCCAAAGCTGATCAACGAAACAGCGAGATGCTCGCTAGGAGACATGCAATGCGCTCGACCAATAAAGCGTCTTTATTCGGGATGCTTCTCGGCTTTGTGCTGGGCACCGCAGCAGAAGCGATCCGCTACAACATCGGCGACCAGCGATCCTTCGGAGAAATGGCATTTTTTGTTATCTCAATGATGATCATCGGTGCCATCGCCCCGCTGTACAAGGTGAAGAGCGAAAAGCGGAAAAGTAACGAAGGTAGTGAAGAAAGCTAGGCGTATTGCGCCCAGATGAACACCTCTGCGATGGGACGGTTCGCAATGGCCGCAGCAAGCAAAAAATGCGAGAGCAGACGTTTACCGTCTGACTCGAAATAAGCGTCGGATTTGGCACCGGCTGAGGTTTCCGAAGCAATGAACACCTCGGCCAGTTCACCGCCGATTTCATATCGGTGACGAAGGACAGCGGGTTCCGCCACCAGGAGGGTCCTTCGCCGAGGATGCCTTGCACGTCGTATACCCAGGCGGTGCCCACACGGGCGCGGGGGCTACCTCTCTGCTCGGGGATAGTCGTCCAAAACGGAACGCGAACGGTCACTTTGGCGGGATTGATTTAGCATGGAGCAATGACCTTCCAAGAAATGCCGGTTTCGGCTATGCCGGCGGCCGAAGTGTCTATTGACCGGGACCTGGTGCGCGAATTGATCCTCGCGCAGGCACGCCAGTGGGCCGGGAAGCCCCTGACGTATCTGGCCACCGGCTGGGATAATGAGGTTTACCGTTTGGGTGAAGACCTGTTGGTGCGATTGCCTCGACGTGCGCTGGCCGAAAAGATCGGGCACAAGGAACGCCAATGGTTGCCTCGCCTGTCGTCCGACAGCGGCTTGGATGTGGGGGCTGCGGTATTCATCGGCGAGCCGACCGCGAATTACCCGTTCACCTTTTCGATCTGCCGCTACGTGCCTGGCATCAGCGCCGCGACGCTGGGGCGAACGCAACGTGATGCCTACGCACCGGCTTTTATCGACTACCTGCTGGCGTTGCATGGCCCGGCTCCGGAGGATGCGCCACGCAGTGAATTCAGGGGCTGCGAATTGCAAGCCGTGGACCGGCGCACCAGGGAGCAAATCTCCCAGCTTCCAGCGACGTACCGGCGTGGTGCGCAAGGCATCTGGGAGCAGTCGCTGGAGGCCGAAGCCTATGGAGGGCCGCCACGCTGGCTCCACGGTGATCCGCATCCACACAATACGATTGTGACCACCGTTGCGGGCAGGGCCGAGCTGTCCGCCCTGGTGGATTTCGGAGATCTCTGCGCCGGAGATCCAGCTTCGGATTTGGGGATGCTGTGGATGCATTTTACCGAGGAGCCGCGGGAGCAAGCGTTGCAGAGGTACAGCGTCGATCGCGGCATGTCAATGAGGTTGCGTGCCCGTGGTTGGGCGCTGCGCTACGCCATGCTCACCGCGCCACTGGGCGCAGCCGATCCCTTGGGAAAAATCGGCCGGGATACCCTGAAGGTGCTGCTGAAGCCGTGAGCCTGCCAGGCCGGCAGATGCGCAAGTCTGCTGTACAGATGAAAGAATGATGAAAGCATTCCTAGACAAAAGGAATATTCTGGAAGAAAGGTGCCCCTGCCATGAGCCGTAGGACCGATCCGGCCCGCGCTCGGAATTTTGCGTCGGTGCTGCGCGAAACCTTCGCTTCTCCCGGGCGCTCACGCAAGGAAATTGCCGACGCAATCGGCATTAGCGCCGCCTCGGTCACGAGCATTGCCGCCAGCTTGCTGGATCACCAGCTGATTGCCGAGGCCGATGCGGTGGCCGCGGGCCAGGGCAGGCCCCGCGTTCCGCTGAGCGTGGACAGCGAATCGAACCTGGTCATGGGCATCCACCTCGGCCCGCGGGTTACCGGCGTGGTGTTGACCGGATTGGACGGAATCTCCAAGGCGTCGGTCCTCGTTCCGCACGCGGGACTGGATGCCGAAGCCTCGTTTGCGCTGATCATCGAACAGGCGAACCTGCTCATAGCCGAGCACGCCAAGGGGCGTCAGATCCTCGGGACGGGAGTCGCGACCGGTGGCATTGTCGACCGGATCAATGGCCGAATCGTCGAGAACCAGGGCGCAGGATGGAGTGAGGTTCCGGCGGTCAGCATGCTAGCTGACCTGCCCCAGCCGCTGATCTTGGATAACAATGCCAGAGCTGCGGCGCAATCCGAACTCTTTTACGGACATGGAGCCAGGGAATCAGATTTCCTGCTCATGGTGATTACCTCCGATCTCGGGGCGGTGCTGGTCAGCAATGGACAGATCCGTGCCGGATGGTCGCAGCATGCCGGGAACATTGCTCATCTGCAGGTCAGCGACGCAGGATATCCCTGTGCCTGCGGACGCCGCGGATGCCTGCAGGTGATGGCCACGGATGAAGCGACGGTGCGTCGCGCCCACGAGGCGGGGAGACTGGACGTCAAGGACTATGGGGATATCGACCGGCTTTATGATGCCGGAGATGAGCAGATCCGCTCGCTGGTCACCGAACGGAACGGTTTTGTGGCGCACGCCGCCGCTACCGTATTCGACCTGCTTGACCCCGGGCTGCTGGTGATTGCCGGTACGCCAGCCGAGCGTCCCGAAACCCTGGCCGGGGTGCAGTCTGTCGTGGCCAGCCGGTCGTTGCAAGGACCGCTGGCCGCCCAGCGGGTGGTCTACTCCAGCGATCATGAGCTATCGCTGTCCATTTTTGCCGCCAGCATCATGGTTAACGAAGTGCTGAGCAACCCGCTGAGCTTCATCGAGCGGATGCACGCCGAGGCAATCCGCAAGTAATTTCATGCACAACTGTTGACATCATCCTCCTATCGTGTTTACTTTATTTCATAAAATAAATAAATGTGACGGCAGCCACTGCCTTGGCGCTCGTGCCCGGAATGCCGTAAATCAGGGAGGAAAAGGATGAAACAATCCAAGAAAATCGCGTTCGTTGCGGGGGTGGCCTCGTTGGCGCTCCTCGCCACGGGATGCTCATCGTCGAGCACGGCCGCAACCGGTGCCGAAGGATCAGACGCGACCTTGACATTCATGTCGACGGAACCAAAAAGCATCACTCCGCAGAAGGAACCCGGAAGCCAGATCGGCATGGCGCTCTGCGCGAACCTGATGGAGGTCAACTCCCAGAGCCAGAAACTGGAGCCATTGGCCGCCAAGTCCGTCACCAGCCAGGACGCCAAGGTCTGGGACATCGAGCTGCAGGACGGATGGACCTTCCACGATGGCACGCCGGTCACCGCATACTCCTTCGCCGAGGCCTGGAACGCGACAGCCACCGGCTCCAACGCCTGGCAAGGCAACGGTACCTTCGTCTCCTTCAAGGGCTACGAAGAACTAAACCCGACCGATGGCAGCAAGGCTTCGACCGAAAAGCTCTCCGGGGTGGAGGTTGTCGACGAAACCCATCTGAGGGTCACCCTGAACGCGCCGAACGCCGACTTCCCGAAGCTGTTGAGCACCAATCCGACCTGCCCCATGCCGGAATCCGCCTTCGAAGACCTGGACGCCTACGAGCAGTCCCCGGTCTCCAACGGCCCCTACAAGTTCATCTCCTGGGACCATAACCAGCAGGTCGTCCTGGAGAAATGGGACGGCTTCAAGGGCGCCGAAGGATTCTCCGGCGGTGCGGACAAGCTGGTCGGCAAGATCTACACCGCGGTGGATGCCGCCTACACCGACATGACCGCCGGAAACCTCGACATGATCCGCAATGTGCCGGCGACCATGGTCGACAAAGCCAAGAACCAGCTGGGCGAACAGGCCCTCTACGAGGTGGAAACCGCCTCCAAGCAGCAGACGCTGCAGATCCCCGAATACGTCGAGGAACTGAAGTCCCCGGCATTGCGCCGGGCCATCTCGCTGTCCATCGACCGCGAAGCCATTGCCGCCTCGCTGCTCAAGGGCCATGCGCAAACCTCGGATTCGCTGGTGCCTCCGTCGCTGGGCTCCTATGTGTCCGGCTCCTGCGCCGACTGCGTCTTCGACCCGGAGCGGGCCAAGAAGATCCTGGCCGAGGGCGGCGGGTTTGACGGCACGCTGATCATCGAGAGCAACTCCGCCTCGGACCAGCAGCTGGTCCAAGCGCTGACCAAGCAGATCCAGGACAACCTGGGCATCAAGGTGCAGCTGAAGCCCACCCTGGGCACCGAGCTTTCCGAACGCCGCAACAGCCAGAAGCTCGATGGAGCCGTGTTCGGCCTGTGGGGCTGGTCCTACATGTCGCCGGACCAGTACCTGAGCCAGTACGAGACCGGGGGAGACGGCAACGCCGTGACCGGCTACTCGAACGACAAGGTCGACACGCTGCTGCGTGCGGCCCGCGCAGAAATGGACGAAGCCAAGGCCGCGAAGCTCTACACCGAAGCCGAGGCGATCATCGTCGAGGATCTGCCGGCGATCCCGCTGTTCATCCCCACCGACTACGGACTGCAGTCGCAGTGCGCGCAGCTGAACGACGTCCAGGGAGACCTGCAGTACTACCGCGCCGGCTACGGCTGCTAGCAACGGTTCCGTTTGGCTGGTGCGGCCGCACGAAGATCTTGCGGCCGCGCCAGCCACCTATTGTGATGAGGGAGTACCCATGCTGGGCTATACCGTTCGGCGTATCGGGCAGATGATCCCGGTGCTGCTCGGCGCCACATTCATCATCTACGCGTTGACCTTCCTGATGCCCGGTGACCCGATTTCGGCATTGACCGGGGAGCGTCCCTTGCCGGAAGCCACCGTGGCGCAGATCCGCCAGGCCTACCATCTGGATGATCCGTTTTTCGTCCAGTACGGAAACTACATCCTCGGCGTCTTCCGCGGCGATTTCGGCATCGACTTCTTCGGCCGCCCGGTGCTGGGCCTGATCCTGGAACGCCTGCCAACCACGCTGGCCCTCGCCCTGACCGCATGGGTGCTCAAGCTTTTCATCGGCCTGCTCATCGGGGTCTACGGCGGGTTGCGTGCCGGGAAAACCGGGGACCACTTCGCACTGGTCTTCACGGTCCTGTTCATGGGGGTGCCGGGGTTCGTCATCGCGCTGGGTGCCCAAACCTACTTCGGCGTGCACCTGGGCTGGGTCGATCCGGCCGGCATCCGCGCCGGATGGCCGATGGCCTTCATCCTGCCTGCCTTGGTGATGGCGCTGGAGGCCGCCGCCGGCCTGGCCAGGCTGACCCGCACCTCGCTGGTGGACGTTCTGCGCGCCGAGTACCTGCGTACCGCGAAGGCCAAGGGCCTTACTCCGCGGCGCATCATCTGGGGCCACGCGCTGCGCAACGCCATGATCCCGGTGGTCACCTACCTGGGCCTGAGCCTGGCCGGGATGCTCGGCGGGGCAGTGATCATCGAGGCCATCTTCAATCTGCCGGGCATCGGCGGGCTGATGGTCTCCTCCATCAACAACAAGGAAGGCACCGTGGTGGTGGGCATCGCCACCCTGCTGGTGCTGGTCTACCTGGTCTTCAACCTCCTGGTTGACCTGACCTACGGCCTAATCGATCCACGGGTGAGAATATGAGCGCGACAAGCACAACAATCGGCCCCGGCGACGGCGCCCAGGCGGTGGACCGGGCCCCGGCTCCGAGCCGCGGCGCCCACCGGCGCTGGTGGCTGCGCCCCCGGCTGGCCATCTCCGGCACGATCGTGCTGCTGATGATCATCATGGCGGCCTTTCCGCAGCTGTTCACCGGATTCGGCGCCGGACCGACCGAGAACTGCGACATCATGCTCTCCAACCAGGCCCCGAGCGCCGCGCATCTCTTCGGCATCGACATCCAGGGCTGCGACTACTACACGAACGTGATCTACGGGGCCAGGGCCTCCATCCTGGTGGGCATCGTGGTCTCGGCCATCGCCTTCGCCATTGCCGCCCTGGTGGGCGCGATCGCCGGCTACTTCGGAGGCTGGGTGGACGCGGTCATTTCCCGCATCTGCGATATGGCCTTCGGCCTGCCGTTCATCCTGGCGGCGATCGTGGTGCTGCAGCTGTTCGGCCAGCGCAATATCTGGACCGTGATCTTCGCGCTGGCACTGTTCAGCTGGCCCGGCGGGGTGCGCTTCATGCGCTCCTCGGTGCTCGAGATCCGGCACCGCGAATATGTGCAGGCCGCCCGGCTGCTCGGCGCCGGCAACCGGCGCATTATCGCCAAGCACATCGTGCCCAACGCCGTCACCCCGCTGCTGGTGCTGCAGACCCTCGGGGTGGGCGGCATGATCTCCGCGGAAGCCGGGCTGACCTTCATCGGCATCGGGCTGACCCCGCCGGCGGTCTCCTGGGGATTGCAGCTGGCGGCCGCCCGCGACTACATCGACGCCGCACCGCACCTGCTGCTCTTCCCCGCGATCTTCCTGACCATAACGGTGCTCGGCTTCGTGCTCTTCGGCGAAGCGCTGCGCGACGAATTCGACCCGAAAGGAAAGTAATGAGGCAACCGCACCACGCCCCGCGGCCGCTGCTGGAAATCCGCGACCTGCGCGTCCAGTTCGCCACGCCCCAGGGCACCGCGACCGCCATCAACGGCGTCGACCTGCAGCTTGCCGCCGGCCAGTGCCTGGGCATCCTGGGCGAGTCGGGATCCGGCAAGTCGGTGACCGCCCGGACCATCATGGGGTTGCTCGACACCCCTCCGGCCAGGGTCGCCGGCGGCGAAATCCTGCTCAACGGCGAAGACCTGCTGTCCATCGGCGCCAAACGCCGCCGGCAGCTGACCGGCCCGTGCATGTCCATGGTGTTCCAGGACGCGCTCAGCGCCCTGAACCCGGTGCATCCGGTGGGCCGGCAGATCGGCGAGCTGTTCCGGGTGCACCGCGGCTACAGCCGCAAGGCCGCGAAGGCCGCGGCCATCGAGATGATGGACCGGGTGCGCATCCCGGCCGCGGCCAGCCGGGTGAACGACTACCCGCACCAATTCTCCGGCGGCATGCGCCAGCGCATTGTCATTGCCATGGCGCTGGCCTTGGGACCCGAACTGCTGATCGCCGACGAACCGACCACCGCCCTGGATGTGACCGTGCAGGCCCAGATTCTGGAGCTGCTCAAGGAGCAGCAGGCGGAGAACAATATGGGCCTGATCCTGATCACCCACGATATTTCGGTGGTGCGCGAGGTCACCGACCAGGTAGCGGTCATGTATGCCGGACGGATCATCGAGCAGGGGCCGACCGCCCAGGTGCTTTCCGCGCCGCGCCACCCCTATACCCGGGGGCTCGCCGAATCCGTGGCCAGTGAAGCGCTCAAGGGGCACCGGCTTCCGGCGATTCCCGGCAGCCCGCCGGACCTGTTGAACATTCCCGTGGGCTGCTCGTTCGCCAACCGGTGTTTCCTGGCCGACGAAGCCTGCACCGCCGCCGTGCCCGCGCTGGAGGCCATCTCGGCCGGACGCCAATCGGCCTGTTTCCATTCCCAGGAGGTACCGAGTCATGCCGCATACAGCCACTGAGCCGCGGACCGGCAAGACAGCATCCGGACCGATTATGGAACTGCGCGATATCAGGATGCACTATCCGGTAGCCCGGCCGCTGCCCTTCGGAGCGAAGAAGGTGCTCAAGGCGCTGGACGGGGTGGACCTGCAGGTGCCCGCCGGGCAGACGCTGGGGATCATCGGTGAGAGCGGCTGCGGGAAGTCCACACTTGCCCGCATCCTCTCCGGGCTGGAAAAGCCCAGCGAAGGCCAGGTGCTCTTTGACGGGGTGGACATCAACGAGCTGCAGCGTGCCGAGCGTGCCCTGATGCGCCGGAACATCCAGCTCATCTTCCAGGATCCCTACGCTTCGCTCGATCCGCGGATGACCATCGAGCAGATCCTGCTTGAACCCTTCGAAATCCATCCCGATCTGGTGCCCCGTGCCCGGCGGCGGGCGAAGATCGCGGAGCTGATGGAATTGGTGGGGCTGAACCCGGATCATTTGAGCCGCTATCCGCATAACTTCTCCGGCGGCCAGCAGCAGCGCATCGGCATTGCCCGCGGCATTGCGCTGAATCCCCGGGTGCTGATCTGCGATGAGGCGGTCTCGGCCCTGGATGTGTCGGTGCGCGCCCAGGTGGTCAACCTGCTTCAGGATCTGCAGCAGGAACTCGGGTTGACCTTCGTGTTCATCGCCCACGACCTGCAGATTGTCCGGCATATCTCGGACAGCGTCGCGACGATGTATCTGGGCAAGGTGGTCGAATCCGGAAGCTACGACAGGGTCTATGAGCACAGCGCCCACCCCTACACCCAGGCGCTGCTCTCTGCGGCGCCCGAACTCCGGCAGGGTTCGAGCACACCGCGTGAATTGATCCTGCTGCAGGGGGATCCGCCCTCGCCCATCGACCCGCCGACGGGGTGCCGATTCCATACCCGCTGTCCCATCGCGCAACCCAGCTGCGCCGCCTCCGAGCCGCGGCTGGACCCGCTGCAGGGTGATCATGCGGCCCGCTGTTTCTTCCCCGGCCCGCTGAACCTCGGCTCAGGCTAGCCGCGCCGGCTTCATCCGGTCATCAAATATTTGCTGCGCGCCGCAAGGGCGCCAATCAAAAGGAGAACTACATGGACCTCAAGGTCGGAATCGTCGGCTTCGGACTGCGGGCTTCGCTGCACCGCTACCTGCAACGTCCGGGGGAAGGCAGCGTGGTCCGGATCGTCTGCGATACCAGCGAGCGCGGCCGCGAGGATGCCCGGGCGGCCTTGCCCGAGGCGGAAGTCACCGCGGACCTGCAGGTATTGCTGGACGCCGGCCTCGACGCGGTCCTGGTCCTCACCCCGGATTTCACGCACCGCGACGTAGTGCTCCGCACGCTGGAAGCGGGTATCCCCACCTTTGTCGAAAAGCCCCTGGACATCACCCTGGAGCGCGCCGACGAGATCCTGGCCGCCGCCCAGCGCACCGGCACCAGATTGTACGTCGGGCACAATATGCGCCATATGCCGGTGATCTGGCAGATGAAGCAGCTGATCGAACAGGGTGCCATCGGCGAGGTGAAGGCCGTGTGGTGCCGGCACTTCGTGGGCAACGGCGGAGATTACTATTTCAAGGACTGGCACGCCGAACGCCAATACAGCAATACCTTGCTCTTGCAGAAAGGGGCCCACGATATCGATGTCATCCACTGGCTGGCCAACGGCTACAGCACCCAGGTCTCCGGCGTCGGATCGCTGGCGGTCTACGGTCAGGTGGAGGACCGGCGGAACAATGCGGACCTGCGCCTGCGCGACTGGTTCTCCCTGGAGAACTGGCCGCCGTCCGCGCAGCGCGGCCTGAACCCGAAGCTTGATGTGGAGGATCTGTCGATGGTTCAGATGAAGCTGGATAACGGGGTGCTGGCCTCCTATCAGCAGTGCCATTTCACCCCCGACTACTGGCGCAATTACACGGTCATCGGCAGCGCCGGAAGGTTGGAGAACTTCGGTGACGGCCCCGGGGACTTCATCCACGTGTGGAACACCCGCACCACGCATGGTTTCGCCGAACCGGATCTGAAGGTTGAGATCAAGGGTGATGATGCGGGCCACGGCGGCGCCGACCCGAATCTGATCGCCGAATTCCTGCGTTTCGCCCGTGATGGGGGAGCGACCGAAACCTCGCCGCTGGCTGCCCGGGCTGCCGTCGCCGTGGGTGATTTGGGTGCCCGTTCGCTGCGCTCGTCGGGGCAGACGCTGCAGATTCCCGGTCTGGAGGAAGGCCTGGTCAGCTACTTCGAAGCGGACCAGCAGGCGCAGCACGTCAACTAGGGAGCCGTCATTTGGCCAGATGGCTTCCGAACGCTCGGCGGAACCTCGGCCGGGTGGGATTCGATGGGTGATCCGTCTGGTCCCGGCGCGCAAGAGTGTGCCACTTGGCGCAATGGTGCAGCTGGAGCCGGAGGAGAATCCCGCATTGGCGGTGCCGTCGCGCCTTGCTGCCCAGGCGCCTGCCTTGGGCCGGTCCAATGGGCCGAAGGCATTCGCGCGCGCCTCGCTCTGGCCTCTGGTTCCGCCGCACCGCGTAGGATAACGTGTTTTCCACGTACCCCTTTTCGTTGGTGAATAGGCCCTGAAGGAGAAGCAGATGTCCAAGAAGACCTCGCCGGAACCGATCCGCGATCAAGCGCACGATCACTTGCTGACACCGCAGAACTGCGTCTTGGCGCTGATCGATTACCAGCCCGAGCAGTACGGCACCGTCACCTCGGCCACCCGTGAGCGGATCGACTTGAACGTCGTGGCGCTGTGCCGCCTGGCCATGAAATACGAGATTCCGGTGGTGCTCTCCACGGTCGGCGTGGACATGGGCGTGAACGAGGGCACCGCGCAGCACATCAAGGACGAGCTGCCCGGAGTGCCGGAGATTGACCGCAGCGGTGTCAATGCGTGGGAGGACGCCGAATTTCGTGGGGCCATCGAGGGCAGCGGCCGCCGCAAGGTGGTGATGGCCGGGCTGTGGACCGAAGTCTGCCTGACCTTCCCGACCTTGGACATGCTGGCCGAAGGATACGAGGTCTACCCGGTAGCCGATGCCGTGGGAGGAATTTCGCAGGTGGCCCACGATCGGGCCTTCGACCGGATGATCTCCGCCGGCGCGCAGCCGGTGACCGCGATTTCTTTCGGCGGGGAGCTGATGCGTAATTGGGCACGCGGTGACTCGGATAAATTGCGCGAGAACATGCGCTGGTACTTCCCGCTGAAGCACGAGCTTGACGCTGCCGGGAAGTAGCAAAGAAGCGGTGGTCGATGGCGGTTGCTTGCGTATTTCAGTGTTCGGTCCAATATTCTATTGCTGTTCGCAAGTTGCCGTTCGAAAAGGCTGTATCGATGACCGTAAGCACGGGAGATAATTTCTACCAGCATGGCCTGCGGCGCATGCGCGGCCGGGATCCGCAGGAGAAAAACAGGTCCGCCAGCACCCTGGAGTTATTCTTCGACCTGACCTTCGTCACCGCCTTCGGCGTGGCCGGTAGCGAGCTGGCCCACGGCATCGAGGTAGGCCATTATCTGCCGGCCATCGTTTCCTTTGTCATCGCCTGCTTGGCGATCGTCTGGGCCTGGGCCAACTATGCCTGGTTGGCCTCGGCCTTCGACAATGACGATTGGCTGTTCAGGAGCCTGACGCTGGTGCAGATGGCGGGCGTCATCGTGCTGGCGGTCGGCATCCCGATGATGTTCCAATCCATAGATCATGGGGCGGTGCTGGATGCCAATGTGATGGTAGTCGGCTACATAGTCATGCGCATCGCGCTGATCGGGCAATGGCTGCGAGTCGCCCGGCAGGACCCGCGGCACCGAGTGGTGGCCCGCGGAAACGCTATCGGCGTGGGCATCGCGCAGATCGGCTGGACCTCGTTCCTTTTCCTTCCGCTGTCGCTGGTTCCGGCCTTGGTCTGCCTGGCAATTTTCTGGGTCATCGATTTCAGTGCGCCATTGATTGCCGAGAAGGTGGCCCGCCGGCGCGGCGAATCAGGCATTCCCTGGCATGCCCACCACATTGCCGAACGCTATGGCTTGATGGCCATCATCGCTCTCGGCGAATGCATCGTGGGAACGCTGGCGGCGGCCCGCGCGATCTCGGCGGGCTCGAATTGGAGCTTTGAGAGCGTGGTGGTGGTCTCGGTAGGCGTGCTGATCTCTTTCAGCCTGTGGTGGGCATACTTTCAGCTGCCCTCCGGGCCGGTCCTGCATCAGCGGCGAGACAAGGCTTCCGCGTGGATTTACGGTCATATTGCCCTGTTCACCTGCATCGCCGCGATTGGTGCCGGGCTGCATACGGTCGGCTACGCCTATGACCCGCAGGCCGCCACGGATCCGGTCGTGGTGATCCTCGCCTTGGCGATTCCGGTATTCATCTTCATGCTGATCATCGCCTCGTTGCTGACCTGGTTGCTGGACGCTGCGATGTTTACCCTGGCGCATCTACCGACGTTTCTGATGCCGCTGGCTGCGGTCCTGCTGAGCCAATGGGGCCTTCCGGCCTGGGCTTGCCTGCTGGTGCTGCTGTGCTCGCCGCTCACCGTGATTGTCGTGTATGAACTAGGTTATTGGCGAAAGCTGGCGGTGACCCTCGACCGTGCGCTGCAGCAACCTGCGCGGTAGTTGAGCACTTTCGGAAACACGGTGACGCACGCCGCCAGCGGCGTCGGCTGCGTAATCCCGGCCAGAGACCCGGGACGCTAATCCTTGATGGTCAGCGCGTGCAGTTGGTCCATGCTGCTGAAAATCCGGCTTGCCCCGGCCGCCAGCAGGTCCTCGGCCGCGGTGCTGCTGGGACCGCCATTGGCGAAGCCGAACACCGTCGCGCCGGCTGCCACCCCGGCGGTGACTCCGGTGACGGTATCCTCGATGACCAGCGCCTGAAGCGGGTCAATTTGCAGGGCCGCGGCGGCTGCCAGATACACATCCGGTGCTGGCTTGCTGCGCGGATACTCCATGCCGCTGAATACGCGATCTCCAAACCAGGGGGCCAGGCCGGTAACCGAAAGCTGCATTTCCACTTTGCCTCGATCCGCGCCGGAGGCGCAGGCGATCTTTGACCCGTAGGTCTTGGCGATCGCGGCTACCGCGTGGGCCGCGCCGTCGATCGGGGCCAGCGCGCTGCGCAGCGCATCATCTCGGCGTGCGCGGAATCTGGTGAGCCACGCATCGTCGATGCGGAATCCGGTGTGCGCGTAAATCGGTTCCCATTGGTCCTTCAGTGCCTTGCCGATAAAAATCTCCAGGCAATCCTGCACGCCGATCTCCCAGCCCAGCTCGAGCAGCATAGTGCGGAGGACCGAATTGGTGATCAGTTCGGAGTCTACGAGGACGCCGTCGCAGTCGAAAAGCACGGCGGAGAAGCGGGGTATCACGGGGGTCGTGGCCTTTCGCGGAAGTGGCAGAGGGCTAGGCGGAAGGGAACTGAGGCAGGATCCGGGCTAGCGGTGCGAGTTCGGGCTGCTGCTCGGCCTCCTTGAGCACGCGTTCCAGGGTTGCGTCGTGAATTGGCTTCGCCTTGCGGTAAAGCTGCTGGCCGGCGAGCGTCAGCTCGGTGTAGATGCCGCGTCGGTCATCGGCGCAGAGCACCCGGGAGAGCAGGGCGCGATCTTCCAAACGGGTCACCAGGCGTGTGGTGGCGCTGGGGCTCAGCGCGGTCGCCCGGGCCAGTTGCGCCATGCGCATATGCCAGCCGTCCTGCCGGTTCAGCGCGTCCAGAAGTGTGTACTCCACCACAGACAAGCCGACTTCTGCGCTGAGGTCTTTTTCCAGTGCGGACTCGATAATTCCGTGCAAGGCCGCCAATGTACGCCACCCGTGGGCACGGATTTCGACCGCGTCGTCTGCGATTCCCACTTCATCCTCCAAAATGATTGCTTGCGCGCATTAGTTGCGTGTGCAACTATTTAACCCATCGGCGCAATAACAAGCGTCTGCAACTATTGTTCAAGTTTATCAGGAGTAAGCAAATGCCACTGGGACTCATCGCGCTGGCCCTAGGTGCCTTCGGCATCGGGCTCACCGAATTTGTGATCATGGGCCTGCTGCCCGAGGTGGCGGCGGACTTCGGCGTCAGCGAAGCGGCCGCAGGATGGCTGATCTCCGGCTACGCGCTGAGCGTGGTGGTCGGCGCTCTCGGGCTGACCGCCGCCACCGTGCGCCTGCCGCGCAAACCGGTATTGGTGGGGCTGCTGGTGCTGTTCATCATCGGCAATACGCTCACCGCCATCGCCCCGGACTATATGGGGGCCATGATCGGGCGGGTGATCGCCGCACTATGCCACGGCGCCTTCTTCGGCATCGGCACCGTCGTCGCCGCGGATCTGGTGCCCGGGGCCAAGAAGGCGCGGGCCATCGCCATCATGTTCACCGGACTGACCGCCGCCAATGTCCTTGGCGTTCCCTTCGGAACCTTCCTGGGCCAGCAGGCGGGGTGGCGTTCCACCTTCTGGGCCATCTCCGGCATCGGGGTGCTCGCACTGATCGGCATCCTGCTTCTGGTGCCGGTGCTCCGGCATGCCGCCGAAGCGGTATCCCTGCGCAGGGAGCTGAGCGCCTTCGCCTCCCTGCAGGTGTGGCTCTCGCTGGGTGTCACGGTGCTTGCCTATGGCGGGATGTTCGGTGCCTTCACCTACATCGCCTACACGCTGACCGAAGTATCCGGCTTTGCCTCCGGAGCCGTCCCCTGGCTGCTGGTGCTCTTCGGTGTGGGGCTGTTCGTTGGCAATTGGTTCGGCGGACGCATGGCCGACCGGAACATCGACCGCACGCTGCTGATCTTCATCGCCTCCCTGGTTGTTGTCCTGGTGGGCTTCGGTGCTCTGGCAGCAAGCCCGATAGCCACCGTCGTGGCCCTGCTGCTCATGGGTGGATTCGGCTTCGGCACCGTTCCCGGCCTGCAAAGCCGCATCATGCGCTACGCCGGGACTGCCCCGACGCTGGCTTCCGGAGCAAATATCGGCGCCTTTAATGTCGGCAATGCCCTCGGCGCTTGGGCCGGCGGGGTGGGCATCGCCGTGGGGCTTGGCTACACCTCGCCGATCTGGATTGGCGCCGCCATCACCCTCGCCGCGCTGCTGTTGATGCTGCTGGCCGCCTCGTTGGCCAAGCGGGAGCCGTCGACTGCGCGAACCGCGGTTATGGCAGCAAACTAGGCCGCAGGCTTTCACCGACCGGGCTTTCACCGCTCAACTAACCACTGAATGACCAGAAAAAATTCTCAAAGGGAGTCCCATGACCAATTCAATCCCAAACCTCACGCTCAACAACGGCATCGAAATGCCGCAGCTGGGCTTCGGAGTCTTCCAAGTGCCAAATGAGCAGACCACGGCAGCCGTCGCCGCCGCGCTGGACGCTGGCTACCGCAGCATTGACACCGCCGCGATCTACGGCAACGAAGAAGGCGTGGGAAAGGCCCTGGCCGAGTCCGGCATAGCCCGTGATCAACTGTTCATCACCTCCAAGCTCTGGATCGCCGATATGGGCTACGAGCAGACCCTCGAAGCCTTTGGGGCGAGCCTTGAACGCCTGGGCCTGGACTACTTGGATCTATTCCTGATCCACTGGCCGGCGCCCGCGAAAGATCTCTACGTCGACTCGTGGAAAGCGCTCGAAAAGCTCTATTCCGAGGGGAAAGTCCGTGCCATTGGCGTATCGAACTTCCAGCCGGGGCATCTGGAAAAGCTGGTCGAGGCGGCGGACATCGTTCCGGCGGTCAATCAAGTCGAGCTGCACCCGGCACTGCAGAATCGCGAAGTGATCGCCGCGAACGCCGAGCACGGCATCGCCACGGAAGCCTGGAGCCCACTGGCGCAGGGAGCGCTGCTGAGCGAGGAATCGATTCTGGCGATTGCCGCAATGCACAATGTCACCGCCGCGCAGGTGATCCTGCGCTGGCACCTGCAGGAAGGAAGGATCATTATCCCGAAGTCGGTCACCCCCGCGCGGATCGCCGCCAACCTAGACCTGTTCGGCTTTGAGCTCTCCGCTGACCAGATGTCCGCGATTGAGGCGCTGGACCGGGATGGCCGCACCGGTCCAGATCCGGACGCCTTCAACGGCTGATAATGAACTGCTTCTAAACGCCCGTCCCTTTCGAGGGGCGGGCGTCTTCCGTACCCGGAGCCATTCCGCGGCCACCATAAAAGGCGGCGGCGGTGGGTAGAAAGCCATCGGGCACGCTCGCGGGCCAGTGACCGACATGCAAAAGAGGGTTTTGCCTTGCGGTTTCGTGCCTAGGGGTGATTGCGTATTGCTGCCTCAGCTGATTACCAGCCGCTGCACCGTACTGCGGATGGCGTTGATGACATCGTTTACCGTGCCGCGGTGCAAATGCTCCGCCCGCAGTAGAAGGTCGATTTGTCGACCTGAGTTCAAGCCTTTGATTGGTCGTAAAATCACCGTTTCATCCAGGGTGTTGCGCGCCGTGTACCGCGGCAAGATTCCTAGGCATTTGCTGGCTTCAATCAATGCCCCGGCGGTGGCGTAGTCATTGACTCGGTGTTCCACCATTGGTGCCCGGCCGGCGAGGGCGGCGATGGTCTCCAGGACGTCGGCCGGCGAATAGCCAGAACGCGAGACCACCCACCGCTCGTCGATCACTTGTTCCGGGGAGAGCTCGGAGTACGCTGCCAACGGGTGATCGCGGTGAATTGCGATATCCAAGGGTTCAAAGGCCAGCGGGATCACGGCAATGCGTTCTTCCGGCCAAGGCGCGGTATGCGGCATGCGGTGGGCCAGTACCAAATCGTAGCCGGAGGTCAGTGCCGGGAAGTCCTGTTGCGAGACATCCTCATCGGAGAAGCGCAGCGGGGGTAGCTCCCCTTCCGGGTAGGTCAGCAGCGGAGCGAAGATCGTCTGCCCGATGGAGTGGAACCCCGCGATATGTATTGGCACCTCGAGGTCTTGGTCCTGTGTGCGGATCTTCGCCTCGACCTCGGCCAAGGTCGAGGCAACCGAGGCGGCGGCCGAAGCCAGCAACTTTCCCTCGGCCGTTAGCACCAGCCGGCGTCCATCCTTCTGAGTCAGCGCGGCTGGGAAGCCGCGCTGCAACTGCGCGAGGTGTTGGGACACGGCCGACGGTGAGACGTACAGGGCCTTCGCGACCGCGTTGACGCTGCCTAAATCCGCTAGCTCGCGAAGAATCCGCAACTGATGTAATTCCATGAAGTAAATACTAAATCGTTAGATCAGGAAATCGAAGTTCGTCTAAGGTTTCTTCCCATGCTGTTGGGTGCGACACTTGAAACAACCCCAAGTCTGTCGTGCACGCACCCCGATGCCCGATCCCAAAGGAACCAGCATGAAAGCACTGTACAAGTCCGGACCACATGCCGGCCTGGAACTCGTCGACCGGCCAGAGCCGGAGGTCGGCGTCCACGATGTCAAAATCCGTGTGATGACCGCCGGAATCTGCGGCACCGATCTGCACATCGAAGCCTTTGACGATGCAGCGAAGGCCATGATCAACACCCCGCTGGTCCCCGGCCACGAATTCTACGGTGAGGTCGTCGAGGTCGGCTCGTTCGTGCAAGGCGTTAAGATCGGTGACCGGGTTTCCGGCGAAGGCCACGTGGTCTGCGGCCTGTGCCGCAACTGCCGGGCCGGGCGCCCCCATATGTGCATCAACGTCAACTCCGTCGGCGTGCAGCGCGATGGCGCGTTCGCCGAATACGTGGCGATCCCCGAAAGCAACGTATATGTTCACCGCGACGAGCGCATCACCCCGCTGCTCGGCGCTATCTTCGACCCATTCGGCAACGCCGTGCACACCGCGCTGCAGTTCCCCATGGTCGGCGAAGACGTGCTCATCACCGGAGCCGGCCCCATAGGCCTGATGGCCGCCGCGGTGGCCCGCCATGCCGGCGCCCGCAATATCGCCATCACCGACGTGTCCGAGCAGCGCCTGGAGCTGGCCCGCACCATGGGCGTGGACCTGGCGATCAACGTGGCCCAACAGCGAATCGCCGAAGCCCAGAAGGAATTGGGAATGCGCGAGGGTTTCGACTTCGGCATGGAAATGTCTGGTCACAAGACCGCGTTGCCCGAAATGATCGAAAACATGAACCACGGCGGCAAGATCAGCATGCTCGGCCTGCCCAGTGAATCGATCGATATCAACTGGGGCAAGGTCGTCACCCACATGCTCACCCTGAAGGGCATCTACGGGCGCGAAATGTTCGAGACCTGGTACGCCATGAGCGCCATGCTCACCACCTCTGATATTTTGCGTGAACGCGTCGCCTCGGTGGTCACCGACTTCCTGCCGGCTACCGAATGGCAAGCAGGCTTCACCGCCGCTCGTGGGGGACACGGCGGCAAAGTTGTTTTGGACTGGACAGTTTTCTAGGAGATATGACATGTATACAGATATGAAAGACCAGCTGTCCGCGGAACTGGAGCAGCTTAAGGATTCGGGCCTCTTCAAGGCCGAACGCCACATCGACTCGGCGCAGTCCGCATCGATCATGGCCGGCTCGCTGGGAAGCGAATCCCGCCGGGTATTGAACTTCTGCGCGAATAACTACCTAGGTCTGGCCGACGACCAGCGCATCATCGACGCGGCCAAGAACGCCATGGATGATCGCGGCTTCGGCATGGCCTCGGTCCGCTTCATCTGCGGCACCCAGGACCTGCACCTGGAACTTGAAGCCAAGCTCTCGGCATTCCTCGGAACCGAAGACACCATCCTGTTCTCCAGCTGCTTCGATGCCAACGGCGGTGTCTTCGAATCCCTGTTCGGCGCCGAAGACGCGATCATCTCCGACGCGCTGAACCACGCGTCGATCATCGACGGCATTCGCCTGTCGAAGGCGGCACGCTTCCGCTACAAGAACCAGGACATGGAAGACCTGGAAACCCAGCTGCAGGCGGCCGCCGCCATGAACGACGGCGCCGGTGCCCGGCGCACCATCGTCGTCACCGATGGCGTGTTCTCCATGGACGGATTCTTGGCCCCGCTGGAAGCGATCTGCGACCTGGCGGACAAGTACGGCGCACTGGTGATGGTCGATGATTCCCACGCGGTGGGCTTCATGGGCTCCAACGGTGCCGGAACCCCGGAGCACGCCGGCGTCTCGGACCGGGTTGATATCTACACCGGAACCTTCGGCAAGGCGTTGGGCGGTGCCTCGGGCGGCTACGTTTCCGGCCGCGGGGAGATCGTGGCGATGCTCCGCCAGAAGGCACGCCCATACCTGTTCTCCAACTCGCTGGCCCCGTCCATCGTGGCAGCCACGCTGACCGCCCTTGACCTGGTGGCAGGATCCGGAGATTTGCGCGAGAAGCTCTTCGAAAACGCGGCGCACTTCCGCCGCCGGATGACCGAGGAGGGCTTCGACCTCCTCGACGGCGAGCACGCGATCATCCCGGTCATGTTCGGGGACGCGGTCAAGGCCGCTGAAGTCGCCGGCAAAATGCTGGAGCATGGCGTCTTCGTCACCGCGTTCAGTTTCCCTGTCGTGCCGAAGGGGGCCGCGCGCATCCGTGTGCAGCTCTCCGCCGCGCATTCGGCCGAGGACATCGAGGCCTGTGTGCAGGCTTTCGTCGCCAGCCGCTAAGCAGCAACACCAAACCGCCCGTGCTTCCGTTCCCGGAAGCGCGGGCGGTTTTGCGTTCCGCGTCGTCTGGGCATTGTGGCACCAGTTAGGTGGTGCCACAATGATATGTGGGGCCAACTCGGGGAAGGCCAATAGTGCTATATCTGAATTTGTTTGGGGAACAGCGGCTCACCGCGTGGGGCGCTGATGTTCTCTCGGGCCGATCGCGGGCACTTGAATTGTTGGCCTATCTGGTGTTGCATCCCGGAGTCCAAATACCACGGCTGCTTTTAGCGGGAACCTTCTGGCCGGAATCCAGCGACTCCCAAGCACAAACGAATCTGCGCCGCGAACTTCATAACCTGCGCATCGGGCTCGGCGAGGTGGACTGCCTGGGCACTGCCGATGGGGCCATTTCCTGGTTGGGCAGTGCCGGGATTCGCGTAGACGCCCAAATTTTCGCCGAACAGCGGGCCAAAGCAGAGGCTGCCACCGCGCGCGGAGATGATCAGCGATTCTTGGATCATGCCGAACTAGCGGTAGCCGAATACCTGGGTGAGCTGATGCCCGGTAGCTACGCCGACTGGGTGTTGCATTCGCGTGAACGGCTCGCGGGGCAGTGCGCGCAGTTGTGCGCCCAGGCCACCGATGGATGGCTGAACAGGGGCCAGGGCCATCGAGCCCTAGCCATGGCGCAGAGACGCGTGGATGTCCAACCCTTGGAGGAGGCCGGGTATCGGGACCTGATGCGCGTGCAGATGTCGCTGGGCGAAGATACGGCGGCCATGTACACCTTCCATAAGTGCGCTGAGGTTCTGGACAACGAACTGGGCGTCGCTCCGGGCCGCGATACCCAGTCGCTGATTCAAAAAATGCTGCCTCGGATGCAACCCGGTGCCCAACGCGCGTCAAGTCCACGAAGCGAATCGGCCGATGGCGGACAGGAAAGTACTGGGCGTGAAACCGAGACGAACACCCTGAAACAGCTCTGGGCCGAGACGGTGCGCGGAAAACGATCAATGGTAGTGCTCCAAGGCGGGCCGGGAGTAGGCAAGACCCACCTGGCCCGACAGCTCGAAATCCATGCCCGCGCTACCGGCGCCTTGATTGCCCGAGCACGCTGCGTGGACTCCGGTGGGCTCATCCCGCTTGCGCCGGTGGCCGGTTGGTTGCGTGATCGAGCCTTCGCCCCGCTACTGGCTGGATTGCCAGTGGAGCTCAAACGCGAGGTGGGCAGGTTGCTGCCCGGGCTGCTGGGCGAGCCGCAACGCGCCGAAGCCCACGCGGGAAACCGGGCTATGGTTGATGCCTGGCAACGCTACAGGTTTTTCGAAGGGCTGGCCCGCGCGATGGGTACCGCGGGCCGTCCGATACTTTTGATCCTCGATGACCTGCACTGGTGTGATGCCGACACCGCTGCCTGGATATCTTTCCTGTTTTCGGGACCTCATACCAGCCAACTCCTGCTCGTGGCCACCATGCGCACCCCAGACGCCGCTTGCAGCCCCGCCGTGGCGGGAATGCTAACCACGCTGCGAAACGCCGGCGCGCTGGGCGAACTGAGCCTCGAACCGCTGGGGGTCGAGCAGAGCGCCGAACTTGCTGCACGAGTTCGCGGCCAGGCGCTGACCGGCTCCCAAGGTAAGCTTTTGCACGCCGCGACAGGCGGATACCCGCTGTTCATTCTCGAAGCGGCCCGAGCTGCCTCATCATCCGGGGATCTGCAGGACACTGGATTCTATGCGGTGCTTGATCATCGATTCGAACAGCTCTCACCCGCGGCCAAGCACTTGGCGGAGCTTGCCTCCGCGTACGGCCGCGAAATCACCCTTGACCTGCTCAGCGAGGCAGCAGATCTGGAGAATCATGACCTGGTCGGTGCGGTGGATGAACTGTGGCGATTGGGAATTCTGCTACCGGCAGGAAATGGTTATGACTTCGTGCATCATCTGGTGCGCCGGGCAGCCTACGAGAAGGTTACTCCGGCCAACCGTTGGCTGCTTCACCGCAGGCTGGCCCAATCCCTGGAATTACTGCACTCCGCAAATCTCGACCCGGTAGCCGCGGTGCTCGCCGAACAATACGCGCTGGGTTCAAACCCCGGTCGTGCCCTGGATTTTGCGCTCAGCGCCGGAGCGGCGGCTTCAAGGATCTATGCAAATTCAACCGCGCTGGTCAACTTCCGTACCGCTTTGGAACTGATCTCCGCCCAGCCTGCCGGGCGCGAACGCGACGAACGGGAGCTTTCCACCCGGACGGCCATGTCCTCACCGCTGACCGCGTTGCGCGGCTACTCGGCACCCGAACTACTGGACAATCTCGAACGCACGGCGCAGTTGGCCCAAGAATTGGGCCACCCGAAGGCTCTCGCCGCAAGCCTGATCGGGCTGTTCGCCGGGCGCTACGTCGAAGGCAAGAACCCGTTGTGCCACAGCATCGGGTTGCACGCCCTGGAACTGTCGCAAGGAGATGCCGACCTGACTGGCCAATCGCATTTCGCGGTGGCGGGTGGTGCGTTGGCCCTGGGCCGGCATCAGGAAGCCATCGAGCATTTTGCCGCCTGCTACGAGAGCGGACAGAACGGCTATTCGTTCATCCTGGGCACACGGCTTGAAATCCATGCGCGAGCGTGGGCCTCGCACGCGCATTGGCTTGCCGGCCACACGGAGCAGGCCCTGCGCTTAGGCTCAGAAGCGCTGACCAGGGCGGCCGCCTCCGGGCATCCCTATACCAGGGCGGTGGCTCTGGGGTATGTGTGCCTGCTGCATCAGCTTGCCGGGGACCGGGCGGAACTGAGCCTGCGGATCGCTGAACTACTTAAAATATGCCGCCGCTACGAGATCGCCTACTACGGGCAGTGGGCCGAGATCTTCGCCGGGTGGTACGCCGGCGGCAGCGCAGGAATCACCCGGATCCACGAAGGCATCAGTGCCCTCGAGGCACAAGGTGCGCTGGCGAGGATGCCCTACTGGCGCATGCTGCTGTCGGATGCGCTCGCCGACCACGGCCAGTTGGATCTGGCCCGCACCGAATTGGATGCAGCACTGCGGCAGGCCGAAGAACTTGGGGAGTGCTGCTGGAGCCCGGCCCTGCTGCGGCTACGCGAACGGTTGGGATAGCACGGCTGCGAACGCTGCGAACGCCAGACGAACGCGCGGGCTCCTAGGGTGGGTAAAACCCAGCAAGAGAACCGAACGAAGGAGTTGGTCATGGGTAGCAAGACAGAAATCCTTGCAGACCTCGCGGCAGCGCTGCGCGGGCCGCTGACCTTGCCCGAGGACCCCGACTATGACAAGGTCCGCGCCGTATACAACGCGATGATTGACAAATATCCGGCAGCCATTGCCCGCGTGGCGGACACCGCGGACGTGATCACCTGCGTGAACTTCGCGCGCGAGCACGAGCTTCTCCTAGCGGTACGCGGCGCCGGGCACAACGCCGGAGGCCTGGGCATCGCCGACGACGCGCTGGTCATCGACTTGGGGGCGCTGCGTAGCACCACCGTGGACCCTGCGGCGCACACCGTGCGGGTCGACGGCGGCGCCACGTGGGCAGATGTGGACCATGCAACGGTGGCCTTCGGCCAGGCAACCCCGAGCGGCTTCATTGCCTCCACCGGCGTGGGAGGCTTGGCCTTGGGCGGCGGCATCGGCTACCTGACCCGGCGCTTCGGACTGACGGTGGATAACCTGCTCTCCGCCGATGTGGTGCTCGCCGATGGCGCCCTGGTCACCGCCGATGAGAACCGCCACCCGGACTTGTACTGGGCCTTGCGCGGGGGAGGCGGAAACTTCGGGGTCGTCACCTCCTTCACCTTCCGCACCCACGACATCGGCGAGAACGGGATCATTATCGGCGGGCCGGTGCTCTACGACATCTCCGACACCACCGAGGTCATGCGCTGGTACCGGGAAATACAGCCTTCGCTGCCGGAGGAACTTTCGGGCTGGATCGGGTTGCTGACCATCCCGGGTGCCGCGCCGTTCCCGGAGGAGCTGTGGGGCCGGCAGGCCTGCGGGATCCTCTGGTGCTACACCGGAGCCCATGAGCTGGCCGAGCAGGTGATGGCCCCGGTGAAGGAATTCGGCAACCCGCTCTTGGTGGGGCCGCACGAGATGCCGTTCAACATCCTGCAGCAGGCCTTCGATGCGCTCTACCCGGCGGGGATGCAGTGGTACTGGAGGGCGGACTTCGTCACCGAGCTGACCGACACCGCGATCGAGGTCCACAACTACTTCGGTGCGCAGCTTCCCACGGGCCACTCCACCATGCACCTGTATCCCATCGACGGGGCGGCAGCACGTGTTCCGGTCGAGGACACGGCCTTCGCCTACCGCCAGGGCGGCTGGGCCGGAGTCATCGTCGGGGTGGATCCAGATCCGGCCAAGGCCAAGCTGATCACCGATTGGACGCAAGCCTATTCCGAGGCCCTGCATCCGACCACCGCGGGAGGTGCGTACGTTAACTTCCTGATGGACGAGGGCGAGGATCGGGTGAAGAGCGCTTACCGGGAAAACTATGAGCGGCTGAGCCACATTAAGGCCGTCTATGACCCGGGGAACCTGTTCCGGGTGAACCAGAACATCGTTCCGGCGCAGGGCCGCAGGGAGCGCCAATACCGCTAGACGGCTACGCCACACTGGATAGTGAGCCACCTCAGCGCATTGCTGGGGCGGCTCACTTTGTCCGAAATACCGGATTCAATTTGGCCGCGGAACTTCACTGGCCAGGTTCTATTGAATAGTCTCTGAGGAGGCCCTCAGGGCACACCTCAGAGGCAGGGGTGCCCTCACACGCAGTGAACCCAAGGAATCAAGGTAGATGAACACCCACTTACTGACCAACATCTCCCAGCTGTGCACCGTAGACCGCGAGGGCACCGTGCTCAGCAACGCGGCGGTGCTGATCCGCGATGGAATCATCGATTGGGTGGGTGCAGCGCAGCAGGCACCGTCGGCAGAGAAGGTCACGGATCTGGACGGACGCGCGGTCCTGCCCGGTTGGGTGGATTCGCACAGCCACCTGATCTTCGCCGGAGATCGCGCGGATGAATTCGTGGCCCGGATGGCCGGGGAAGACTATGCGGCGGGCGGAATAGCCGTGACTACCACGGCTACCCGGGCCACCGATGACCAAGCGCTGCGTGAACTGGTATCCGCACGCCGGGCGGAAGCCTTGGCCATGGGCACCACCTGGATGGAAACCAAAACCGGCTACGGGCTGACCCTCGATGAAGAGGTCCGCCATGCACGATTGGCCCGGGAGCTGGTCGATCAGGTGACCTTTCTCGGCGCACACCTCGTCCCTGCCGGACGGGACGCGGACGAGTACACCGCGGAGGTGGCCGGACCGATGCTTGACGCCGTGGCCGGAACCGTAGATTTCGTGGACGTGTTCTGCGAGCGCGGAGCCTTCAGCGAAGCGCAATCGCGCAAGGTGCTGCAAGCGGCAAAGGATCGGGGATTGGCCACCAAGATCCACGGAAACCAGTTAGGCCCGGGCGCCGGAACTCAACTGGCGGTCGAATTCGGCAGCCTCTCGGTGGACCACGTGAACTATCTGGAGCTCGGCGACATCGATGCGCTCGCCGGAACCTGGTCCGCGTGGAATGCCCGACAGCGCACGGGCGACCGCGGAGTGGTCGCCACCTGCCTTCCGGCCTGCGACTTGTCCACCCGCCAGCCGCTGGCTCCGGGGCGTGAACTGCTGGATGCCGGAGTGGTGATCGCCTTGGCCAGCAACTGCAATCCCGGCACCAGCTACACCAGCAACATGAATTTCTGTGTGGCGACGGCGGTGCTGCAAATGAATCTCAGCCTCGCCGAAGCGATTGAGGCAGCCACCATGGGCGGTGCGATGGCGCTCGGAGTGGCAGATAAAGTCGGCTCGATCGAGGTCGGGAAGCGCGCGGACCTGCACGTACTTCAAGCAGCCACGGCGGCTCACCTTGCCTATCGTCCGGGAATGCCTCTGACCCACAGCGTGTATCGGGCCGGGGAACTGGTCAGCGACCGAGGATGAACTTTCCGTCCGGAGTTTGCGGAAACTCGCGTGTTTCGGTGCGGGCGAAGACGCTTACGGACCAGGGGGAATCATCCGAAAAAGGGTTCAGATGCCAATCCGCGTAACGGTGAGTGAGCAGCAGCTCGGTCGTCTTCGAGGCTTCATCTTGATCTTTCGGGCCGCCGCGCAACGCGCTGGTAGTTCCGAGAATGAGTGCACCTTGGGGTCTAAGCAGTTCGCCAAGCAGTGCAAAGCAGGTGCTGAACTCGGCCGGGCTCAGGAACGCAGGAACATTTCCCGACAGCAGTATTGCATCGTAGGCAACGGGAAGCTCGGCACGGACTAAATTATCAACGGAAATCTCGGTGGCACTGATGGGGCGGAACCATGCCGGGTCGTGGAGTTCCGCGGCGACCTGCAGCACTGCTTCGGTGGGATCGATCCCGTAGGCGTTGTGACCGCGGAACCTTAACCCGTGGACGGCGTTTCCAATGCCGCAACCGATGTCCAAGATCGTTGCGGCACGCGAACAAAGCATGTCCACGAAGCGAACGTCGACCTCAAGATCAGTACCTTCTTCGGTTAACGCACGCATTTTTGCTGCATATGCGTTGAGGTCGGTGGCCGTATCCATGCACTGAGTCTGTCATGGGAAGGTACGCTTGTGCTGCGAAAAATCGGGGCGAAGGGTGAAAGTGAGCTTTGCTTCGTTGCGCTCTGGCCGAAATATGGCTGGGATCTGGCCATTCGTGATAGACAATGAAGTATGGCTATTACTGCATTCAAAGATACCCCTGTCCAGACTATTGGCGAGCTGCCTGCCGTTGGCGCGCAGGCACCTTCCTTCACCCTGACCGACACCAACCTCGCAGAGGTCACCAGTGAATCACTGGCCGGCCGTCGCGTGGTGCTGAACATCTTCCCATCCGTTGATACCGGCGTATGCGCTGCCAGCGTCCGTAAATTCAACGAGCTGGCTGCCGGCCTGGAAAACACCACCGTGGTGTGCGCCTCCGCCGACCTGCCATTCGCCTTGGGCCGCTTCTGTGGCGCCGAAGGCATCGCGAACGTTGTGGCAGCTTCCGTCTTCCGCTCGGATTTCGGTGCTGACTTCGGCCTAACCCAGATCGACGGCCCGCTGGCAGGCCTGCTGGCCCGCGCTGTGGTCGTTTTGGATGAAACCGGCAAGGTTGTTTACAGCCAGATCGTTCCAGAGATCACCACCGAGCCAGATTACGATGCCGCTATCGCTGCTCTGAATAGCTAATCTCCGTTCTGCGCCCTCGGACCTGAAAAGGTGACGGTGCAAGAGTCGTGGCGATGCGCCGCTCCCTTAAATAGGGGGCGGCGCATTTATTTTTCCCCGAGGCATTCTCAAGAGCGGGTTCTAACTCTATACTCGTTTAAAGATCGTTTGTGATTGTTAGTATCTTGAAAAGATCACAAAACATCAAAATGTAGATTCTGTCCGACTAGATATTGAGAATTTGATCCCGGAAGGGGAGAGCTGCCGTGAGCGAACAAGTCGTGCTGGGTGCGCATATGGAGCAGGAGCTAGTTTCACAGCCAGAGATGTGGCGGCGAGCAGTGGCGCAGCAAAAAAGTGAGAACCTGCTGCCAGCACCGGGTCTTAAAGTCGCGGTCATTGGCTGCGGCACTTCATGGTTCATGGCCGAGGCCTATGCCGCGGCGCGCGAAGCGGCAGGCCAGGGGATCACCGACGCATTCGCCGCCTCGGAAGCCCGAATCACCACCCGCGACTACGACGTACTGGTTGCCATAACCCGTTCAGGCACGACCTCCGAGGTGCTTCAGGTCCTTGATGACCTCCGAGGTTCCCTGCGCACGGTTGGAATTATTGGCGATGTCAGCTCGCCGATCATGGAAAAGCTCGACGCGGTAGTCGAACTTTCCTATGCAGACGAGCGTTCGGTGGTTCAGACTCGCTTCGCGACCACCGCCTTGGCTTATCTGCTCTCCAGCGTGGGCATCGATTTGGACGAGGCAATTGTGCAGGCCGGGGAACTGGTCAACGCGCAGACGCCCCAGCAACTCATCGAAGCCGAACAATTCACCTTCCTTGGCCGCGGTTTCAGCGTGGGGCTGGCCCATGAAGCTGCCCTCAAAATGCGCGAAGCGGTCCAAGGGTGGACCGAGGCGTACCCGGCGATGGACTACCGCCACGGGCCAATTGCCATTGCCGCACCAAACCGGGTGACCTGGATGTTCGGTGAAGAACCGGAAGGTCTGGGCGCACAGGTTCAGCGCACGGGGGCCATCTACATCAATAATGATCGGCACCCGCTGGCGGAACTGGCCTACGTTCACCGCGTCACTTTAGACCGTGCGCGAGCTCGCGGTATGGACCCGGATAGTCCACGTAACCTCACTCGTTCGGTGATCTTGGAAGACTGAGCTAGCCACATGAGTGAGCATTTCCTACTTTTTGATGTCGGTGGAACAGACATCAAGGCAGCCCTTGCCGATGAGCATGGCCAGTTCCTGCACGTTCTGCGCGAGCCGACCATCGTGGCTGGTGCCGAGCTGGCAGCCGCCACGCTGATGAGACAGTTGGTTGAACTTGCGGCGCGGCTTCGCAAGCTTTCCGGGCAGACGCCGCTAGCCGCAGGGCTGGTGGTATGCGGACTAGTTGATGCCGAGCACGGCATCGGGATCTTTTCCGCCAACCTTGGCTGGCGTCGGGCGCCACTGCGCCAAATGGCAGAGCAAGCCTTGGGCCTGCCCGTCGGCTTCGGGCATGACGTCACGCTGGCGGCCCGGGCCGAACTGGAGTTTGGAAGTGGCGCTGCCGATCCGGACCTGAAACGCAGCACGGTCGTGATGATCATCGGAACCGGAATCAGTTCCGCGCTGCTTGTTGACGGGCGGATAGTCAGTTCCGGTGGATATGCGGGCGAACTGGGCCATGCGCAAGTTCCCGGAGGGCTCGATTGCAAATGTGGCAACACCGGATGTTTGGAAACTCTGGGTTCTGCCGGCGCCATCGCCAGCAGATACGAGCAGCGCACCGGCCGCCGCGGCGGGGCCAAGGAGGTCTTCGAGGCCCGCAAGGCGGGAGACAGCGCAGCGGCACAAGTCATTGCCGACGCCATTGAGGCGCTGAGCTTCACGCTCGCCCAACAATGCGCATCGATTGCGCCCGAAGGCATTGTGATCGGTGGCGGACTAGCGCAAGCCGGAGACCGGTTCTTCGAGGAGTTGCAAGTTGCGTTGTATGCCAGGCTTTCATTTCATCGTAAACCTCGCTTGGTTCCAGCACAGCTCGGGGCCAACGCCGGACTGCGCGGTTCATTGATCTTGGCTCAAGAAGCATCCGAGAAAAATCAGGGGAAAACTCCATGATTCTCAGCTTCACTCCGAACCCTGCCATCGATGAGAGCTACACGGTGGAAAACCTCACGCTTGATTCGAGCCATCGAGTTCCGTTACCGACCTCCCAAGCCGGTGGCAAGGGAATCAACGTGGCCCGGGTCCTGCACTCTCAGCATCACCCGGTGCTTGCGCTCAGCCCCACCGGCGGTAACAGCGGGATTGAATTTACCGAGAATCTGCTGGGCAGCGGCCTGCCCTTCAGAAGCATCCCGGTGACCGCGTCCACCCGGCGTTCTATGGCCTTTCACGATCCGCAGGCGAATACCACGACGTTATTCAATCAGGCCGGACAGGCGCTGGACTACCGGCAATGGAAAAACATTCTTGCCGCCTATGCGGAAGCACTCGGTGCTGCCACCGCGGTCAACATTTCCGGTTCGTGGCCTCCGGGAACCGAACCGGGACTAATCGGAGAGTTCATCAACCTCGCAACCGCGCGTGGATGCCCGGTGCTCGTCGATGCCACCGGCCCATGGCTCCTGCAAGCTGCCCGGCATCATGCGGTGCTCAAGCCCAACGAATACGAATTACGCGAGGCAACAGGCTGCCAGGACCTGGCCTTGGGCGCACGCAAGCTGATCGACCTCGGAGCTACGGAGGTATTCCTGAGCGCCGGTGCGCGCGGCATCTTCCGTTTCTCCTCGGCTACCCCTGCCATAGGCCATGCGGTGTTGCCAAGGTCCCTCAGCGGAAACCCGACTGGCGCCGGAGACTCGGCCGTGGCAGCAATCATGACCGGCTACTTGCGTGAGCAAGAACCTGAATTTACCTTGCGGCTCGCCGTTGCCTGGTCTGCGTCCACGGTGCTCATGCCCACCGCAGGTGCCCTTGCGCCTGCTCATCAAGAGCTCTTCGACGAAGTCGAGTATCAAATTCTGCCGGCAAACGCCGAAATCTAAGGAGAAACGCCCATGCCATTGGTGCCCACCCGAGAAATAATGGACCTCGCACAGGCAGGGGCCTTTGGACAAGGCGCCTTTAATGTCATTCATCTAGAAACGGCGCAAGCCCTCATTCAAGGGGCCGAACTGGCGAATACCGCGTTGATCTTGCAGATTAGCGAGAACTGCGTGAAATACCACGGGGGACTAGCGCCCATTGCCGCGGCCAGCAAGGCGCTGGCCGAACTGGCCAGCGTGCCAGTGGCCCTGCACCTGGACCATGCAGAAGACGAACAGTTGGTCTATCAAGCGCTAGAGCTTGGCTTCGGATCCGTGATGTTCGACGGGGCGAAGCTGGGCTTTGAAGATAATGTCGCAGCCACCCGCCGTGTAGTTGCGGCCGCGAAACTCACCGGAACCTATGTTGAAGCCGAGCTCGGGGAGATCGGCGGAAAAGACGGGGCTCATGCTCCCGGAGTCCGGACCGACCCAGGCGAGGCAGCCCATTTCTCCTCGCTGACCGGCATAGATGCATTGGCCGTTGCTGTCGGTTCGTCGCACGCGATGTTGCACCGCGGTGCGACACTGGATCTGGAGCTCATTGGGCGGCTTAAGGAAAGTCTGGACATTCCGCTGGTGCTCCATGGGTCCTCGGGAGTGCCCGACGAAACACTGGTCGACGGAATCCGGGCCGGGATGCGCAAGATCAATGTCTCTACGCATTTGAACGGGTACTTTACTCGGGCGGTACGACAATGGCTCGCGGAACATCCCGAAGCGGTGGATTCGCGCAAATACATGGCTGCCGGGCGAACCCAGATGGCAATCGAGGCAGCGCGACTGCTCAAGCTCTTTGCCTCTGCCTAAAAGCCATGAGCCGTTGTCGCGGATCGGTGGCAATCCGCCGAAGGGACAGTTCTCCGCTCCTGCCCAACCACGTCGGACTTCAAGGCCAATTTCTGGCCCTTGCGGTTGGGCCTGCGCGTGTATTCTTCGTTGGCTGCTTCTAGGGCACGCAAAATCCCACCCTGCCCAGAATCCGTAATTCTCTTCGCGGAGCTCTACCCGACAGGGCTGGAACGGAACCGAGCCGGCGTGAATCGTTGCACTGCCGCGCGAATGAGTACGTCCAAGGCATGCGGTGATGCCTATCCGTCACCTTACGTCCCGAACGTAGAAAAATTCATCCCGAAGTGATTGTTTATGATCTTTTAGCGCCCAGTTAACTCTAAAAATATCATCATGAAGCCTTGACCAGTGATCTCTATCACTACATAATCGGTGTAGGCTGATTTTTTTCTGACTATAAGTCGCCAAAAAAATCAGAATCATTCACACCGAGTAGGGTGCCGCAATGGCGCGACAATGAGGAGCAGAGATGAAACGAACTACACGTACCGCGGTGGTGGCCCTGTCTGCAACGGCAGCGCTGCTGTTGAGCAGCTGCGGTTTTTCTGGCGGTGAAAGCGATGCCTCCACAGATGCGGCGGGCGGCGAAAACACCACTTTGGAAATGCTCGTTCCTACCTACTCCACAGGCACCAAGGCCCTGTGGGAAGGTGTGATCGAAGACTTCGAAGCCGAACACAGCAACATCAGCATCAACCTCGAGGTGCAATCGTGGGAAAATCTTGAAGGCGTACTGAAGACCAAACTTCAGGGTAACCAGGCACCCGATATTTACAACGGTGGCGCCTTTGCCGAGTTCGCCGCAGAAGGACTGCTTGCTCCGGTCTCAGATGTCGCTTCACCCGAAACCATTGAGGACTTCCAGCCCGCCTTCGCAGATGCCGAAAAATTTGAAGGCACCCAGTACGGACTGCCACTGATTGCCTCGGCCCGCGCGCTGTTCTACAACGAGACGCTGATGGACGAAGCCGGAGTCCAGGACGTCCCAAAGACTTGGGATGAACTCTACGAAGCATCAAAGCTGATCAGCGAAAAGACCAAGGCGGACGGCTACGGCATGCCTCTGGGCAGCGAAGAAGCCCAAGGCGAGTCACTGATCTGGTTTGCGGGAAACGGAGGCAACTTCGGTGATGCAGATTCGATCTCCGTGGACACCCCGGAAAACCTCGAAGCCGCCGAATTCATGAAGAAAATGATCGATGACGGCGTCACGCAAAACGATCCGGGCGCTACCCAGCGCACCCCTATGCTGAACACCTTCATCCAGGGCCAGCTAGGTTTCGCCTATGCACTGCCACAGACCGTGGGACAGATTGAAAAGGAAAACCCCGATCTGAAATACGGGGTTACCACGGTCGCCACCAAGACCGGGGAACCTGCAACCTTAGGCGTCGCGGATCGGCTGATGTCTTTCAAGAATGACGGAAGCAAATCGGCAGCCGTCAAGGAATTCATGGACTACTTCTACTCGGCCGATGTCTACACCGACTGGGTCAGCACCGAAGGATTCCTTCCAACTACCCAGTCCGGTTCCGAGAAGCTCGCCGGGGACGAAGTCCTCAAGCCATTCTTGGACATGTTGCCGAACGCGGTCTTCTACCCCACGACCAACCCCGCATGGAATGCGACCGACGGTGCTTTCAAATCGCTGATGGGCGAACTGGGTACCGGTAAGTCCGCCGAGGACGTGCTCAAGGGCATCCAAGCCAAGGCTGACGCGGCCAGCTAGCAGCCTGGGCGAATCCAAGTAACCACGCAATAAGAGGCCCGACGAATGTTTCGCCGGGCCTCTGTTGCCGAACCAAACGATACGGCCGGCCCGCGTAGTTTTCCCGTGGCGCCGAAAGAATAAAGGAGAGCAGAGCGTGAGTACCTCGTTACAGGTCACCCCGGCACCTGCCAAGAGACGCAAACGCGGTAATGACTCGCAGTCATTGCTGTCCTCAGTGCCCTGGATAGGGCCGGCTTTGCTCTTGATTTTGGCCATGGTGGTGTATCCGGCCGGTTACATGATCTACAACTCGACCCGTAAGATTTCATCGGTTGGCACCGACCTTCATTCTGTCGGATTGGACAACTTCGTCACGGTCTTCCAAGATCCGGCACTGCCTCGGATCATGATCAACACCGTGGTTTGGGTCCTCTCCGTTGTCGTGATCACGGTGCTTCTTTCATTGGCTCTCGCCCAATTCTTGAACAAGCCGTTCCCCGGGCGCACTTTTGTGCGAATGGCCGTCATCGTTCCCTGGGCCGCCTCGGTAGTCATGACCACGACAGTGTTCTACTACGGCTTGGATCCCAACTACGGAATCTTCAACAAGTTCTTCATCGACATAGGGCTCATGGACGAAGGGTTCGGTTGGACTAAAAATGCGGTCCCAGCGATGCTGGTTTCGATCGTCGTTGCCATTTTCGTTTCGATACCCTTTACCACCTATACGCTGCTCGCCGGGATGCAGGCCATCCCGGAAGAAACCCTAGAGGCAGCTCGGGTGGACGGGGCAGGTAAATGGAAAACCTACATCTTCGTGATCCTCCCGCAGCTGCGCTCGGCGCTCGCCGTCGCGGCTCTGATCAACATCATCAACGTTTTTAATAATCTCCCTATTCTGAAGGTGATGACCGGTTCGATTCCGGGAAACAGCGCCGACACGCTCATGACCTACATATTCAAGGTTCTGCAATTTGATCGCCGCTTGGATATCTCCTCAGCACTTTCCGTGGTGAACTTCGCCATTGTTGTCGTCATCGTGGCCATCTACGTCAAGTCCGTCAAACCAATGCAGGAGATATAGAGATGGCGTTTCTCGTCACCGCCGATCGTGCCTCGCGCAAGACGGTGATCATGCGCATGCTGATCGGTGTACTAGTTGTTCTAATCTTCCTGCTGCCATATCTGACCATGCTCATTGGCTCCATAAAAACACAGGCGGAAATCCTCTCTATTCCGCCGGATTATCTCCCGCGTGAAGGTGCACAATGGTCGAACTACGCTTCGATGTGGGCGACTCCTGAGACACCGGTCCCATATAACCTCATTTCCACGATTGTCATCTCGGTTTTCGCCACGCTGTTGGTGCTTTTGGTAGCTACCCCGGCGGCGTATTACACGGCCCGTTTTAAGTTCCCGGGCAAAATGGTGTTCATGTTCTTGGTCATTGTGACCCAGATGCTGCAGCCTGCGGTGCTTACCGCCGGCCTGTTTAAGCAGATGCTTGCGTGGGATCTACATGACACGTGGCTGGCCATGATTCTGATCAATGCGGCCTTTAACCTTGCCTTCGCCGTATGGATCATGCACTCCTTCTTCGCAGGCGTTCCGCGCAGCATCGACGAAGCCGCGCAAATCGACGGTGCAGGAAAACTGCGCGTGCTCTTCACCATCAATCTGCCCTTGGTTTGGCCGGGCATCGTCACCGCGGTGATCTTCACCTTTGTCTCCTGCTGGAACGAATTCGCAGCGTCATTGGTGATCTTGTCGACGGCCGAGAATCAGCCGCTCTCCGTGGCGTTGACGAAGTTCGTGGGACAGTACTCCACCGCCTGGCAGTACGTCTTTGGGGTTTCGATTGTCGCGATTGTTCCGGTGATCATTCTGTTCGCCCTGATTGAAAAACGACTGATCGGTGGCCTTGCCGCTGGGGCGGTGAAATAGCTATGCCAGGTAACGCGCCTGCGCTGGAAATCGTTGCAACTTCACCAAGCTGTGCCGCGCGCGCGGTGGGGGCAGGAGCCGACAGAATCGAAGTATGCCAAGCGTTGGAACTCGGCGGGCTTACCCCAAGCCCCGAACTGCTGGTCAAAGCCCTGGAGCAATCGCCCCCGCTTGGCGTACATGCACTTTTGCGTGAGCGTCCCGGTGATTTCACCTACACTGCCGAGGAACTAGATTTGCTGGTCAGACAGGCGCAGCGGCTTGCCTTCGAAGGAGTGCAAGGACTGGTCATCGGGGCTTCGACCGCTGAAGGATCCCTAAATATCCCGGGGATTCGCGTGCTGATCGAGGCTGGGCGGCAGATCAATTCGCAAATGGAAATCACGGTGCACCGCGCCATCGATGCAACGCCCGATCCTGCGCACAGCGTCCTTGAGCTTTTGCAACTTCCGGTCACACGAGTGTTGACTAGCGGAGGACGAAGTACGGTTGGTGAAGGGCTACCCATGATCAAACGCATGGTGCAGCGTGCCGAAGGAAGAATTGAAATCATGTCCGGTGGTGGCATGAAGCCACGGGACGTGCGTGCGGCTTATGCCACAGGCATAGCGGCGGTTCATTTCTCCGCCAAAACACCTTATGCGCAGAGCCTGGCCGTTGATGAACAACAGGTTAGAGAACTACGCAATTTACTTGATGATTTGCACTATTAGAGAGCTGGATCCATGAAACGCGAGGAACGCCTGAACCATATCCTCGACCTCCTGGCTAGCAATGGCCAGATTGATGTCGAGCAGATTGTTCAGCAGCTGGAAATCTCGCCTGCGACTGCACGACGGGACCTGGACTCGCTGTCCAATGCCTCGCTTCTCACCCGAACCCACGGTGGGGCAGTCTCAAACACGGTCGCCTACGACCTTCCCTCGCGGTATCAGCGTGAAGACCATGACGAACGCAAACTTCAGATCGCAAGGCTCGCCGCTGGCATGGTTGAAGCCGATACCGTGGTCGGACTTTCTGGGGGCACTACCACTAAAGCAATAGCCATTGAACTGGGCATGCGCCAGGATCTAGTGGGGGAGCCCGGTCGTATCACCCTCACCGTAGTTACCAACGCAGTCAATATCGCCTCTTTGCTCGCCGTGCGCCCGCACATTCGCGTTATGGTCACCGGTGGGGTGCTCAACGAGCGCTCCTACGAGCTTGTCGGCCCGCTAGCACAAAATTCGCTTGGCAAAATCACGCTCGATATGGCTTTTGTAGGCATCAATGCGCTGGAACCGAGCATCGGAGCGATGGTCAGCGATGAGATGGAAGCAGCAGTCAACGAATTGATGATCAACCAGTCTCGTAGGAGCTACCTGGTGGCAGATGCTTCGAAGATCGGAGGGCATTCCTTCGTGATCTTAGATCGCGAAAACCTCACCGGCCTGATCACCGACGATCAGATCACGGACGAGCAACGGGAGGCCCTTGCCATGGCAGGAATCCCGGTCATCACCAAAACGGGAATATCTGCGGCACAGTAAGTGCATCGGGCCAACGCTGCAGCATGGTCAGGCGCTGCAGCATGATCCGCTCGGACTCCTTGCTCAGCCGCAGCACAGCAGTCGAAGTCTATGATCGATATGTGACTGGTGAAAAGACATTGACGACGAGCGGCACTCGCATCCTGAAGATTGAGATTTTCCTCGTTCTAGGGCTCTCACTCGGACAGAGCGCCGTGTATTCGCTTATCAGCTTTGCCGACAAGGCGACTCGTGCGCCATTGCGCGAGCAGACCACATCCATGAACAATCCGCTGAACACGCGAGAATACTTTGACCTGGCGTACCAGCTCCTGGATATCCTTTTCGCCCTGCTCCCGGTGGCCCTCGCGCTCTATTTCATGCATCGAACGCTCGGACGAAGCATCCGGGACGTAGGCTTCGATTTCCGTCGTCCTGGCAAGGATGCGCTGCTCGGGGTGTGCTTGTTTCTCGTCATGGGAATCGGCACGCTAGGCGTATATGCAGCGGGTCGGGCATTCGGCATCACCACAGCGCTGGCCACGGCAAATCTCGCAGACTACTGGTGGAGTGTGCCGGTGCTGGTCCTTTCAGCGGTACGCCATGCAGTACTGGAGGAAGTCGTGATGTTGGCTTTCCTCTTCGGCTACGGCAAGAGACTCAATCTTGGACCCTGGGTGCTGATTCTCGGTTCGGCCCTGCTGCGCGGAAGCTATCATCTGTACCAAGGGGCCGGACCGATGATCGGCAACTTCGCCATGGGTGTGGTCTTTGGCTGGCTCTATCATAAATACGGTCGCGTCATGCCCCTGGTCATCGCGCATTTCCTGCTGGATGCCGTTGGTTTTGTAGGCTTCTTGCTCATCGGCCCGGCCATCGGCATTGGTGCCTGAGCACTTTCCAGATTCATGATGGCCCAATTTCTAAGTGCTTTTAGCAGGGGAGCGAAAATGCAGATTAGCGAGCTTCAGATGAATGGCCTTGCCGAGGTGGTCGCACTCTGGCAACGGGTGGAACTCACCCGGCCTTGGAATGATCCGCGGGCCGATGCGGAACAAGCGCTACGCAACGAGTCATCCACAATTCTTGTGGGGCACCGCGACGGAGCGCTGCTTGCCTCCGCGATGGTTGGTTTTGATGGTCACCGCGGGTGGCTGTACTACGTTGCGGTCCGTCCCGAGAGCCAGGGCCAAGGACTGGGCCAACAGATCGTTGGCGCGGCCACCGATTGGTTGCGCCGACGTTCGGTGCCCAAGGTGCAGCTGATGGTTCGCTCCGAGAACTCGCAGGTCATTCGATTCTACGAGCAGCAAGGCTACGAAACCCAAGACATTGTGGTTTTGGGCAAGCGGCTATAGGCAGAGCAGAGCCTTGCCAGTTTGAGCGCACAACTGGCATTAAAGAAGAGTAGGTGGGGGCGCCATTGCCCCCACCTACCTTCGTGCGTACCTTGTCTTACAGCACCACGGTACCGTTATCGGTTTCGAAAGTTACAGACAAGATGCCCGGGGTCCCGTTGGGTGCTTCATACTCCATGCTCACCGCACCGAGATTCACGTTTTCTGGCTGCCCCAGCCAATCAAGGACTCGGTCGCGTGAACCGGCAATGGCAATGCTCTGGATCTGGCCAGCGGGATCCAGCGCACGGGAAGGGTGCAAGTCTTCGGTGCCGGCGTCCCAGCGCAACAAGTATGGAACCTGCGGGTCCGCGATCAGACCTTTGATGCCAATCTGCTGCCAGGTGAGTTCGCGGCCGTCAGGGAACTTGCGGTTACCCGGAACCGATTTGCGTCCCAGGCGCTCTTCTGCGCTTGAGAGATCCTCAACTGAAACACACCATCCCATCCATCCGCCGCCCAGCTCGGAACGGGCACGGACCGCCTGCCCAAACGGTGCCTTGTCGCTAGCGGGGTGGTTCAGAACTTCAACTACTTCTAGGTATTGGTCATGCTTGAGCGGGAAAATTACATTGCGAGTTCCGAATCGCGGATGCACGCCTCCCTTGACGAATTCCAAGCCCAAAGCCTCGGAGATTCTTTCGGCGGTTGGCATGAGCCCGTCCGGGCCACATGCGTACGTAACGTGATCTAGCCTCATCATGTGCCCATCATGTCACTATGTGATTCAAGTCTCGACTTAGGCTACCCTAACTGGCGAACTGGCGATCGAACGCTCTGCATAAATTGCGTTATAAAAGTGCAATATGACCGATTGCGTCACTTTGAGCCACTTCATATTGCCAAGATCTTCGGTTGTCCGGCAGACTTGTGTCAGGTCATGAGTCCCAGTAACAAGCCCCGGCTTACTGGGCGGCAACCCTCCTCCGCGGTGGGGTGCCCCGGGTGAAGACCTGGCCCTCGGCACAAACTGTGTCTAGGACAAGCGCGGGTTACCCCCTGGAAAGTACCTCGACGAGGAGCTTCCTGTCGGTGTGTTTTTTAGTGGTGTACCCCCATAGTCAACAAGCTATATGGAGGAAACCATGAGTAACAACTGGTCATTTGAGACGCGTCAGATCCACTCCGGACAACAGCCCGACCCGGTTACCGGAGCGCGTGCCTTGCCGATCTATCAGACGTCTTCGTTCGTCTTCCCCAGCGCAGAGAGCGCGGCCGCGCGCTTCGCCTTGCAGGAGCTGGAGCCGATCTACACTCGCATTGGAAATCCAACCCAGGAAGCCGTCGAAAACCGCATTGCCGACCTCGAAGGCGGTGTCGGCGCACTTTTGCTCGCCTCCGGGCAGGCGGCCACCACCTTCGCCATCCTGAACCTGGCCCAGGCCGGCGACCACCTCGTTGCCAGCCCAAGCCTGTATGGCGGAACGCAGAACCTGTTCAAGCACACGTTGCGCAAGCTCGGCATCCAGGTCACCTTCGTGGCCGATCCGGATAACCTGGCGCAGTGGCGCGAGGCTGTGCAGCCAAATACCAAAGCGTTCTTCGGCGAGGTGGTCTCCAACCCGCGTCAGGACATCCTGGACATCGAGGGAATCTCGGAGATTGCCCACGAAGCCGGTGTTCCGTTGCTGGTGGACAACACCTTGGCCACCCCATACCTGATCCGTCCGATCGAGTGGGGCGCGGACATCGTCATCCACTCGGCTACCAAGTATCTCGGCGGGCACGGCACCGCCATTGCCGGCGTCATCGTGGATTCGGGGAAGTTCGACTTCGCCAAGGATCCGGAACGCTTCCCTGATTTCAACACCCCGGACGAGTCCTACAACGGATTGGTGTTCGCCCGAGATCTGGGCGTCAACGGCATTCTCGGCGCAAACCTCGCCTACATCCTCAAGGCACGCGTGCAGTTGCTGCGCGACCTGGGCTCATCGGTGGCACCCTTCAACGCCTTCTTGATTGCCCAAGGGCTGGAAACCCTGTCGCTCCGCGTGGAACGCCACGTGCAGAATGCCAAGGAAGTCGCCGCCTGGCTTGAAGGCCATGACCAAGTCGAGCAGGTCGCCTATGCCGGGTTGCCTTCCTCGCCATGGTTTGAGCGTGGCCAGAAATATGCGCCAAACGGTGTTGGGGCGGTCATCGCCTTTGACGTTGCCGGCGGCGCCGAAGCGGGCAAGGCATTCGTAGATGCCCTAGAACTCCATTCGAATGTGGCGAATATCGGCGACGTTCGCTCGCTGGTGATTCACCCCGCTTCGACCACCCATGCACAGCTGACCGAGGCGGAACGCCTGTCGGCCGGCGTGCGCCCGGGGCTCGTTCGGCTGAGCGTGGGGCTGGAGAACATCAAGGACATACTCGCTGACTTGCAACTTGGTTTTGCTGCGATCGCAGAGCCTGCCAACCAGGAATTGCAGGAAACCCTCTAGGCATGGCATCCATAGTGACTACCGAAGAGACTCTCGACTCGAAGAACCTCGCCGACGGACAGGACGGCATTTTGCGCCGCGCGTCCGTGGGGGAGTACACCTTCGAAACCGGTGGATACCTGCCGCGTATCGAGCTGGCCTATGAATCATGGGGGCAGCTGAACGCGGACGGGTCAAATGCGGTGCTGGTTATGCACGCGCTGACCGGTGATGCTCACGTATCGCAGGGAGATTCGCAGACCCCGGGCTGGTGGGAAGACTTTGTCGGCCCCGGGCTGACCGTTGATACAGACAATTACTTTGTCCTGGCCATCAACATCATTGGTGGTTGCAATGGATCCACCGGGCCCGGTTCGCTCGACGAACACGGCGAAGCCTGGGGCTCACGTTTCCCCTTCGTCACGATCAAAGACTCGGTGCGCCTTGAGGCGCGCCTGGCCGACCTGCTCGGGGTGCACACCTGGCATACGGTCATCGGTGGTTCCATGGGTGGAGCGCGGGCCCTCGAATGGGCAGTCGAATTTCCGGAACGGGTCAAGAACGTGGTTGTCATGGCCTCCAGCGCGCAAGCTACGGCGGAGCAGATCGCATTTGCGCAGGTGCAGACCGAGGCGATTCGCCTCGATCCAAATTTTGCGCAAGGCGACTACTACGCCAACGGTGTGCGCCCGGATGCCGGCTTGGGCCTAGCCCGCCGACTGGCGCATATCACCTACCGCTCCGAAGTCGAGCTGGAGACGCGTTTCGCGCGCAAGCCGCAGCCCGGGGAACAGCCACTGGATACCTCGGAAGGTGCACGCGGACGCTACCAGGTGGAAAGCTACCTGGATCACCAAGCGACCAAGCTGGTGCATCGGTTCGATGCGAATAGCTATCTGGTGATCACCGAGGCCTTGATGAGCCACGACGTTGCTCGCGGATACGATTCGCTACGTGATGCCTTGGCCCGTCTGGCTAAGGTGAACGTGGTGGTTGCCGCGGTCAGCAGCGATCGGCTGTACTTCCCGGCACAGTCTGAACTGCTCGCTGCGTCGTTGCCGAAGCCGAAACCGGTGCATTACATCGATTCACCGATTGGCCACGATGGCTTCCTGACGGATGCCAAGCAGCTTGATCCGGTCTTGCAGGCCCTGGTTTTTGACGACTAGGAACTCGCCTAGCTAAGTATCCAAACATAAAAGGAACGCAGTTTGATCCACCAGTAAGCGGTGCATCAAACTGCGTTCCATTGTGCGTCGTGGGGCTCAGTCCTGCATAGGGGCGCTATCCCCAGCGCCCAATGACTCATTCGGCGGTGGCAGGGTGAACGGGGTGGGTACCGGGCGTTTGGCCGTCACCCCGTCACCGGAAGACTGGTGTCGAATGCGGCGCAAAACCCATGGCGCAAAGTACTCGCGTGCCCACTGCAGATCTTCGATTCGCGCTTCGCGCCAGCTTCGTGGCGCGTTGTCCAGCTGAGCATTCAAGGACAGCTCGTGGGGTACGTTCAACGCATCCAAGGCCATCGCGGCGATGAGCTGATGTCCCAGTGGAGAGAAATGCAGCCGGTCGGGGTCCCACATGCGTGTTCGGCGCAGCTCATTCAAGGCCCAGAGGTCGCCCACCACGGCATCGTAACGTTGCGCAATTGCCCGCACGTTTTCGTTGTATATGGCGACTTTCCCGCGTATGCCGCCAAGGACAGGCGTATCGCGAATATCGGGTCCGGTGAGCAATAGTATTGTTGCGCCGGTCTTGCTCAGATCGCTAATCGCCCGCTCTAGCTGTTCGGCGATTCTGTCCGGATCGCCGCCGGGGCGAATGACATCGTTTCCTCCAGCGCAAATGCTGATCAAGTCTGGTTTGAGATTTATTGCCGGGGTCACTTGTTCGGAAATGATCTGGCCGATCAGCCGCCCACGGATGGCCAAGTTTGCGTAGGAAAAGTCCGGAACGGTGGTGCTCAACTGTTGGGCGAGACGATCTGCCCAGCCGCGGTGCCGCCCCGGGTTCTGCGGGTCGGGGTCCCCGATACCCTCGGTAAAGGAGTCTCCCAGCGCCACGTACCGGCGCCAGGGGTGACTTGTTTCGTGAGCGGGGAGGGATGATTCGGACGCAGAATTTTCAGACACAACAATATTGTTACTTTTCGGTAACTAGCTGTCAATGGCGCCAGCGGGAGGTCACCCCAGCAGCGCCTTGCTGCGAGCCGCGGCATATTCTTCGCGGGTGATGATTCGCCGAGCGAACAGATCATCTAGCTCTGCGAGTTTCTGCTCCAAGTTCTTATTCCGCGCCAACAGGTGAGCGTTGGCCGGCAGTATTCCTGGATCGGACTGCGGCGAGTAGTATTTGGCCCCGGATTGCTTGGTTGACTTGAAATTACGCACAAGCAAGAAGGTGGTAGCGGCCGCCATGAGGACAAAAAGAGCGACGATGGCTCCGAAAGCAAAAGGCATCGCGTTAAAGAGCGTGTCAAGAGCGCCAAAGCTTCCGGCGGAGTCATCATCCACATAACCGAATGGAGTCGAATCATTGAGCTCGCTGAGCTCATCAAATTCTTCCTGAGTGAGTTCTGTAATTTCTGCTGCAACCTCAGTGATATTCATGTCATCCAATATGTTCGCTCCGCGCACGTCGGGTAGCCCTCAATGCGTTGTTCGGAATGCCGCAACGCATGTTGATATCGCTAGTCAACCATGGATCTTTCAGCCTTTCCTTATTTATTCCAAACGTTACATTATTGTAATGGCGACCCAGCCGGTGAATCGATTTGCCGAATCCCTGCTGGCATCTGGTTGACTTGATGCGTGAGTGAAAATATCTGGAATCCCACCGTCATTTGGTCCCGGCCCGAAGCCGAAAGAGCCGGCACGCCGCTATTGGTCTTGCTTCATGGTTATCTTTCCAACGAGGAAGATCTCATGGGGTTGGCTCCCATGCTTCCCAAAGAGTTCACCATCGTCTCGGTGCGTGCGCCTCAGGCGCTGGGGCCCGGCTTCACGTGGTTTCCGCTGATGCAAGACCTGGATTACTCCTTCGATGAGGTGAAGGCCGCAATCTCGGGCCTGTGGAGCTGGCTCGAACCGATCACCAGGCAGCACTCTTCGGTGAGCCTGCTGGGCTTCTCGATGGGCATGGCTGTGGCAACTTCGCTGTTGCGGCATCAGCCGGAGGCGATCACGGCAGTTGTCGGCCTTTCGGGGTTTGCGGTGCCGGAAGAGGGCAGCGGCTTCTTCCAAGACGAAAAGCTGCGCCAGATGCGCAAGCCACTGTTTTGGGGCCGTGATCAGGATGATCCGGTGATTACCGCCGAAAAAATTGAATACACGCACGGGTGGGCCACCAGCGACGTTCACGTCACCAAGGTGCTCTACTCGAATATGCTGCACTCGGTGAACGCGCAGGAGATGGCGCACGTGCATGAGTTCCTCAGCGCCGTAGTACTCCAAGGAGCTGCAACCTAAACACCTTGTATCAACCTATTGACACAAGGCGTTGCCTCCTGCTTGTATTGTTCCAATGATACAAGCGGGAGGCCGGTGCGCCTCTCATCACGTGAGGAATTCACATGAGCAACGTCTTGCCGTTCTTGGTGCTAATAGGATTCGGGCTTGCCCTGACCTTGCTGATTCGTCGTGGCGTGTTATCGCAGCGGCGGGCTGACCTGGTGAATCTGGCGCATCGCGGCGCCGCCGCCGAAGCGGGAATTGCGGGGAAGGTGCTGCGAGCCGTGCGTGCACGGAACATGGCGGCGCTGATAGTTGCGCTACTTGCTGGCACTTGGGCAATTTACCTCAATCAAGCTTTCCCGAAGGCCAATGGGCTGCAGCTTGTCGCGGCTCCAGCCGGCATCTGGATACTGGTAGCCATTGTTTTTATCATCTTCCCCATCCCGCACGATTTCGCTAGTGCCGAAGAAGGGAACGGCGCGCGTGTCAGCGCAGACCTCACTCCGCGATCGACGGGAATGTTTGGCCCGGCTTGGGGGATAATTGTCCCTGGAGTGATGCTCGGTGCCACCCTGATCGGACTGCTCGTTGCGGGCTTAGCATCCTCCACGGACGAACGGGGGCGATACCGCATGCTGCCCTACGCTTCCGCCAACGGCGCCAGTCTCGACGAAAACATGATGGTCACCGAGGTGTCGCTCGGTGACGGCGCCACGGGGCCATTCCCCGGCTGGTACTACGGAATTCCGCTGCTGGTGTTCCTCGTGCTGGGGGCGCTACTGACCTTGTGGGCGTTGAACCGCAATGCTCGGCGTCCGAGCCTGCGCAGCCCTGCGCTCCAAGGTTTCGACAACGCGGTGCGCACACATAATGCTTACGTGCTGAGCACCGGGTTCAGCGCAATGCTTTGTTTTCAGTTGTTGCCGTTGCTCGCCATGGCTGCGTCAGCCATCTACAACGCTGGTTACACGCTGAATTTTGTAGTTGGCGAAACCTACACACGCGGAGCCCTACCCGAAGGTTCCACGGACCTGTGGAACGCGGCACTGGCATTGAGCCTTGCGGGCCTGGGGCTGTTGGTGCTTGTCGTCGGTGCAATACTTCTCGGTCAGCTGGCTGGCTGGATTGCCACGATTTTCAAGGCGACGGATAAAGAAATAGGGGAGGGGGTAAGCGCGTGATCACCCTTGACCCTTCGGATCCCAGCGGGCCATCCGAACAAATCAGAGCCCAGCTTGCCGCGATGATCCAAGGTGGGGAGCTCGCCGCCGAGACGAGGCTACCTCCGGTGCGGCAGCTCGCAGGTGACCTGCGTGTTGCCGTAGGTACGGTGGCCAAGGCGTATAAGGAACTTGAAATCGCTGGCCTGGTGCGCACCGGGCGAGCCAACGGAACCAGAGTGAATCCGGGACAGATTCTCACCACCGCGCTGCTCTCCGAAACCCGCGCACTCGCTGGCAACGCAAAGGCCTCCGGCCTGAGCCTCGCGGAATTGCAAAGACTCGTGGCGGCGGCCTGGAACTCCTAGCCGCCGCCACAAAGGGGTGTTCAACTACCTCGAACTAAGCTGTTTCGACAACGACGGATTCGCCTTGGACGGTGACCTTGTCGCCTTGGCGCATCTGAGCGCCGCGGCGCGTTTCGACCTTGCCGTTGACCCGTACAAGGCCCTCTTCGATCAGTTGCTTTGCGTGAATGCCGTCTTCTGCCAACGAAGCGAGCTTGAGCAGCTGTCCCAGACGAATCGATTCGTCGCGGATCTGGATGGAGAATACCTCGGAATTTGCCATGCTTCTATCATCGCGCACATCGGACGGCGCGCATAAATGAATTTCTGGAAAATCCCGTATCTGTGGTGGAGCCGACAGCGCATCGTCCGAGGTATGGCTAAATCTGGCATTCCGCACGACGGCGGCAGAATTCTGGGCGCCCCGAGAGCAAGGAACTGGCGACCGCCCAAACGATGTCAGGCGCGAAGCGCAAGGGAATATCCCTTGGTGTGCGCCAGCCCGAGCAGACACGATAGGCTTAACCGGTATGTGTTTCCTACGGACCGCAACCAGCGGCCTCGTACTTTCCTTTGGAGTTGAAGATGGCGCCACAGTCCAAGCTTGATCAGGTTATTTCCCTCGCGAAGCGTCGCGGATTCGTTTTTCAGGCTGGTGAAATTTACGGTGGTTCCCGATCCGCATGGGATTACGGGCCATTAGGCACCGAGCTGAAGGAAAATATCAAGCGTGAATGGTGGCAGAGCTTCGTGCGCGGACGCGAAGACATGGTGGGGCTCGACTCCTCCATCGTTCTGCCTAAGGCTGTCTGGGAAGCCTCCGGACACGTCAAGACCTTCACCGACCCGCTGGTCGAGTGCACCCAGTGCCACAAGCGCCACCGCGAAGATCACCTGATCGAGGCATTCGTAGCCAAGAAGGGCCGTGATCCAAAGGACGGCATGAGCGAGATCGCCTGCCCCGACTGCGGAACCAAAGGCCAGTTCACCGAGCCGCAGCAGTTCTCCGGCCTGATGAAGACCTTCCTCGGCCCGGTGGATACCGAAGCCGGCATGACCTACATGCGCCCGGAAACCGCGCAGGGCATCTTCGTGAACTTCGCCAACGTGCTCAACGCCAGCCGCAAGAAGCCGCCCTTTGGCATCGGCCAGATCGGCAAGGCGTTCCGCAACGAAATCACCCCAGGCAACTTCATCTTCCGCACTCGCGAGTTCGAACAGATGGAAATCGAGTTCTTCACCGCTCCGGAAGACGCCGATCAGTGGTTCAAGCACTGGGTTGACACCTGCTGGGCCTGGTTCCTGGATCTGGGCATCAACCCGGAGAACCTGCGCCAGTTCGACGTGCCGGAAGACGACCGCGCCCACTATTCGGCTGGCACCATCGACTTCGAGTACCGCTTCGGCTTCCAGGGCTCGGAATGGGGCGAGCTCATGGGCGTCGCCAACCGCACCGACTACGACCTGACCAGCCACAAGGATGCTTCGGGTTCCGATCTGTCGTACTTCAACCAGGCCTCCGGCGAACGCTACGTGCCATTCGTGATCGAGCCTTCCTTCGGCCTGACCCGTTCCATGATGGCTTTCCTGGTGGATGCCTACACCGAGGACGAAGCACCGAATACCAAGGGCGGCGTGGACAAGCGCACCGTGCTGAAGCTGGACCCGCGCCTGGCGCCGGTCAAGGCGGCCGTGCTGCCGTTGAGCCGCAACGAATCGCTGTCCCCGAAGGCCAAGGACTTGGCCGCCGAGCTGCGCAAGCGCTGGAATATCGATTTTGACGACGCCGGCGCCATTGGCCGCCGCTACCGCCGCCAGGATGAGATCGGCACCCCGTTCTGCATCACCGTGGACTTCGATACTCTCGATGACCACGCGGTCACCATCCGCGAACGCGACACCATGGCGCAGGAACGCGTGGCCCTTGACCAGGTCACGACCTACCTATCCGAGCGTCTGAACGGAGCCTAGGGCGCATGAGCGATCTAGCATTCCGCGCCTGGCGTTCGGGCGATGACCTCGAATTGCTGCAGATCTTCGGCGATCCGCTGTCTCCGCAGGCGTACCAGGACCGCACCATGCTGCGCGAGGACAGCGATGCGCCGTTCTCGCGCACCCTGGTGGCCACCAGCGAATCCGTAGCTATCGGCGCCGGCGTGATCTTTGCTTCCTCGCTGCACCCGCAGCGTTTGTGGCTCTACGTGGAGGTGGCCCCAACCCACCGCCGCCAAGGCGTGGGCACCGAGCTGGTGGCGCAGCTGCGGACTTTGATTCCGGCCGGGGAAAGCACCGAGCTGAAGTCGCGGTACACCGTGACCGCCGGCGACCCGGCGCAGGCCGCCGGCGGTTTCTGTGCGGCCCTCGGACTGGGAGAGATCCAGGTATCGCGGGACGTCATCCTGGAACCCGGTGCGCTGGCCGAACCGGACTTTGACAACAACGACCGGGTCATCGAGGATATCGCTACCGGCAGCGTCGAATTGACCAAGCTTGTGATGGACTTCTACAACGCCACCCACCAGTGGGACCCGGCGAAGATGACCGTGGGCTCGGCGCAGAAGATGCTGCTCGACGAAAGCACCGGCGCCCAGGGCGCCATCGTGCTGCGCGACAAGCCACGCAGCGAAGGCGGAAAGATCCTGGCCTTCGCGATCAGCTATATCCCGGCCCGCGCGGAATCACCCACCGACGTGCTGGTGGGCTCCAACCCGGCATTCAGCGATGACCAGGTGGCCGAGTCGGTTCGCGACCTGGTTGCCATGCTGGTTTACCAATACCCGGTGAAGCTGGAGGTCGACTCGTCGATGTTCGTGCTTTCCTCCTTGGTGGATGCCCTGGCCACCGTTGAGCAGGCAACGATCATCTCAACGACGCACATTCTGGCGAGCGACTACGCCAATTAAGTAGTTCCCAGGCGGGACCCGGCAGGGTCCCGCCTTTGCTTTCCCCGCAATGCATTTGCCTAGTATCTGAGAAAGAACCACGAGTGAACAATTCGCTTAGCACCACCTTGAGCCCCGGCCTGAAGCTGGTGTATCTGCTGATCGCCGTGGCCACCGGACTGCTCATGCCGATTCAGAGCCGCGTCAACGGTGCCTTGGGTGTTGAGCTGGGCGACGCGGTTGCCGCCGCGCTGGTCAGTTTTCTGGTGGGGCTGGTGGCATTGACCATCATCCACCTTGTGGTCCCCGGCGCCCGCCGGGCCGCGCGCTCGGTGCCCCGCGTCATCCGCGAGCGTCAATTCCCGTGGTGGTATCTGGCCGCCGGCGCGGTAGGCGGATTTGTGGTGGTCAGCCAGTCGGCCGCGGTTCCGTTGGTTGGCGTGGCGCTATTTACCGTGAGCCTGGTGACCGGCCAGACCGTCGGTTCGATGATCGTGGACCGGATCGGCTTCGGTCCGGCGGGGCCACGAAAGATCAGTGCGCTGCGCTTGGCCGGGGCGGCGCTCACGGTGATCGGAGTAATCTGGGCCGTCAGCCCACGCATTAATACGGACATCGAGCTGACCACGCTGCTGCTGCCCATGATCTTCTCACTCGTGGTGGGCATACTCATGGGATTCCAATCGGCTTCCAACGGGGTGCAGGCCCAAGCTTATGGCACCCCGATAACCGCTACACTGATGAACTTTGTCGTGGGCAGCTTGATGCTCGCGGTGATCTTGCTGGTGCGCCTGCCCGCTGTTTCCCCGCTCGGGGCCCCGCCAAGCCAATGGTGGTTTTACGTCGGCGGGCTGCTTGGATGCGTTTTTATCGGCGTCTCCGCATTCATGGTCAAGCATCTAGGGGTGCTGTTCACCGGCTTGTGCATGATCTGCGGCCAGCTGCTCGGCTCGCTCCTGATGGATTTGCTGGTACCCACCGACGGGTCGCAGATTAGCTTTGCCACGGTAGCCGGCACCGTGCTGACCCTGCTCGCGGTAGCGCTCGCATCGGTCAGCGGCACCGGAAAACTCACCCGCAAGCGCAACTAGGGGATTCTGCTCTCTATGGCTGACGGGCCATCAGGACCGCCGATGCGATTACGGCGCTTTGGGCTCGGCCCCGGGCTGCGCGCATGACCGGGCACCGGGTGCCTATTCGGCCACGAGACTTTTTCGCATCTTTACGCTTGTGGTTTCGTATCCGAGCGACTCATAGAGCCCTCGCGCCGAGCGATTGAAGCCGAATACGCTCAGCCCCAGGGTGCACGCTCCTTGCGATCGCGCATAATCTTCGGCCAGCAGCATGCCTGCCTTGCCATGTCCCCTGCCGCGGGCATCGGAGTCGACGACAATGTCCCACACCCACCAAGAGGTCGGATCCTTCGACTGATCCGGTCCGACCCAGATATAGCCGACCGCAGATCCGTTCTCGTCGATCAGATTAAATACCGCATTCGCTGAATTGGGGCGCTCCGTGGGAAACGCCCCGCGGAGCGTAAGCTCCGCCTGCGACCTGGCGGCTTCGGTGGTGCTTCCCAACGAGACCAGATCGGCGGCATACTCGCTGGCGCTTCGTTCCATCCATGCTGGGAACTCTGCGGGCTCCAAGGCAACCAGTCGAATAGTCATGGCTCAAGCCTAAGCCGATTTCTGCCACGGGATGAACGCCGCAATCGGCTACCAGCCGGTGAGCCCGGTGGCAGGCACCGCCCGGACGGCAACGAATCCGGTTCCCGCGTTCGCCCTAAAACGGGCGGAAACCGGATCTCGTGCCGAGATGTGGGCAACACCTTCGAGCCGGCCAGCTGCTAGGAACCGAAGGTTTTGGCATCTTCGAGAATGTCGATGAGCTGATCGAACCACTGCACGTAGCTGGCGTAGGTGTAGGGGCGTTTGTCATCCCACTCCACGACTTGGCCGGACTGCACCGCAGGCAGTGAGGAGAACACCGGATGGTCTTTGACCTGTGCTGCCGTCCCCGAGTAGCTGAGCACCACGTCTGCCGGGTAATCACTAACCTTTTCCCAACTCAGTGAGGCCCACCCGCTATCGGCGGTCGGGCCGGCTATTTCGAATCCCAGGTCCTCGAGCAAGGCGAGCTGGCCGATGGTTTTCTGACCGACGTAGAGCTCATCGTAACCGTTGAGCGCGATGATCCTCAGCCCGGGCTTTTCGGCGGCGATGCCCTTCAGCGTCTCGAGCCGCTCGGTGAAAGCCGTTTTGTCTTGCACCGCCGACTCGGTGTTCGTATCACCGCCGAGCGCTTCGGCTAGGGCGGCATAGTCCTCGATGACGCTTTGAACCGGGCGGCCGCCTGATTTAATCGGCAGGTATGGTGCGGTGGCGGTAGCTTCGCCCTGGACCTTCTCATCCCACCAGGTCCAGCCGGTGCCTTCGGAGTTGCCGTAGCCGATAATCACCTCGGGGTCCAAGGAGAGCAGCTTCTCCAGGTTGAACTCCGCGTCCTTGCCGACGATCGTCATCTGGCTGACATCCGCGTTGCCTACCGAAAGTCCGCCTTCTTCGGTGAGTCCATAGCCAAAGACACCGGTGGGGCGGACGCCGTAGTCCCACAGCGCGGCCGCGGAGTAGGAATCCACGACGATCGATTCGGGCAGCTGGTCCAGGGTAGTGGTCTTCTCATAGAACGAGTCGGTAAACGACCACGAGCCGTGCAGGGTCTCGGGCGAAGCGCCGGTGCTCGCATTTTCAGCGCTCTGCGCTCCACAGCTGGTGAGCGCGATGATTGAGGCGGCGCTGAGCATGGTCAGCAGCGTGCGTCGGGTAGGTGCAGTCATATTCGGTTCATCTTTCGGTTAGGTGCGGCGCGTCCGGAGCCGGCCGGCCAAGGCAATATTCTGGTGGTGTTGACGAGCCGCTAGGCCCAGCTCTCTACGTCACCCAGGGGAACGACCAGCGGCGTCCGGGATACGGGGTCCTCGATGATCCGGCAGCGCAGCCCGAAGACCTCGTGAATCAGCTCTTCGGTGACGATCTCGGACGGCGCACCGGTGGCCACGATGGCGCCGTCCTTCATGGCAATCAGATGATTGGCATAACGGCATGCGTGATTCAGATCGTGGAGCACCGCGACCACCGTGTGCCCCTTGCCGCGGTTGAGCTGGCGGCAGAGCTCCATGATTTCTATCTGGTGCGAAATATCGAGGTAGGTGGTGGGTTCGTCCAGTAGCAGCAGCGGGGTTTGCTGCGCAAGCACCATCGCGACCCAGACGCGTTGGCGTTGTCCTCCGGAGAGCTCATCGACCAGCCTGCGTGAAAGGCTGGCCGTATTGGTCGCTAGCAGGGCTTCGAGCACCGCGCTCTCATCCGCTGCAGACCATTGCGAGAGTAGCTTCTGATGCGGGTAGCGACCGCGAGCCACCAGATCTGCGACGGTGATTCCATCCGGGGCAATCGAGGACTGGGGGAGCAGCCCCAACCGCTTGGCAACGTCATTGGCAGGAAGCCTATGGATCGGTTTTCCGTCCAAGATAACCTGCCCGGCCAGGGGCTTGAGCAGACGCGACAGCGCGCGCAGCAAGGTTGATTTGCCGCAGGCGTTCGGACCGATAATGACGGAAAATGATCCGTCGGGGATCGCGACGTTCAGCTCCTGGGAGATGGTGCGCTGTTCGTAGCCCAGAGTAAGATCGTGGCCGCTTAGCCGAGAGGTGGTTGCCTCCCCAAGACGGCCAGGGGCATTGGTGAGCTGGGGATCTCGAACCGATGGCTGGCTTGTTCTCATCTGCAACTTATTGCCTTTCAACTTCTTTTCGCCTCGCGGAGCAAGAGCCAGATCAAATAAATGCCGCCTACGCTGACCGTGACCACGCCGACCGGTAGCGCGGTCTCCGGAACCAGGCGCTGGGCCATCAGGTCGCTGAAAAGCAAGAGCACCGCACCGAGAATGGCCGATGAGCCCATGCGGACTCCCGCGCTGCGCGTTAAATGCCGGGCTACTTGGGGTGCGGCCAGGGCGATAAACGAAATAGGCCCGGCGGCGGCCGTGGCCAGTGCGGTGAAGCCGACGCCGACCACCATCAGCAGGAGCCTGGCGGGCTCAACTCGAATGCCCAACGCGCTGGCAGCGTCGTCTCCCATCTCCAGCATGTGCATCCGCGGGGCCAGCATGGCGGCGGCGATGAAAAAGACGGTGACCGCGAGCAACGCCGGTTGTGCGTGTTCCCACCCCATCGCATTGAGCGACCCGGCGCCCCAGACGGCCGCGGACATCGCTTCTTCGAGCCCGGCACGCAGGATCAGCCAAGTATTCAGCGACGCGAGAATGGCGCTGAACGCAATCCCGACGATGATCAACCGGAAACCTTGGGACCCGCGGCGATAAGCCAAGAGATATACCAACGCAGCCGTCAGCAGGCCTCCGAGAAGTGCCCCAGCGGCAATCTGAAAATATCCTCCGCCAGCGAGAAAAATAACCGCCAAGGCGCCGGTGTATGCGCCGGTGTTGAACCCGATGATGTCCGGGCTGCCCAAAGGGTTCCGAGTCAGCGACTGGAAAATCGCTCCGCTGATACCCAAGGCCGCGCCAAGCGCCAGGGCCATGACTACCCGCGGCAAGCGCCAGGAGAGCACCACCAGCTCGCTCGAGCTGCTGCCGGTGCCGAGCAGGGCACGCAGAAGCTCTGTGGCCGAGAAAGTTATTTCGCCTGTGGCTAGGGCCCAGAGCGCTAGCACGAGACCGAGCGCAATAAAGATCGCGCAGACGATGATCGAACGGCGCTGCACGCGGAGCGAGAAGCGGCCGCCAGGCGATGAAAGCACCGTGTGCCCTGGGCCGAAATCCACGCGTTGAGCGGAAGCGAGAGTGTTGCCAGTGGTGGTCATAGCCCGCTGACCTGCTTTCGGCGGACCAGCCAGATCAGCACCGGCGCGCCCACGAAGGCCGTCACGATGCCGACCTGCAACTCGCCGGGCGGAGCAACTACGCGGCCGATGACGTCCGAGACCAAAAGCAGCACCGGTCCCAACGCCAGGCTATAGAGGACAATCCACCGTTGATCCGCGCCGACGATCCATCGGGCAATGTGCGGAACCATCAGCCCCACGAACCCGATGGGGCCGGCAGCCGCGGTGGCGGCGCCGCACAACAATGTCACCGCAACGATGACCGCTACGCGGGTTCGCGTGACGTTGCTTCCCAACGCGCGGGCCATGTCCTCACCCAGCGAAACCGCATTGAGCGAGCGTGTGCAGAAAAAGGCCAAGCATAATCCTGCCACGACAAAAGGCAGGATCACCCAGACCATATCCAAGGTCCGGTTGTTCAAGGTACCGGCGCCCCAATACCGCATCCGGTCGAATGCCTCCGGGTTCAGCAACGTGATGCCACTTGAGATCCCGCCGAGCATGGCGCCCAAGGCAACTCCCGAGAGGGTCAGCTTGATCGGTGTAGCGCCGGACCGTCCACGGGAGCCAATGAGATACACCAGCATCGTGGTGATGATTGCTCCACCGAATGCGAACCAGATGTAATCGGCGATGGAGACGATGCCGAATACGGCAACTGCAAGGACAACCGCGAAGGCGGCACCCGCGTTGACACCAAGAATTCCCGGGTCAGCGAGCGGATTGCGGGTCAAGGCCTGGATCAACGCGCCGCCCACGGCTAGCGCCAGCCCAGCCATGAGGCCGACCAACGTACGCGGTACGCGCAGTTCGTTGAGTATCACTAAATTTTCCTGGGTGCCCAGGCCTGCTAAACCCCGGAATACCTCGACGGCCGGAATCCACTTAGCGCCAACAGCGAGCGACAAGAGCACCGATACGCCGAGCGCTGCGAGTGCTAGCGCGAATCCAACCGCGCGGGTCGCATTGCTCGCAGCTAAACCGGTACGGGTTTCAGTTGAATTTGCTTCGGGGGCAGCAAGGCCAGGCAGGGACGCGACGGCCTCATCGGTCGCCGGAGCGGGTTCGACCCCTGGGACTAATTCCTCGGGCTCTGCGGAGATCTGCGTCGGAGTTCGCATCAGACCTTCTTGAGTTAGGTAATGCTCACCTATCTGATGGCACAAAAGAAAACAGTATCATCTTCTTATTCGGAAGTATCGCAAGATTACGACGGGGACCCCGTGGCCCCTCGGTCGAATAACCGGTCGCCGGCTTGGAATGATGGACGAGCTATGAAGAAATTTGGGTTGGAGGACCCAGTGTTGGGTGCCCTAACTAACTTCGCTGAAACGCCTTGCTCGAGCGGCAGGCGTACCGCGCTTCACGCGGTGTGCATGAAATGCTCTATTTGATCCATCGGCTGGCGCTGAGCAATTGCATTGAGATAAAAAACCGCCATCGTGCCCTGAAATAGGGCACGATGGCGGGGAGAAGCAGGTCGCAACCGGGGCTGGAATTTCCTATTCGGGTCGCGTCTGGGCTCAGGCCAGTGAGACGAATTGCGCTTTGCCGGAAGAGTCAACGGTTACCAGCAGCCCGGACGCTTCAGAATCGATTCGGGTGGAGACTTCAGTGAGCAGCTGGTCCAGGGCGTCCTGCGCAGGAGCAGTGCCTGTGCAGGGCACCCAGTGAAGTTGGATGTGCTTCAGTTGACGCAGTCCTTCGAGCAGGTAATCGGAGCCTTGCGGCGCAACGATCATCAGGCTGCGTGGAATTTCGGCTGCCGGGAGATTCTCCGAGGACATGGAGCTCAGCAGCTGGCGATCCGAACGCCACAAGAAGAAGTGGTACGTGGCAACCAGCGCGGTGGCAACTAGCCAGCCGAAAGGTGCTCGGATCATCTCCAAGAGGCTTCCCGAGCCGGTGTTAATCAGCAGGAATTCGAAGATTCGGTAGCCAACAACAAGCAGCGAAATCAGGGCCACCAGTGCGCTGCAACCGAAGAACATCACCAGGTAGACGCGTCGGGAGGCCGGTTTGGCAGGTGCCATGGGGCGGAAGAAAAACACCCAAGCTAGCGCGCCGACGACCAGGAACGCGATTCCGGCGCGGAGCACCGATGCCGAGGTGCCTGTGGAGAACGGAACCGCGAGCGAGGCCAGAAGGGCGTTGATGACCATGCCCAAACCGCTGGCGCCGATGGCCAGTGCCGCGCCGCTAACGATCTGCCGGGAAACCTCCGCTGACCACGTGCCGCGTGTGTTCAATTTTGCCTGATGATAGATCCACACGATTAAACTGACCAGCAGCCCGGCGATTAATGGCGGGCCGTCGATGGTGAGGTCCTCGACCCAGGTGTCCGACCCCACGGGTAGCGGGAGCAGTAGGGACAGTAGCCCCGCCGCGCAGAGCAGCGAGAACACCGCGGGCAAAGAAATTCCGATGATGACGTAGCTGAAATCCGTAAAATCATCAACCATGCTGTGCACGCGCTGCACTGTCCAATGCCACCACCATAGGAGGAGTGCGCCAAACGTCCAGACTGCAGCCGCCAATAACTGGGGGAGAGCGGTGGGCGCTCCTAGCAGGATTTCCTGCGGTGAAAGGAGCTCGCTGACGGCACGCTGCACCAAGTGCACGGACGAAATGCCGGCCAGTACCAGGGCGTAGGCAGAACCCAGCGCAGGAGCGAGCGAGGGGAGCTCTGTGGGTGCGTACTTCGGGCTATTGATCAAGCGGTACTGCCACACAAAAACCAGGCCCCAGCCCAATCCTGCGCCCAGCAACGACTGCCAGCCGGTGCCGTTCCTGGGGTCGACCAGCTCGGCGAATAATCGGAGGAAGGATATTGAAGACATTGCCAGGGCAAGCACGTACACGGCCGCGGCCTGCAAGGACCAAATAGCGGCGTCAACCGGATTGACCTGTTGGAGGTTTTTTCGGACCGTGCGCCACAGCAGCCAGGTGAGGGGGCCGGCGATCAAGGTGAAAGACAGTCCCACCGCGAGTTCGGTGGATCCGCTGTAGGCCGGAACGAAGCCACGCAAGAGCATCGAGATCAGGGTCGAAAGCCCCGAGCCGAGGACCATGAGCAAAATGAACAACAAGCCGTGCAGAATTAGTTGGCGAAGGCTGGTCACCGTTTGCCCGGCCACCGCGTGATTGGGCCGTTGCGTGGTGGGGTTGCTCATGGCTAGTACCCCAGCATTTCTTCGTCGGTGCACATATTGACCTGCCATGGGGCAACCAGGATTTTCCAGTCCGAGCCGACCTGGGTCAGCTGGAAGGAATCCTGGTACGCGTACATGCCGAAGAAGGAATCGTAAACAGCGCTGGTGTCATCGTTGAAGGTCACGTGGACCTCGGCGCTGTTGCCGGTAATCACGGTTTTTATCAGGCTCACCTCGGGGTCGCGCAGCTCTGCAGACAAGGGGTCGCAGAGCTGCTTGTCTGCAGCGTTATGAACGAAATTCTTCGCGGTATCCATGTCGGCGTCGGCGATGGCCATGATGTAGCGCTGGACGGCGCCCTCCGGGGTGTTCTCGGCAAGCAACGGGGCCGCGGGGCGCAGGGCAACGGAGATCAGGGCGGCTATAACCAATGCCACACAGAGCGCACCAAGGGCTATCAATGACAGCCGTACGCGCGAATAATTACTTGTCATCCCATAATTCTGCCTGTTAGATATAAGATAATCCAGCTACGCATGGTTGCGATTTGATATAGATCTCACCCGAGATTTGCTCGGGTTTGAGATAATGGTTGTGTGACGATCCTTTCTGCTACCCAAACCACCGAGTCGACCGACGTTCCGGCCCTTGAGCTGCCCCCGCTACAGCTGGGCAAGCACACCATCGAAACCCCGGTGATCCTGGCCCCCATGGCTGGCATCACCAACCGAGCGTTCCGTCGACTGTGCCGTGAATACGGTGGCGGCGTGTATGTGACCGAAATGGTCACCGCACGCGCCCTGGTGGAGCGAAACGCCGAGTCGATGCGCATCATCTCCCACGACGAGGATGAGGAGCTGCGCTCCATCCAGATTTACGGTGTGGACCCGAATACCGTGCGCGCCGCGGTGCGCATGGTCATCGACGAAGACCGCGCCGACCATATCGACCTGAATTTCGGTTGCCCGGTCCCGAAGGTTACCCGCAAGGGCGGTGGCGCTGCGCTGCCGTGGAAGACGGACCTTTTCACCTCCATTATCGAAGCGGCCACCTCCGAGGCCGCCAAGGGCGAGGTGCCGTTGACCATCAAGATGCGCAAGGGCATCGACGAGGACCACCTGACGTACATCGAGTCGGCCAAAATCGCTCGTGACCACGGCGCCGCCGCAGTCACCCTGCACGGCCGCACCTCCCGCCAGTACTACGCAGGAAAGGCCGACTGGGAAGCCATCGCCACCTTGCGCGAAGCCCTGCCGGATATTCCGGTGCTGGGCAATGGAGACATCTTCAGTGCCGAAGACGCCATCGAGATGGTCGAGCAGACCGGAGTCGACGGCATCGTGGTGGGCCGCGGCTGCCAGGGGCGCCCGTGGCTTTTCGGCGATCTGCAGGCCGCTTTCGAAGGGCGGCCGCAGCGTTTCCGCCCCGGCGTGCGCGAAGTGGCGGACACCGTGTACCGCCACGGAGAGCTGCTGGCCGAGTACTTCGAGGATGAAGGCAAGGGGATGCGCGACATCCGCAAGCATATTGCCTGGTACTTCAAGGGCTATCCGGTGGGCGGCGATATCCGCGCCCAGCTGGCCCAGGTGCCGTCCTTGGAGCGCCTGCGCGAACTGCTGAATGAACTCGATCTGGATTTGGGCTACCCGGGCTCTGCCGCCGAGGGGACCCGTGGACGTGCCGGAACGCCGAAGAAAACCCACCTGCCAGACGGCTGGCTGAGCTCGCGTGAGATGTCCGATGAGCATCGGGTCATGATCAAGGCAGCTGAGTTAGACATCTCCGGTGGATAAGTGAACGAGTGACCCAAAAAGTCACTAGACTCTTTATATGACCGAGATCAACGGATATACCGAAGCTGATCAGGAACGTTGGGTGCCCGAACCGGCTAAGAAGTCGTATCGCACCGCGTTCGCACGTGATCGCGCCCGGGTTTTGCACTCCTCGGCGCTGCGCCGGCTGGGCGCCAAAACCCAGGTGGTCTCACCCACGCTGAACGATTTCGTGCGGACCAGGCTGACCCACTCCCTGGAAGTGGCGCAGGTGGGACGCGAACTCGGGGCCGCCTTGGGCTGCGATCCCGACATCGTAGACACCGCGTGCCTGGCCCACGACCTAGGCCACCCGCCCTTCGGCCACAACGGTGAGAAAGCCTTGAACAAGCTGTCCAAGGACATCGGTGGTTTCGAAGGCAATGCGCAGACCCTGCGCCTGCTCACTCGGCTGGAGACCAAGACCTTCCGTCATAACGGCCATTCGGCCGGGCTGAACCTTTCACGAGCTGCCTTGGACGCCTCGTGCAAGTACCCTTGGCTGCGTGAAGATGCGCCGATGCGAAACGGGAAGAAGACGAAGAAATTCGGCGTCTATACCGATGACCGGCCGGTCTTCGACTGGCTGCGCAGCGGCCCGGATTCGGTGCTCGGCCAGGTGTGCATGGAAGGCCAAGTCATGGATCTGGCCGATGACATCTCTTACTCGGTGCATGACGTGGAAGACGCGATAGTCGGAGGGCGCCTGCAACTGCGCTGGCTGCTCGAATCCGCGCAAAGGGACCGCGCCCTGCAAGTGACCAAGGACTGGTACCTGCCCACCACGAACGAGTCAGATATCGAGGCGGCATTGGCTCGCCTGGAAGCCTCGGCCGAGTGGGTATCGCACGCCGACGGCTCACGCCGGGCACGAGCGGCGCTCAAGGATATGACCAGCCAATTCATCGGACGGTTCTGCCAGGCGGCCATGGACGCCACGCGCAGCGAGTACGGGCAGGGAAGCCTGACCCGGTACAACGCACAGCTGATCGTTCCCGAGGAAACCGAACACGAGATCGCGGTGATGAAGGGGATTGCCGCGAACTTCGTGATGACCAACGAAGAGCGCCAGCCAATCTATGCGCGGCAGCGGGAAATACTCACCGACCTGGTGGAGTTGTTATCCGATAAGGAAGACAAATACCTCGATTCCATCTTCGCCGCCGACTACAAGGACGCGGCGGACTCGCATGAACGTTTGCGGGTGATCATCGATCAGGTCGCCTCGTTGACCGACGCTTCGGCCCTGGAATGGCACACGGCGCTGGTCAAGGGCGAGAGTTTCGAACCGAAGCTTTTCTAGGCTGAGCATCATGCACAGCCCGTGACGCGCGCAGCCTAGGCGGCGCGCAACTTCTTAGAATGGGAAACATGGCAGGGCTGATTAAACGAGAAGACATCGACGAGGTGCGTAACCGCATCGACCTTCGTGAGGTCGTCGAATCCTATGTCACGCTCAAATCCGCGGGCGTGGGCTCCTACAAGGGCCTGTGCCCGTTCCACGATGAACGCAGTCCTTCCTTCCATATCCGCCCTCAGCTGGGAACCTTCCACTGCTTCGGCTGTGGCGAGTCCGGGGACGTGATTGCGTTCATCCAGAAGATGGACCACTCTTCATTCACCGAGACCGTTGAATCCCTGGCGGCTCGCATCAACTACGAGCTGCATTATGAGGATGGCGGAACCGGGCCCCGCCGCGAAGAATACGGTAAGCGCCAGCGACTGGTCGACGCCCATAAGGTGGCCGAGGAATTCTTCCGCACCCAGCTAGCCAGCGACGAGGCGCAAACCGCTCGAGAATTCCTGAACGGGCGCGGCTTCGAGCCTCAGGCGGCAGCCGATTTCTCCGTGGGGTACGCACCCAAGGGGTGGGACGCGCTGCTCAAGCACCTGCGTTCAAAGGGTTTTGCCGACGAGGAACTCAAACTCACCGGCATGTTCTCGGAAGGCAACCGCGGGATCTACGACCGGTTCCGTGGCCGACTGGTATGGCCCATCCGCGACCTGTCAGGTGCCACGATTGGCTTCGGCGCGCGCAAACTCTACGAGGATGATCAGGGCCCTAAATACCTGAACACCCCCGAGACCCAGTTGTATAAGAAATCGCAGGTGCTCTACGGGCTGGATCTGGCTAAAAAACAGATTTCCAAGACCAGACAAATCGTCGTTGTCGAAGGCTACACCGACGTGATGGCCTGCCACCTTGCGGGGATCACCACGGCGGTGGCGACCTGTGGCACCGCCTTCGGCACCGACCACATCAAGATCGCCAGGCGGCTTTTGCAGGATGACGGTACCGGTGGCGAAGTGATCTTCACCTTTGACGGCGATGCCGCCGGGCAGAAGGCGGCTTTGCGTGCCTTCGAAGAAGACCAGCGTTTTATCGCGCAAACCTATGTGTGCGTTGAGCCGACCGGTGCGGATCCCTGCGATCTGCGTTTGCATCGCGGGGATGAAGCGGTGCGTGAACTGATCGAGCTCAAGCGCCCGCTGTTCGAGTTCGCGATCCGCGCGGAGCTGAAGAAGTTCAATCTGGACACCGTTGAAGGCCGTGTGCAGGCCCTGCGGCAGACCGCACCGATCCTCGCGCAGATTCGTGACTCGTCGATCCGTCCGGCCTACGCGCGTGAACTGGCCGGCTGGCTGGGCATGAACAATGAAGACGTGAACCGTTCGGTTGCCGCCTCCATCAAACGCGCCCGGCTGCCTAAGAACACCCAGGCGGCCGCCGGTAGCGCCCAGGCTGCGGGGGAGGCGCAAGAGCAGCCCGGCAACGCCTTCGAACGTCCCGACAAGCGTGATCCGGTGATGCGTTTGGAGCGTCAGGCGCTGGAAGTTGTCATTCAGCAACCTCACCGGCTCAGTGAAGAGCAGTGGCAAGCCTTTTACGAGGCCCGCTTCATGGCTCCGGCGCACGCTGCCGTACACGACGGGGTGGTGGCTGCCAGTGCGGTAGGCGCTTCGGCATCGTCGTGGGTCGAGGTGATTCGTGATGAGGTGCCCGAACAGTTGCGTTCTTTCGTCTCCGAGCTTGCGGTGACCAGCATTCCGGCCTCCGATGAGCACAACTTGTCCCGCTATTGTTCAGACATCATCAATGGGCTGATTGAGCTTCAAATCACACATCGCAAAGCCGAGCTCATTGGCCGGTTGCAGCGGGCCGAAATGGAACCCGAAGGGGAGGAATACACCCAGATCAACCGCGAACTTATGGAACTTGAGATGCGTCGCCGAATCCTCCGTGGGACCTGAGCGGCCAGTTTTGGTTTTTGGTTGAGCGTCGGGTAAAGTTATATCTCGTTGCATTCCTCCATAGCTCAATTGGCAGAGCATTCGACTGTTAATCGAAGGGTTACTGGTTCAAGTCCAGTTGGAGGAGCTTTCAAAAGGCCCCGGTTCTCATTGCGAGAATCGGGGCCTTTGCCTTTGAGTATTCCTGCCGGATGTTTGAAGCCTCACGCCCGCCTAGGGCGCTAAAGGGATCCACTGTTGGGGCCTATGCCTGCGCGGGGTGGTTCCACAGTCTTCGAGATTCCAAATACCAGAAATAGGTGAAGAGGCCGATCTCGTACCACTCGATGATAAATAGCGCCTGCGCTACGCCCATGAGGGTAAGCACGAGCCATCCGACGATGCCCAAAGCCATGAGTACCAGCAAGACGGCGTACTGGGTTGAACGCCCACCGCTGGTATCGGTGTCGCAGAGGTCTTCGCGCCCCAGATGGCTGGCGATGGCTACTCCCATGCTGATAATCAATAGAAACGCGGCAGCATAGTGAACACCGGCAAAGTCTGTGCCTTCGATGCTGCGCCACAACAGCAAGCCGATAAACGCGATCAGCAGCACGGTACTGACGAGGGTCAAAGTTTTACTGAGCGTGCTGAAGTGCAACGAGCGCGGCGACCACTTGCTAGTTTTCCATTCAAGCCAGACAAATACCGCGGAAACCACGAGGACGGCAAACACCGATATTTGCACGGAGCGGATCAGCTGTAGTTGACCGTGCGGGGTCAGCGTGGAGAGCGTCTCGCCCAGCCGGGTTGGAACCAAGGCTACAAATATCGCGTAGAAACCGGCAAGGTTCAGGGCATAGTCCTCCAGGGGCGCGCCTTTGTAAACTACGAGCATTACTCCGGTGGCGACAAGCATTGCGACGAATAGGTCCCGGCTAGGTCCCAAGTAGTAGGAACTGATCGAGTCTTCAACTTTTCCGTTTAAAAGCCCATAAATCACGATGGCAACAACCAGTAAAAGCGGTAGGACCAGCAGAGCTAGCCTGACGTAGCGTAGCGTGTCGCGGCCATGATCGATTTCGTCGTTGGTGCCCATACTTGAATTCTGCAACAGCAACTGCGCTGGCTAGGAATTGTTTTCATCTCAGCGTGTCGCTGGGTTAAGCGGTTGAGCACCGTGAATCCCCGCATCGCTTAGCCGAGCAGCAGCCGGGATAGCGAATCCAGAACTTCCTGGATCTCTGGATCCTTCGAGGAGAATGTACGTATGCGCATCGAATTGTTGGTTATCGAGAATTGCCCCAACTCCGCCCTTGCGGCCGAGCGACTGGGCGCTGCCCTCGAAGCACTCGGAGTCAGGAATACGCCGATACTGCAACACGTTTTGAAAACAAGCGCCGAGACGCTTGGCACTGGTTTTGCCGGTTCCCCAACGATCATTGCAGGAGGCATTGATCTTTTTCCGGCGGCGACTACGCGCGAACTCGCTTGCCGCATCTATCCGACGCCGGATGGCCTGCAAGGTGCGCCAACTGTTGACCAGCTGACCGCGGCATTGTCGGCCCGAGGCTACGGGCAGCGGCAGGCAAACCGCTAGGGCGTCTGGTCTGCGGCCCTGTACCCGGCTGGGTCCGAAAGCAATTGGGCGAATGCCAATTCGGCGGCGCCAATGAGCAATAGATCCGAACCCAGCACAGCCTTTCTGATTCTGACCTCGCGGCCTAGCCCTGCAATGGGGCCGCTGGAGACCGCATCGGTCAACCGTTCGGCGCGCATTGCGTAGATGGTTCCCAAGAAACCGCCAAGGACGATCATTTCTGGGTTGAATATATTAACGAAATTGGTAAGCGCCACGGACAGCAGATCAATCTGCCGGTCGATTTCTTGGTGAAGCTGCGCGGACTCATTGCCGGCAATTGCCTGCTCAAGAGAGTCTAGGTCGGCGCTGTCGAACTGGAGGATATCCAAGAGACTTTCAACCCGCACCTCGGCATCGAGGCAACCTCGGCGCCCGCAATGGCAGAGGACCCCGCCGGTTCTGACCAAGGTATGCCCCAGTTCTCCGGCAAAGCCCGAGGCTCCACGAAGCGGGGCACCGCCGGTGAGAATGCCGCCGCCAATGCCACTGGCGCTTCCATTGAGATAGAGCACATTGGCGTAACCTTGCGCGGCACCGTGAATGCTTTCGGCAACGGAGCCTAGGGTTGCGTCGTTTCCTACGAGTACCGGAAGTCCGAGCGCGGGTTCCAGCAATGACGACAAGGATTCATTCGCCCATTGCAGGTGCGGTGCGAGGAGGATCTTTCCGTCGCTGTCTTGCACCAGAGCGGGCACCGCTACGCCCACGGCGACGATGCGATCCAGCACATCGATATCCGCGCGCATGCCGTCAAGAATTGCCTTGCTGATGTTGGCGGTTTCAACAGGAGTCGGTTTCGCGGCGGCTTCATAGCGAATTCTGCGATGGACCTTGCCGCCGAGCCCGACAAGCCCAACATGCACGGCATCGATGTCCGGGTTGATGGCGACCGCGACGACTTTGTCGTTGGGATGAACGAGCGGGCTGGGCCGGCCAGCCCTGCCAGCTGCTTGTGGCTCGCTTTCGAAGACCAGCCCCAGCTCGCAAAGTTCGGCGACTAGTGCGCCGACCGTGGAACGGTTAAAACCGGTGCGCTCGGTAAGTTGGGCACGCGATAGCCTGCCTTCGCGGTGCAACAAGGTGAGAATGACAGACAGATTATTGCGCCGCATGGTTTCAGGGCTCTGCACCGCCTTGGACGCACGGGGTGAGGCCGTCATCTAGTGTCCTTCAATTCTTCATTCTTAGGCTGAGCTGGCTAGCTGATGGATGAGCAACGGCGGCCAGCGACCGAGTGCCATAAATTCAACCGGCTGGGCAGGGGTAACGAGCCACGAGCACCAGTGGCGTCCGTCTTGTCAGTCGTTGGAACATCTTCAAACTTTCGCCATTTTATCAACTACGTTGCCGCTCCCAATGACCGTTCTTGCGCCTGCAACCCACGTGACGTGACGATGGGATGCCATGCGGCACGGGCGCGGCAGAAGATTGCCGCGTTTCAAGGAAATGGACAATCAAAATTCCCATAAGTTGTAAACGTAAACTTATAGGAGTTAGGGCGCTACATCAAGTCTATACCCCTTGTTTTACTTGGTGGAGGAACTCTGCCAATTTCGTTTATTCGCGAATGAGGGGGAAATTTTCCTTGACTCTGAGGATCGTTCTGCAATAAGTTGTTGCTAACTACAAATCATTCAGGAGTACGCATGACTTTGCAACCAACGCCAGCAGACCGTTTCACCTTTGGCCTATGGACGGTGGGATGGACCGGGAACGATCCGTTCGGCACGCCAACCCGCCAGGCACTCAACCCGGTCGAAGCGGTCAATCGGCTCAGCGAGCTGGGTGCTTACGGTATTACCTTCCACGACAACGACCTGATCCCGTTTGATGCAACGGCAGCAGAACGCGAGAGCATCCTCAAGGATTTCCGTGGCGCCTTGGAAACGACCGGTTTGAAGGTCCCAATGGTTACCACCAACCTGTTCAGCCATCCGGTCTTCAAGGACGGCGGCTTCACTTCCAACGATCGCTCCATTCGCCGCTATGCCTTGCGCAAGGTGTTGGAAAACATTGATCTCGCTGCCGAGATGGGTGCCGAAACCTTTGTCATGTGGGGTGGCCGCGAAGGCAGCGAATACGACGGATCCAAGGATCTGGCATCTTCGCTCGATCGCATGAAGGAAGGCGTTGATACCGTCGCCGCCTATATCAAGGAAAAGAACTACGGGCTGCGCCTTGCGCTGGAACCTAAGCCAAACGAGCCACGCGGTGACATCTTCCTGCCCACGGTAGGCCACGCGCTGGCTTTCATTGCCGAGCTTGAGCACGGCGATATCGTAGGCGTTAACCCGGAAACCGGCCATGAACAGATGGCAGGATTGAACTTCACGCACGGCATCGCGCAGGCGCTTTGGGCAGAAAAGCTGTTCCACATCGACCTCAACGGACAGCGCGGAATCAAGTACGACCAGGACCTCGTCTTCGGCCACGGCGATCTCACCAGCGCCTTCTTCACTGTCGACCTGCTTGAAAATGGATTCCCGAACGGCGGGCCAACCTACAACGGTCCACGCCACTTCGACTACAAGCCATCGCGAACCGACGGCTATGACGGGGTATGGGACTCCGCCAAGGCGAATATGTCCATGTACTTGTTGCTCAAGGAACGCGCTACCGCATTCCGCGCCAACCCAGAGGTGCGGGAAGCGCTGAAGACCGCAGGCGTCTTCGAGCTGGGCGAAAGCACTCTGGCCGCCGGCGAAACCACCGCGGATCTGCTGGCGGATACGTCGGCATTCGAAGGCTTTGATGCAGACGCTGCCGCCGAGCGTTCCTTCGGGTTCATCCGCTTGAACCAGCTGGCCTTGGAACACCTGATGGGCGCACGCTAAGCCTGAGGTTTTTACAAGAAAAGTTTGACCGCGTCCCCGGTTCTGTTGCCAGATCCGGGGACGCGGCGCTGTTATTCATCCCAAGCCCGAAAGTTACCTAAATGCAGCTGGTTGCCGGAGTGGATAGCTCCACCCAATCTTGTAAGGTCGTCATTCGTGACGCCGGTTCCGGAGCCCTGATCCGACAGGGCTCCGCGCGCCATCCATCGGGCACCGAGATCGACCCAGAGCACTGGTGGACGGCACTGCAGCAAGCCATCGAAGAGGCCGGCGGCCTGGAGGATGTCTCGGCTATTTCGGTGGCAGGCCAGCAACATGGCATGGTTTGCCTCGACGCCGACGGCGCGGTAGTTCGTCCCGCCCTGCTGTGGAACGACACTCGCTCGGCGGGCGCAGCTCGGCAGCTCGTCGAAGAATTCGGCGCCGACTATTGGGCGCGAAGCATTGGAACCATCCCGGTGGCCTCGCTCACCGCGACCAAGCTGTTGTGGCTGGCTACCGCGGAACCAGGGAACGCCGCGCGCACTGCCGCGGTATGCCTACCTCACGATTGGCTCAGCTGGCGCCTGGCAGGATTTGGCCCAGGCAGCGGTGCCGAAGGCCTAGCCGCGTTGCGCACCGACCGTTCGGATGCCTCGGGAACCGGGTACTGGTCACCGAGCACCGGCGAGTATCTGCCAGAGGTGCTCGAACGCACTCTGGGGCATGTGCCGGTCCTGCCAAAGGTCCTGGGGCCATTGGAAGTCGGACAGTTGACCTCAGCTGGAATGCTGATCGGCCCCGGCTGCGGCGATAACGCCGGAGCGGGATTAGGCGTGAACGCCACGCTGGGCACCGTGGTGATCTCGGTTGGCACCTCCGGGACGGTATTCACCGTGTCCGACCAGCCTACCGGGGATCGTTCGGGGCTGGTGGCCGGATTCGCCGATGCCACCGGCAGCTACCTGCCACTGGCTTGCACCTTGAATGCCTCCCGCGTGCTGGATGCGACGGCGGCGCTGCTGAAAGTCGATCTTCCGCAACTGTCCCAGCTGGCATTGACCGCGCCTGCCGGTGCCGAAGGTTTGAGCCTGATCCCTTACTTTGAGGGGGAACGAACCCCTAATCTGCCCGACGCTACAGGCTCGCTGCACGGGCTGACCTTGGAGAACTTCACCGCCCAGAATCTGGCTCGAGCCGCCTTCGAGGGGATTATCTGTTCGCTGGCGGACGGGCTGAAGGCACTGACGGACTTGGGGGTGCTGGCCGAGCGTATTGTGCTGGTCGGTGGGGCGGCGCGTTCGGTTGCACTGCAGGAAATTTCGGCCAGTGTGCTGGGCCTGCCGGTAAGCGTTCCGGAACCCGGGGAGTACGTTGCCGATGGGGCAGCGCGCCAGGCGGCGGGAGTGTTAAGCGGAGTATTGCCGCTCTGGCCAACCAATGAGGCCCTGCTGGCGACAAGCGAACCGGACAGCCGGGTCCTCCGCCAGTACCGGCAGGCTGCTTCCGGTTACTGAGAGCCCAGAGGACTGCCCTTCGACTACATGGTCAACTTGAAATCGAGGGGCAGTCCTTTGCCGGAAGCGCGAGCTAAGCCGAGGCAGGGGCGGAACTTCTCGGGAGCTGAAAATTTACTGTGAGGCTAAAGTGTCGGAGCGTCCTCGTAGTGTCGTTGATGGATCAAGCAAGATTCAATCCGGATCACGACCATGGGGTATGAGCCGGTTTCACTTAGGCGCTGGCTAAGCGCCGTCATCACTTGAGGAAATATTCATGTCTGCTGGAACTCCACTGGAGCCTGCACCGCACTCGCAGCTCCCACCCGCAAAGTCCACTGCCGGCAAGGGGCTGGGAATTGCCGCACTGGTCATTGCCATCGTTGCCCTGACCCTGTGCTGGGTCCCGATCGTGAACAACTTCGCCGCGGTTCTAGGTTTTGTCGCCCTGATCCTCGGCATCATCTCACTCGCCATCGCCGCGAAGCGGCGCGGCAGCAAGGGGCTGGGGATCGCCTCTAGCGTGATCGCCATCGTTGCCATCGTGCTGGTCTTCGTCACCCAGTCCGCCTACGTCAAGGCCTTGGACGGTGTCTCGGCTGCCATCGATGACGCCGCGGACGGAGAGGTCGCGGCTCCGGAGAAGGTCATCGAGCAGGCGGCAGATGAGTCTCAGGTGCTCAAGCTGGGTGAGGCGGCCACTATCGGTGAATATTCGGTCAACGTCAGTTCCGTGAACCTCGAAGCCGACGAGGCCATGGCCAAGGCCAACACATTCAATGAAAAGGCCGAGGGGCAATATGTCCTCGTAGATCTTTCCGTGGTGTACAACGGCGAGGAAGAAGGCGACGCCTGGCTTGACCTGTCTCCAGAGCTGGTTGGCTCCGATTCGCGCATCTACAGCACCTCTAGCTCCATGGCCATGGCTCCGAAACCAGCCATGGATGTGCCTACGCTGACCAAGGGCGGCAAGGGAACCTACCAGGTCGTCTTCGATGTACCGGCCGATGCGCTCGATGACGCGAAGATCCGCGTCACCGAAACTCTGTCCTTCGACGACGAAGCGGGACTCTGGGAGACCAAATAGTCGAACCGCAACAACGAGCTCCAACGCGAAGGCACGGGCTGTGCCGCAAGAAAAGACCATGCGGCGCAGCCCGTGCCTTGTGCGCCGCAAGCCGGTAGGCGCCCCCACGCCGGAGCCATCGAACTCACCGTCGCGCAGACCGTGATCGGGAGCCCGTAAGGTACTTTCTCACCTTCTCATATTCTTCTCATCGACGAATCATAAACCTCTCACCAGTACTTAATTTGTGTCTCACAAGGGTTTTCTAATGTAGAAGCATGATCCGTCGCATACTTCTCATCCTTGCTGTCCTGGCCGTTCCCGCCGGGCTGGCAAGCGCCAGCCAAGCGCTGGCCGACTCCGCAAGTCCGCCGACTCCGCACCAGCAGCCGATCGTGGTTCAACTGGACGTGCGACCGCAAACTGCGCTGCCCAGCGCGCAGCCGGAACGCGGTGGCAAGGATGGCTGAATCTGCTGAGCAGCAGGGGTCCAAGGTCTCGGCCCGGTTGCGGATTGTCGGCTGGATCGTTCTCACCACGGCGCTGGCCTTGCTCGCGGTGACGGTCACCATGCGTTCGATCATGTCCGGGCAGGTCGCCGAGGCGGCCAATGTGGGCATCACCCAGGAGATCGAGGAATTCAGGACCTTCGCCGCCGAGGGGCTGGATCCGCAGACCGCGCGCCCCTTCGCCTCGATGGACGAACTGCTCGAACGTTATCTCGCCCGGCAGCAGCCCATGGCGGGCGAAGCAATTGTCGGCCAGGCCAACGGCCGCGTGTTCAGCGCGCACGGCGCCTTGGACCAGACCGGTGTTGTGCTGGCCGCGGATGCGCAGCTGCTGGCTCGGATCCTCGAAGATTCGCGGACCTCGGCGGTGTATGAAACCAAGTACGGCACCGTGCGCTGGGCCAAGGCGGTAGCCGAGGAAGCCGCTACCGCGAACCGGTCCGGCCCGATGCAACAAGCCCAGCTGGTCGTCGCACAGTTCACCTCCGGCGCGCAGGAAGAAGCCAACCGGCAGGCGGTGCTCCTGTTCGCGGTGGCCGCCGGAGGGTTGGCGCTGACCGCGGGGATCTCCTGGCTAGTGGCAGGTCAAATCATGCGCCCGATCTGCACCGTGCGCGAGACCTCTGCAGCCATTACGGCGCATGACCTTTCGGCCCGCATCCCGGTGTCCGGGCGCGACGACCTGGCGCAGCTGGCCCAGACGCTCAACGCAATGCTCGACCGGGTCGAGTCCTCCCATCTGGCCCAGCGGCACTTCATCGCCGAAGCGCGCGAGCATCTCAACGAACCGCAACGTCGGCTCGCGGCGACGCTGCACGAACTGGTCCGTGAAGACCTGCCCGCGGTGCAACGCGCCGACATCGCTTGCGGGGCGCAGGAGCTCATCTCGCAGATGGGTCAAACCCTCGCCGACCTCGACGTACTTGCACACAGCGGCCACCCGGATTTCGTCAGGCCGCGGCTGGTGGCCGTGGGCGAGGTCACCGCGGATATTGCCGCCGAGGCAGCGCAATCGGACACCTACCTGCAACGGCATTTCCGCATCGAGCAGTCGGCTCGCGCCGAGGCGTGGCTTGACCCGGAGCGCATCACCGATGCCTTGCGCCAACTGATCCAGAACGCCGTCGCGCACACGGACCACGGGGACACCATTCGACTGGGCTCCGCCGCCGATGAACAGTCAGTCAGCTTCTGGGTGGCCAATGACGGCCCGGGCTTGGATTCCGAGGTGGCCCGCGCATTGCTTGATACCTATCGCAGCGGGGGCACCGGCACTGACCAGGAACCGGGCATGGGCCTTGGGCTGGCCGTGGTCAAGGCGGTAGCCCAAGCGCATCGGGGGACCGCGTGGGTCGAATCCGGCCCAGGCGCCGGAGCCCGCTTCGGCCTCTCGCTACCGCGACTGGCTTTGGCTCCGGAAGCAGGCTCCGAGGAGAACTTCGCCGAGCGCATGGCGAGCACTCTGGGAGCCGAGTCATGAGCACGAGACAACGCACTAGGGATACCGGATTCCGCTACAGCACCGACGCACCGCAGCCGGCGGCTGCCGTTGGACCGGCACAACGCGCCCCGCGGCGGCGCTGGAACCACCGGCGCGCCAGCGGGTTGCTGGCCGCGATGCTGCTCGCCGCCTTTCTGGTCTGGTGCGCCTTCGGGGCTTTTGGCTCCGCGGCGGGAACGGCGACCGCGCTGCCGTCCCAGGGCGCACTGACCCTGGCGGTCTTCGCCGTCGCGATCTGGCTATGGGTCTTCTCCCCGGTCGGGGACACCTATGTCGCTCTCGGCGCGGCCTTGGTGCTGGTGCTCATGGGCGTGCTGCCCGAGGACGTCCTCTTCGCCTCGCTGGGTGAAGACACCATCTGGCTGCTGTTGGCCGCGTTCGTGATTGCCGCCGGAATCACGGCAACTGGTTTGGCCACCCGCGCCGCCGCCTGGATCGCTGTCGGAGCCCGCAACCCGAGACAGTTGATGCACCTGACCACCGGTGCACTGGTGGCCACCGCATTCGCGGTGCCTTCCACCTCGGGCCGGGCGGCGCTGGCAATTCCCGTCTTCATGGCCTTGGCCAAGGTGCTTGCCGCCCGCCCGAGGGTTGTCCTGGCCCTGTCGCTGCTCTTCCCCTCGGTCATCCTGCTTTCTGCGGTCGCCTCGTATTTGGGGGCCGGGGCGCATCTGATCACCAGCCAGATCCTCGCCACCTCCGGCTATCAGGACTTCTCATTCGCAGGTTGGCTGCTCTACGGGCTGCCGCTGGCCTTCGTCTCCTCGCATCTGTGCGCGGAACTGGTGCTATGGCTCTTCACCCGCGGCTCGGATCGCCGCCAAGCGCTGGAGGTGAGCATTGGGCAGCTCCAAGAGCATTCCCTGGTACCGCTGACCGGACCGCTGAGCGTCGGGCAATCGCGCGCCGCCTTGCTGGTATCCGCGGTGGTGGTGCTCTGGTGCACCGAACCATTGCACCACTTGCACCCGGCCGTTGTGGCTCTGCTCGGATCCTTGCTCGTGGCCAGTCCGGGCTTCGGCTCGGTGGGCCTGGCCAAGGCGCTGAAGGCGGTGCCGTGGTCAATGCTGATCTTCATGGCCGCCACGCTGACCCTGGGCACCGCGCTGGCCCGCACCGGCGCCGCCGACTGGCTGGCACGCAGCGTGCTTGGACCGGTCGAGGGGCTGGGAGCCGCCGCCCCGTGGGTGTTCACCATCGTGGTGGTGGTCGTATCCGCCGCGGCCCACCTGGTGATCCAGTCCCGTTCGGCGCGCTCGGCGGTGCTGATTCCGCTGGTCGTTTCGCTTGCCCCGGGTGTGGGGGTGGACGCGGTGGCTATCGCTTTCGCCTCCACTGCCGCCGCAGGTTTCTGCCACACGCTCACCAGCAGCGCGAAGCCCGTCAACTTGTTTTCCGATATCGAAGGTGTGGACAGCTATCAACCCGCGGACCTGCTGCGGCTCAGCGCGGTGCTGGGACCGGTCATGGTCGCCCTGATCCTAGTGTTCTCCTTCTGGATCTGGCCGGCCATGGGCCTGCCGCTGTTCACCTGAGATCGCTGACCCAACAACCATTGCCTACACCTAATCACATTAAAAGGACTCATCCTCATGGTTCACGCATTGCCGCAACGCATCCTGGTTGCCCCCTCCGGATTCAAGGAATCCCTCGACGCCTCGGCCGTCGCCGCGGCAATCGGCGCCGGCGTGCGCCGCGCCTTGCCCGGGGCAGTGGTCAAGGCCGTCCCGATCGCCGATGGCGGGGAAGGGACCGCCGAAACCCTTGCCCGCGCCACCGGCGGCCATCTCGTCCCAGCGGTCGTCACCGGACCGGTAGGGCAAAAGGTCGGCTCTCACTATGCGATGCTCGGCGGAGAATCCGCCGGCACCGCCGTCGTGGAGATGGCCGCCGCGGCCGGTCTGCGGCTCGTTCCCCGGGCCCAGCGCGACCCGGGAACCACCACCAGCTACGGCGTCGGCGAACTGATCGCCGCGGCAATCGACGCGGGCGCGACCAAGGTGCTTGTCGGATGCGGAGATTCCGGAACCTCCGACGGCGGCATGGGGGCGCTGCAGGCGCTCGGGGCACGGATCCTAGATGGAAAAGGCCGGGAGCTCACCGCCGGAGGAAATCAGCTCGGACGCATCGACCGGCTTGATTTAGCCGGGCTGCACCCGGCGCTCGCCGCCGGAACCGTGCAGATCACGCTTGCGCTCAATCAGCACAACATCCTGACCGGGCCGCGCGGCGTGGCCCGAGTCTTCGGCCCGCAAAAGGGCGCGACGCCTCAGCAGGTCGAGGCAATGTCCACTGGTTTTGAGCGCTGGGCCGCGGTGCTGCGCCGCGATGCGCTTGCCTCGGCGCGTGAGACCGACTTCGCGACCGCGCCGGGCACCGGGGCCTCGGGAGGGCTGGGCGCCGGACTCGCCGCAGTGGGAGCGGTGCTGCTGCCCCGCTTCGAAGCGATCCTCGACTCCGGGCTGGCCGGAATCGACCTCGATTCGATGCTGCGCGGAGCGGACCTGGTGATCACCGCCGAGGGCGCCATCGATTTTCAGACGCCTAAGGGCAAGGTTCCCGCGGAGGTCGCGCGCCGTGCCGGCCTGCAAGGAGTGCCGGTGGTGGCTCTCGCCGGAACGCTGGGGCGCGGCTGCCGCGACGTCCACGACATCGGCATCGATGCGATTGCCTCGATCGTGCCGATCCCGATGACCCTGCAAGAAGCGGTGGATGACGGGGAACGGCTGCTCATCGAGGCCGCCGAGCGCTTCATGCGCACCATCATCCTCGGCGCCTCGATGGCAGCCAGCAAACTGAGCCCGCACGAGGCCTGGTGAGCGGACGCCGGTGAGAGCCAAGGGTGCGCTAGCCGGAGGCGCCAGCCCGGTCGATGTGCAGTTGGACCGCCGCCGCATACTGCTCGACGACCTCGTCGGAATCGAAATCCTCGGCCGCGAAATAGCCTAGGACTCGAATGCCCTCGGCCAGGCCCAGCAGCTGGCAGGCCACGGCCGAGGCATGGCGGCGGTCGGCGGTGGTATCTGCGATGGTCCTTGCCAACCCGGCCAGATAGGTCTCGCGCAGCTCGCGCTGGGTTACCTCCGGTGTGGGCGATTGCCTGATCCGCGGGACCAGGGTCTCCCATGGATCAACCACCGCGGCATCACGCCGGTTGAGGATCTGCTGCACCAGCGCCCGGCCCAGGCGTTCGCGGGGCAGGTCCAGGTCTGCCAGCGGAACGGTGATGGTGCTGGCTACGGTGTACAGCTCGGCCTTGGAACCGAAGAGCTTGATCACCAAGGCGGGGGAGACCTGGGCGGCCTCGGCGATCTCGCGCACCGTAACATCATGAAATCCGCGCTCGCCGAACAAGGCCGATGCCGCTTGCCGGATGCGTCCCCGGCCATCGACGGCGCTCATGCTGGCAACTCGATATCCACACGCTCGGTCCGCGCCCGCAGAATGAGCTTGACCGAAGTGGCGGTGTCACAGTGCGGTGACGCGGCGGTTAAAACGTAGGTTCCCACCGGAGGCAGATCCAAGGTGTAACTCCCGCGCCCGTCGGTGTGGGTCGCGGCGATGAAGTCGCCGGCTCCGGCACTCAGGCTGACCAGGGCCCCGGTCACGGCCATATTGCCGGTAGCCACCACGCCACTGAGCGAAAGCGTATCGTGCAGTTCCACATTGTGCTCCGTGGTTCCGCCGGAGAAAGTCACCAGCTGGGAATTTGGCACCCAGCCTGCGGCGTTGGCGACCACGAGATAACGTCCTGGTCCGGGCAGCGCCGCGGTGAAAAGCCCCTCATGGTCGGTGCGCGCCCAGTCACCGGGGACGCCGTCCTGGCGCACAAAGGTCACAATGGCCGGACGCTGGGTACCGCCGGCAGCGGACATGATGACCCGGCCATGCACCATGGTCTCTTCGACGTTGTTGTCTGCCTTCGGCGTGCGCCCGCCGCTGGGGATGAACAAGGCAATAGAGATGCCGATGGCCGCGGCCAGCGCCGCGAGCCAGAACGCCAAATGCAGCGAGTCGATCGAGGGCAGCACGGTGCCGTTGTGCTCGACGACCAGCGTGGCGAGGATCAGGCCGGTCAGTGCGCTGGCCACGCTGGTGCCCAGCGAACGGATCAGCGCATTGACCCCGTTGGCCGAGGCGGTTTCGGTAATCGGTACCGCGCTCATGATCAGCGTCGGCATCGCGGCGTAGGAGAAGGCGACTCCGACGTTGACCAAGGTTGCCCCGACGATCACCTGCCACACAGCGTCATCCAGGAAGACCCGGCCCACGTAGGTGAGGGCCATAATCGCCGCGCCGAAGATCATCGTCGGTTTGCCTCCCCAGCGATTGAGCATCGCGCCGGCAACCGGGGACAAGAAGACCATGGCCAGCCCCGAAGGCACCATGGCGAGCCCGGCGACCAGCACCGACAAGCCAAAGCCATAACCGGTCTGCGTGGGGATCTGCAGCTGTTGGGTGGTGATGAGCATGTTGACGAACATCGCCACGCAGAGGAAGAACGAGGCGACGTTGGTCAGAAGCACCGGCCGCTTCACCGCGGTGCGCAGGTCCACCATCGGCTGGTTGACGCGCAGCTGCAGCGGGATCCAACCGGCAAGCAGCGCGAGTGCCAGAGCAAATAGGCCGAGTGTGAGCGGACTGTTCCAGCCCCAACTGGCACCTTTGGTGACGGCCAATAGGGCGGCGGTGAGTATTACGGAGAGGACCAGCGCCCCGGAGATGTCGAAGCGGCCGGGGGTGGTGATCGTCGATTCCTTGACCAGCAGCAGCACGCCTACGAGGAATACCAGGCCCAGGCCTGCGGAAACCCAGAACAGCGATTCCCAGCCATAGGCGTTGTAGAGCAGTCCGGACATCGGCATGCCCAGCGCCGAGCCGATGCCCAAGGTTGCGCTCATCAGCGCGACGGCCGACGCCACCTTTTCCTTGGGCAATTCGTCGCGAAGCACCGAGATTCCCACCGGGATCAGCGAGGAGGCGAAGCCCTGCATGGCCCGCCCGGCGATCAGTGCGCCAAAGGATCCGCCGAGGGCGGCAACAAGCGAGCCGAGGGTCATCACGGCCAAAGCGAGCAGCAGCATTTTGCGCTTGCCGTACATGTCGGCCATGCGGGAAATGACCGGGGTGAAAATCGCCGCGCTGAGCAGCGTGGCGGTGACCAGCCAGGAGGAATCTTCGGCCGAGACGTCGAGGATCACCGGAAAATCAGGCAATAGTGGGACAACGAGGGTCTGCTGGAGCGCTACCACCATCCCGCACAAGGCGAGGATGGCGGTGGTCGCCCACGCGGGAACGGAACGTATCGGCACGACGGTGGCCTTCGGATAATAGATGGCGCAAATGGGGTGAACGGCTGTTTACCCTCTCTAAGAACACACGGACATTCGGTGTACTGTCAAGTAGGTTCCGGTGCCGGAGGGGGCGATGAGACCGTCGGAACCGGACTATCGGATCCTCAGCGTGCACGGCAGCAGGGCGTTCAGTGCCCTTTCGGTTGCATGGATTCCAGCTAGCAATTGTTGATCCGGAAAAGTTCATCCCGGACAATTTTTCAAAAGCGCCAGCGTACTTCTACAGAACGTAGCCGGCGATCACTTGGGAGAGGGCGCGAATATCGACTTTGCCCTTGAAATCCAGGCTCACCTTGCCCAGACCGCTAAACCACAGTTCCAATTCCGCGTCGAGATCAAAGGTTCCGGCCGTTTCGACGGAGAAGGCCTGGATGCGGGAGTAGGGCAGCGAGGTGTAGTCGCGTTTCTTGCCGGTCAGGCCTTGGACATTGACCGCAACGAGCCGCTTATTGGTGAAGACTACATAGTCGCGTGCACCCTTGAACGCGGCGAGCAGTTCTTCCCCGGAGACGAGCATGGGAGTTATTTCCGGTGCTACCTCGGCCAGGTTCCATGGGCCGAGTTTGAACACTGAGGAGTTATTAAAATCGATCATGCCTTGATCCTAGGCATGACTTGGGACAATTTGGAGCGCATTCGTCGGTGGGCGTGCCTATGTGATGTTGGCAAGGAATGAAGCGCTCCGGGCGCATCTGTCGGAAGCTGGTGATACGTTGAGCCCATCGGGCCTTCGGGCGCATTACAGGGGGAACACGTGCCACTTTTCGCAATGAATTCGATCGAGCATGACGACGCAGTCGCCGATCTCAAGAAGTACTTTGAAATCCGAGAGAACGGTCGACCTCGATATTCAGGTTCGCAGTTCGAATCCTTCGCAGGTGGAGGTGACCTTCGCGAACCCAACAAGATCACTGCCGAGGATTTGATAGCGGTTTCGATGCTCTCGGTTCACGTTCCAGGACAGGCCGCATTGGGGATTTTGGGAACCTATGCGGAACAGCTCGGCGAACAACTTGCTCAGATTCCAGTGGGCCTTCGATTCGAGGAGCTGACCGAAGGAGAATTCCAGAAATTTCTGGCCGACGGATCTCCCGCAGACAAGTTGTGGGAGATCCTTCGTCAACCAGGGAACAGGTGGGGGATTGGGCAGACTACCGCGAGCAAGATCCTGGCCCGCAAGCGTCCGCATCTGATTCCTATATTCGATTCCGTGATCGCCAAGCGGGTAAAAATACCTGGCTCCGGTACTCAATGGACTCGTTGGTGGGACGCGTTCCATCAGGATCCAGCTGAGGATGTAAAACTCGTTGAGAAGCTGAAGAGCATTCGCGAGGACGCGGGGCAAACGCACCTCTCGCTCTTGCGAGTGCTGGATATTGTGCTGTGGACAAGCGGCGGAAGGCAAGGCATCGTTCCCGATGCAACACTCGACGAGGCGTAACGAGCTGAACGACGAGCATCCCGCTTAGCTCCGCAAATTCCCGCCAACGGGTCAAGAATTTCATACGAAAAAATGCGTGATGGTCGCTCCGGATAGTTCTCGAAGCGACCATCACGCATTGCGTATTAGAAGCGAACGCTACTCGCCGAGCGCCGCGATTGCACGCACCGCGCGCGCGGCTTCGGCGCCCTTCGTGACGAAGTGCTCGAAGTAGAACTTTTCGTGCTCTTCGCTGGAGTGGAAGTGGTGCGGGGTCAGGCTCACCGAGAAGGTCGGCACATTCGTGTCCAGCTGCACGCGCATCAACCCATCGACAACCGCCTGAGCGACAAAATCGTGGCGGTAGATCCCGCCGTCGACTACTAGCGCGGCGGCCACCACGGCATCATACTTTTCCGACTGCGCTAGCCGCTTGGCCTGCAGCGGCATCTCGTAGGCACCAGGCACGGTGACCACATCGATGCCGTATTCAACACCGGAAGCATCCATATCTGCTTTGAACCCTGCCAGCGACTGGTCCACGATATCTGCATGCCAGCTGGCCTTGATGAATGCGATATTTAGTGGCTTGCTCATGTAATTCTCCTGTGTCAGTTTTTCTTGTATTAGGCAAAATCTCATCGGAGCCATTCGAACTGCTCAACGGCTCGGGCAGTCTGAAAACCAAGCTCTCCCTATCCAGCCTAGTGTCCTGCGTCTCATTCGCTTCAATGGCGGCGAGAATTGTTGTAACGATTGCTCTCCGCCGAGTGCCTACCCCGTAGCAGCGCCAGCGGCACCGATCTGGAATCGATGGCTGGCCCGTTGTACTTGATGCCCGGCTAGTTCGGGGCAACCGGACTATTTTCCTGCGGCGTGCTGCACTAGGCTTAAATCGCCTCGGAATCGCGTCTGATCTCGACATCTTGTTCATCGCGACGCGCTGTGGAGTGCCATCCGGCGGAACCTGCCCCGACAAGATCAAACCGAACGGAAACTTGATGCACGAGTATGATTTCTGGAATGCAATCCACGCTGAACGGCACAGGCTCCTGGAAATATTGTCGCGACTGGATCATGAGGCTTGGCAATCTCCCACGCTGTGCAGCAATTGGTCGGTCTCCCAGGTTGTCGCGCATCTGAGCGCCGCCGCAAACACCGGCACGATGTCTTGGCTGCGCAGCATCGTGTTGGCAGGTTTCAACTCCGCTGTGCATAACGAGCGTAGGCTGCGCAGATATTTGGGCGACACTCCTGCCCAGACGCTCGCGAACCTGCGTGCATCCGCCGAGAACACAGTCGCCCCGACCAAGGATTACGCGGCGATGCTCGGGGAAGTGATCGTCCACGGTCAGGACATCGCCCGGCCGCTTGCCCTCGAGCTGATCCCTGATCCGGATGCGGTGCACGAGGTTGCCAAATTCTTCTCCGAGCGGGATTTCGCGGTGAACAGCAAACGCCTCGTCACTGGTCTGGCCCTGAAAGCCGAAGATTCTTCCTTCTCGGCGGGAGACGGGCCGCTGGTCAAAGGCAAGCAACTCGATCTTGTCATGATCATGGCGGGACGGCCTGACTACCTGTCTTCCCTTCGCGGCGACGGGGTAGCGGTGCTCGCACAGCGGCTAGCCTAGGGAATCCCGTGAAGTAGCCAGGCCGGTAAAGATCAGCTCGGCGTTCTCCCTAGCGCCAGCCCAGCAGCGGAGCGACATGTTTGAGCACCGATTCGATAACGTGTGCGTTGTACTCGACTCCTAGCTGATTGGGCACGGTCAGCAGCAAGGTATCCGCCGCGGCAATGGCCTCATCCTCGGCCAGCGTCTTGGCCAGTTCATCGGGTTCTCCGGCATAGGACTTGCCGAAAATTGCGCGGGTTTTGGCGTCGATGTTGCCGATCTGGTCGGAGCTGTAGCGGTCGCGTCCGAAGTACTGCCAGTCCCGCTCATCGGTCAGGGCAAAGATGCTGCGGCTCACCGAGACCCGCGGTTCGCGTGCATGGCCAGCGTCTTTCCATGCCTGTCGGTAGAGCTCGATTTGCTCGGCCTGCTGCACATGGAACGGTTTGCCGGATTCGTCGTCTTTCAGCGTGGAGCTTTGCAGGTTCATTCCAAGTTTCGCCGCCCACACGGCGGTGGCGTTCGAGCCCGAGCCCCACCAGATGCGCTCGCGCAAACCCTCGGAGTGAGGTTCTATGCGCAAGAGCCCCGGGGGATTGGGGAACATCGGCTTGGGGCTGGGCTGGGCGAATCCTTCTCCGGAGAGCACTTGGAGCAGACGCTCGGTATGCCGGCGTCCCATCTCGGCGTCGCTCTCGCCCTCATGCGGTTCGAAACCAAAATGGCGCCACCCGTCGATGACCTGTTCCGGTGAACCGCGGCTGATGCCCAACTGCAGGCGGCGGTTGGAGATGAGGTCGGCGGATCCGGCGTCCTCGGCCATGTACAACGGGTTTTCGTAGCGCATGTCGATGACGCCGGTGCCGATTTCGATGCGGCTGGTGCGCGCTCCGATGGCGGCGAGCAGCGGGAAGGGGGATGCGTATTGCTGGGCGAAGTGGTGCACGCGGAAGTATGCGCCGTCCGCGCCGAGTTCCTCGGCCGCAACCGCTAGATCGATTGCTTGCAGCAGCGCATCCGAGGCACTGCGGGTTCCTGACTGTGGGTGATCAGTCCAATGCCCAAAGGACAAAAATCCGATGTTCTTCATACTTGTGCCCAACGCATATTGCCCGGCCGGTATTCCGCAAGGTCGCCGCGCCCGGGGGCTAGGCGGGAATCGGAGCCAGCGCACGGGCCGCTGCGGCCAGCGCCTCCGGGCGGCGTGCCGGATCGCGGACCAGATTTGCGGGCAGTCTCCCGGCGAAGCTCCACCCGAAACGGGTGGCTAAGGCCCGCAGACCCGCCAGATTGCATTCGGCAAGCTGCGTGGGGCGGTCCGGGTAGCTGCCCAGCACCAGCGTGCCGCGGGAGAAGCCGCGGGCCGCACAGGCCTCCAAGGTCAGCGCGGTGTGGTTCAGGGTTCCCAGGTCCGGGCGGGTGACGACCACCAGCTCCGCCGAGACGGCCGCGGCCAGATCAGCGATGGTTTCGCCCGCGGACGTCAGCTCGACCAAGAGCCCTCCGGCGCCCTCGACAAGCACCTCGTCATAGGCAGCTGCCAGCTCGCGGATCCGCCGCACGTGCTCGGCCAGGGGCGGCAGGACCTCGGCGGGGTCGGCGAATCCCGCGCACCGGGCCGCATCCAGCGGTGCCATCGGCGCACACAGCCGCACCCCCTCGGCGGTGCCCAGCCGCTCCGGGTGGCCAAGCCAGCCGGCCGCGTCTTGCACGTCTCCGGGCTGTCCGGGAAGCACACCGGTCTGCGCCGGCTTGTAGATCGCCGCCCGGGCACCGCGGGCCAGCGCCCGGGCGGCGAGCACGGCGGTGGCCACCGTCTTGCCCACCTCGGTGTCGGTTCCGGTGATGGCGTGGATCATCGGTGGGTCCTTTCGAAGGGGAATCCAGTCGGCACCGCGACCGGCGCCTGGAAGGAGAGCAGGTGGGCGAAGCGTGGGGCCGCGCCGGCGGCTTCGAGGTCCGGAAGGCAACGGGCCGTTTCGGCGAGCACCAGTTCGGCCTCCATCCGGGCCAGGCCCGCCCCCAAGCAGCGGTGGACGCCATGGCCGAAGGCCAGCGAATCGTCGCCGCCGGTGCCGAGGATTCCGCCGGACAGGCGCAGCACCAGCTCCTCGCCGACGGCGAATTCGTGATCGCCGACGCGGGCGTCCACCGCGGCGATGCGCCGCCAGGTTGGCACCGAGGAGGCGACGGCCAGCACCTCGCGCACCACGGCTTGGGCCGCGGCTGGTCCGGTGTCCGGGTCGGCGCAGGCGGCCCAGTGGCCCTCGCGCAGCGCCGCGTGCAGAGTGCTCTGGATGAGCATCGCGGTGGTCTCCTGTCCGGCGATCCCCAGGAAGTAGGCCAGCGAGCGGATTTGGCGTTCGGGAACTCCCGAGCGATGCAGCACGGCATAGAGGTTCGGCTCCTGGCTCCTGACCGCCTCGTGAACCGTCTGATCCAGCCAGGCATAGAATTCGGCGGCGCTGGCGGCGAGCACCAGCTGTCGTTCCTCCTCGGGCCACCCCCAGAACAATTCCAGCGAATCCTGGCTCCAGCGTTTGAGTTTTTCGGCCGGCGGCACGCGCACCCCGGTCAGCACCGCCATGATTTCGACGGGGATCACCGCGGCCAGCTCTACGGCCAGATCCAGGGATTCCCCGTTGCGGTAGCGCGGTTCGAGCCGGGCGCAGATTTCCCGCACTCGTTCGGTGACCGGCTGGCGCTGCGACTGGACCTTGGCGGGGCTGAAGAATCCGGCGACGAGCCGGCGCACGGAGAGGTGTTCGCTGCCCGAGGCGCTGGCGAGCACCGGTGGCAGCGCGAATTTCACCGCGGCCAGGATCCGCAACGCGGCCGGGGTGAGGTTGATGGCGGTGCTCAGCGCGTTGGCCGTGGTGAATTCCCCGGGGCGGCGCAAGATGCCGCGCACCGTGTCCGGGTCCTCGACGCTGCGGTAGCGCCGGTTGATGGCTTCGGGAAAGGCCGCGGGCAGCGGGCCGGCCAGCGGGGCGTCGGCCAAGCTGCCGGCGGTGGGGGCGTAGGGGCAATTCATGATTCCTCCTCGATGGCCGCCCGGGCTACCTTCCCGATGGCCGTGGACAGTTCGGCCGGTTGCTGGTGGGCGTGGGCGGTCAGCCGGATACGGGAGATTCCGTCGGGGACGCTGGGCGGGCGGAAGCAGGATACCGCGATGCCCTGCGCGGCCAGGGTGGCGGCGGCCCGCACGGCGGCCGCGGCGCTGGGCATCTTCACCGAGTGGATCGGTCCGGCCCCGGATTCCACCCGCCCGGCCAGTTCCGGGTACTCCGCCAACAGACCGCGGATCAACCGCTGGTTCCGGGCCAGCGCGGCAAGCCGGGCCCGGTCCGCCAAGCGCAGGGCGGCCAAGGCACCGCCGGCGGCGGCGGGGGCCAGCGCGGTGTCGAAGATGAAGGTGCGGGCGGTATTGAGCAGATGTTCGCGCAGCGCTGCGGCAGCCGGGCCGCCGAAAAGCACCGCTCCGCCTTGGGCGCCCAGCGACTTGGACAGGGTTGCGGTGGTGATTACCTGGCCGCGAGCTTCGAGGCCGGCGGCGCGCAGCGCCGACCCGGATTCGCTGGCGGCCAGCGAGTGGGCCTCATCCACCAGCAGCAGCGCGCCGAACTCCCGGCACGATGCTGCCAGCTCGGTTAGCGGCGCAGCGTCGCCGAAAACCGAGTAAACCGATTCGACGGCCAGCAGCACCCGAGGCTTGGGGTGCGCGCTGCTGTGGTTGGCTTGGAGCAGCCGCCGGAAGCTGGCCAGGTCGTTGTGCCCGGCGGTGGCCACAGCCGCGCCGGAGAGCCTGGCCCCGTCGACCAGGCTGGCATGGGCATGCTCGTCCAGGATGAACAGGCTGCCCGGACCGCCCAGGGAGCCGAGCACCCCGAGGTTGGCGGTATACCCGCTGGAGAAGACCAAGGCGGCATCCCGGTGCGTATACCGGCACAGCGCGGCCTCCAGCTCCCGGTGCACTGCTAGAGTTCCGCTGGCCATTCGGCTTGCACCGGCCCCGGTGCCGTAGCTTTCCAGGGTTTCGGCGGCGGCCCGGAGCACCTCGGGATGATTCGAGAGACCCAGATAGTCGTTGGAGGCCAAATCAATGGATCCGGCCCGCAGCGCATCGCTGCGGCGCAGGCCGCGGCGCTCGCGCACGGTGGCTCGGGCGGACAGCCAGCGCTCCCAGCCGGAGGTATTCTCAGCCATGGACCTGCTCCACCGCGGCCAGCAGTCCGCGGCCGAGCGCGGCGAGCTCTTCGGGGGTGCTGATATAGGGAGGCATGACGTAGACCAGATCGCGGAACGGGCGCACCCAGACCCCCTGCGCTACCGCCGCTCGAGTCACTTCGGGTACGTCAACCGGGGCGTGAAGTTGGATGACTCCAACCCCGCCGAGCACCCGCACGTCCTTGACTGATGCCAGTCCGGCCGCCGGGGCGAGCCCGGTGCGCAGCCCGGATTCCAGCGCGGTAACCTGGGCCTGCCAGGGTGCCGCCGGTGGGCTGCCGGCCGGTGCCCCGACGAGCAGGTCAAGCGAGGCGCAGGCCACCGCGCAGGCCAGCGGGTTGCCCATGAAGGTCGGCCCATGCAGCAGCGCGGACCCGGCGGACCGAGTTCCGCTGGCAAGCGCGGAGCCGATTTTGCTGGTGCAAAGCATCGCGGCCAGGGTGAGATACCCTCCGGTCAGCGCCTTGCCCACGCACATGATGTCCGGGACGATGCCTGCATGCGCCACGGCGAACAGCTCGCCGGTGCGTCCGAATCCGGTGGCGATTTCATCGGCAATCAGCGGCAGGTCGTGTTCGTCGGCGAGTTCGCGCAGGATGCCGAGCGCCGCCGGCGGGTAGATGTGCATCCCTCCGGCGCCCTGGAGCACCGGTTCGCACACGATCCCGGCCAGCTGTGCGGAGTTTTCGGAGATCAATGCGCGCACCGTGCATTCCCAGTCGGCCAGCTCGGAGACGAGGTATTCCCAGTGCCCCTGTGCGCTGCGGCGTGCGCTCGGGGGCTTGGGCAGGAACAGCTCGACGGAGGAGCGCGGCGCGAAAGCCGCGTGCATTCCGTCCTGCGGGTCGCAGATGCCCATGGTGGCGAAGGTGTCCCCGTGGTAGCCGCCGCGCAGGGCCGCGAAGCGGTGGCGCGTGGTGCGGCCCTTTGCCTCCTGGTATTGGAGGGCGAGCTTCAGGGCCACCTCGACGCTGATCGACCCGGAATCGGCGAGGAACACGTGGCGCAGCTCGCCCGGGGCCAGGTCCACCAGCCGCTCGGCCAATTCGATGGCCGGGGCGTGGGTCAGCCCGCCGAACATCACATGGCTGAATTTCTCCAGCTGCCCGCGCGCCGCGGCATCCAGCGCCGGGTTGCGGTAGCCGTGCACGGCTGACCACCACGAGGACATCCCGTCGATCACCTCGCGGCGGATGCCGGTTTCGTCTTCGAGGACCAGCCGGGCGCCGCGTGCCTCGGTGACCGCGTAGCCTGCCCCGGCATCAAGCGCGGCATAGGGGTGCCAGAGCAATCCTGCGTCGCGGGAGAGCAGGCTGGCATCGGTGGGCATCACGCGTTGGGGTTCTCTGCGGTCCCGGCGCCGCGGCGGCGCAGCACCGGTTCGGTCTCGCCGGTGCCGCCACCGGAGGCCGCTTTGCCGCAGGCCGCCGAGGCCGCGGAGGAGCAGCAGGATCCGGCGCACCCGGCCGCCGCGGCATTGCCTGCGTCCGCTGGTTGGCGGGCGGCGTGGGCGGCGGCTTCGTGCAGGGTCTGGGCGATCTGCGCGGTGTTTTTGCCTTCCTGGCCCAGCACCACGAATCCGGCGTCGGCGATCATCGCCAGGTCGGCGCGTGCATCCTGGCCTTCGCTGGTCAGGTAGTCGCCCAGGAAGAGCGAATTAGCCACTTCCAGCGCGGCGGACTGCAGGGAGCGCAGGTGCATTTCCCGGCCGGCGGCGATACGCAGTTCCTTGTCCGGGCAGGCCAAACGAACCAGCGCGAGGATGCGCAGGCAAGCCAGCGGGGTGAGGTTCCAGGTGCCTTCCAGCGGAGTGCCGTCAAAGGGCATCAGGAAATTGACCGGAATTGAGTCGGTATTCAACGCACGCAGCGCGAAGACCGCTTCGATGAGCTGGTCGGTGCTTTCGCCCATGCCGACAATGAGTCCAGAGCAGGGGGAGAGGCCTGCCCCCTTGGCCTGTTCGACGGTGGCTACGCGCTCCTGGTAACTGTGTGTGCTGCAGATTTCCGGGTAGAGGGATTCTGCGGTGTTGAGATTGTGGTTATAGGCGTCGGCGCCGGCCGTCTTGAGCTGTTCGGCTTGTCCTCCTTTGAGAATGCCCAGGCAAGCGCAGACCTCTACCTGCGGATGTTCTTCTTTGAGCTGGTCAATCATGGTGCTCACGCGATTGACGTCCCGGTCGGTGGGCCCTTTGCCCGAGGCCACCAAGCAGACTCGCGAGGCTCCGGCGGCAATGCCCAGTCCGGCCTGGCGGACCGCTTCGTCTGGTTTGAGCCAGGTGTATTTCAGGATTTCTGCCTTGGAACCAAGGCGCTGCGAGCAGTATGTGCAGTCTTCCGGGCACAATCCAGATTTGAGGTTCACCAAATAGTTCACCTTCACGGTGTTGGAGAAGTGCTTCCTGCGTAGCCGGCCGGCTGCCGCAACGAGCGTTAGTGTCTGCTCATCAGATGTGGCCAGGATAGCGCGTGACTCGGCCACGGTCAGGCGATGCCCTTCGCTGATCCGTGCAGCGAGGGCAAAGGGGTCAAGCGCGATGCGCTTCGGGCCGGTTAGTGTTGTCATCAAAAGATCTCCTGTTGAACAGTGTTCAATAATGTTTGAATTCACTGTACAGCGGATTTTCGAATCATTGAACACTGTTCAGATTTTTGGTTCGAAGATTAAATGAAGCAGCTCGCGTCGTTCGATGCCAACCAAACGACGCGAGCTGCGAGAAGCTATCGCTAAACCGGAGAAACCACCCGAACCAAGGGGTTGTCCAAATCGCCGGCATAGAGCAGCCCGCCGGATTGATCCGAAAGATCCAGCATCTGCTGGTTGTTTCGCAATTGCAGTCGGTTCAGGCAGGAGAGCGGGAAGCTGTCGGCAAACAGGCCCAATGCCTCGAAGCGGTCTGCAAAGTCAGGATGCTGCTCCCGGTAGTCCAACAGGCTTTCGGTGACGACCTGCCAGAATTCGGCTTCCGGGAGCAAGGATTCGGCATCCAATAATGGGGCGAGGAAGCGGAAGAAGGAATCAAAAACATCGGTGAATATCGAAAGCACCGGGTCGCCTCCGGTGCGCACCCGACGAATTGTTTCCGGAAGTTCCACACGGTCCGAGAGCACCGCAATTTCTTCGCCCAGGTCCTTGAGCAGCACCCGCTGCACCGCCCCGTCGCGCAGGACCAGGATGATGTTCTCGCCGTGCGGCATGAACACCAGATCATAGGCCGCGAGGCAATGCACCAGCGGAGCCAGATAGGCCTCCAGATAATGGTTGAGCCACACCTTCGGTTCAAGTCCGCTCCGGCGGATCAGCGCCGCGGCATAACTCTTGCCGTGGGCATCGACATGGAGCAAACTGGCCATCGTGGCAAGGGTTTCGCCCGGTCCCAGCATGTCGATGGGCGACTCGCGCCAGAGCGCGGCAAGCATCTTGCGCTGTGGTGCGCTGGGCGTCGTGGCCGCCTCGAACTGCTGGTTTCGATAACCAACGGCCGCGACCTCGCGCAGCAACGCCACCGGTTGCGAGGCGAGTACCGGATCCGAGGCGAAGAGCTCATAGAGCCACTGATTGATGGCCGGGGTGACCTTCATATAGTCCGCGCTGAGTCCGCGCATGAACCCCATGTTAAGAATCGACATCGCGGTCTTGACATAGTGCTTGCTCGGTGAGGTGACATTGAAGAATGTGCGAATCGACTGTTGCGCCTGGTACTCGTCCGCGGAATATCCCAGCCAAATCAACTGGCCACGAGCAATGTCGTTGGCAAAGGTGGTGGACAGCCGGTTCTCCCACTGCCAGGGGTGGACCGGAAGATAAATGTATTGCGCAGGATCAAGTCCGGTACCGGCCAGACGCCGGGAGAGGTGCCGATCCAATGTCGCTTTGGCCTCACCGTCCAGTTCTTGTTCAAGCAACGACTGGTAGTCCAGCCCGTCGATGGAGTCGAACGAGGCCTGTGAAATATGCGCGGCAACCCAACCGAGCCGGATGGCGGCGCCGGTTTCCGGCGCATAACGCAGGTAGTCTAAGCTTCCCACCCCAATGCGCCCATTGTTGGCCACGAAGCACGGATGCCCCTCGGTCATGGAGGATTCGATGCGTTGGAAGGATTCTGCCGGGCTGCCGGCGGCTTCGGCCAGCTGCGTGCTGTCGTGCATTGCATGCGCCTGCTTGTAGCAATGGCTGCCTAGCGTGCTGTTTAGCTCCTCTAGATAAGTGGGGAGCTGTGCCTCGCTGAGCGTGAGTTCGGTGGCGAAAAGGGTGACAAAATCCAAGACGTCTACGTCGCTGCCGTCCCAGCCTTCCGCGGCCTGGATTAGATGTTCAACCGATGACTGCGAGATCTGCCAGTGATTCAGCGCGTAGCGTTGGGCGGTAAATTCGTAGCGGTGTCCCTGCTTTTCGACCCGATAACGGTCCTCTCCCAGTGGGAGCGGATCCAGCAGGCGCTCGTGGCTGAACTCGCCTAGGGCCTTGGCCAGAACATGCCTATTCGCCCGTTCCCAGCGAGCCGGGCTTAGATGGTTGGCGCCGGCTGATATCCCGGTGGTGCGCTCAAAATCCTCGCGGGTACAAATTGAAAGCAACGCCGCCTTGGGGCCTCGCGGCTCATCAAGCGTGACTTCTTTCAGCGGCTGGAAGCCGACGCGCGAGTTGAGCGCTTGAATCGTCTTGTTCCGTACATCGGGTTCAACCACCACCCGTTCAATTCCCGGTTGCGCGAAAGCGTGCCGGATGGCCGCGCCGAGGGCATGCAAGGTAAATCCGGTCTCGCCTTTCCCGGCGGGGACCGGAGCCAGGAAGTGCAGCCCGCGGTCTCCACGAACGTACGGGTACTTTCCCGCGAGACTGGATGTCGAGGGATCGTAGAGTTCGACCAGGAAGCGTGGCTCACCGCGGAGCTCTCCAAGGAGCACCTCATAGTTGGGGAGCTCCAGCAGTCCGCGATATTCGGTTTCAATTTCGTCAAGGCTTGCGGTGGGCATTCCCCAATAGCGGGCATGCTCGGTGGCGATCCAGGAATGCAAAAGCTTGGCGTCGGAGGGCAGCTGAATGCTGCGGAAGGTAAATGAGTTGTAGGTCGTCATGGGGCTCCTAATCTTGGGCCGAGATTGGCTGCGGTTGGCAAGTTGGCAAGTTCTCCAGCGAGGCGGCACCGAACCGCTGGAAGGCGATGCGCTCCTCGACTCGGTAGACCTCGCGCCCGGCAATGCGGTTGATAAGTACCGAATTCCTGTAGGCGCCCATGCCGAGATCCGGGGCGGTGAATCCGTGCGTGTGCAGTTCAGCGTTTTGCACGAAGATGTCGTGGTTCGTGCCTATCGAGTAGTTGCGGTCCACGTCCAGGCGGCCGTCGGGCAGGCGGGTGATTCGGTCTTCGAGGCCTTCGAGGAAGTCCGGTGTGCCGTTGCGGTAGCCGGTGGCGAGCACCAGCGCGTCGGTGAGGAACGCGAGCTTCTCCTTTTCCCGTTCGTGGTGCAGCTCGACCTGGATCGCCCCGTCCTGCGGAGCCACGGCTGTCGCGGCGCATCCTGTGCGCAGGTGAACGGGGGCCGGAGAAGCCACGCTGCGCTGATAGAGCTCTTCATGTATTTCATCGATCAGGTCGGCATTGATGCCCTTGTACAGGCCTTTTTGCGCCTTGGACAGAGCGTCGCGTTCCGAGATCGGCAGGGCGTGGAAGTGGTCGATATATTCTGGGGAAGTCATTTCCAAGGTCAGCTTCGTATACTCCAGTGGGAAGAAACGCTCGGAGCGTGTCGCCCATACCAAATGGTCTTGTTCCGGCAGGCTGCGCAGCAGGTCAAGGAAGATCTCCGCGGCGCTCTGTCCACTGCCCAGCACCGTGACGACCTTGGGCCTCTGCTCGGCCTTGGGCTCAATGATGCTCTGCCGTGAATGCAGGTACTCGGAGGAATGGGTCACCGAGCTCGTGGACAGCAACTGCTCGTCGACAAAGTCCGGGAGATAGGGCTGGGAACCGGTGCCGAGCACCAGCTTGTCCGCGCTGAAATGGGTCAGGCCTCGATCGGTGAGCACCGAAAGCTGGTAGGCGCCGTCCGCAAATTCGGCGGAAAGTACGCGATGGCCGAAGCGGACACTGGGCAGCAGTTGCGCAGCCCACGCGAGATAGTCGCTGTATTCCTTGCGCAGCGCGTAGAAGTTTTCGCGGATGTAGAACGGGTAGATTCGCTCCTTTTCCTTCAGATAGTTCAGGAAGGAAAACTTGTTAGTGGGATCTGCGAGCGTGACAAGATCTGCCATGAAGGGCACTTGCAGGTGCGCGCCGTCCAGCATCATGCCCGGGTGCCACACGAAGTTGTCGCTGGCCTCGAGCACCGCGACCTTCAACTCCGGTAGCGGGTCGGTGAGGGCGGCGAACCCTAGATTGAAGGGGCCAGCGCCAATGGCGATCACATCAAAGTGCTCCTGGGCTGATCCACGGTTCATGCGCGGGCTCCTTCTAAGCGTTCGAGCAGCAAGTCATTGCCGACGCGGCAAATTGCGTCGAGTATTTCGGTCAGGTCTTCCATGGTGGTATTCGGGTTCAGCAAGGTCAGCTTGAGCATCCGCCGACCGTCCACGGTGGTGGCTGCGATCATCGCTTCGCCGGTGCGGTAGAGCCGCTGGCGAATCTGGTTGGTCAGTTCATTCATTTCCGAGCAATCCAAGTGGCTTCCGGGATCTTTGAAGCTGAAGACCAAGGTGCTCAGCTGCACCGGGGCCGCCAGCTCCAGCTGCGGCCGGAATGAGACCTCGGCCTCGAGGGATTCGGCGAGTTCGATCACCCGGTCGAACATGTCACCCAGACGCACCGCTCCAAGTGTGCGGAGGGTGACCCAGAGCTTCAGCGCATCAAAGCGCCGAGTGGTCTGCAACGACTTGTCGACCTGGTTGGGGGTCTGCTGGGCTTGGGACTTCGGATTCAGGTATTCGGCGTAGTGGGCAATGGATTCGAAGGAATCTGCCGCGCGCAGAATCAGCGCGCTGGAACCGATTGGCTGGAAGAAGGACTTGTGGAAGTCCACGGTCACCGAGTCTGCGCGCTCAATGCCCGACAGCCGTTCGCGGTGCGAGGACGAAAGCAGTAGTCCGCCGCCATATGCGGCGTCGACGTGGAACCAGGCACCGACTTCATTGGCCAGGTCGGCTATCGGACCCAGTGGGTCGATGGCCCCGAAATCGGTGGTTCCGGCGGTCGCGGAGATCGCCATCGGAACCAGCCCACGGTTGATATCGTGGGCAATCTGCTCGCGTAGCTTGTCGGCATCCATTCGGTGGTGGCCGTCGGTTTCGATGCCGACTGCCGCTTCATGGCCCAGCCCCAGCATCATCGCCGCGTTGGAGATGCTGAAGTGGGCATCTTGTGAGGTATAGATGCGCAGGTTCTGCAGCCGCTGAGGCAGCGGTCCGGGGGTTTTCGACACCGCGTCGTTGCGGGCGATCAACATGGCTTGCAGATTGGACTGGGTGCCACCGGAGGTGAAGATGCCATCCGCGGCGAGTTGCGGGAATCCGATGAGCTGCGCGGTCCACGCGGTGAGGCGACGTTCAATGAGCGTGGCCCCGGCGCTCTGGTCAAAAGTATCCATTGAGGTGTTCAGGCTGGTGACGAACGCTTCGGCGGCCACGGCAGGAATTGCCACCGGGCAATTGAGATGCGCGGCGTACTTCGGGTGATGAAAATAGACGGCGTCACGCAGGTAGATCTTTTTCAGCTCGTCAAAAGACTCGGCGTTGCTCCCAAGCGGCGAGTCGAGGTCGATGGCATCGACCAGGCCTCGCAGATCCTCCGGCGAGGGGCCGGTGGTGGGTGATTCGACGGCGGCCAGCTGATCGGTGACCCGCAGCAGTGCCTCCCGGGCCTCGGACTCATAGCGATCTAAGGTGCCCGAGCACAGCAACGAATCATCAAAAAGCTGCGAGTCAAACAGGGGGATGTGCAGGGTCTCAAGAGAGGTTCCCACGGATACTCCTCACATGGTGAATTAAGTATTTGGTTAGTCTTCCCTAACCGCGAACTATTAACATCACAACTAGGTAACGTATTGCAAGCCCTTTGTGGATATGACGATCCGGTGGGAACCATCTGAAGGCGCCCAAGGGATCGAATGGCAGTGAATGTTGAGCTCGAGGCGAAGATGGGATTCTCGCCAGATTTCGCCGCTCAAGCACGGAAGATTGCCGGTCGACAAGGAGAAATGCTGGTCGGCTCGGTTCGGAATGAGGTAGCGTTGACATGGGGCCCCGGTGTGACGTATCTGACAATTATCATGGAGCGTAATGGAAACGACTTTGCGTGGTGAGCGACGTTTCCTTTTATCAAATACCAGCGACGCAGCCGGCAGAAGCCTGGCAGACTTCACCGTGGACCTCATCTTTGTCACCACCCTTGGTGCTAGCGCCTGGCAAATGGGGCTGCTCAACACGTTGGGTTCCGTCGCGTTCCTCGTCGCCACGATTCCCATCGGGTATCTGGTTGACCGTTACCGGCCTCTGCGGTTGCTGCGCATTGGGCTTGCCGCCAAGCTCGTGCTGGCCGGTTGCCTCTTGCTGCTGACCTTCACCGGAACCCTGAGCATCGGGTACGGATTCCTGCTGGTCACACTGCTGGGTGTCTGCAATGTCGTAGCTGAGACTGCGCAGGTCTCGGCCGTCCCACAATTGAATACGAACACCGGCGCGAGACGCGCAACCTCGATGAGTCGGCTGATCGCTAAACTCACCGCCGCGGATCAGTCGCTGGCGATTATCATCCCTGTTGCCGCGGGCACCGGCTTCGTCATCTTCGGAGCGTCAACACTTCTGGCGGTCGCCGTGGTGCTCGCCATGCTGGCCCTGGGCCTCGCCTATCTGGTCAGGCTCCCACGCAAGCCAGATTCGCATGGAAGTCAAGGTCCCGGAGGCAAGGAAGCAAAACACGATACTCACTGGCTATCCGGGCTGAAATACCTGCGTACAAACCGGACCCTGATTGCGGTCACCATTGCGGTCATGTGCTCAAACTTCGGGCTCGCGCTAGGCTCCGCGGTAGAAGCGCTGTTCATCGTGAATTACCTAGGATTCGGTGCCCAGGGATTTGGTATTTTTGCCGGACTGGGCGGTGCCGGTGGGCTGCTAGGTGCCGCGCTGGCCACGCGCATTGCCGTTCGGTTTTCAACGGCTCGGCTGACGACGGCGACGTTGCTCAGTCAATTTTTCTTGGCCACCATGGTATTTATCGCCGCATTCACCGCACCAGTAGTTTCCATGATTCTGCTCGGCGTGCAGGCAGTGGCATGGGGGATCGTGGTGATCGTTTTCAACATCGCCGTCTCGGCGTGGGTTGCAGACATCACGCCCGAGCAGCTTTTGGGCAGGGTGAGCAGCGCTCGCCGATTGTTCACTTTTGGCGCGATACCGTTGGGAAGCCTCGCCGGCGGCGCCATCGGTTCGGCCTTCGGCATTCCGGCTGCGCTGGGGCTGTGGCCGCTGGCCGTTGCCGCCGGGCTCATCGGATACCTCGTGATGCGCCCCCGAAAGGCACTTTTGAGCGCAGGCCAGACTCGGTGACCTTAAACGATAAGCTTGGAAAACCAGCTCCCCAAACGAAGGCTTCCACGCTCGTGAAACTCGTCATCGATGCCCGCTACACCCGGGTCACCCATCACGACGGAATCAGCCGCTATACCGCGGGACTCATCGAAGCAACGGCCAAGATCGCCGACGTGACGATGCTGATCAACGATCTGCGGCAGCTGGACCTGCTGCCAGATGTTCCGTACCTCAAGATCTCTGCCCCCACGAGCGTCCTTGAACCGTTGGTGGCCCTGCAGATCAATAAGCTGCAGCCAGATGCGGTGTTCTCCCCGATGCAGACCATGGGCACGCTGGGGCGAAAATTCCCGGTCATTCTCACCCTGCACGACCTGATTTACTATGCGCACCCGCATGCCCCGAAATTCTTGCCCGCGCCCATCCGCTGGGGCTGGTTCCTGTTCCACCAGGTCTACTTCCCGCAACGAATTCTGCTGAACCGTGCCGACGCGGTAGCTACCGTTTCACAAACCACCGCGGATCTGATGCGCAAGCACAGGCTCACCAAGCGGCATATCGGCCTGGTGTCCAACGCTCCCTCGAACGAGAGCGCGAGCCGCGATCTGCGAGCCGCCGCGAAGAACACGCTGCTCTACATGGGCTCATTCATGGAGTATAAAAACGTCGAGACGTTGATCCGGGCCATGCGGCTGCTGCCCGATTACGAGTTGCACCTGCTCAGCGGCATCAGCCAGCAGCGTCGCGCCGAGCTGGCAGCTGAAATTCCGCACGGCGCCAAGGTGGTATTCCATGGGGGAGTGAGTGACGAAGAGTATGCCAATCTGCTGGCTTCGTGCACCGCCTTGGTGACCCTGTCGCGTGAAGAAGGATATGGTCTTCCGCTGGTGGAAGCGATGAGTGCGGGCACTCCGGTGGTAGTCACCGACATGCCAATCTTCCGAGAAGTGGCCCAAGAAGCGGCGCTTTTTGCGGATCCCGATAGCGAGGAAGCCTTCGCGCAACAGGTGCAGAAGCTCTCGGATCGGGATGTCTGGAGAGAATATGCGGACCGTTCGCTTGTACGTGCCGGCCAATATTCGTGGGATGCCTCGGCCCGGCAATTAATTGAACTGGCTCAATACGCGATTGACCATTCGCACCGTTCGCCAAAATAGGTTTCGGCTGAGATTTGAAAGGAATCTCCGACTCTCGGGTCGGGTAGCTGCATGCCTTGGGCACGAGTCGAGTCCCTGATTTCAAAACAGTACTTGGCTAGTGCTAAAGTAGTTCTCGTAGCATTCCTCCATAGCTCAATTGGCAGAGCATTCGACTGTTAATCGAAGGGTTACTGGTTCAAGTCCAGTTGGAGGAGCCATTCCTCCATAGCTCAATTGGCAGAGCATTCGACTGTTAATCGAAGGGTTACTGGTTCAAGTCCAGTTGGAGGAGCTTTCTTAAGGCCCCAACCGCATGACGCGGTTGGGGCCTTATTCATTAAAGCTTCACCCATTGGACTTCGGGATATCTGCGCGATCTTCAGGGGAAACCCTGATAGCGCCGCGAGTTGGGCTCTGGCTAGGATATTTATTAGGTAATCGCGGGTTCGCTCCGGTGCGTTTTGAGACGCGGCGGACAGCTAGAGGTTCGGGTAGTCAGCATGGACTATATAAAACTGATCCTTGAGAACGAATCGGATTTCTGGTCGGTGAGGTATTGACGGGCCTCGGACACGATTAGTCGGCAGGTAACTGATGAACAGGATGTGAACTACGGGGCATGCATATTGATGCGGTCGCTTCCTATAAGCTCAAGTGGATAGACGATAGACTTTCAAATCGTTAACAGTTACACCCGTGGCATGAGATTTAGCTGTGGGGTTTACGCCTGAAGACTGATACGTAGGCGGTAACCGGAGTGCTAGCGTGGAAACACCGGTTGCTGAGCGATCGAGAATATGGAGAAACCATGTCTGAAGCTGATTCGATGCAAGCAGATGAAAGCCTGAAGTCGAGCGTCAAGAGTGCCAAGGCGCAAGTCGATGGACTCAAGGAGCTTGTCCCGCAGCAGCTCTCGGACGAGATCAAGCTAGGAACCACCTTGCTCAAGAGCAAGGGCATCAGATTGGGTGTGGCCGCCGGACTTGCGGCGGGCGCACTTGTAGTAGTTTCGCTGTTTGTAGTTGCAGTGGTTGTCACCTTGGTGAACGTGTTGGCTATCTGGTTCCAGGGCTGGGCAGCGGCACTGATCGTCGCAGGTTTCTTCCTGCTGGTGGCAGCAATTCTTGCCCTTGTTATTTATCTCAAGGTTAAGAAAGCCTTGCCGCTGACTCCAGAAGCAGCGATTCGCGGCCTGCGCCACGATATCGGTGTGATCAAGGACGGCAGCAACTTCGACGTCAGCACCTTGGATGAGCCAATGCGCAAGAAGGACGAATCCGAAGAGTCCGCAAAGGACAAGAAGAAGGAACCTAAGCCTCCGGCTCCTACCGCGGATGAATTGGTACTTCGCACAAAGCGTCGCCGCCGCCAGATACAGGCGTTGCGCGACAACTTGGGTCAGAGCGTTCTAGGACCCAAAGCCAAAATCGACAAAGCACGCCAGTTTGCCGAAAACGCCGGAGACTCGGTGACTAACGCTGCTGCCAAGGCACGTAGTTTCGTCACCTCGTCGGTGAACAATGGTGAGAACAGCGAAGCTGATCGTGCAGGACAAGAACGGGTGGAGAAGGCTAAGCCTTTTGCGATCATTGCAGCGTCGGCCGGGGCTCTCGTTGCGATCATTCGTAAGCTGGTCAAGCGCTCCTAGGTTCTTGAACCGATGAGGTGGCGCGGCGATATAACGCAACCGCGCAGCATGGCCTCTCGGAATACAAGGAACTAGTGGGAAAGGCACTGACATGGTTTGGATCGCTATTGCAGCGGCACTATGCGGTGCCTTTTGCCTTGCCTTCGGCGCGCACTTCCAATCGAGCGCCGTAAAGTCTGCCGCCGGTGGTTTGGATGTCACCCTCGGCAATATTGGCAAGCTGATGGGCAATGGCCGGTGGATGAGTGGTTTGCTGCTGCTCGGGCTTGGCATGGTGCTCAATGTCTTCGCATTGGCCAGCGCCCCGCTGACCGTCGTACAGCCAATTGGCGCCATCGCGCTGGTGGTGACCACGGTGGTCAATGCGCGCGAACACAAGCTCACGATGAATCTTCCGACGGTACTCGCGATTGCCGCTTGTATGGTTGGCTCGGCCACGTTCGTACTGATGGCAATCAACGTTACCGGTGATCAGCATCAGGTCAGCAACTCCGAGGAGTTGCTGATCGAGGTGATTCTGGCGTGTGTTATCGCAATGATCGGAATCACTGCACTGTTTTTCCACCGGAAACTCGGGGCTATCTTCTACATCGTAGGGGCCGGTGTGCTCTTTGGCTTCGTAGCGGTGCTGGTACGTACCGTCGCAATCGATGTGCTGCACTTGGGCAGCCAATTCTGGTCATCGGTGCCATGGCTTGCTCTAGCAGCTGTGGTGGTGGCGGGGCTGCTTGGTTCATATTTTGTGCAAAACGCCTATTCAAAGGGACCGCCGGACTTGGTTATCGCAGGACTGACGGTAATTGACCCGATTGTCGGCATCGCCATAGGCATAACGATCCTGGGTGAGCTTCGTCCGGATGTGCCTGCCATGCTGGCTGTGGCCATGGCGTTGGCTGGGGTGCTTGCGATCGTTGGCGTGGTGGCGCTGTCTCGTCATCATCCGGTGGTTCTGGATCGCAAAGCCAAGGCGCGGCATTTAAAAACCCTGTCTAGCCATGACACATAGAAATAGCTAAGTACTTCTCACAAGACAATATGTTGATCGAACAAGGACAATACGTGGCCGAGGAAAAACCGCTGACGATCGTCATCGCCGCCGATACCTACCTGCCGGATATCAATGGCGCGGCCATGTTCTGTTATCGCTTGGCCACCGCCATGAAAGAGCGTGGGCATCGCGTGCACGTCTTGGCGGTACGCGGGGAGAACGGCAAGACCTTCACCGAAGTTCGTCCGGAGGCGATTGTGCATCGCCTGCAATCCCACGCCGTACCAACCCACGAGTACTTCCGGATCGTTTTTCCTTGGGAAGTTAACTCACAGATCAATAAGCTCCTGGCTGATATCAACCCGGATGTGGTGCACGCGCAGAGCCACTATATGATCGGCCAGCAGACGATTGCCTACGCACGGAAGCACGGTGTGCGCTCGGTCGCAACAAATCACTTCATGCCCGAGAACCTCGACCCGTTCTTGCCATTCCCGAAGTGGTTCAAGAAAATTGTCGCGCGTAACTCCTGGCGCGATATGGGAAAGATCTTCGGCAAGGCCGACGCGGTTACCACGCCCACCCCTCTGGCGGCCAAAGCCATGAAAGACTATGCACGACTGACCAAGGTTTTGCCGCTGTCCAATGGCATTGAAGCCGGAAATTATGAGTTGGCTGAGGGCGAAGAGATAGTTCGCAACGAAGCGCCGACGATTCTTTTTGTTGGCCGTTTAGCTGTTGAGAAGAACGTCAATGAACTGATCGAGGCGTTGGCCATCATGAAGCAGGTTCCCGACGCAGTCCTCGAAGTAGTCGGAGGCGGTGAACAGCGCGCACCCCTGGAGCGTATTGCCCACGAGCAGGGATTGAGCGATCGAGTTCGGTTCCTAGGCCACGTCACTACCGAGGAGCTTCGCCTTGCGTACCTGCGCTGCGACGTATTCTGTCAGCCGGGCACCGCCGAATTGCAGTCTCTGGTGACGTTGGAGGCGCTCTCCGCATCGAAGCCTGTGGTGCTCGCCAATGCGATGGCACTGCCGCATCTTGTCGATGTGGGGGTGAACGGCTACATGTTTGAACCCGGGAACCGCGAAGACCTGGCGCAGAAGCTTGATACGGTGCTGAGCATGGACCAGCAGGCCCGCGAACGACTGGGCGAAGCTGGCCATCGCAAGGTCATGAATCATGCGCAGGAGAAGACCATGAATTCCTTCGAAGCGCTATACCGCGGTCAAAGCGTCAACCAGCATTAGAGCGTGAGGACACCACCGCGACCTCGAATCGAGATTTTGGCTGGTCATGCCCTAGAATATTTCGAGTGTGGTTACCGCTGTGGCGGTAATTCTCATAGTGGGGCGTTAGCTCAGTTGGTTAGAGCAGGGAACTCATAATTCCTTGGTCGCCGGTTCAAGTCCGGCACGCCCTACGGTAAAAGCCACCGAGCGACTTGTGGAAACAAGTCACTCGGTGGCTTTCCTTTTTGCTATGTCGGCCATGAGCCGAGCGAATCCGCAAGTTCAGTCGTTCAGCGGCAATAGGATTGACGGGCGCAAGTCCTCGATCAAGAGCGCTGGATCAATATATTCTCCGTCCAGTCGCACGCCCCAGTGAATGCATCGGCCGGTGCAGTGCGCCCCCACCGCCACGAACCCGAGTTTGGCGCCGGGCTCAACCCAGCTGCCCACCTGCAGCTCACTGGTTACCGGTTCCAGGCTCGTCTTAAAGCCGTAGCCGTGGTCAATAACCAGCACGGGACGGTCCACGACCACCCCGGTGAAGGTGATGCGTCCACGATTCGGGGCAATCACTTGGGCGCCTTCTGCTGCGGCAAGATCCACGCCACGATGACCGGCCGACCATTTTTCGGCCGGCTTATCAAAGGCATTCAGGACCTTCGGCTCACCGGTCAACGGCCAACGCCACACGGCCGCAGCGGTTGGTTGCGCGAGGGAATCCACTGGCTGTGCGTGGGCTCCCGGAGGAATCAATGACAGCACTAGCAGTGCTTGGGCCAGCAGCAGGAGGTGTTTCGATTTCATCTATCCAGCGTGCGCGGCAGAGACCGGATGGACCTCGGATTGATGGCCGTTTGTGGGTAACTTCCGGGATGAGTTTATAGGCGCTAGATCACCAAGGATCTCTGTCAGCCGGACGGGGTCGGTGTAGTACACTTGGAACTGCAGTTTCTTGTCATAGGTGTGTCCAAAATTGGTGCACCAGTCAAGAGATTGACTTCGCGTGCGAGGTTCCACGACCTTTACAGGAAGTGGGCGCAAGTTCCAGTGGTCCGAGAGAATCGGTGGACTTGCGCGGACTGTCAAGCAGTCCGGGCCGCGCACTAGGGCAGATAACCAAAACGGGGATCTGCGTACAACCCAAACAACTAAGAGCAGTTACCGCGGACGCGCATGCGTCCGGTCCGCCACTGCTGAGAGGAGTTGCGACATGCCAGTCGTAACCATGCGAGAGCTGCTTAACAGCGGCGTCCACTTCGGCCACCAGACCCGTCGCTGGAACCCAAAGATGAAGCGCTTCATTCTGACCGAGCGCAACGGCATCTACATCATTGACCTGCAGCAGTCGCTGTCGTTCATTGACCGTGCCTACGAGTTCGTCAAGCAGACCGTCGCCCACGGTGGCACCGTTCTGTTCGTCGGTACCAAGAAGCAGGCTCAGGAATCCATCGCCGAGCAGGCTAACCGCGTTGGCCAGCCATACGTGAACCAGCGCTGGCTCGGCGGTATGCTGACCAACTTCCAGACCGTCTCCAAGCGCGTTCAGCGCATGAAGGAACTGGAAGAGATCAACTTCGAGGACGTTGCCGGTTCGGGCCACACCAAGAAGGAACTTCTGCTGCTCAAGCGCGAGCTGACCAAGCTGCAGAACAACCTCGGTGGTATCCGTAACCTGACCCGTACCCCTTCCGCTATCTGGATCGTTGACACCAAGAAGGAACACTTGGCTATCGACGAAGCTCAGAAGCTGGGTATCCCAGTTGTGGCCATCTTGGACACCAACTGCGATCCGGACGAAGTTACGTTCCCAATCCCAGGTAACGACGACGCCATCCGCTCCGTCAACCTGCTCACCCGCGTTGTCGCAGACGCTGTTGCTGAAGGCCTCATCGCCAAGAACAACAAGGCTGCCGGCAAGACCGAGGGCGCTGCAGAGCCAATGGCCGAGTGGGAGCGCGAGCTGCTCGAAGGCGAGAAGGCAAAGGCCGAGGCTCCTGCCGAAGCTGCAACCGAAGCACCAGCTGAAGCAGCAACCGAGGCACCAGCTGAAGCTGCTGCTGAAGAGGCTCCAGAAGCCAAGTAGTCATCTGACTATCTCTTAGAGTTTGCTTTCACGCGCTACCATGCGTGGAAGGATGCTCAATAAAGTCTCGTGGGACGGGTTGGTTATCCGACCCGTCCCACGAGCGACATAAACTTGAAACCTCCTAGTGAACGGGGATGCACGTGGCAAACTACACCGCTGCTGATATCAAGGCTCTGCGCGAACGCACTGGCGCTGGCATGATGGACGTGAAGAAGGCTCTCGACGAGGCTAACGGCGACGCCGAGAAGGCCATCGAGATCATCCGCGTCAAGGGTCTGAAGGGCGCTACCAAGCGCGAAGGCCGCTCGACCGCAGAAGGCCTCGTAGCCGCCAAGGTCGATGGCACCGTTGGTGTCATGATCGAGATCAACTGCGAGACCGACTTCGTCGCCAAGAACGAGAAGTTCATCGAGCTGGCAAACAAGGTTCTGGATGCCGCTGTGGCCTCCGGTGCCGCAGACGCCGAAGCACTGCAGGCTTACGAGCTGGACGGCAAGCCACTTTCGGAGATCGTCATCGAAGAGGGCGCAATCCTCGGCGAGAAGATCGTTGTCCGCCGTGTTGCCCGCGTCGAGGGTGCAAGCGTTGCAGCGTACCTGCACAAGACCAGCAAGGACCTGCCTGCACAGGTTGGCGTCCTGATGGCCGTTGATGCGGATTCCGAAGCCGCCGCAACCGTCGCCCACGACGTTGCAGTGCACACCGCCGCATTGGCTCCTACCTACCTGTCCCGCGATGAAGTTCCTGCGGACAAGGTTGCAGACGAGCGTCGCATCGCCGACGAAACCGCACGCGCCGAGGGCAAGCCAGAGGCCGCCCTCACCAAGATCGTTGAAGGCCGCTTGACCGGTTTCTTCAAGGAAATCGTGCTGGTTGACCAGGCTTTCGCCAAGGACGCAAAGAAGTCCGTAGCCAAGGTCTTCGAAGAAGCTGGCACCAAGCCAGTTGCCTTCGCCCGTTTCCGTGTTGGTGCCTAAGGGTTCAGCCACACAGTAAGCGAATGCCGCTTCTAGCGAGCGGCTAAACAAGTCAAGGGAGGTGAGCCACCGAGCAACTCGGTGACTCGCCTCCCTTTTCTTGAGCCCGGATGACAAGATAGTTTGAGATCCGGATACAGATTTCTCAACCCCAGGAGACAGACCCCATGCCTACCAGCCCAGAAACCAAACGCCGCCGCGTCTTATTGAAGCTTTCCGGAGAGGTCTTCGGCGGAGGCAACGTCGGCGTTGACCCAATCACCGTGCGTGGTGTCGCCGAACAGATCGCTGCGACCGTCGGCGAGGTCGAGGTGGCAATCGTCGTCGGCGGCGGCAACTTCTTCCGTGGCGCCGAACTTTCGGCCGCGGGCATGGACCGCTCCCGTGCGGACTACATGGGCATGCTCGGCACCGTGATGAACTGCTTGGCGCTGCAGGATTTCCTGGAACAGTGCGGCGTGGAAACCCGCGTGCAGTCGGCCATCGCCATGGCGCAGGTTGCGGAGAACTACATCCCGCGCCGCGCCATCCGCCACATGGAAAAAGATCGCGTGGTCATCTTCGGCGCCGGCGCCGGCCTGCCGTACTTCTCCACCGACACCGTGGCCGCCCAGCGTGCCCTGGAGGTGGACGCGGACGAAGTCTTGATGGCCAAGAGCGGCGTTGACGGCGTGTACACCGCGGACCCGAAAAAGGACCCAAGCGCGAAGAAGCTCGAGACCCTGACCTACTCGGAGGCGCTGCAGCGCGATATCCGGGTTATGGACCAGACCGCGATGACCATGTGCCAGGACAACAACGTGAACATGCTGGTCTTCGGCATGGAAGGCGAAGGAAATGTGGCAAGCGCCATCCGCGGCGAGCGGATCGGCACCACCGTCACCCCATAAGGGTGTTCGTGGCATAGGATTGATTTAGATCTATTTGTTCGGTTGCTTCACCTGCGTGTTATCGCGGTTGAGGCAGCAGAGCGCAGGCAAAGTACTGAGGAGTACCGGTGATTGACGAAACGTTGGCGGATGCCGCCGAAAAGATGGACCGCACCATTGAAGCCGCCAAGGAGGACTTCGCGACGATCCGTACCGGTCGCGCCCACCCTGGCATGTATTCCAAGGTCATGGTGGACTACTACGGTTCCCCAACCCCACTGATGCAGCTAGCCTCCTTCGCTGTTCCAGAAGCACGCACCATCACCATCAGCCCCTTCGATGTTTCGGCCATGCGCGCCATCGAAAAGGCCTTGGGCGACCCAGAGGTTGGTGCCAACCCATCGAGCGACGGCAAGATGATCCGCGTGGTGCTTCCGGTGCTCACCGAGGAACGCCGCAAGGAATACGTCAAGCTTGCCCGCACCAAGGGCGAGGACGCGAAGGTTGCCCTGCGTAACCACCGTCGCAAGGCCAAGGACAGCATCGACAAGTTCGTCAAGGATGGCGAAATTGGCGAGGACGAAGGCAGCCGTGCCGAAAAAGAACTCGACTCGCTGACCAAGGCGCACGTTGATTCGGTCGATGAGATCCTGAAGAAAAAAGAAACTGAGCTGCTGGACGTCTAATGCCAGGCTCGACAGACAACACTGAGGGCAACGCTTCGGCGGTGCCCTCAGTGGCATCCGGCGAAGACCAGCCCATGACTCGGCGTGAGGCCCGCGCTAAACGCGAAGCCGCCGAACGCGGTAACTCACGCGCCTCGAAACTCAAGCGAGCGCTCTCCGGGGCGCAAGCCGAGCCTGCGAAGCCAGCCGGGGCTAAGGCCGCCGACAAGGCGAAACCGGCTACGGCCCAGCCGGCAGCCGAGACCGCTTCGCCGTCCCCAAAAACTTCTGCACCGACCGCGCAGTCGGCCGCCGCTCAGACCGCGCCCAAACGTGCACCCGTTGCCGCCAAGCCAGCCGCTCAACCTGCAGCAGGCAAAACCGCAAAGCCCGGGGCGGCTAAACCGGACGCCGAGGCACCCGCAAAGCCCGAACCTGTTTCGGTGGCTCGCCCGGATAGCGTCAAAGCCCCCGAGGCTACCATCGGTTCCTCCCCGCAGCCGGCCCAGGCCGAAGGGGCCCCGAAGCCAGCCGAAGCTGCCGGTGCGGCCCAAGCTCCGCAAGCTCCCAAACCGGTAGTCGATGCGGCCAAGGCGAAAGCTAAAGCGCAGGCAAAGGCGCAACTAGTTGCCCCTGCGCCGGCGTCGAAGACCTCGGACGGGCAGCCAGCGGCGGGAAAGCCAGCGGAAGCAACGCAGCCAAAACCTCCGCAAGCGAACAGCGAGGACCTGGCCGAAACCGGCAAAGCCGAACCCGAAGAAGCGGAGATCCCCGCAGAATTGCTGATCGGGGGACCACCGAAGAAATCCCGGGCGGGGCGAAACCTTCCGGCGGCCATCGGCGTGGGCCTTTTGATGCTCGGCTTGGCGATGCTGGGACTGTTCTGGATGCCAACCCTGCTGGTGGTTCTGATCGTGGTGCTCGCCGGGGTAGGTTCCTGGGAGGTGGCCCGCGCGACAACCCATGCGAAAACCGAGGTGCAGCAATTCCCGCTGTATTTGGCGGCCATATTGCTTCCGGTCAGCGCTACCCTCGGTGGCCTCGACGCGTTGGGTTTCGCCTATCTGGGTAGCTTGATCTTGGCATTGCTCTTCCGAATCCTCGAGGGGCTCAAGGGTGCGGCAGCCTCGGTGATGAGCAGCGTGTTCATCATCAGCTGGGTTCCCTTGCTGCTCAGTTTCGCCCTCTTGGTGATGCGTGGCGAGAACGGCAACCTGCTGATTACGACGATTCTGCTGTTGGTGGTCAGCAACGACACCTTTGGCTACGCCGTGGGCGTGCTATTCGGAAAGCATCCGATGGCCCCGAAGATTTCGCCCAAGAAATCATGGGAAGGCTTCGCCGGGTCCATGGTCGGGTCCATGGCTATCGGCGCGCTGGCAGCCAACTACTGGCTGGATATGCCTTGGTGGTCCGGAGTGATTCTCGCCTGCTTCACCACGGTCGCAGCGACCACCGGTGACTTCGCTGAATCCATGGTCAAGCGTGAATTGGGCATCAAGGACATGAGCAACCTGCTTCCGGGGCACGGCGGCATTATGGATAGACTTGATTCGCTGTTGTTCGCCATCCCGTTGGCCTATCTCATCTCGCACCTCTTGGCCTGGAGCGTCGCGGTTTTCTAAACGCGTGAGCTGCAGAACCGGTGACGGATCTGCGCCGGACGGTGTGCCCATGGCAGCAAAAGATTTCACAACACATAAGATTGAAGGGTGCCGCATCATGGCGGTACGCCTAATGACTTTTCGTCTAGAACTAAGGAATAGTCGTGTCGCAGCAACAAGATGCTCCGTTCTCCCGGGTCCCGGACAAGGAATTCGGCTACAACGTAAAGCAGGTTGATGCTTTTCTCAGCCGGGCGCGTGCCACCTTTAACGGCGGCGGAAACGATGATGCCGTGGTGACCAGCCACCTGATCCGCCGCACTACCTTCGCACCGCAAAAGGGCGGCTACCAGGCCCGCGAAGTGGACGGCGCACTGGATCGGCTGGAAGACGTATTCGCCAAGCGCGAGCGTGATGACCTCATTGCCCATCAAGGCGAAGAGGTCTGGTTGCAGCAGGTCGGACGCCTGGCAGCGATCCTCCGCGGGCGTTTGCACCGTGCCAAGGGTGAGCGTTTCCGCCGACCTTCACGCTCCAACGCCTCAAGCTACAACATTGAAGACGTCGACCGGCTCTGCGATCAACTGATCGACTACTTCGAACGCGATGTGCCGATGGCCGTCGACTCGGTACGCCGCGTGGAGTTCCGCTCCGCGGTAGGCACCGAAGGCTACGAAGAGTCCCAGGTGGACGCCTTCCTCGACCGCGTGGTCGAGCTGATGGCTTCGATCGACTAAGAATTTTGAGACGCGCCAACCGCGGCTCTGGCAGGCCAGCAGGCCTGCCAGAGCCGCGGTTAGTGCTTTAAAGCGTCCTGGGCTGCATCTCTTCGATTCGTGGCCGAATCAGCTGAGCCGGTCAGCGCCCGTGTCACCAGCTGGCTTGTAGCTGCGCTCGGGCACATGCAGCAGCTCCATCACGCGGTCTGCATTGGCTGGGACCCTGCGCCTGGTGGACTTGGAGACCAGGATCATCACCACGAAGGCCAGCGGAACGCTCCACGCCGCCGGCTGGCGAAGCATCAGCACCCACAGCGAATCGCTGCTTTCTGGCAGCATATTCGATCCGAGCAACGCCAAGCCGCAGCAGGCCGCGCCGACGGACATGCCAGCAATGGCCCCGCGGGCGGTGAGCGAACGCCACCAGATGCCCAGCAGGAGCAGGGGGCAAATGGTCGAGGCGGTAAATGCGAAGACATTGCCGATGGCGCCAGCCAACGCCAAGGAATTCGTGAGCAAGGCAATCAGCACCGGCAGCGCGGTGGCGAGCACCGTAGAGATCCGGAATCCGCGCACGGTGCCCTGGAAGAACTCTTGCGACAGCGCGCCGGCCAAGGAGACGGCCAGCCCGGAGGTGGTGGACAGGAAAGCCGCGAAGGCTCCTCCCACCACGATCGCGGTGAGCAGATCGGCGAGGAACCCATCGAAGATGCGTTGCGGCAGCAGCAGGATCGTCGCGTCGGCGTTATTGGCGCTCAGATCCTGGGTGTAGAGAATCCCCAGCACCCCCAGGGTGGTGGGGAGCAGGTAGAACACCGAGAGCAGGCAGAGCACAATGGCCGTCGTGGTGCGTGCGGCTTGCCCCGAGGGGTTCGTGTAAAAACGCACCAGCACGTGGGGCAGGCCCAAGGTGCCAAAGAGCAAGGCCAGGATGATCGAAATCGTCTCATAGAGGCTCATCCCGCCGATGGACTGCAACCGCCCGGCGACCGCTGCCGCCCGCTCGGGCACCGAGTATTCCGGCATGACCTGGAAGAGCACGAATAAGGTCGGGATCACCAGGGCCGCAAGCTTGAACCAGTATTGGAAGGCCTGCACGAAGGTGACCGAACGCATCCCGCCGGAGACCACCGTCAGGCACACCACCGCGGCGACGATGACCGGTCCGACCCAGCCGGGCAGCCCGGTGGCGATGGATAGGGTCAGCGACGCGCCATGCATCTGCGGGACGATATACAGCCAGCAGATGATCACCACCAGATAGGTGGTGATCTTGCGCAGGAGCACGGAGTCTTCGAAGCGGATCTGGGCGAAGTCCGGGATGGTGTAGGCCTGGGAACGGCGCAGCGGAGCGGCCACAAAGAGCAGCAGCATCAGGTACCCGGCGGTGTAGCCGATGGGGAACCAGAGCCCGGACTGGCCGCTGAGCACAATCAACCCGGCCACACCGAGGAAGGAGGCCGCCGAAAGGTATTCTCCGCCGATGGCCGAGGCATTCCACCAGGGTTTTACGGTGCGCGAGGCCACGTAGAAATCGCTGGTCGTGCGGGAGAGCCGCAGCCCGTAGAAAGCGATGAGCATGGTGGCCACGCAGACCATCAGCAGCGCCAGGATGGAAAGCACGCCGGTCATCGAGAGATGCTCCGGTAGCGTCGCTCGTTGCGCGCTGCGGCCCGATTGAACAACAGCCCGGCAACGATGATCATCGGGTAGATTCCCACGCCCAAGATCCACCAGGGAAGGGGAATGTGGAAGAGCGTCACCTGGGCGACCACCGGCCAGAAGGCCAAAATCGCCGAGATGCCCACCAGCATGATGAGCAGCCCCGCAGCGACCGCCATCGCCAAGCGAAGCTGGGAACGGATCAGCTGGCGCACGTAGAAGGTCTCGGCGCTCTGCTCGGGGCGGGCGGCGGCGATATTCAGGCTTGCGTTCTGCGGTGCCTGCACGCGCACGCGTTGCGGGCGCTGTTCGGCAAATCGGTCTTGCTCCGGGCTCACGATGGGCGGATCCGGTTCGCGGCCAATCGTTCACGCAGGTCGGGCAGGGCGCGCCGGGAGATCGGCAGCTCGGCGCCGTGGACCACTACCGCCGCCTTGCCCGTTTGCAGCCGCACCGTCTCGATCTTGTCCATGCAGACCAGATAGGAGCGGTGGATCCGCACATAGCCGGATCCGGCCCACTGCTGTTCGAGGTCATTGAGCGGCACGCGAATCAGGTAGCTGGCATCGCGGGTGTGCAGCCGAGCGTAGTCGCCTTGGGCTTGGACATAGCCGATATCTTCGCGGGCAATGAGCTTGGTGATGCCGCCTTGGTCAACGGTGATCATTTCGGGTTTGGCCGGTTCGTCATCGACCAGTTCGCAGATGCGGCGCACCGATTCGGCCAGGCGCTGCGGGCGGATGGGTTTGAGCACGTAGTCGATTGCCGCCAGCTCGAAAGCCTGGAGTGCCTGGTCCTCGTCGGCGGTGACAAACACGATCAGCGGCGGGTGGGTGAAGCGGGAGATGACTCGGGCGATATCCAATCCGGACAGCGCCGGCATGTGGATGTCCAGGAACAGGGCATCGACGTCGTTTTCTTCCAGTGCCTTCAGCGCCGCGGCGCCGGAGGTGGCACGGTGGATTTTTCCGATACGCGAATCCTGTCCGAGCAGGAAGGAGATTTCTTCAACCGCTGGAAGTTCATCATCGGCAACGACCACATTAATCATGGCTAAAACTCTACCGTCAGTTAGGCCAATACGTCTGTCTCTAGCCCTTGTGGGGGACGGAACTTGGGGATTCTCAGGGTAATCAGCGTCCCGGCACCCGGAGCGGTGTCGATGAGCAGCCCATTGGCGTTGCCGTAGAGCTGGCGCAGCCGCACATCGACGTTGCGCAATCCGACGTGCATATTCACGGTGGTTCCGGCCAATACCGAGGCCAGCTGTTCCGGGTCCATGCCGGCCCCGTCGTCTTCCACGGCGATCACCGCGTGCAAACCGTCCTCGGTGGCGGTAATCGAAATCCTTCCGCCGTCCGGGCGGGCTTCCAGCCCGTGGTGCACGGCGTTCTCCACCAGTGGCTGGAGGCACAGAAACGGGATCTGGGTGGGCAATACTTCGGGGGCGATCTGCAGCGACACCTTAATGCGATCCCCGAAGCGGGCCTTTTCCAGGAGGAGATAGCGGTCAATGGCTTCGAGCTCTTCGGCCAAGGTGGTGAACTCACCACGACGGCGGAAGGAGTACCGGGTGAAGTCCGCGAACTCGATGACCAGTTCGCGGGCACGCGCCGGATCGGTGTTGATGAAGGAGGCGATCGCGTTCAGCGAGTTGTAGATGAAATGCGGGGAGATCTGCGCGCGCAGCGCACGCATCTGCGCCTCGAGCAGCTGCGCCTTGGACTCGTCGAGTTCGGCGGTGGTGACCTGTGCGGAGACGAAGACCGCGACCTCGCTGACGGCTCGCACGAAGCTCGCCCCGGCGCGTTCGGCCAGGGCGGTGACGGTGCCCACCGCCTGCCCGCCCACCATGATCGGGGCCGCCACCAGATCCAGCCCGGAGGTGCGGTGGACTTGTGTTTTCTGGCTGCCGATCACCGAGGAGCTGACGGACTGGGCGTGTGCTTCGAGATCGGCGGTGAACTCGATGGCCGCGTCGGTGGCGAGGATCGCCCTGGTGTCGCTGATCAGGAAGGCGGAGCAGCCCAGCAGCTTGCGCAGCGCCTTGGCGCTTTTGGCCGCACCCTCTTCGGTGAGCCCGCGTCCGAGATGAGGGACCGCAATGGACATATGGTGCAGGGCCTGGAAGGTGGCTTCCTCCGCGTAGGTCCCCAGTTCGTTGGTGGAACGGGAGATCTTGAATCCCAGGTAGCCAACGATGGCGATGCCCACGACCACGATGGTGACGATGAGGGTGATCTGCAGCGCTGGTGACATATTTCAATCCTAAAGCCCGCCGCCGTCGTTGACCGTTCGTCGTCACGCAGCGTGCCGTTGAGCGCAGGAATTTATCCGCTAATCCATTGGCGTGGCCGAACCCCTAGTGGGGGACGGGCAAATGACCAATAGTGAACTTAGTCACAATGCACATGTGTGCGTCATCACTACCCTGTTTAACTCGTTCAAGGAGGGCACCAATGAGTGCTGAATCGCAACCCGATGTCACCGATGACATTGATTTTGTGGCGGAAAGGGATTCGGAAGAATTCCAGGAACTGCGCAAGACCCACCGCAGCTTCGTTTTCCCCATGGCAATCTTTTTCCTCGTTTGGTACTTCGCCTACGTCTTGTTGGCGGACTACTTCCATGACTTTATGTCCATCAAGGTTTTCGGCAACATCAATATGGGTATCCTGCTTGGCCTGTTGCAGTTTGTCTCGACCTTCGTCATCACCGCACTGTACGTGCAGTTCTCCAACAATAAACTTGATCCCAAGGCTTCGAAGATTCGTGAGCGTCTGGAAAAAGAGGGCGTGAACTAATGAATTCTTCGCTGATCCTGGCCCAGGGGGCCGAATCGACTCAGGTCGGCAACCCGCTGGTGAATATCGCAATTTTCGCCGCCTTTGTGGGCATCACCTTGGTGATCGTGCTCAAGGCAAGCAAGAACAATAAAACCGCCGCGGACTACTACGCCGGTGGCCGTTCCTTCACCGGAACGCAAAACGGTACGGCCATTGCCGGCGACTACCTTTCCGCAGCGTCGTTCCTGGGCATTGTCGGTGCCATCGCGATCAACGGCTACGACGGATTCCTGTATTCCATCGGTTTCCTCGTCGCCTGGTTGGTGGCCCTGCTGCTGGTGGCCGAACTGCTGCGCAACACCGGCAAGTTCACCATGGCAGATGTGCTCTCCTTCCGCTTGAAGCAGCGCCCGGTACGTATCGCCGCGGCGGTCTCCACACTCGCGGTGTGCGTCTTCTACTTGCTGGCGCAGATGGCCGGCGCCGGCGCACTGGTTTCGCTGCTGTTGGGGATCGACGAGAAGCTCGGCCAGTCGCTGGTAATCGTGATTGTCGGCGCGCTGATGATCATGTACGTACTGATCGGCGGCATGAAGGGCACCACCTGGGTGCAGATCATCAAGGCTTGCCTGCTGATCGCCGGCGCACTGATCATGACCGTGTGGACGCTGGCGATGTTCGGGTTCAACTTCTCCGAGCTGCTGGGCAAGGCCGCCGAGGTCGCCGGCAATCCGGAGCTGCTCAACCCGGGCCTGAAGTACGGCATGAGCGGAACCTCGAAGCTTGACTTCATCTCGCTGGCCTTGGCCCTGGTCCTTGGCACCGCGGGCCTGCCGCACGTGCTGATGCGTTTCTACACCGTGCCAACTGCCAAGGAAGCGCGCAGGTCGGTTGTCTGGGCGATCTGGCTGATCGGCGCCTTCTACCTGTTCACCCTGGTTCTCGGCTTCGGCGCGGGCGCACTGATCGGTCCGGATCGAATCAAGGCCGCTCCGGGCGGCGTGAACTCTGCCGCTCCGCTGCTCGCCTACGAATTAGGTGGCACGCTGCTGCTGGGCCTGATCTCGGCGGTTGCCTTCGCAACCATCCTCGCGGTGGTCGCCGGCCTGACGATTACCGCCGCCGCCTCCTTCGCCCACGACGTCTATGCCTCGGTGATCGCCAAGGACAAGACGACTCCGGAAAAGGAGATGAAGGTTGCCCGCCGCACGGTAGTGATCATCGGTATCTTCGCCATCGCCGGGGGTATCGGCGCCCAGGGGCAGAACGTTGCCTTCCTGGTGGCGCTGGCCTTCGCGGTCGCCGCTTCGGCTAACCTGCCAACCATCCTGTACTCGCTGTTCTGGAAGGGTTTCAAGACCCGCGGTGCGGTATGGTCCATGTACGGTGGCCTGTCCTCGGCACTGCTGCTGATCATCTTCTCCCCGGTCTTCTCCGGTTCGGAGACCTCGATGATCCCAAGCATCGATATGGCCATCTTCCCACTGGCCAACCCCGGCATTGTCTCGATCCCGTTGGCCTTCCTCTTGGGCTGGCTGGGTTCGATCACCGATCCAGGCGTTGAAGATATTACCAAGCAGGCAGAGATGGAAGTTCGCTCGCTGACCGGTGTCGGTGCCGAAAAGGCGGTCGATCACTAGTTCGGTGCTCAGTTGCGGATAACGATTCAGAGCGGGGGGCCGGGATCAGCCAGCAATGGCTGATCCCGGCCCCCGCCCGTTTAATTGCCGGCCTTGGCTCGGCGGCTACTTCTGCGCGAGCAGCCGCTCGACGCGCGGCTTGACCTCGGTGGCCAGCAACGTGATTGATTCCAGGAAGTGTTCCTGGGGCAGCCCGCCGATGTCGCTTTGCAGGAAGTGGCGCATGTGGCCCAGGTATCCGTGCAGGTGGACGATGCGTTCGGCGATCTCGTCGGGGGAGCCGACGTAGTAGGCGCCGGGGGCGGCCACCTGGGCGTCGAAGGCTCGTTTGTCCGGTTTCGGCCAGCCGCGCAGGCGTCCCATTTCGATGTTCAGGTTGTACCAGCCCGGGTAGAAGCGTTCCACCGCTTCCTTCGTGGAGGGCGCGACAAGCCCCAGCGCCGCTACCGAAACCTTCAGGGTCTGAAGTGCGTGTCCGGCGGCCGCCCCGGATTTGCGGTAGAGCTCTGCCAGCGGCGCAAAACGGTGCGGGGCACCGCCGATGATCCCATAGGAGACCGGCAATCCGAGCCGGCCGGCACGCGCCGACGAGGCTGCGTTTCCTCCGGTGGCGAGCCAAATCGGCAGTTTGTTCTGCGCCGGGCGGGGCACTACCGCCAGTTTCGCCAGGGCCGGGCGCGTGGTTCCGGACCAGGTGATGTTTTCGGAGGCGGAGTCGTTGATGCTCATGAGCAGATCCAGTTTCTGTTCATACAGCTCGTCATAGTCCTGAAGGTCAAAGCCGAAAAGGGGGAAGGTTTCGACCGAAGATCCACGGCCGGCGGTGATCTCCACCCGACCGCCGCCGGAGATGATGTCTGCCGTGGCAAATTGCTGATAAATCCGCACCGGATCATCGGTGCTGATTATGCTTGCCGCGCTGCCCAGCGTGATGTGCTTCGTGGCGGCGGCGGCCGCGCTGATCAACGCGCCGGGGGAGGAGGCCGGCATGGTGGTGGTGTGGTGTTCGCCGATTCCGAAGTAGTCAAGACCGCTGGCATCTGCATGCTTGATGGCTTCGAAGAGGTTGCTGATCGCTTGGGCGGTGGAACCTAGCGAACCGTCGGGGTTTCGCTGGGTGTCGCCGAAGCTATAGGCGCCGATATCCATGGTGGCAAGTTCCTTTGGGTGAGTCGGTTGTCGGGCTAGTTGGGGATGCGAACCGCATGCAGCAGCTCGTTGAGCTCGGAGGCGTTAAACCTTCCGTTGAAGATCTCGCTTCCCGGTTCGAAGTGCCGCCCGGCGGCCAAGTCACCGGCATCCACTGCGTCGAATCCGATATGTTCGATAAATCCGCGCAGCACCGTCTTGGCTGCGGAATTATCGCCGGCGATCGCCAGCGCCCTGCGTTCGCCGGTTGCGGCGGGAAGCGCGTCGGGTTCCATCTCGTGATAGCCGATGTGGTTGAAGGATTTCAGCACATGAGAGGCCGAGAGGAAGGCCGCCACGACTTCGCTAGAAGTCAGTGCGGTATTCACGAAGTCGGGGATCTCCCCGTCGGTGGCGGACCAGTAATTCATCGCGTCCACGACGATCTTGCCCGACAGCGCATGGGAGTCGAGGTCCTTGAACTTGTGCAATGGGATGGCCACGATGACCAGGTCGGCGGCGGCCGCTTCGGAGGCGTCGACTGCTTCGGCTCCCGGGGTGACGATCTCGATGATCAGCGAGTTTTCTTCGGCGGGTTTTGAGGTTGCGAGCTTAACTCGATACCCGGCCGCGAGGGCCAAACGGGCAATGGCGGTACCTACGCGACCGGCTCCAAGAATGCCGATAGTTGCCTGTGGGGCTAAACGGGCCCCTTCGAGTGTGTTCACCAAAGCCATCCTTCAAAGATTTATGCTGTTTTACAGACTATATTTGCGGCAGAACATCTTGGCAACCCCATTGCTTCGGATATGATGGTGATCATGAGCACCTCACGCAGCACACCCCTCGGCGCCCACCAGCCACTTCCCGGTTTCCTTCCAGGGGACCTCGGGTGGCACCTGGGGATGATTCTGCGCGGACATCAGCTCGCGATGGCGCAGAGCGTCGCGCCAGTGCCGGGGCAGGTGCGCGGATATCAGTTGCTTTCGACCGTGGTGCATCGCGATCCTGCGAACCAGCAGGCGCTCGGCTCCCACCTGGGGATCGACCGCACGGTGCTGACTTACCTGATCGACGAGCTGGTTGAAGCGAATCTGGTGAAGCGCGTTGCCGCGCCCAGCGACCGTCGCGCGCGCAAGATCATTGCGACCGCGCAGGGTGTCAAACTGCTCGAAGAACTCGAGGTGAAGGTGGCTGCGGCCGAGCAGGAATTGCTCACCGGCTTGAATGACGCGCAAAGCGCGCAGCTGGCCGGGCTTATCTCAACCCTGTCGGCAACGATTCACAACGCACAGCCCGGTGCGAACCCCTGTGAAGCCATGGATCAGCTGGGCTAGCTGGAACCGCGCGCTGGGCAGTGCGCGACCGATTCCTTGGGCGCCCCCGCAGTGCCGGCATCCTTTGGCCAAGGGGTGGCCCTCGGCAAGTTTGCTCGCGAGCTACGCCCGCCTATTTCCGTTGTCATTGGCTAGCGACAGTTCAATGAGTTTTGCGGTGCGGTAGGGGATGAGCTCCGCCATGGACAGTGCAGAATCCGCCCGATTGACCCCTTCGATACTCAGCAGCAACCCATGGACGCGGAAGAGCTCCTCGGCATTCGCCGCGGCGGCGCGCACCAGGATATCTGCCGAGCCGGTCAGTCCGTGCGCTTCGAGTACCTCCGGAATCTCTTCCAGCTTTTTGGCAATGTCCTCTAAATGGCGCTGGTCCACATGCAGTTCGATAAAGGAAAGCAGCCCGAATCCCAAGGCGGTTGGCGGGATGCGTCGATCCACGGTGGAGAGAACCTCGGTCTCCAGTCGGTTGAGCCGGGACTGCACGGTATTTCGGCCCAGGCCCAGCGCATTTGCCAGCGCTGAAGCGGTCCGGCGAGCGCTGCTGGACAGCGATAGGAGGATCCGTCGATCGGTGGCGTCTAAAGGCTGCATAATGCGCACATTAGCACTCACGCAAGGGCCAAGATAGTGCGTTTTGCTTTAATTCTTTTCTTGCCATTGTGCAACATGTGCTATGTGAGTAGCATCACAGGTAGGTGGTAATGCTGAACCAGCCGTCCACCACTGACTACGCGAGAGTAAGGATGCCGATCGTGTCCACCAAGCACATCGACGTAGCCGCAGGTTGCCTACCTACGCACCAGCTGCTCAACGTCTCCGGAGAAAGAACTCCGGACGAAGAACTAGACCATCACCTCACCGGGCTTACCGAACAAGACCTGGCCGACTTCCTGCGCGACATGGTTGTTCTGCGTCGCCTGGACAATGAGGCCACCGCCTTGCAGCGCCAGGGCCAATTGGGCTTGTGGGCACCGTTGCTCGGCCAAGAAGCCGCACAGATCGGCTCGGTGCGCGCCACCCAAGACGACGACTTCATTTTCCCCTCCTACCGCGAGCACGGAGTTGCCTGGGCCAGGGGAGTCAAGGCGGAGGACCTGCTCAGCGTCTGGCGCGGCGCCACCGCCAGCGGGTGGGATCCGCACGAGGTAAATATTGCCTGCCAGCAAATTGTGATTGGCTCCCAGGCGCTGCACGCCGCCGGTTATGGCATGGGCATCAAATTTGACGGCGGAGAGCAGGTGGCCGTGGCCTACTTTGGCGACGGAGCCACCAGCCAGGGAGATGTGAACGAAGCGCTGATCTTCGCCGCAAGTTACCAAGCCCCGGTGCTGTTCTTCTGCCAAAACAACCAATGGGCCATCTCGGAGCCGGTAGCGCTGCAAAGCCGCACGCAGATCGCCGACCGCGCCAGCGGATTCGGCGTGAAGACCTGGCGGGTAGACGGCAACGACGTGCTCGCGGTCTATGCGGCGACCAAGGCCGCCTTGGCGCACGCCCGCCACGGGCTGGGCCCGACCTTTATCGAAGCCGTCACCTACCGCATGGGATCCCACACCACCGCAGATGATCCGACGCGCTATCGCAAGAACGCGCAGCTCGAAGAGTGGAAGGCCAAGGATCCGATCGATCGCTTGGTCAACCACCTGACGGTGCTCGGCGCGGACGTGCAGTCCTATCAACAGCGTGCGCAGAACGCCGCGGACAAACTCGCCGCCGAACTGCGCGAAGCCATTACCAATATGCCGGATCCCGAACCCAGCGAGCTCTTCGAGAACGTGTACTCCGAGGACCATGGGCCCAACCGCAGGGAAAAGGAAAACTACCTGCAGTACCTCGCAGACTTCCAGGACGGTGAAGCATGAGCACCTCAATGATGAAGGCGCTAAACCAGTCCTTGCGCGATGCGCTGACCGAAGACGAAAAGGTGGTGCTGCTCGGTGAGGACATCGGCACCCTGGGTGGAGTCTTCCGCATCACCGACGGGCTGAAGGCGGAATTCGGCGAGCATCGGGTGGTTGACACTCCGCTGGCCGAATCCGGAATTGTCGGCAGTGCCATTGGCCTGGCTTACCGCGGCTACCGCCCGGTGGTGGAGATCCAGTTCGACGGGTTCACCTACCCGGCCTTCGACCAGCTGGTCTCCCAGCTGGCGAAGCTGCACTTCCGCTCGCGCGGACGGGTGAAGATGCCGGTCACCGTGCGCATACCCTACGGCGGCGGCATCGGTTCACCCGAGCACCATTCGGAATCACCGGAGGCGTACTTCTCGCATACCGCTGGGCTGCGGGTCTTCGCCCCGTCCAGCGTAGAAGATGCCTACGTGATGCTGCGCCAGGCGATCGACTGCGATGACCCGGTGATCTTCTTTGAACCCAAGCGCCGCTATCACGAAAAGGCGGAAGTCGAGCTGCGCACCCCGGAAAAGACCGGCTCGCCCAAGGCCAAGGTGCTCAATGTTGGCGATGACGTCACGGTGGTCGGCTACGGCCCTACGGTCTACACCCTGAAGGATGCGGTGCTGGCGGCCGAGGATGAGGGCATCGGCTTGGAGGTCATCGACCTGCGCTGCCTGGATCCGCTGGATCTGGACACCGTCGCGGATTCGGTGAAGCACACGGGCAAGCTTGTGGTGGTCCATGAGGCTAGCCGCACCTCGGGAATCGGCGCGGAGATTTGCGCGCAGATCACCGAAACCTGTTTCGACTATCTGGAGCACGCGCCGATCAGGGTGACCGGTTTTGATATTCCCTATCCGCCTTCGAGGCTTGAATCCCATCACCTGCCGGATCTGGACAAGGTGATGCATGCCGTGGATACGGTCATGCGCCGCAACGAGACGCACACTGGAGGTGCCAAGTGATGGCTCCGAATACTTTCAAGCTTCCCGACCTCGGCGAAGGGCTTACCGAGTCAGAGGTCTTGAACTGGAAGATCCAGGTAGGCGAACATGTCACGCTGAACCAGATCATCGCCGAGGTGGAAACCGCGAAGGCGGTGGTCGAGTTGCCCTCGCCATATGCCGGCATCGTGCAGAAGCTTCATGCCTCCGCCGGTGAAGTGGTACCGGTCGGCGGGCCGTTGGTGACCTTTGGAGACGAAGCCGCGGCGCCGGATGCCGATGCCCCGTCCGGCGATGACGGTGCCTCGGCGGAGCCCGGGCGCACGCCGACACTGGTCGGCTACGGTGCTCCGGCGGCCAGCGCAAACCGTCCGGCCCGGCGTGCTCGCGCAGGTGCAGCCTCCGCTTCGCCTGCCGCCGTTCCTGCGGCGCAGAATTCCGCCAGCCCAGCATCGGAGCAAAGCGCCGAAGCGGTCCCTGCCGGCGCTCGCCGGACGGCCACCCGCAGCACCCCGCCGGTGCGCAAGCTCGCGCGGGACCACGGGATCGAGCTTTCCGCCGTGCGCGGCAGCGGTGCGGACGGCGCGGTATTGCGCGCAGATGTCGAAGCGCTGATCGAGGCACCGGCCAAAGCGGCGGAGCCGGCGTCGCCCGCGGTTGGCGCGGCCGCGGCCGATCGCCACGTGAAGATCAGCGCGGTGCGCCGCGCTACCGCGAAGGCGATGGTCGAGTCCGCATTCACCGCTCCGCATGCCACCGAATTCTTGACGGTGGACTTGACCGAATCGATGAAGCTCGTCGAGAAGTTGCGCAAGCACCCATTGCTCAGGGACGTGAAGCTGAACATCACGACCCTCACCTCACTGATCGTCACACGGCTGCTGGGCACCTACCGCGCACTCAATTCCCGGTGGGATGCGGCGAATGACGAGATCATCGAGTTCGGGTCGGTGCATCTGGGCATGGCGGTTGCCAGCGAGCGTGGGCTGCTGGTTCCGGTGGTCAAGGATGCCCAGATCAGGTCCTTGCGCGATTTGGCCGAGGAGCTGACGCAGCTCATCGACCTGGGCAGAGCCGGAAAGCTAGCCCCAGCCCAGCTGAGCGGAGGCACCTTCTCGATTACCAATGTCGGTGTCTTCGGTGTTGATGCCGGTACTCCGATCCTCCCTCCGGGGCAGTCCGGAATTCTTGCTCTCGGACAGGTCAAGCGCCGTCCGTGGGAGTTTGAGGATCAGGTGGCCCTGCGCCATACCTCAACCTTGGCGCTGTCCTTCGACCACCGCGTGGTCGATGGAAAGGAAGCTAGCGAGTTCCTCGCCGGTGTGGGCGCGGTACTGGAAGACCCTGGAATGATGAACATTTTTATTTGATTTTCCGAGGCTTTCATGAGTAAAAAATTGAGCTGATCGATGGATCAACTCAATTTCAAGCACTACTTTCATAGTTATTCATTGGTTGTTTCGCAATATTTGATGTAATCTCGTTCACTACGTGCTATGGCTCACAACTTGGAGCCCATGGCGTCTGTGAACTGCAGAAGCAGCAACGATCTGTTGAGGAGAAGAAGGATGCGATACTCGCACGCATCGAAGGCACTGGTTTTGTCCGCTGCCTTGGCATTGACCCTAACCGCCTGTGGCGGAGGGACTTCGGAAGAATCCGCCGGAGGCGGATCCGAGGGAGACGCCACCAAGGTCATCACCGCTAACACCACCGAGCCGCAAAACGGCCTGTTGCCAGCCAACACCAACGAAGTTGGCGGCGGACGTGTCATGGACCTGATCTTTACCGGTTTGGTCAGCTACGACTCCAAGGGCAAGCCCGTCAATGAAATCGCTGAGTCGATCGAGACTGAGGATTCCCAGAACTACACCATCAAGCTCGCTCCGGGGCACACCTTCTCCGATGGTTCCCCAGTGACCGCTGCTTCGTTCGTGGATGCTTGGAACTTCGGTGCCGCAGCCAAGAACGCACAGCTGAACTCGTACTTCTTCGAGTCCATCAAGGGCTATGACGAAGTCAGCGCCGAGGGTGCAACGAGCGAGGAGATGGAAGGCCTGAAGGTTGTCGACGACAACACCTTCACCGTCGAGCTCAGCCAGCCGGAATCCGACTTCCCGCTGCGTCTTGGCTACACCGCGTTCATGCCGCTTCCCGAAGCAGCATTTGAAGACCCGAAGGCCTACGGCCAGATGCCGGTCAGCAACGGACCATACAAGCTGACCGAATGGAACCACGACGTCAACCTGAAGCTTGAGGTCAACGAGTCCTACGAGGGCCCACGCAAGGCAGCCAACGGCGGCGTTGACTTCAAGGTCTACCAGTCGACCGAGTCCGCTTACCAGGACATTCTCGCGGGCAACCTGGACGTGCTGGACCAGATTCCGCCATCGGCGCTGGCCAATTACCAGGACGAACTGGGCGACCGTTCGATCAACGCTCCCTACGCCGGCAACGCAACCATCACCATCTCGGGCTACCTGGATCACTTCAAGCAGGGCGAAGAGGGCAACCTGCGCCGTGCAGCGATCTCGCGCTCCATTGATCGCGAGCAGATCATCGAAAAGGTGTACTTCGGCGGCAAGGTCAAGGCCGAAGAATTCACCGCTCCGGTGCTCGATGGCTACACCGCCGATATTCCAGGCTCCGAGGTTCTCGACTTTGATGCCGATGAGGCCAAGAAGCTGTGGGACGAAGCCAACGCCATCGAGGCGTGGGGTGACTCCGAAGAGTTCTCCATCGGTTACAACGTCGATGGTGCCGGCAACAAGGAATTCGTTGAAGCCGTCGCCAACCAGGTGAAGAACACCTTGGGAATCAACGCAGTGGCCAAGCCGTACACCTCCTTCAAGGCCTTGCGTGAAGACGTGGGCAAGAAGACGATGTCCGGTGCCCACCGCTCCGGCTGGCAGGCTGACTATCCGTCGATGTACAACTTCCTCGGTGCGCTGTACGGCACCGGTGCAGGTTCCAACGATGGCGACTACTCGAACAAGGAATTCGACGACAAGCTCAAGGACGGGCTTGCCGCAACGGATCCGGCCGAAGGCGCAAAGATCTTCAACGAATCCCAGGAGATCCTCTTCAAGGATCTGCCAGCTATCCCACTGTGGTACCAGGCAGTGCAGGGTGGGTGGAGCGAGAATGTCGACAACGTGGAGTTCGGTTGGAACGGTGTTCCAATCTACAACGCCATCACCGGCAAATAGGTTCACTAGCTAAGCCGCCTGCTCAGGTGGGCTTCAGCTGAAAAACGTCTCAGGGAGACCCTGCACCATTTGGGTCTCCCTTTGGCGTGTCAGTCCTGCCTCTCCAAATGAACGTCTGGCGATCGCCGACGGAAAGAGGAAATAAAATGGCCCAGCGCCTTGCGACGTCTCGAGGTGAGACGCGCTCATGTTAAGTTTTACGTTTAAACGATTTCTGCAGCTGATTCCCGTATTCTTCGGTGCCACCTTGCTCGTTTACTTCCTGGTTTTTGCTACCCCAGGCGATCCGATTACCGCGCTCTCCGGCGGCAAGCCGATGACCCCGGCGGTGGAAGCTTCGCTGCGGGCCCAGTACAACCTCGACCAGCCATTCTGGATTCAGTACGGCTTGTACTTGAAGAATCTGGTCACCTTGGACCTGGGCATGTCCTTCTCCGGACAGGAAGTGCGTGACCTGTTAATTCGCGCATTCCCGGTGACCGCGCGACTGGCAGTCATGGCGCTGGCCATCGAAGCCGTCTTCGGTATCCTTTTCGGCGTCATCGCCGGTATGCGCAAGGGCAAATGGTTCGACTCAACAGTGCTGTTCGCATCGCTGATTGTGATCGCAGTTCCTACCTTCGTGCTCGGCTTCGTGCTGCAGTACGTAGTCGGCGTTGAGCTTGGCTGGGCCAAGCCAACGGTTTCCGGCGGCGCTACGTGGGGCGAATTGATTCTTCCCGCCACAGTGCTTGGCCTGGTTTCTCTGGCCTATGTATTGCGACTGACCCGAACCTCGATCATCGAGAACAAGCAAGCCGATTACGTGCGCACGGCAACCGCCAAGGGCTTGAGCCGTGGACGCGTAGTCAACGTGCACATCCTGCGCAACTCGCTGATCCCGGTAGTCACCTTCCTGGGCGCCGACCTGGGCTCGCTCATGGGTGGCGCGATCGTCACCGAAGGCATCTTCAACGTCCCCGGCGTGGGCAGCCTGTTGTTCTCAGCTATCCGCAAGGGTGAGATCCCGACGGTAGTGGCCGTGGTAGGCGTGCTTGTGGTCGTCTTCGTGCTCGCCAACCTCATTGTTGACATGCTTTACGCTCTGCTTGACCCAAGGATCCGATATGCCTGAGAACCAGAATCCTAATCCTGAGGCCGGATTGCCCATCGGCAAAAACCGTGCCGGCAAGATCTCCAAATACCATATTCCACACTTCGTTGCACCGCTGGATGAAACCCCCTTGCAGGGAGTCGACGCGGTCAAGGAAACCGGGAAGCCGCTGTCCATGTGGGGCGAGGCTTGGCGTTCGTTGCGCAAGCGCCCGCTGTTCATTGTTTCGGTTATTCTGATCGTATCGGTGCTCGTTGTCGCAGCTTTCCCAAGCTTGTTCAGCAGCACCGATCCGACCTATTGCGCGTTGGAGAACTCCAATGAAGGTTCCCGTGCTGGGCATCCGATGGGCTTCAACTTCCAGGGCTGCGATGTGTATGCCCGAGTAATCCATGGCACGCGCGCCTCGCTGATGGTTGGAGTGTTCACCACGCTCTTCGTCGTGATTCTCGGCGGTGCCATTGGCGCGCTGGCCGGCTTCTACGGCGGTTGGCTGGATATCATCTTGGCCCGCCTGGGTGATATTTTCTTCGCACTGCCGTTGATTCTCGGTGCGATCATCGTGATGCAGCTTCCCGCCTTCCGGGAAAACCGAAGCGTGTGGACGGTTATCATCACGCTCTCCATCTTCGGCTGGCCACAGGTCGCCCGCATCACCCGCGGTGCGGTCCTGGAAGCCAGGAATGCCGACTTCGTCAAGGCCTCCCGGGCCTTGGGGCTCTCAAGGTTCAACTCATTGGTACGGCACGTCATCCCGAACGCCATGGCACCGGTGATCGTCGTGGCAACCGTGAACCTCGGTATCTACATCGTTGCCGAATCCACGCTGTCCTTCCTTGGGCTGGGGCTTCCACCAAATGTGATGAGCTGGGGCAACGATATTGCCGCAGCGCAGAATCAATTGCGAAATAATCCGATGATGCTGATGTGGCCTGCATTGTTCTTGTCCCTCACGGTATTGAGCTTCATCATGCTCGGCGATGCAGTGCGTGATGCACTGGATCCAAAGACCCGAAAGGGGAACTAGCTATGGTGCAGAACGCAGATCCAAAGCCCCTGCTGGAAATCAAAGACCTGGCCATTACCTTCAGTACTCCTGATGGCCCGGTCAACGCGGTGCGCAACGCAAACCTGACGGTGATGCCGGGGGAGACCGTGGCCATCGTGGGCGAGTCCGGATCGGGCAAGTCCACGACCGCCTTGGCCGCCATCGGCTTGCTTCCGGGAAATGGCGAAGTCTCCGCCGGTCAGATTCTCTTTGACGGTGAAGATATCTCCAAGGCCAGCGAAAAGCGTTTCGTCGAGCTGCGTGGTAACCACATCGGCATGGTCCCGCAGGACCCGATGAGCAACCTGAATCCGGTCTGGAAGATCGGTTTCCAGGTGAAAGAAACCCTGAAGGCCAACGGACTGGCGGGGAACAACCCGAAGCAGCGTGTTGCCCAGGTATTGTCGGACGCCGGTCTTCCAGATGCGGCAACCCGAGCGAATCAGTACCCGCACGAGTTCTCCGGTGGCATGCGCCAGCGTGCGCTGATCGCCATCGGCTTGGCCTGCCGTCCACGGCTGCTTATTGCCGATGAACCAACCAGCGCGTTGGACGTCACCGTTCAGCAGCAGATCCTGGATCACCTGGATACCATGACCAGTGAACTGGGCACGGCGGTCCTGCTGATCACCCACGATCTGGGTCTGGCAGCAGAGCGTGCCGAGAAGGTCATCGTGATGTACAAGGGGCAGGTCGTCGAATCTGGCCCGGCCCTGGAATTGCTGCGCAATCCGCAGCACCCGTACACCAAGCGACTGATCAATTCGGCGCCGTCTCTGGCCGCCCAGCGTGGCGACAAGCACGAGCTGGCGGTAGACCAAGTCGCGGCGCAGAAGACTGAGCCGCTGCTGAAGATTTCGAACCTGACCAAGGTGTTCGACATCCGCAGGGGCTTCGGGCGCAAGGACAAGTTCACCGCGGTGGACAAGGTCTCCTTTGAGATCCCGAAGGGCACGACCACCGCGGTGGTGGGCGAGTCCGGTTCGGGCAAGTCAACGATCGCGCAGATGGTGCTCAACCTGCTGGATGCAACCTCCGGTGACATCGTCTTTGACGGGCAGGCCATCGGCAAACTCAGCGAGCGCGATCTGTTCAAGTACCGCCGCCGTGTGCAACCGATCTTCCAGGACCCCTATGGTTCCTTGGACCCGATGTATTCCATTTTCCGCACCATCGAGGAGCCGTTGCGCATCCACGGTATTGGAAATCAGGCCTCCCGGGAGAAGAAGGTCAAGGAGCTGCTGGACCAGGTTTCCATGCCGGCTTCGACGATGCACCGTTTCCCGAATGAACTTTCCGGCGGTCAGCGCCAGCGTATTGCGATCGCACGTGCGCTGGCCTTGAAGCCGGAAATGATCGTCTGCGACGAGGCTGTGTCGGCGCTGGACGTGCTGGTGCAGGCTCAGGTGCTGGAGCTTCTGGACGAACTGCAGCGCGAGCTGGGACTCACCTACCTGTTCATCACCCACGACCTGGCGGTCGTGCGCGAGATCGCAGATAACGTGTGCGTGATGGAGCACGGACAGATGGTTGAGCAGGGGACGGTGGATGAAATCTTCGAGAACGCGAAGAGCGACTACACCCGCAATCTGCTGGCGGCGATCCCGGGTGCAAGCCTGATCTAGGCGCTGTCAACGGCCTATTTCCCGTCCATTTCAGGGCAGTGACTTCATATAGAAGTCACTGCCCTGAGTTCGTTAAAAATGACTTATTCAAGAAATGTTTCAGTTTTTGAGGATGTGAAATAAATGTTGCAAAAACGTTATAAATGAGTTTGCCCACCGTCGCGCGGAAGTGCGTCTTCTGATTGAAAAAACCCAATGTGAAAGAAATCCTTGAAATCTCGCGGATGTGAGCCGGATCTCTAAACTGATCGGTAACAAGGCGATTGTAACCAGATTGTTTCCCGGGGCCACTTGGTAGATGTGAAACGCATCTTTCTATATCCAAGATGGCAAAATCCGGTTAGTCTATTGCTCAATGGTTCCATCATGTGATGTGTTCCACACTGAGCTTCATGGTTCAGAACTCGTATCGTTCAATTTCTCAAGGAGGCGGAATGCGATTCCAACGTGTTTCGAAGGCAGTAGCAGTAGGCGCAGCGATGGCTCTGGCGCTGTCCGCATGTGCACCGGGCGGCGGTGGCGACCCAGCGGCATCCGAGTCGGGTGCAGCTGGCGGCAACGGGTCGGCAGAAGTTACCAACAGCGGCCTCGCGGATCTGGGGGATATCACCACCAAGGACGGCGCCATCAACGTGTCGATCGGTGCGCCGGAGTTCCTCAGCTACAACGGCTTCACCCCGAACACCTACTCGACCTATAACTCCGGGATCGTGGACCGCATGTTCGCAGGCTTCTCGTACTTCGGTACCGATGGAACCCTGTACCCGAATGAAGATCTCGGCTCCTACGAGAAGGTCAGCGATGATCCGCTGACGATCAAGTACACCATCAATGAGAACGCCGTTTGGTCCGACGGAACGCCAATCACCGTCGCCGACTCGGTGCTCGCCTGGGGCGTGCAGAACCTGAACCTGAACGAAGGCGGCGACAAAGAGAAGCCATTGTTCAACTCGGTCTCCGTCGACTTGGGCGACACCGTGCCAAAGGGCCCGCAGGGCGATGTTGCAGGCAAGGAATTCACCGTCGAATTCGCCGCTCCAGATCCGGACTGGGCCTTGCAGTCCTGGATGCTCCACCCAGCACACGTGGTGGCCAAGGAAGCCGGCATGAGCACCGAAGAGCTGGCCAACGCCATTCTCGCCGGCGAATCCGACAAGCTGAAGGAGGCCGCCGAGTTCTGGAACGAAGGTTGGGTGACTAATCCGGGCACCCTGCCGGACGAAGCGATCAGTCCCGTTTCCGGACCGTACAAGCTCGGTTCCTGGAAGGCCGGCGAATCGGTCACCCTGGTCGCCAACGAGGAGTACTACGGAACTCCAGCGGCAACCAAGGAACTGACCTTCCGCTTCGTTGAAGATGCTGCCATGGTGCAGGCCCTGCAGAATAAGGACCTCGACGTCATCAACCCGCAGCCAACGGTTGATACACTTTCCCAGCTTGAGGCCTTGGGCGATCAGATCAACATCCAGAAGGGTGACACGCTGACCTGGGAGCACTTGGACTTCAACTTCACCGAGGGCAACGCGTTCACCAACTTGGAATTGCGCAAGGCCTTCGCCATGTGCGTCCCTCGCCAGAACATCGTTGACAACCTGATCAAGCCGCTGAACCCAGAGGCTATTGTCATGAACGCCCGCGAGGTCTTCCCGTTCCAGGACAACTATGAAGACGTCGTCTCGGCTTCCTATGACGGACGCTACGATGAGGTCGATATCGAAGGCGCGAAGAAGATCCTGGAAGAGCAGGACGCAGTGGGCACCAAGGTGCGCATCGGCTACTCCGCTCCGAACGAGCGCCGTACCAACCAGGTCGCAGCCATCAAATCCTCCTGTGATGAGGCTGGATTCGAGATCGAGGATGACGGCGATGCGAAGTTCTTCGCACCGGGCGGCGCCCAGGATCGCGGCGACTACGAGGTAGCACTGTTCGCTTGGGCGGGTTCCGGCCAGATTTCTTCGGGTCAGAACATCTACGCAACCGGCAAGCCGCAGAACTTCGGCAAGTACTCCAACGAACAGGTAGACGCCGAGTGGGAGACCCTGGCCACTTCGCTGGATCCGGCCGTGCACCAGGAGCAGGTCAAGAAGATCGAGAAGCTCTTGTGGGATGACCTCTACGGCATTCCAGTCTTTGCCCACCCAGGCCTGAGTGCCTCGGGCTCAGATATCCAAAATGTCCGCCACACCGCGACCCAGGACCAGATCGTCTGGAACGCAAATCAGTGGGTACGTGCAGAGTAACTGCCGGTAGGCACAGAACTCAGACACCGTGAGTGAACGACTGCGGGGCCCGATAGATCGTCGGGCCCCGCAGTGTGTCCACCACATCCCCACAACGGTTCAGAATCGCCACCACCCTGGGCGCCGCGAATCGTTCGGTGACAACGAAAGTAGGACATAGACGCCGTGTTGAAATTCATCGCCAAGCGACTTGGATCGGCCCTCGCAGTGCTGTTTGCAGCCTCGCTGCTGCTGTATATCCTCGTCATTAACTCCGGTGATCCACTCAAGGATCTGCGCGAAAGCAACGCCGATAATCGCGAGTATCTGATGGCCCAACGCATCGAGTACATGGAGCTGGACCAGCCCTGGTACCTGCGCTACTGGGACTGGCTGACCGGCGTTTCAAAGTGCTTTGTCGGCCAGTGCGACCTAGGACGGAATATCAACGGCGTGGAGGTCTCCGGATTGCTGGCAAATGCCGCATCCTCGACCCTGCGACTGGTGCTGATCGCCACCCTGATCGCAGCGATCTTGGGTATCGCCATCGGTGTGCTCACCGCGGTGCGCCAATACTCGGGTCTGGACTACACCGTCACCTTCCTGACCTTCCTCTTCTTCTCCCTTCCGGTGTTCTGGGCAGCGGTGCTGCTCAAGGAATACCTCGCTATCGGATTCAACGACTGGATCGCGGCACCGGATATCTCCTTGGGAACCTCAATACTTGTCGGTATGATCCTAGGGCTGATCCTGCAGACGTTCCTCGCCGGATCGCTCAAGCGCCGCATGCTGACCTTCGCGGTGGTCACCGTCTTCGTGCCGCTGGCCATGCAGTATTCGCTGTGGCTGAACTTCTACCGCTACCCGCAAATGGGACCGGCATTCATCGTGGTGCTCACCGCGCTCGTCGCCCTCTCGGCCACCGCGATGAGCACGGGACTGAAGGAAAAGCGAGTGCTGTATCCGGCGCTGATCACCGTGGCGCTCGTGCTGATCGCCTACTACGCGACCTTCTACCTGATGGCCGAACCGAACACCTGGATCCTGCTGGGCGGCTTAATCCTCGCGGTGCTGTTGCCCGCGCTGGTCGGACGTTTCATGGGCGGGCGGCTGCGCAAGGTCGCCGCCAGCGTCGCGATGGCCACCGGCTTTGTCGGAGCCGCACTGACCGTGGTCGATCACCTGTTCCGTGCTTGGCCAGGCTTCCTGGACAACAAGGGACGCCCGATCTCCACCATCGGCTCCTCTACGGCGAACTTCGAGGGCGGCTACTGGGACCACTTCCTGGACAATGGCACCCAGCTGCTGCTGCCCACCATTTTGCTGGCAATTATCTCGCTGGCAAGCTACTCGCGCTACACCCGTTCGTCGATGCTCGAAGTTCAGCAGCAAGACTACATTCGCACCGCCCGCTCCAAGGGCCTGAGCGAACGCACGGTGATTTTCCGCCACGCATTCCGCAACGCCATGATCCCCATCGCTACCATCGCAGCCTTCGACTTCGCCGGGCTGATCGGTGGCGCGGTGATTACCGAGCGGGTGTTCGGTTGGAAAGGCATGGGCGAAATGTTCGCCACCGGTCTGGACCGGGTGGATGCCAACCCGGTGATGGCCTTCTTCCTGGTCACCGGCACCGCAGCAATTCTCTTCAACCTGATGGCAGACATTGTTTACGCCCTGCTCGACCCGCGCATTCGCGTCTAGGCGGCCATGACAATTCACACCAATCGTGTCTGGGACATTAAGGACAAGCGATGAGTAACACCAACGACAAACTGCCAGAGAACGTCACCTCCCTTGCAGAACTGGAGGATGCGAAGCTTGCCCGCCAGGCCGAAGATTCAAAAAGCCAGGGGCGCATCGTTATTGGGCGCTTCCTCAAGCACAAGCTCGCCATGACCTCCAGCATCATTCTGGTCTTCATTACCGTGATGGCCTTCAGCTCGGTGGGCTGGGGAGTATTTCCGGGCTGGTGGGATAAGTCCTACCTCAACGCCGGTAGCGTGATCGATGGCGGCAAGCCAACCTTGAGCTTGGTCCCCACGTGGCTCGGCGGCGAAGGAATCCGCTGGGGGGAGAACCCCTTCGGGCAGGACTCCATCGGTAAGGACTACTTCGCGCTGGTGATGACCGGAACCCAAAAATCGATCATCATCGGAGTGGTCGTCGGCGTGGTATCCACCTTCCTCGGAGCGGTCATCGGCGCGATCGCCGGATACTTCCGCGGCTGGGTCGATGAGGTTTTGATGCGCATGACCGACCTGTTCATCGTGATCCCGCTGCTGGTGCTGGCCGCAGTGCTTGGCCAGCTTGCCGGCGCGACCTCCGGCTCGATCATCACCTTGGCCCTCGTCTTGGGCTTGGTGACCTGGACCGGTCTAGCCCGACTGGTCCGCGGTGAGATCCTCAGCTTGCGCGAACGCGAATACGTGGCGGCGGCCCAGGCCATGGGCTCAAAAACCTCACGGGTCATTTTCAAGCACCTGCTGCCTAACACCATCGGGGTGATCGTGGTCAACGCGACCTTCGCCATTGCCGGCGCGATCCTGCTCGAATCCGCCCTGTCGTATCTGGGCTTCGGCGTACAACCGCCGGAATCCTCGCTGGGCCTGCTGATCAGCCAGTACCAGAATGCGTTTACCTCACGTCCGTGGTTGTTCTGGTGGCCGGGCATGATCATCGTCGCCATCGCGCTGAGCGTCAACTTCCTCGGCGATGGTCTGCGAGATGCCTTCGATCCACGCCACACCGGCAAGCGCCGCCGCCGGGCAGGGCTCTTTGCCCTGCCAACCCGTAAGGAAAAGCCATGAGCACCGAAGCAACAGAAGACTATGCACTGAGCTTCAATGACCTGAAGGTCACCTTCGAAACCGCCGGACCCGACGTCCACGCCGTCAAGGGGCTATCCCTGGCGGTACGCCCGGGCGAAGTCGTGGCGCTGGTCGGTGAATCGGGGTCCGGGAAGTCGGTGACCTCCACCGCGGCCATGGGCCTGCTGCCGGAGAACGCCCAGGTCACCGGCGTCGCCAAGATAGGCAATGTCAACGTGGTAGGACTGGAGGCAGGCAAGATGCGTAAAATGCGTGCCACCGACATTGCCATGGTCTTCCAAGAACCCATGACGGCGCTGAACCCGGTGCTGACCATCGAACGCCAGCTGACCGAAGCGCTCGAGCTGCACGACGTGGCCTATGGCAAGGAAGCCACCGACCGCGCCATCGAGCTGCTGACCATGGTGGGCATCCCAGATCCCGCCAAACGCATTAGGCAGTATCCACACCAGTTCTCCGGTGGCCAACGTCAGCGCATCGTGATCGCCATGGCGATCTCCTGCGAACCGAAGGTGATCATTGCCGATGAGCCGACCACCGCACTGGACGTGACCGTGCAGGCCGAAATCCTGGACCTGCTCCGGGAACTCAAAGACCGGCTGAATACGGGAATTCTGCTCATCACCCACAATATGGGTGTCGTGGCAGATATGGCCGATCAGGTCGCGGTGATGTTCCAAGGAAACCTGGTGGAGACCGGGGATGTAAAGCAGGTGCTGCTGCACCCGCAACACGAATACACCCAACGCCTATTGTCTTCCGTGCCGCGCCTTTCGCGAGTGAGCGTAGAAGAGCCCGCACCGCGCAGCGAACCGATCGCGCAGGCCGACCGCGAGCTGGTCTTGGAAGCCAAGGACCTGATACTGGAATACGACATGCGCGGCACCGTCTTCCGGGCGGTGGAAAACGTCAGCTTCGACGTCGCCAAGGGCGAGGTGCTCGGCATCGTGGGCGAATCCGGTTCGGGCAAATCGACCATCGCCAAGGCGGTGCTCGGCCTGCTGCCGGTGGCCTCCGGAACGCTGTCGGTCAAGGGCCATAATCTGCCCAAGCTCTCACCGCGCCAGGCGCGCCAGGTGCGCAAGCAGATCGGGGTGATCTTCCAGGACCCGGCCGCTTCGCTTAATCCGCGATTCCCCATTGGCGATTGCATTACCGAGCCCATGGTGGTGCATAAGGTCGGCAGCAAGACCGAGCGGATCAAACGTGCGCAGGAACTGCTGGATGCGGTGAAGCTGCCGCGAAATGTCATCAACCGCTACCCGCACGAGCTTTCCGGCGGCCAGCGCCAGCGTATCTGCATTGCCCGTGCCCTTACCTTGAATCCGGAGTTGTTGATCGCCGACGAGCCGACCAGCGCGCTGGACGTCTCGGTGCAGGCGCTGGTGTTGGAGATGCTCCAGGAGTTGCAGCGCGATTTCAACTTCGCCTGCCTATTCGTCAGCCATGATTTGGCGGTTGTCGATATGCTCGCCGATTCGGTTGTGGTGATGCAAAACGGCAAGTCGGTGGAGCAGGGGCGCGTAGATACCGTGCTGCACGCACCGTCCCACGACTACACGCGCAGGTTGCTGGCCGCCGCTCCGGTGCCGGATCCGATCGAGCAGGCGGTGCGTCGTGAAGCGTGGCGGACCTTGAATTCCACGAAGTAGTCCGCGGGAACCGGGCCGGCCAAGGAAGCGGGGCGCAAGCCATGGATCTGGTATCGATCCTGATTATGTCCGCCGTCATCGCCCTCTGCGCGCTGCCGTTCATCGTTGGCGCCTATCGCAGCCTGGATCGCAAGGCTACTGACTTTGACCATAGCGATGAGCAGACGGCCAAGGCGTTGCGGGATGCAAGAAAAGATATTGATCGAGGCAAGGGCTATTACGGGCCTTGAAACCCCGATAGATCAGCATTAAACAGCTAACCGCAGTTCACACGTCGTCGGGTGAACTGCGGTTAGCTGTATTTAGGCGACTGTTAGTCGTCGAGCTGGAGAACGATCTCGGTGACAACCGCGGCACGGGCGTTCGAGAAGATCTGCTCGGTGCCTACCTGCTTGAAGCCGCGACGTTCTAGGACCTTGAGCGAACCTAGATTGTCCTGCACCACGTGTGCGGTCAGCGGACGCTTAGTGAACTCGGCCAGGAACGCGTCCACAGCGCTGGTGGTGATTCCCTTGCCCCAGAACTTGGTGGAGGTCCAGAAATTGATCTCGGGCTTCGAACCGTCAAAGACCAAAATGGAGCCGGCAACGTCGCCTTCGTGCTCGATAGTGCGAACCAGTACCGACTCATCGTTGAGGATTGAGCTCCAGTGATGATCGAATACGGCCCGGTCCGAAGGGTTGCGGGCCTGATAGGCCGCCATCAGGTTCGCCTCGGGTTCCTGCTGGTGAGCAAAGAAGGCGTCCAAGTCGGAAGGGCGGACTTCACGTAGTTGCACGGTAAAGGCCTTTCTTTCGTGAGGTGGTACGCGCCCGATTGAACGCGCCCAGAATAAGTGGGACTTAGTTTCTAGACTACCGGGGATGTGAGAGCCGCGAGTGCCATATTGGAGAGCAACGGCTTTAACCCGGATTTCTTGGTGCGTGGTGAGTGCGCCGAGTGTGCGGTGGAGTTCAACAGGCCAAAGACCGCGTGTGCCCTAAAGCGATGCGACTGCGGGCTTCCGGTGGGATGCATTTGGGCCAGCTGCTCGGTCCACAACGCAATGTAATTATTCTGAAGTTTTCGGACTAAGGCGAGTTCGGCCTTCGGGAGCGACTTCAAGTCGCGGTCCTGAACCTGAAGGATGTCTGGTCGAGAGAGGGAGAAATCGGTATGGAAATCAACCAGTCGGGACAACACCTCCAACGGCTTGCCGCCACTCTCTGCGGCCTTCAGACCGCCGGCGTAGATGTCCTTAGACATATCTACCAGCAAAGCGATGAGGAGCGCCTGTTTGCCGGCAAAATGCCGGTACACGGCAGGCCCCGAGATGCCGCAGGCGGCTCCCAGATCTTCTAAGGAAACACCGGCGTAACCGTGCAACGCAAAGAGCCGTGTCGCTTCGCGCAATAGCGCATCACGGCGTTCGGCCTTGGCACGCTCGCGTTCGGTTGGCTCAGTGAGCGATTGATATCTGCTCAATGCATTTACTCCTTCGAAAACCCCGTCCAACTATGGACAACTATGAAGTACGCCACTAGTGTCAAAATGTAGCTGGACATACACAGTTAATAGAAATTAACCATACGCGCCGGACGGTCAGCTTCCAAGATATGGCCTCCGCGTCCAACATGGCCCGCCATCGATCATTGCGTCAAAAACGCAAGGACGGTGTGGACAACCTCGAAAGAAGAGAGTGCCCGTGATTGATCTCGAACTCGACGAACTGTACCAAGACCTGGTCGACGTCGTCCGTGAATTTGCCCAGCAAGTCGTCGCGCCGGTCAGCGCTAAACACGATGCGGAGCACAGCTTCCCCTATGAAGTTGTTGCGCAAATGGGGGAGTTGGGCCTGTTTGGATTGCCGATCTCCGAGGAATACGGCGGATCTGGCGGCGACTACTTCGCTCTGGCCCTCGCGCTGGAAGAACTTGGTCGAGTCGACCAGTCGGTAGCCATTACCTTGGAGGCAGGTGTCTCACTCGGGGCGATGCCGATCTTCCGTTTCGGAAATGAGGAACAAAAACAGCGTTGGCTGCCAGATCTCGCCGCCGGCAAGAACCTCGCAGGATTCGGACTGACCGAGCCCGGTGCCGGATCTGACGCATCGGCCACGAGAACCAAAGCAAAGCTCGAAAATGGCCAGTGGGTTGTCGACGGTTCCAAAGAATTCATCACGAACTCGGGAACAGACATCACTTCGCTTGTCACGGTCACCGCGGTGACCGGAGTCAACGAGGCCACCGGCAAAAAAGAAATCTCCACGATTATCGTTCCATCGGGTACCGAAGGATTCACCGCGGAACCGGCTTACAACAAGGTCGGCTGGCATGCCAGCGATACCCACCCACTGAGCTTCAACGGTGCCCGAGTCCCCGAAGAGAATCTCCTCGGCGAACGCGGACGCGGATATGCCTATTTCTTGGAGATCCTTGACGAGGGTCGTATCGCCATCGCGGCTCTTGCGACCGGCGCCGCCCAAGGCTGTCTGGATGAGGCGGTAACCTATGCGAAGAACCGACAGAGCTTTGGCTCTTCAATCGGCAAGAACCAGGGAATCTCATTCATGATTGCGCGCATGGCTTCGCGCGTCCACACCGCGCGCCTTGCCTATTACGCGGCCGCGGCCAAAATGCTTGCCGGGAAAGACTTCAAGATCGAAGCAGCCCACGCCAAGCTCGTCGCCAGTGAGGCGGCCATGGACAACGCCCGGGACGCCACCCAGATTTTTGGTGGCTACGGATTTATCAACGAATCATTGGTGGCTCGCCACTATCGGGATTCAAAGATCCTGGAAATCGGTGAAGGCACTACGCAGGTTCAGCTGATGCTGATCGCCCGCAGCCTCGGGCTGTAAAGGCTCAATCCATAATGAGCCGGGCCGGCGCGCTGCTGAGCTTCAGACTTGCTCGCCGGCACGGCTTGGCTTGAGCGCGCCGGTTGATCTGCACTTTGGGAGCTCACAGATATAACGGCCATAATGGGGTGGGTGAGCATCCAATCTTCTTTTAAAACTGCGGACCATCCGCGCCGTGTCACGCTGATCGGTTCTACCGGATCCATTGGCACCCAAGGCCTGGATGTCATCAAGAATGCCCCGGAGCAATTTAGCGTCGCGGCACTGAGCGGTGGCTACAATCTCAAGCTCCTCGCCGAACAGGCAGTCGCCTTCCGCCCGGACCTCGTGGGCGCGGCGGTAGAGAGCAAAGATGAACTCGCATCCGCGATCGCGCAGGTGGCGCAGGACAAAGGCGTAGGCGACTACTCCCCGGAACTCCTCGCAGGGCCGCAGGCCGCCGCGCAGATCGCTGGCTATATGGAATCTGATGTGGTGCTCAACGGCATTACCGGCGCCATCGGATTGGAACCGACCATCGCGGCGTTGAAGGCCGGACACCTGCTCGCGCTGGCGAATAAGGAATCGCTGATTATCGGCGGCCAGGTCGTGAAGCAGATTGCCGCACCCGGGCAGATCTCTCCGGTGGACTCCGAGCACTCAGCTCTTGCCCAAGCCCTGCGCTCGGGCACCCCGGAGGAAGTCTCCAAGCTGATTGTCACCGCCTCCGGTGGACCATTCTTCGGATATAGCTATGAGCAGCTACGCGAAGTGACCCCGGCACAGGCGCTAGCCCACCCAACCTGGGATATGGGGCGGATGGTCACCACCAACTCTGCGACCATGGTCAACAAGGCGCTAGAAGTCATCGAAGCCCACCTGCTCTTTGATGTGCCGCTGGAGCGTATCGAACCTCTGGTGCACCGCCAGTCGATAGTGCATTCGATGGTTGAGTTCATCGACGGTTCGGTGATCGCCCAGGCCTCGCCACCGGATATGCGGTTAGCGATTGCCTTGGGCATCAACTGGCCGCATCGCGTGGCCGGAGCCGCGAAACCCTGTGATTTTTCCACCGCCGCATCGTGGACCTTCGAACCCTTGGACGAATCGGTCTTTACCGCGGTGAAATTGGCGAAGCAGGCCGCTGCCGCCTCCGGCACCCATATGACCGTGTACAACGCGGTGAACGAAATTGCGGTTGACGCCTTCCATGAAGGCAAGATCCGCTTTACCGACATTGTTGAAACCATCGACCGGGTGTTGGAAGACTATACCCCGGTGAACGCCGAGCTTTCGGCGGAGCTAGTGCTAGAGACCGATCGGTGGGCGCGCGCCCACGCAATCTCGTTGCTGAAGGAAAAAGCATGAGCGTATTAATGTTCCTTGGCGGTGTCCTGTTCATGGTCGTCGCCATCGGGCTGTCCATTGCCTTGCACGAGGTCGGGCACCTGCTTCCGGCCAAGAAATTCGGACTGCGCGTCCCGCAATACATGATCGGTTTTGGCAAGACGATCTTTTCGGTCAAGCGTGGCGAGACCGAATACGGGCTGAAGACACTTCCGCTGGGCGGATACATCTCAATGGTGGGCATGTACCCGCCGCGCGCGGCCAGCAAAGCCGGCGCGACGCAGAAGAAGCCGAGTTTCTTCGACAAAGTCTTCGGGCAAATGGTTGACGACGCCCGCTCGCAGGCCAATGAGAACGTGGAAGCCAGCGACGAAGGCCGGCTGTTCTATCAGCTGCCCATCTATAAGCGCATCATCATCATGCTCGGCGGACCCTTCGTCAACCTGCTGCTCGGGTTCCTGCTGATCGGCGTGGTGATCACCGGTTTTGGCGTGCCCACGGCGACCACCACCGTCTCCGAGGTGTACCAGTGCATCGCGAGCGCCGAAAATTCTGAGGCGACCGAATGCACCGCCAACGACAAGGAAGCTCCGGCCTACGCCGCCGGGTTGCTCCCGGGAGACACCATCACCGCCGTCAACGGCGCCCCGGTGGCGCACGATGCCTGGTATGAACTCACCGGTGTGATCCGTGACCACCCGGGGGAAAGCATCGCCCTGGAATATGAACGCGGTGGCATCATGCATGACACCACGCTGACGCCCTATCTGACCGAACGGCCGGTGCTGGATGCAGATGGCTATCCGGTGATCGACGAGAACGGCGCCATGAAAACCGCGCAGGTTGGGTTCGTCGGGATGGGCTCGCAGGAGAAAAACATTTCCCAGCCGGTCACCGAAATTCCCGGCGTGGTGGGGGACCAGCTGCTGAACATCGGCAACGTCATACTGCACCTGCCCCAGCGCATGGTCGACGTAGCACAGGCCGCCTTCGGTACCGAGGAGCGCGACCCGAACGGTCCGGTCTCCATCGTTGGTGTGGGACGTATCGCCGGTGAAATCAATGCTCATGAGGGCATCGAAATCAATGACAAGATCGCCTCGTTGCTCTCGCTGGCCGGTGGACTGAATCTGGCGCTATTTGCCTTCAACTTGATTCCCTTGCTGCCGCTGGACGGCGGGCATGTGATCGGTGCCCTCTACGAGGGACTGAAGCGTACCGTAGCCCGGATCTTCGGAAAAAAGAACATCGCTCCGGTGGATACCATCAAGCTGTTGCCCCTCACCTACGTAGTCGTTGCTGCGATGCTGGTCATGGGCGGGCTCTTAATATACGCAGACATCTTCAAACCAATCACGATCTTCTAGGCCTGGCGAAATAAGCTGTAGCCATGACTGTTTTTGCTGTTGAATACACCTATGCTCAGGACTCGACCGAACTGCGCAACGAACACCGTCCGGCGCACCGCGCATACCTCGGTGAGTTCCTTGGAGAAGGCTCGGTTCGTCTTCTCGCCTCGGGTCCCACCCCGGCAGCCGACGGTGCTTTGCTCATTTTTGTAGCTGAGGATAAGTCCGCCCTCAATGAGGTGTTGGCCAATGATCCATTCAGCAAGGTCGGCGCGCTAGAGCAGACCGACATCACCGAATGGAACCCGGTCATGGGCCTGCTTTCGCAGTTCGCCTCCTAAAAAGTCAATGCTTATCGACCCCGACCGCAGGCCTTGGCTTTGTGGCCGGGGATTTCATTGATTCGTTGAGCGACAAGATCGCAATGAATTTTGGCCTTCGCGGCCGCCGCTAATTGAGTTGCAGCTTCAATTTATGCGTAAGTATCCATCGTTTATTAGCGCCGCCTCTTTGCCGCACAATATTTGGCCAGGTGAGAAAGCGAGGGGTGAGCGTCGCTTGTGGCGCCGAAGAGCGAGTGGGCATTGGTATGCAGGCCAACTTCAGAGGGCGGCGGGAGCATGACCTATCGGCGCGAAAAGAAGAGCAAGAAGCGATATTGCCGCTGTTGACTGAATTGGACTAATCGGGATTGAGCAGCCGCGGCTTGACCGCTGGCTGGTTGGTGCACGCGCAGCTATGGCCCAGGAGTTCTCACGAGTGTGCCCTAAGTCATATCTTGTGGCGGAATTGAATCTTCTGATCACTCGTTGGAGTAGATGAAGCGTCAGCTTTGTCTACTTATTGATTCACTAAATACAGGAGAAGCACAATATGGCAACAAAGGTCATTACTCTGGTCGGTTCCCTGCGCGCTGGTTCAACCAACCAGCAGTTGGCAGAAGCTACCGCGCTGAACTCCCCAGAAGGCGTTGATGTGAGCGTGTACTCGGGCCTTGACAGCCTGCCGTTCTACAACGAAGACCACGATGTTGAAGGCGGTGTGCCTGCGGCGGCACAGGCATTGCGCGATGCAGTTGGCGCGGCGGATGCGCTGCTGCTGATCTCCCCTGAGTACAACGGCACCATGCCAGCCGTTCTCAAAAACGCCATCGACTGGCTCTCGCGCCCGTTCGGTGCTGGCGCTGTGAAGGACATGCCATCGGTTGTCATCGGCACCGCTTTCGGCCAGTACGGTGGCGTATGGGCTCAAGACGAAGCCCGCAAGGCGCTGAACATTGCAGGGGCAAACGTCCTTGAGAACGTCAAGCTCTCCATCCCCAACTCGGTGGTTCGCTTCGCCGAAACTCACCCGAAGGATGACGCTGAAGTTGCCGAACAGGTTGCCGAAGTGCTGGGCAACATCCGCACCGTTGCAGAAGCCAACTAAGTAACTTTTCTTGAATCTGTGATGAAAAGCCACGGCGCTCGTCGTGGCTTTTCTCGCATCCTTACCAATAGCACGCCAGACGGTGCGATACTTGATATAGAAATACCTACAATCACTTCGGAGGCATCCATTGACTTCGGTCAAACTCGGCATGCCGGCGGCACCACCGCCGGTAATCACTCCACGTCGTAAGACCCGTCAGTTTAATGTTGGCAATGTGGGCATCGGTTCGAACTCGCTTATCAGCGTGCAAACGATGACCACCACCAAGACGCATGACATTAACGCAACCTTGCAGCAGATCGCCGAGGTGACGGCCGCCGGTTGCGATATTGTGCGCGTCGCTTGCCCGACCGATAAAGATGCCGAAGCCTTGCCGATCATCGCGATGAAATCGCAGATCCCGGTCATCGCCGACATCCACTTCCAGCCGAAGTACGTATTCGCTGCGATTGAGGCCGGCTGCGGTGCCGTCCGGGTGAATCCAGGCAACATCCGCAAATTTGATGATCAGGTTAAGCAAATCGCTCAGGCTGCCAAGGATCATGGCACCTCGATTCGTATCGGCGTCAACGGTGGTTCGCTGCACCCGAAGCTACTGAAGAAGTACGGCAAGGCAACCCCGGAGGCACTCGTAGAATCGGCCATCTGGGAAGCTTCGCTGTTCGAAGAACATGGCTTTCACGACTTTAAGATTTCAGTCAAGCACAGCGACCCAGTCATCATGGTCCGCGCCTACCAGCTCTTGGCTGAGTCCGGCGACTGGCCATTGCACCTCGGTGTTACCGAAGCCGGCCCGACCTTCCAAGGCACCATCAAGTCCTCCGTTGCCTTCGGCTCACTGCTCTCACAGGGCATTGGCGACACCATCCGCGTCTCCCTTTCGGCTCCACCGGTCGAAGAGGTCAAGGTTGGTAACCAGATCCTCGAATCCTTGAACTTGCGTCCCCGAAAGCTGGACATCGTTTCCTGCCCATCCTGTGGTCGCGCTCAGGTGGACGTCTACACGCTGGCCGAAAAGGTCACCGCCGGACTAGAGGGCATGGAAGCCCCGCTGCGCGTTGCGGTGATGGGCTGTGTTGTTAACGGCCCGGGCGAAGCACGAGACGCCGACCTCGGCGTAGCCTCCGGTAATGGCAAGGGGCAGATCTTCGTCAAGGGTGAAGTTATCAAGACCGTCCCCGAGGACCAGATTGTCGAAACCCTTATTGAAGAAGCTAATCGTTTAGCTGAAGAAATGGATCTTGGCGATGACGAGAATCCTGCCTCGGGTTCTCCCGTGGTCTCCGTCAGCTAGACAGAGCCCGCCCGGGGAAGTGCGGGTCTTGGGACGTAGAGATACTGCGGCCCTACTCGCATTGCTTGATCAAGACCCCGTAGCTAATATCTTTACCCGGTCGCAGCTTGCTCTGCACCGTTCCGCCGTTCCGGATGGTTTTGCCCACCTGCTCGGCATTAACGGTGAAGAAGGGCTGGAATCGGCATGCTGGGTGGGCGCAAATATTGCGCCCACCGCCATGAGCGCTGAACATGCGCGCGCCTATGCTCAGCAAGCGCTGGAGACGCGCCAACGTTTCGCTTCGGTTTTTGGCCCAGCCGAGACCGTGCTGGCGATGCAAGATGTCCTTGCCTCGGGACCCCAGACATTCTTCGACGTCCGTGAAAATCAGCCATTGATGACTATTGCGCACCAGGCGAATATCACGCCGATTGAGTCTCTGCGCGTGGCGACCTTGCAGGACTTCAACCTTGTCTTGCCTGCTAGTGCTGCAATGTTTGAAGAAGAACTTGGATACTCGCCGTTGGACAGTGGCGGTGGATATTACCGAACCCGGGTGCGTCAGTTGATTCGCGAAGGGCACACCGTGATCGACGTTGACGAGTACGGCGAGATTATTTTCAAGGCGGATCTTGGAACCGTCACCACTTCGGTAGTTCAGATCCAAGGTGTTTGGATTAGCCCCCGCTATCGCGGACAGGGACTTGCCGCCGGATATATGGCAGCCACGGTTGACTATGCGCTGCGATTTGCGCCGGTTGTGAGCTTGTATGTGAACAATTACAACGAGCCTGCCATTCGGTCCTATGAACGGGTGGGATTCGAGCAGGCTGGAACGTTCGCGACGATCCTTTTCTAGTACGTCCAGAGATCTGACGCGCGCAGTTGTCGACTGCAGGTTGCTCATTGCCGCAAATCCTCGTGTCGGACCAGAATCGTCTCATCAAGAACTGGTAGAAAACGCGGCGTTTGTGCACGGCATGCCTCGGGCTCAGAGGCCATAATCCGCCGAGAACGGTGCGCAATCTTCTAGACTCGAGCACAGTAACTATCGTGACAGGAAAATCTGTGGCTCTTGCCAATTGCTCTAAAACGTACCTCGCCTCGGCGCTTTGCCTCGCGGCGCTCCTGCTTAGCGGTTGCAGTACCCCGTCTGTTCCCAATGAGGCAACGGCGGGAAGCGCACTGCAGATCAACGCCGATGAACTTGAAAAGCAGCTCAAGGAATTCGTCAAGGACGATTCCAAGGCGAAGATCATATCGGATTCGCAATTGCGCAAAAGTATCCCCGAAGCACAGGCCTGGATTGAGGGATTGAAAGTTTCGCCAAGTAAATGCGGTGTTACCTTCGCCGCTCCGGTCACCGAACAACTTGCCAAGGCCAAGATGTCGGCGGTGGAGTTTGAAGATCGATATCTGACGGTTGCGGTCTATCAAGACGAAGAAGCATTGCAGGCCCAATGGGAAAGCGAAGCTAAGGCGAGCGCCGACTGCGCACGATATTCGGTGACCATCAACGGGAAAACTCTCGCCTACCATTTGGCGAAACAACCAACTAAAACAATGGCGCCGTTCAATGACGCCTATGTGGTGACCAGTAGCGATGGCTCACAAACGCAACAGCAACTCATGGTGCGAGCGGCACAGGGCAACGTGATGGTCGGTATCCAGCAACAGACGACTGCAGAGCAAACGCAAGAGCGCCTCCAAGACGCTTCGGAACGAATCGACGCGTTGTTCGCCGAACTTGAGTAGCACCTCGGGGCTGCGAATTTCCAGCATTTCTAGCCAGGCTTGGAGCCGTGGCGCATTCTAAGGATTGATCTATGACCAAGCGTTCCCTCTGGCTGCTACCTCTGGCTGCAGCCCTGATTCTCACTGGCTGCTCGGGAAGCGATAATGCTGATCCGGTAACGGCGGAGTCGAGCCCCGCGCCGTCCCAGAAGCAGGATCAAACAAGCGGGGCATCGCTCTCCGCAGATCAGGTCAAGGACGTGGTCACGAAGCTTGTGGGCGAGGACTCTACTGCGCAGATCTTGGACAACGAGGTGATGAAACCCCAGTTGGAGAATGCCAAGGCCATGGAAGGCAGCAACGGGATCAAGCCGGAGAAGTGCGCCAAACAGCAAGAAGAGTACACCGTCACGGACCTGACCGGCACAGTGGCGGCATCTGCAACGGTCCAGGGGGACTCCACGGGCAAAGTGATCCAGATATTCTCGATCACCGATGCACAGACCCGGAAAAATATCTCTGAGGCTCTGAAGCTGTCCGACATCGAAGGATGCGAATCGATCAGCGTGAGCGTCTCGGGTCAGGAAGTAAACACGGACCGACAGATATTGGACCTTGACTCAACCGCAGACCAGGCGCTGACGATGGCCACGCAAATGAAGGTTGGGGCGGACGAGTACCTGAATTCGGTCGCGGTGCAGGCTCTCGAAGGCAATAATTTCGTTCTGGTGACATTTTCCAGTGGAACCGTGGAAGCACCCTTGCTCGCGGGAGAAGCGATGAAGCTGGCCGATCAAGCGTTTGCCGAAATCAAATCGTTGCAATAATTAGGCCTTGGGCTTTTATTTCTAACCATTATTCAAATACAGTGGAAGCAACACCATTCAACGTGAGGACTGAATCATGAAAAAACGTTCACTTTGGTTGCTTCCGCTTGCAGGGGCGCTGGCGCTGACCGGTTGCGCGGACTCGGGCAATGAGGCCCCGGCGGCATCGGATGAGGCGCAAGCCTCGGAGCAAGCCCCGGCAGCGGAGCCTTTGAGTTCCGCAAAGGTAAAGGAAGTCGTAGAAAAGTTAGTAGCCGATGAATCCGGCGCGCAGATCATCGACGGTGCTGCGATCGCAGAGTCTCTGCCACAGGCGAAGGAACTGGTCAAAGGCATGAACATCGAGCCTGCCAAGTGCGCGGAACTGGTCGCGCAGCAAAGCTCATGGGACATCGAAGGCATCAATATGGCCGTTGCCACCGTCGCGGGCGCGGAGGCCGGTGAGTCAACCAGCTACAGCGTTGCATCCTACGAGGACGACGCAAAGCTATCCGAGATCAAGAAGACCGTCGAGGCCAAGGATCTGCAGGGCTGCGACAGCTTCTCCATGGAAATGCAGGGAATGAAGCTCAACGCTTCGGCTGAAATGCTTGAAGCCACCTCGGACGCCGAAGTGACCACGGCAACGAAGACGAGCATCAGCATGGAAGGCACCGAGGTGCCGATGGGAAGCTACACCGTTCAGGGTCTTGTCGGCCCCAATGCGGTGTCCATTTCCTACTCCGGTGCGGTTGAGGATGAGCAGGCTAAAATCGACGAGCTGGTCAAGGAGCTCAACGTCGCAGTTGCAGAGTTGGAGAAGGCTCAGTAACGCGAGATTTTTCACCATTCGCCGCCTGCTTCCATTCTGGATGCAGGCGGCGTTGCTGTATGCCAGCTCGACATATACCTTGTGCACTTGCGAATCCTCGTGTGCGCGCGAGAGCATGGGGGGATGGCCACGATTGCAGACATTCGAGTAATAGCAGCAGCGCTGCCTCAGCTCGAGGAAGGCATTAGTGGATATGGCAGCGGAGCGAAGTGGTCGGTGCCCCGCGGCATGGTCATCTGGCGGCGACCGCTGGGGAAAGCTGACACGAAAAGACTCGTTGATCAGGGGCAATCTGTCCCGCAAGGCGAAATCTACGCGGTGCGCACCGCCTCGGAGATTGCCAAGAAAGAACTGATTGATGCTTTCGGAGAACTATTCTTTGATATTCAGCATTTGACCGGGACCGACATTGTGTTATTCCATTTAGAACACATCAAGATAGATCAGCTTCGTGAAGTGATCATCGAAGGGTGGTTGGCGAGAGTTTCGAGCACGACGGCCAACGCCTGGAGAGAAACCCTCCCAGGGCAGTAGTTTTTCTATTGCGGTAAGAATCACGGTAGTCTCCACAGCCTTAGGAATACTAGGGTTTTGCCTATAGAGGTTAGGATTGTGGAAGGCTATTTTTAGGCCAATTACACATCAGATTTTGCATAGCTGAGTCGACCTCCAGTGGCACACCATGGACCGGCGACTTACGGAAAAGGACGCCCCGCGTGGTTTTGAAGCTTTCCACCCTGTTCCTGCGCACCTTGCGCGAAGATCCGGTTGAAGCAGAAGTAGACAGCCATAAGCTGTTAGTTCGTGCCGGATACATTCGCCGCGCAGCACCGGGCATTTATACCTGGCTGCCACTGGGCTTGAAGGTGCTTGCTCGCGTAGAAGCTATTGTTCGCGAAGAAATGAACGCCATTGGTGCTCAGGAAGTTCATTTCCCGGCACTGCTGCCACGCGAGCCTTACGAACAGACCGGACGATGGACTGAATACGGCGAAGGCCTTTTCCGCCTGCAGGACCGCAAGGGTGCGGACTACCTGCTTGCTCCAACGCACGAGGAAATGTTCACCTTGCTGGTCAAGGACCTGTACTCCTCGTACAAGGATCTTCCTGCCTACCTGTACCAGATCCAGAATAAGTACCGCGACGAAGCACGTCCGCGCGCAGGCCTGCTGCGTGGCCGCGAATTCATCATGAAGGATTCGTACTCCTTCAACATCGATGACGAGGGTCTCGACGAAGCCTATGACGCACACCGCGGCGCGTACCTTCGTATTTTCGAGCGCCTGGGCCTAGAAGTCGTGCCAGTGTTCGCGCAGGCAGGTGCCATGGGTGGCTCGAAGTCCGAGGAATTCTTGCACCCAACTGCCATCGGCGAAGACACCTTCGTGCGTTCGCCAGGCGGCTACGCGGCCAACGTTGAGGCGGTCACTACCGTCGTTCCCGAAGCAATCGATTTCAGCGACGCTCCGGCATTCGAAGTCCTCGATACCCCGGAGACCCCAACCATCGAGACGCTGGTCGCCGCCGCCAACGAGCTGCGCCCGCGCGCCGAAGGCGAATGGGCTGCGGCCGACACGCTCAAGAACGTCGTCGTCGCGGTCATCGACCCCGAAGGAAACCGCCACGTCGTGGCCATTGGAGTGCCGGGGGACCGCCAGGTCGACCTGAGGCGCGCGCAAGCAACCATCGGCATGGCCCTGGACATCAGCGGCGAAGTGCTGGTCGAAGCGGCCAGTGCCGAAGACCTCGCCAAGCACCCAGAGCTGATCGCCGGCTACATTGGCCCAGGCAACGGACTGGACCAGCAGGTGCTGGGCTCCGAAGCCTCCAGCGGGATCACCTACCTGGTTGATCCGCGCGTGGTCTCCGGCTCCAGCTGGATCACCGGCGCCAACGAAAAGGGCAAGCATGTCTTCGGCCTGGTGGCCGAGCGCGACTTCTCCTTCGACGGCACCATCGAGTCGGTTAATGTGCGCGCAGGTGACCCAGCTCCGGACGGCTCCGGCCCGCTGCGTGCCGAACGCGGTATCGAAATGGGACACATCTTCCAGCTCGGCCGTAAATACGCGGCAGCCTTGGATCTCAAGGTGCTGGACAAGAACGGCAAGCTCTCTGTGGTCACCATGGGTTCCTACGGTATTGGCGTTACCCGTGCGGTAGCAGCCCTCGCCGAGGCCTACCACGATGAAAAGGGCCTTGCCTGGCCAAAGCAGGTCGCCCCGGTCGACATCCACATTGTCGTGACCGGCAAAGGCGAAGAGCTGCTGGCAGCGGGCGAAAAACTAGCCAAGGAATTCGAAGCCAAGGGCATGGAGGTTATCTTCGATGACCGTGCAAAGGTTTCTGCCGGCGTGAAGTTCTCCGACGCAGAATTGATCGGCGTGCCAACCATCGTTGTGGTGGGCCGCGGGCTAAGCGACGGAGTGGTTGAGGTCAAGGATCGTGCCACCGGCGAGCGTCGTGACGTTGCCGTTGCCGACGTGGTGGAAGAGCTGACCGCGTAAACTGCCGGTAGCTTTTCACAAGCAATAAATGAATAGAGGTGCAGCGCGGTGCCGGAGATTCTCTCCTTCTTGTCACTTGATGGTGTTGAGTTCAGCTGGACGTCGCTGATCCTGCTTTTACTGGCAGGGTTTGCGGCCGGTTGGATCGATGCAGTTGTCGGTGGCGGTGGACTGATCCAGTTGCCCGCGCTGCTTCTCTTTCCCGGAATGAGCCCAGTACAGGCCCTGGCCACGAATAAGCTGGGTTCCATTTTTGGAACCGCCACCAGCGCGATTACCTACTACAGGCGGACCAGCCCGGACCTGAAAACGGCAATCCCCATGGCCCTGATGGCCATGGTTGGTGCCTTTGGTGGTGCAGCCATTGCCACGATTCTGCCCGAAGAAGCCATCCAGCCAATCATTATCGCCGCGTTGGTGGCGGTGCTTGCCTTCACAATTTTCAAGCCCAAAGCCGGAGAGCTGAGCAAGCTACGCTACCGGGGCAGCGGGCACTACCTGCGGGCGGTAGCGATCGGACTGATCATCGGCGGCTATGACGGCATGATTGGTCCGGGTACCGGATCATTTTTGATCATCGCTATGGTCACGGTGCTGGGGTACAACTTCTTGCAGTCCTCGGCCAAAGCGAAGATCGTCAACCTAGCCACCAACTTTGGCGCCCTGGTGTTGTTCATTCCGGCTGGGCACGTGGTTTTCGGGTTGGGGTTGGCCATGGGATTGATGAATATGGCCGGCGGCTACCTCGGTGCCCGCATGGCGATTTCCAAAGGCAGCAAATTCATCAGGATCATTTTCGTGATCGTGGTGTGCGCACTGATCATCAAACTCGGTTCAGACATGATCTTTGCCTAGGGGCACAACGATTCCCGGGAAACGGTCCAGCGAAAGGCAGCCAGCCTGGTTAGAATCATCGCCTTTCCGAAACCGAACACCGGCTTGCCGCGGTGGTTGGCGGCGGCCAATTGCCCAACGTGGGCCGGGCGGATTAATGCATGCCCTTTAACCACGAATTGCCGGTTCGCTTGGACTGCGAGCCGGCAATTCCTGGAGGCAATGTCCCCATACTGCCTTACCTAGAATCAACATCAATCAGCCTTGACCCATCCCCATAGGCCGGGCGCATTAAAGAAGCTGAGCTTTTGGATTTGCCCCAAAAGCTTTCTCCCTAACGCAGGTTCCCAAAAAGGCTGACCGTCATCTAGGACGTCATACGGTGGCAGCAACCGCTCCCACCAGGCCACACCCTCGAAGCGCTGAGGGATTGCTGTGGCGTTAGTTCTAGGATCTCAAATTGAGGTTCTGCCGTCGTCATACCTGCACGGTATCTTTCTCTGGAAACTTTCAGTTTCGTCCCGGGATCTTGTCATCGGCACGGCTGAAGCCCGAGCGGTACGCCAAGGCCACAGCCGAAGCGCGGTCCCGGGAGCCGGTCTTGAAGAGGATTCGGGCCACGTGAGTTTTGACCGTCGCCTCGCTGAGCACCAGCAGGTCTCGGATCTCCTGATTGGACAGGCCCGCGGCCACAAGTCGCAGGACTTCCTGTTCTCGAGGAGTCAGCAGCTCCGTGATGTCCGGCAAGTCCGAGGAGCTCATGTGCAGGCGCTGCACGAGCCGGGTGGCAGCCGTCGCATCCAGCCAGGTTTCACCCGCCGCCACCCGCCGAATCGCGGCCGCGATCTCGTTGGGCAAGGCGTGTTTCAGCAGATATCCACTGGCACCGGCCTGGAGCGCCTTGACCACTACCTCCTCATCATCAAAGGTAGTCATAATCAGCACCCGGACCAGCCGGTCCTGGTTCTCCCGGGTTTCACGAACCAGCTGCTTGGTCGCCTCAACCCCGTCGATCCCAGGCATGCGCACATCCATGAGCACCACGTCGGGGAGGTGCTTGCCAGCAAGTTCAAGAGCTTGGGGCCCCGAGCCCGCCTCGCCGATCACCGAGAGGTCAGGCTCGGCGGAAAGCAACATGGAAATGCCGGCCCGGACCATTGGCTGATCATCCACTATGAGGATGCGAATTCTGGAACTCGCATTCGGGCCGTGGGCGGTGGGTTCTGGGTCTGCGATCATCGTGTTGACGCTCCACTCACAAATCATCCGACGAGCTGTTATGGCCCGAGCCTAGTTCAGTTCGCACGGGCAGAACCGCTTTGACGAGAAAACCGCTATCGGTAGGACCGCTGACTAGTGTTCCTCCGCAGATAGTGACGCGTTCGCGCAAGCCCAGCAGCCCGAACCCGCCCGAGAGGCCCGACTTTTCGATGATTCCGGATAGCGAACGGATGGATACTGTCAGCTCTTCGGACTCCCAATGGGTTTCGACGTAGGCTTTGGCGCCTTGACCGGCGTGGCGCATCACATTTGACAGGCCCTCTTGGACTACACGATAGGCAGCGTGTCCGACGCTTGGATCGAGCGGACGCTCGGGGCCGGAAATAGACTCGTGGATTTCGACCCCCGAAGTTCGCGCCGCCTGGATGAGCTCGGCAAAGTCGGAGATTCCGCGCGGCGGAGAATCTGGGGCGTCTCCCTCGCCGCGCAAGAGTCCCAGCAGGCGGTGTAGTTCGCGGATGCTCTGCTCCGCGGTCTGCTGCATATCCGCGAGTGCCGCATCCAGGTCAATTTCGCGCGACTTGGTGCGTTGCACCGCCCTCAGGCCAGCGGTCTGCAATACGATCGCCGTGAGCGAGTGCGCCACAGAATCATGCAGGTCGCGGCTGATACGCAGCCGCTCCGTCGTGGTGGCTTCTTCGCGGGCACGAATTGCCCAAGCACGTTCCGTGCGCAGCGTGCGCTCATAGCTGGCCAATGCCACGCCCGAGCCCCACACCGCGAGAACCAGCAGCGTGAAGACGGCCGCGCTGGGGAGAACCGTCGTGAGGTTACCGATGACTTGCAACTTCGTGGAAACCAACGAGGCGGTCAGTATCGGGATGGCTGCGCCGATCAGGGCCAGATATGCCCTGCGTCGCGGCAAGCGCCGGGCCAGGTAGAAAACGGCAATGAGGAACCCGACCATCAAGGTCGGTGCCATGGGGTCGATGAGGCAGCCGGTGCTCAGCAAGATCATCGTGTAGTAGCCAAGGATCGGCGAGCGGGTCATCACGAAGGTGGTGTAACCCAGAGCAGCAACCGTGATGATGATCCAGGATGGAATTGTCCCTGCATAGCCCCCGGGGTTCCTTGCGGACCAGACGATCATCTCGAAGATAAACCCGGCGATAGCAACGAACAGGCGTTGGACCAGATCTTTGCCTGGCACCAGCGTGGCTACCCGGACGCCGCTTGCGGTGCCGCGCGGGGAATGCGCCTGTCCTGAGGGCGTGGAGAAACTCACCGTGGAATCCTTTGGCGGGATGCAGCGTAGTCTGAGCCGGTAAAACCGAGGCCGCAAGGGACGTCCATTAGCCGACTACCTGAGGCTTCGCAGTAATTGCGAGGGTTCCTCGCGACCGAGTGCCGGTCCACCAGAGGATGATGCCAGGCGTCAAAAGGACTGCGAGCGCCTGGCTGCCGAAAATTCCACCGGGGGAATCAAACACTGGGAACTCCTCAGAATCTGTGCGGTTGAATGTATCTTGTCACACACGGCGATGCGGGCACATCATTCTGAGCAGGTACGTTTTCGGCCGCTGAATCGTTCAGACCCAGGCGTGCAGGTAATACCTGGCGAGTATTACTCGCTGGCGTTCAGCAGTTCTGGATCTAGTCCACGTTGGCGCTGCTCAATCAGAACCTGCCAGGTCGTTTCGGCCAACGTGCCTTGCGCGCTGTCCTTCGCGGCACCCGAGGCAAGAGCTAGCGCTTGAACAAAATCGTCCTCGGCTTCTGTGGCCAGCGAACCGAGCTCATTGAATCCGTCCTCGGGCAGAACATAGGCCGACTGGCGTAGGTCCGCACAGTCGCCTGGCAGCACCGAGCGCACCTTGCGCAGTTCGGCATTCAACATCGTGCGGCGCTCTTCGATCTGCGCCGCATCCGCGTTGGCTCCGCGCGCAGCCTGCAATTGCAGGATGTAGTCCAATGCATAGCCGCGGTCCAGCGCCCGGGCCACCCGTACGTCATCATGCAACGCCGGATCGGAAATCGGGGTTTCCGCGTCTAGGAGCTTCAGATCCCTGAGGCAACCCACAGGTTCCCCCTCGGCTTCGCCCTGCCCGGAGAGCAGCGGGGCGGGCAGCTGATCCACCGACTCCTGCTTGGCTACGGTGCGTAGCGCGCTGCGCGCTTCGAGATTTGTTTGGAAGGCCAGCTGCGTCAGCGCGGGTGCCAGCGGTGCCTGCTCTTCGGGGATGGCCGGCATATGGGTGCTCAGCTCGGCAACCTGTTCGGCCAGTTTGGAAACCGCCTCGGGGCTGAAGCTTTGCGCCAACGGCTCCGCTGGCTGATCCTCGAAACTCAACTGGCCAACCAGCCGCGAGCCATGAGCCAAGGTGGCGCTCAATTCGCTCAGGGCGCCGGCGCTGTCCGAGCCTGCCAGCGCGGCCAACGCGTCGGCCTGGGAGGCGAGTTGCGCCAGGGTTGAGCCGTACTGCCACAGCTGGAGCTGCGCTTCGGAACTTCCGCGGATTTCCTCCGGCAGGCCACGATCTTCCAACGACCCTCGAAAGATGCTCATGCCCACACCCCAGGTGAGGCCAGCGCATAGAACTCCGGCTAGCAGCGGTGCGATCCAGCCCGGTGCGCGCCTGGCTTTTGGGGTGCGTCGGGTGGGTTGCGGTGTCGAGTTCTCAGTCATGGCGATTCGATCATGCCATGAAGTTGCGGGCTAAGCCCGGTTCAAACGCGCTGAATGCGCGAATTGCGCGTGAGTTCTTTCACCTGTGCCCATTAAGCAGTTCTCATCTTGCGTGCGTGCATATACCCTTAAAGGACAACATCGAATAACGTGGGAGGATATCCATGACCGCTAAGCCGGCTGATACCGAACAAGAGGCACAACGGTTGACGACCGTGCTGGAGAAGGAAGTGGAATCCCACGGGCTGGTGCTGGAAGAAGTCTCTGTCCGCCCTTCGGGAAAGCAGATGACCGTGCAGGTCATCGTCGACAAGGCTGACGGCACCCAATCGGTGATTTTGGACGAACTTGGTGAAGTAACTACCACCATTTCTAATGCCTTGGATCAGGACGCCAAGTACGCGTCAGTAGATCCATATGAACTCGAAGTAAGCTCCCCAGGTCTTTCGCGCCCACTGACGCTGAATCGTCACTGGATCCGTGCGAAGAACCGGATGGTGAAGTTTAATCTCTCCGACGGCAGCAAGCTGCGTGGCCGGCTGACCGAGGTCACCGACACCGAGGTAGTCATTTCCGTGCACCACGAGCCTGCCAAAAAGGGCATGAAGGTCAAGGTCGACGAACCGAAGACCTTCGCCCTGGAAGATATCCGCAAGGCAGTCGTTGACCCGGAAATCAATTTCGACGACGCGCTATTTGAAAACATTGATAACGAAGATTTGGAGGGCTAGGCATGGATATTGATCTCGATGCGCTACGCATCCTGGAAAAAGAGCGGGACATCCCGATGGATGTGCTGATCCCTACCATCGAGTCGGCACTGCTGCTGGCCTACAACAAGACCGACGGCGCAATGCCCGGTGCTCGCGCTCATATCGAGCAAAGCAATGGACATGTGGCAATCCTCGTCGAGGACCGCGATTCCACCGGCGTGCTGCTGGGCGAATTTGATGACACCCCGCACGGTTTCGGCCGCATTGCCGCGTCCACCGCACGTCAGGTGATCATGCAGCGTCTGCGCGAAGCCGAAGACGCAGTGGTCGTGGGGGAGTACTCCTCCCGCGTGGGCACGCTGATCTCCGGCGTCATCCAGCAGGGCCACTCCTCGCATATGGTCCAGGTGAATATCGGTGAGGTCGAGGCACTGCTTCCACCGCCCGAGCAGGTTCCAGGCGAGCGTTACACCCATGGCAGCCGCTTGCGTTCCTATGTGGTCTCCGCCGAACGCGGTACCAAGGGCCCGGCAATCACCTTGTCGCGTTCGCACCCGAATCTGGTTCGCCTGCTGTTCGAAATGGAAGTTCCAGAGATCGCAGACGGCACCGTCGTGGTTGAGGCCTTGGCCCGCGAAGCAGGGCACCGCACCAAGCTTGCGGTGCACGCCACCCAAGCCGGAGTGAACGCCAAGGGCGCTTGCATCGGTGAAATGGGTACCCGCGTGCGTGCGGTGATGAACGAGTTGAACGACGAGAAGATCGACATCGTTGACTACAACGAGGATCCGGCCAAGTTCATCGCTGCCGCTTTGTCCCCATCGAAGGTCGTCTCGGTCGAAATCCTCGACGAGGACGAGCGTCGCGCTCGTGTAGTCGTGCCGGACAGCCAGCTGTCTCTGGCCATCGGCAAGGAAGGCCAGAACGCGCGTCTGGCCGCCAAGCTGACCGGCTGGCGCATCGACATCATTGCCGCATCCGGTGGCAAGGAACCACAGTTCTAATTTTGAGCAATTCCTGATCCCGGTCAACGGGAGACGGAAAATAGATTTGCCTAGCACGTTTTTTGGCCTCGGCGTACATGTGATCTGGACCTCACGCGTGCGCCGAGGTCTAAACGCGCTAGACTAGTAGTTGGCTCGTTGACAAGTTGTGGAAGGTGAGGATGGCGCTCGCATGAAACTGCATCAGCAACGTACGTGCATTGGCTGTCGAACCATCACTTCTCAAGATGAGCTACTCCGTTGGGTTTTGAATCAGGACTCACCGCTGCGCGGTGTGCATCTGGATCTTTCGGGCTCCGCCGCAGGGCGGGGTGCCTGGACCCATGGAACCGAAAAGTGTGTGCGGCATGCTGTGCGACGCAAGGCATTTTCCCGAGCTTTTAGAAGTTCGGTTGATGACTCCTGCGTGGCACAGCAGTTCGCCGCATACGAAGATCAGTCGGCAACGGGCCGGCTATCTGGCAATCATGATGAAAGCGGGTCAGAAATCTGATGGCAACCCGATGAGTCCGCTAAGTTGAGCGCACAACGATGAACAATCGGTTTTGCGTGATCCACCGTGCGGCGGAAGAATTTCACGAATTACAACGCTGATCAGCCAGAACACCCAAGTCTTATTGAACCCGGGGTTCTAGCCGATCGCATCGACACAGGAGAGATGTGGCTAAACCCCGCGTTCACGAGCTCGCTAAAGAGCTCGGAATTACTTCAAAAGAAGCCCTAACTAAGTTGCAGGATATGGGCGAATTCGTTCGCTCTGCTTCCTCAACCGTTGAACCTCCGGTAGCGCGCAAACTGCGCGATGCCTTCCCAGGTTCGGCAGCCCCAGCCAAACCAGCAGGCTCGACCCCAGCACCACGTGCTGGCGGTCCAAAGCCAGGCGCTAAGCCTGCGGCCAAGCCAGCTGCCACCCCGGCTACCCCAGCAGCTAAGGCTCCGGCGGCCCCAGCTGCTAAGTCGCCAGCTGCTCCGGCGGCTCCAGCCGCTCCGGCGGCAGCAGCACCAGCGGCCAAGGCTCCCGAGGCGGACGCCCCGGCAGCCAAGGCTCCGGCAGCCCCGGCCCCGGGCGGTCCACGCCCAGGTCCAAAGCCGGCACCCAAGCCAGCTGGCGCCCCACGCCCCGGCAACAGCCCGTTCTCCTCACAGCAGGGAATGCGCGGCGGCGATGAACGTCGTGGTTCCCGCGACGGCGGCCAGAACCGTGCACCACGCCCACAGGGCGCCGGCGCAGGAGCTCCACGTCCAGGCGGTCCACGTCCGGGCAACTCGCCATTCTCCGCACAGCAGGGAATGCGCGGCGAAGGCGGCCAGGGCGGTCCACGTCCAGCAGGCCGAGGCCCACGCCCCCAGGGTGCTGGCGGTCAAGGTACCGGCGGTCCGCGTCCACCACGTGATGGTGCACCAGCACGCGGTCCACGCCCACAGGGTGCCGGCGGACAGCGTCCGGCCGGCCAGGGCCAGGGCGGTCCACGCCCAGCAGGTGCCGGAACCGGTGCACCACGTCCGGCAGGTGCCGGCGCTGGTGGCGCAGGCGCCGCAGGTGGCGCAACTCCACGTATGATGCCTAACCGCACCGATCGTCCGGCTCCAGCAGCCGGCGGTCGTCCGGGTGCCGGCGGTCGCGGTCGTCCAGGTGGCGGCGGCGGTCCAGGTGGCGCTCCGGGTGCCGGTGCAGGCGGCGGCGGATTCCGTCCGGGCGCTCCACGCGGCCGTGGCGGCGTTGGCGGTGCCTTCGGTAAGGGCGGCGCCGGACGCGGCAAGCAGCGCAAGTCCAAGCGCGCCAAGCGCCAGGAATTGGAGCAGATGAGTGCTCCAAGCCTGGGCGGCGTCAACGTTCCACGCGGCAACGGATCCTCCGAGATCCGCCTGCGCCGTGGTGCGTCGATCACCGACTTCGCCGATAAGATCGGCGCAAACCCGGCAGCACTGGTCACCGTGCTCTTCCACCTGGGAGAAATGGCTACCGCCACCCAGTCGCTGGACGAGGCGACCTTCGAGGTCCTCGGTGCAGAGCTGGGCTACAAGGTCCTGGTCGTCTCCCCGGAGGACGAGGACAAGGAACTGCTCGAAGGCTTCGGCCTGGACCTGGATGCCGAACTTGAGGCTGAAGGCGAAGCCGAGCTCGAAGAGCGTGCCCCGGTCATCACGATCATGGGCCACGTCGACCACGGTAAGACCCGACTGCTGGATGCAATCCGCAAGTCGAACGTCACCGAGGGCGAGCACGGCGGCATCACCCAGCACATCGGTGCCTACCAGATCAACCACGAGCACGAAGGCCGCGACCGTGCGATGACCTTCATCGATACCCCGGGCCACGAGGCGTTCACCGCCATGCGTGCCCGTGGTGCCGAGGTCACCGACGTTGCAGTGCTGGTTGTCGCAGCGGATGACGGCGTCATGCCGCAGACCGTTGAGGCGCTGAACCACGCACAGGCTGCCGGCGTGCCGATCATCGTCGCGGTCAACAAGATCGACAAGGAAGGCGCCAACCCTGACAAGGTCAAGGGCCAGCTGACCGAATACGGTCTGGTTCCCGAAGAATACGGTGGCGACACCATGTTCATCCATGTCTCGGCGCTGCAGCGCGATGGTATCGACGAATTGCTCGATGCCGTGCTGCTGACCAGCGACGTGCTGGAACTGCAGGCGAACCCTGACAAGTCCGCCCGCGGTGTAGCCATCGAAGCGAACCTGGACAAGGGCCGCGGTTCGGTTGTCACCGTGCTGGTGCAGTCCGGTACCTTGGCAGTGGGCGACACCATGGTTGTGGGCACCGCCCACGGCCGTGTGCGTGCCATGTTCAACGAAAACGGCGAGAACCTCGACGTGGCCCTGCCGTCGCGTCCGGTTCAGGTCTTGGGCATGTCTTCGGTGCCACGCGCCGGCGACGGCTTCCTGATCACCGACGACGAGCGCACCGCACGCCAGATCGCCGACAAGCGCGAAACCGCAGAGCGCAACGCCATGCTGGCTAAGCGCCGCAAGCGCATCACCCTGGAAGACTTCGACCAGGCTGTGGCAGATGGCAAGATCGATACGCTGAACCTGATCCTCAAGGGCGATGCCTCCGGTGCTGTCGAAGCACTGGAAGACTCGCTGATGAAGATCGACGTGGGCGACGACGTGCAGCTGCGCGTGATCCACCGCGGCGTCGGTGCGATCACCCAGAATGACGTCAACCTGGCAACCGTTGACAATGCCATCATCATTGGCTTCAACGTGCGTCCGGCAGAACGCGTGGCAGACCTGGCCGATAAGGAAGGCGTTGACATGCGCTTCTACTCGGTCATCTACTCCGCAATCGATGACATCGAAGCTGCCCTGACCGGCATGCTGAAGCCAGAGTACGAGGAAGTTGCCCTGGGCAGCGCCGAGATCCGCATGGTCTTCCGCTCTTCGAAGTTCGGCAACATCGCAGGTTCGATCATCCGCTCCGGCACCATCAAGCGAAACACCAAGGCACGCCTGGTTCGCGATGGCAAGGTAGTGGGCGACAACCTGAACATCGATTCGCTGCGCCGCGAAAAGGACGACGTCACCGAGGTCCGCGAGGGCTTCGAGTGTGGTATCGGCCTTGGCTCGTTCAACGACGTCAAGGAAGGCGACATCATCGAGACCTTCGAGATGCGCGAAAAGCCACGAGCTTAATCCTTAGATGAGCAACGGCGTGGGCGCGCACCGGTAAACTGACCGGTGAGCGCCCACGCTCCTCACTTTCACGACAATTTTTTAGGAGAGATCCATGGCTGATTCAGCCCGTGCGGCCCGTTTGGCCAAGCGCGTACAGGTCCTCATGGCCCAGTCGCTGCGCACCGTCATCAAAGACGAGCGCATCGACAACGTGACCGTGACCGACGCGCGGGTCACCAACGACCTGCAGCACGCCACCGTGTACTACACGGTGTTCGGTGAGGGTGAGATCAAGGCGGAAATCGCCGAGATGCTCGCCAAGCGCACCGGTGCGCTGCGCAAGGAATTGGGACGCAACCTGACCATTCGCTTGACCCCTACCCTGGCCTTCGTCGCAGACGAGATTCCAGAGAGCGCCTCGCTTCTGAATGAACTGCTGGCCAAGGCCAAGGAAAAGGACGCTGAGGTCGCTTCGCTGCGCGAGGGCAAGACCCACGCAGGGGATGCCGATCCGTACAAGAAGGACGACGAGGACGAAGAGGCCTAGGCCTCCTCATGCTCTGCGCTTCCGCGAATCGGGAGCGAGCAAAAACCCCAGTGGTGCCGAACAGCAGTTCGTGCGCCACTGGGGTTTTTGCGTGCAGAAAAAAGCAAGAGCTAGGGGGCGCCGGGTGTATCGCGGGGTGCGCTGGATGTGAGCCGATTGATCAGCGGGGTGCAGAGCAAATAGACCGCCACGCTGACCGCGGCGCTCGCCAGGGCCAGCGGGTAGGTGCTCATGACCAGATAGTAGCAGCCCACGATCGCCACGAAGCTCAGCAACGATTCCAAGGTATTGCCGGCAATCTTGCCGGCCTCGGGAAATAGCCTTCGCACCAGGCGGTCGGTGATTTCACCCGTAGCAAGCAGTACCAGGGTAAAGACGATGACGAGGAGCGGAACCCATGGCCAAAGGCCCTGTTTCAGCTCGCCGAGCTGCGGGAGCCAGAGCGGGGTGAGGAATCCGAGGAGAAACGGAAGTCCAGCCATCAGCGCGCAGGCGGCCAGATAGAGGATGAAGATCAGCAGTTCGTGGGGTTTCGGTTTTTGTTCCGGCAAGTTTTCCTTTGCATGGATTGCAACGCGTGATTAGCGATGGCTCCGCGCGGTATTCGTGGAGTTGGGGGTGCTGTCCATGATGCCACAGAAAGAATTGAGGACCATGAAGAGCAGGGGCCAGTGCGCGTTGACCAAGCTGGCTCCCCGGCGGGCCGCTGGCAGCGTTTCGCAACTCATGAGAATTGATGGTGGTCAGCGCGGAGATACTGGACTACCGTGGAGATCAAAGACTTGCCTGAAACAAAGGAGCAGCTCATGCCGGAATTCACCACCACTTTGATGGCCTCGACCGGAAATAATGTGGGCATTGTTGTTCCCGACGAAATCGTCCGGGGATTCAATCACGGCAAACGGGTGCCGGTGACGGTGACGATCGACGGGGACTACACCTATCGAAATACCATCTCATCCATGGGCGGGCAATTTTTGATCTCTTTCAATTCCGAAACGCGCGGTGCCACCGGTCGGGGTGCCGGGGATGAGGTCACCGTGAAACTGGAACTCGACGAGGCACCGCGAATCATCGAAGTCCCCGAGGACCTTGCGGTGAAACTGTCTCTGGAACCGGCCCTTGCCGACGCCTGGAACAATCTCTCCTACAGCAAGCAACGCGGTCATGTTGAACCGATCATCTCGGCAAAGGGCGCGGATACCCGTGCTCGACGAGTGGAAAAAGTCATCAAGGCACTACGCGTCGACTAGTGTCGACTAACTTTGGTGCGTCGGTACCGGCGCTCAAGGCAACCGCGGAGGATAGGCCGGGCGGATTGCCCGCCCGATGGCGAGCATGGCGCAAGGGAGCCGACCACATGGGACAGCCAAGGGCCGTTGGGATTCAGGATCTACGGCTGCGCGCAGCAAGCGCGGAAGACGCTGCAGCCATAGCCCAGCTGTGTGTGGACAGCGGCCGGGACCCGTGGACGGCGCAGGCAATCCAGGGCACCTCCCACCGGACCGTCGTAGTGGCGGTGGCCGGCACTCAGATTGCCGGCATCGCGAAGACCCATTGGCACGAAGACGCCCACGGAATTGCACCCGCAGGCCACTACCTCGGCGGGGTCATCGTAGATCCAAACTGGCGCAGGCATGGAATCGGCCAGGCCCTCACCGCGGCGCGTCTGGAATGGATCGCTGCGCGGAGCCGGCGCGCGTACTACTTCACCAACGAACGAAACGTCTCATCGCTACGCCTGCATGCGAAATTCGGGTTTGTGCAGATCGCGGCCGGCGAAGAGATTCGCATGGTGCGTGCCGACGACGGTGAATCGAAGCTATTGCTTTTCGAAGCGGTGCTCTGAGATGCCAAACGGCGCCTGCCGGCTCCGCTGAGAAGCCTGCAGGCGCCGTGGTAAACGGACCTAGTTCTTGGAAATTTTGCCGGTCATCGTTGCCACCGGCAGGAGGAACATTGGCTTCATGAACACCCAAGCCGCCGCGACCACCGCCACCGAGACTAAGAAGATCACCAGCCCCCATGCATCGGCCGCGTCCCGCGAGGCATACATGTGGTTCAGGTTCTTCAACGCGCCGGTGGTGAATACCAGGAATACGTGGACCAGCACGAAGGCGACGAAGAAGAGCATCACCGGGAAATGCACCTTGCGGGCCAGCTCGATCGGATAGACCCGGTTCAAGGCCTTGGGCTGAGTCGGCCACCAGCTGGACATCCGGACACCGGTCACAATGGCCAGCGGTGCCGCCACGTAGATCACGAGGAAGTAGGAGGTCATCTGCAAGGCGTTGTAATGAATCCAGCCGTTTTCGACAGGCCAATTGAGCGAGGCATATTGAATGGCGCCGGAGATCATATTCGGGAAGACATCCCAGCTGGTCGGAACCACTCGCATCCACTGGCCGGTAATAGCCAGCAGGATCACGAAGACCACCCCGTTCAGCACCCACAACGCATCCAAGGCCTGGTGGGTCCAGATGCTGAGCGAATATTTCTTGGGGCTATTTCCCTTCGGGGAGAACCACGAGTTCGCCTTGGGCGTCCACATCGCTGCCGGTCGTTTCTCATGACGTACCTGTAACCCGGTGCGGATAATCAGCACGATAAAGAACATATTCAAGAAATGCTGCCAACCAAGCCAAGCCGGAATTCCAAGCGGCGCAGAGTCGGGCATGGTTGAATGCCCGTCATAGGTGGCGATGAAGTCCTGGATTGGTTCCAGCGTGCGCAAGCCGCGCGCGGCAAGAACTACCAGCAGGGCAACAAGTACCGCTCCGATCACCAGGATCGCCGGCTTGACCCAGGGCTTCATCTTGATCTTTGAAGTTCCTTGGGCATCGGAGGCCGGGCGCTTTTCCGCGACGGGAGGCTGGGCCGCGCTCGCGGCCTGCGCGGCTGGTTCCGCAACGGCCGGTGGCCTCTGCGCCGCGGGCTCGGCGGCTTCTTCAACGACCGGTGGTTGCCCGAGTGCGGCTGCATCGTCGGCGACTGGTTCGGAAACCGGGACAGCCACTGGGGCCTCGGCAACGGGAGCCGCAGACTCGGAGGACTTTCCGGCAGTCGCATCCTCGCGTTGGCGCAGGGGAGTGTAGCCCTGCATGCGATTGGACGGAACTGCCGCCCGTTCGGATGAATCCGCCGAAGCTGCCTCGGCGCCCGAAGCGGCAATTGCCGGAGCAGCCGGTTCCGGGGCCGGTGCCGGCGGAGTTTCGCTCGGCGGTGCCGCCGGCTTTGCTGCGGCCCCGCCAGCGGGTTCCGCAGCGGCGGCAGCCGGTGCCGCGACCTGTGCGCTAGTGCTGGCGGTGTCCGTGGCCGGGGCCCGGAGCGGGGTATAGCCCTGCATGCGTTGGCGTGAGGAGCTAGCGGCGGTGTTCGAGACGGGCGCCGGCGCTGGCTCAGGCTGAACGGCCGCCGTCTCGGCCGGTGCAGGAACCTGTTCTGGGGCCGGAGCGCTCTGCACTGGGGGAGCGGCGGGTACCGGCTCGCTGGCCACCGGTTCGGTGACCGGTGCTGCGGGCACGCTCGCCGTCGGTGGTGTCTCAATTTTCTGTGCAGGCTCGGCGGCCGCGTCGGGTTTAACCCCGCCTTTGGCGCGCAGGGGCGTGTAGCCTGCCATCCGTTGCTTGGTCATAATCGTTGAACCTCATCGCGTCGTCGTATCCGGCAGGTGATGCTTCGCCGGAACCTACCTGAGTGGAGAATGCCGTGATTACCCTTGGCGGGTGCGGATTTCCTCGAGCAGTTTCGGGACTACGGTAAACAAGTCGCCAACGATGCCGAAGTCTGCGTGGTCGAAGATCGGCGCATTCTCATCCTTATCGATGGCTACGATCGTCTTGGCGGTCTGCATACCCGCACGGTGCTGAATCGCCCCGGAGATGCCCAAGGCAATGTACAGGTCCGGGGAGACGATGACACCGGTCTGGCCCACCTGCAGCTTCGGTGAGACAAAGCCTGAATCCACCGCGGCACGCGAGGCGCCAATCGCCGCGCCGAAGTGATCGGCCAGCTGCTCGACGATCTCGAATTTTTCCGCCGAGCCCACTCCGCGTCCGCCGGAGACGACGATCTTGGCGCTGCGCAGATCCGGACGGGAGGCATCGCTTTGCATCGCTTCGACCGAGCGGATTTGGGCGCCCTTGGATACCTTGGGCAGAGCCGAAGGCTCGATGATGGTCAGCTGCGGTGCCGCGACGGACTCGGCTCGGGCATCTACGGCACCGGGGCGAATCGTGAAGATGCGCGGTCCGCCCTCGACGGTGGATTCTGAGGTGACGTCTCCGCCGAAAATCGAGTGCATGGCGATCGGCTCGTCCTCGGCCCAGCGCATGCCCACCGCGTCAACGCAGACGGCACCCTCAACCCGAATGGCCAAACGACCGGCAATGGTGCGGCCGGAGGCCGTATTGGAGAGCAGCACCGCGGCCGGAGCCACGGTGCTGGTGGCCGAGGCGAGCGCCGCCACATCGGCCGAGCCAAGAGCCAAAGCGTCAAGGTCGGTAGGCAGCAGGTGAACTTCGGCGGCGCCGAGTTCACCGAGCTTGGCCGCAAGCTGCTGCTCTTGGCCCGCGGCGCAGACGGCAACGGCGACCGGGGTACCGAACTGGGCGGCCGTTCCAAGCAAGCCTGCGGTGGTGTTCTGCGGGGAGCCGTCCGGCGATACCTGGACATGGACGAGCACGCTGTGGGTGGTTTGAACCATGGGAAAATCCTCCTGAGCAAGGACAAATCGTGGGGATGAAGATTGTGGAAAGACCCGAGCTGAATTAGATAAAGTGCTTCTCGGCCAGGAAGTCGGCCAGCTGGGTGGCTGCCGTTCCGTCATCGGTAATCTTTGGTCCGGCGACTCGCTCGGGGCGGTCCTCCGCAGAGACCATCACCGAACGGAAGTGGGCCGCCTCGGGTCCTGCCTCGATGCCGAGGTCGGCCAGGGTCCACGTTTCCAATGGCTTGGTCTTCGCCGCACGGATTCCCTTGAAGTTCGGGAAGCGTGGCTCGGCGGACTTCTCCGTCACCGAGACAACGGCGGGTAGCTGCACGCTCAAATTCATGGTGGTTTCGCCCAGCTGGCTGGTTCCGGTCACTTCGCTTGCGCTGATTTCCAATTCGTCGGCGTAGGGCAGCAGTGGACGGTCAAGGAGTTCGGCGATCATTGCTGGCACCATGCCACCCTTGCCGTCGGTCGATTCGTTGCCTGCAAGAATCAGATCGACGTCGAGTTTCGCAAGAGCCGCCGCGAGCACCCGGGCGGTGGAGATCATATCCGACCCAGCCAGCGCCGGGTCGGAGATATGCACCGCCGAATGCGCGCCCATGGAGAGCAGCCGGCGCAGTGCAAGCACTGCCTTCTCATCTCCCATGGAGACGGCAATGACCTCAACCTCGCCCAATGACTTTTCCGCTTGGAGTGCGACCTCGCAGGCGCGTTCGCAGATCTCATCGGCGACCAGGTCTGCCGCTGCGCGGTCGAGCATTCCGGTTTGCAGGTCCAAGCGACGGCTCGACCATGTATCAGGTACCTGTTTGGTCAGGACGGCGATTTTCACGCTGGTCTCCTTCTGAGGGTTCTGTTTAAGGCCAGACGTTCTGGAGATTATCCAACGCCCTGGCACAACGCTTCAAATGAAAATTTCTCGGATGGCGAGCGCTTCGCAGCAACGTCACCGACTAGGAAAAACTCTACATGTCTATTGTGCGCTCATGGGGGTGGGGCGCACATAGAAGCCGAACTTCAGAGACAATCATGACGAAATCTTCCATTTAGGTGAAGGCAATATTCGGCGGATCGGTGATCAGTGTTAACGGATATGTCCTAAGATGCCGAATATCTTGCCATCGTCTCGAACGCCCACACCCGGATCTCGGAAACGATCACGGAACGGAATATTAGGGGGGAAGGCTCTGAGGCGACGGCATTGGGTGCCCTCAGATCCAAAACATCTAGAGTGGCGTTATGACTTTTGAATCCGTCAGGTCCTCATATGGAGCCAAGGCAAGCCAGTATGTGGATGCGGTCGGCAGCATTGAACATGCTGCCGCGGCCGATGTGGCTTTTGTCGAAACGTGGGCGCGCAGTATCAAGGGCACGGTGCTTGACGTCGGCTGCGGTCCGGGACAATGGACACATCATTTGAGTACCTTGGGGATTGCCGTAGAGGGTGTAGATCCCGTTCCCGAGTTCATTAAAATCGCTCAAAGGAGCTACCCCCAAGAACGGTACCGACGTGGCCGGGCAGAAAGCTTGCACGTTGGCTCCGAAGCATTGGGCGGCGTGCTTGCCTGGTATTCACTGATTCACACCATTCCCGAACTAATCGGTGAGGCGCTCGCAGAGTTCGCTCGCTGCATTCGCCCCGGTGGCGGCCTTGCCTTGGGGTTCTTCACCGGCCCCACCCTCGAACCCTTCGACCATGCGGTTGCCACCGCCTACTACTGGCCCTTGGATCTCCTGGCTTCACATGTCGAGGCAGCGGGATTCACCGTGACCCAATCCGAATCGCGGAACGAAGGCCAAGCACGAACTCACGGCTCGCTCCTGGCTGTCCGCTAATCGACGCGGACCGGCTAGCACTGGAAAGCCGCCGAATAAAATGGCCTTCACTGTATTGCCGCGTGTGGGGCGGATTCCGCAATTTGCTCCTAGGGGAAACAGCATAAGGGCCGTTTTCCCAAGAAATCGAAAGAGGTTTAGCAAGTGGCAAACGAGCTTGCACGCAAGAGGGGAATGCTTGACGTTGGAGACGGCCAAAGCATCTATTGGGAAGAATGGGGCGCAGCCGACGGCGTGCCGGCGCTATATCTCCACGGTGGACCGGGCGGGACCCTAGGCGCGAGTGGCTATCGGCACAGATTCGACCTGAAACACACCCGTGTTATCGGGTTTGAGCAGCGAGGCTGCGGACGTTCGACACCGCATGCCTCGAACCCGGACACGTCGCTTCTGCATAATACGAGTGCCCACCTCATTGAAGATATTGAGGCGCTGCGCGAGGCACGAGGCATTAACGCGTGGATACTCAATGGGGTGTCTTGGGGATCAACGCTCGCGCTCGCGTACGCCCAGGCCCGCCCCGCACGCGTCCTTGGAATGGTTCTGTTCGCGGTGACCACCACTAGCAGAAGAGAAATCGATTGGATCACCGAAGGAGTCGGCTCGATTTTTCCCGAGGCATGGGACAGATTCGCCTCGTACGCCGAGCACGGCGGAGTCGGATATAGACGCGGAGAAGGGAGAATAGTCGAGGCCTATGCCCGGCTGCTGAATAGCGCAGATTCGAAGACCCGGGCGGATGCTTCGCAGGAATGGGCGCATTGGGAAGACACCCACATCTCGCTTGGCGCCGGCGGATTTGCACGCGATCCTCGCTGGGAGGACGAAGCATTTCGAATCGCCTTTGCCCGACTCACCACGCACTATTGGACGCATTTGGGCCGAACAGATTCACAGTTGCTAGAACGCATGGGGCGCATTGAGCACCTACCCGGAACCCTGATACACGGTCGACGCGATATTTCCGGGCCCGCAATCACCGCGTGGAACCTGCACCGTAGCTGGCCGAGGTCAAAGCTCATCATTTGTGATTGTTAACTTCGTTTGGCGGTTTCTGCGCACCTAATATTGGCGGTTCAACTGATTCCGATCACTAGCGTGGATCGCGCAGCTTCAACAACATCATCGGTAATCGTGTCCAGCTCATTGATTTTCATGACTCGCTGCATTTGTGTGAAGAGTCGATCGATCAGCCGGAAATTACCGCGCGTGATACGGGCGATCGCCGCGACAGCTTGCGTATCGGTGAAGTCCTCCAAGTCCAGAGTTTTTCCGAGGGCACGCCACTTTCGTTGCAGAACGAAATGCAGTTCATCCTGAGCAAGCGGACGGTACTCGTGAGCAAAACCAACACGGCTATAGAGCTGAGGGTATCGACTGAACTGCTTTTCGATGCCAGGCATCCCAATCAGCATCAGCGCGATATTGTTCCTGTCATACCTATCTCGTAGCACTTCTAAGGCAGTGGCGTTGAGTCGCTCCGACTCGTCGACGATGATCAGCTCAACATGCTTGTCTTGATTCATCGGGCCCGTCGTGGCACCTAAAGTATCGAGATGTTGATGGATACAGATCGAGGTCCGGGTGGTGACCAGAGAGAGTTCATCCTTGATTTGCTTAGGCGTCGTCAGAACCCCTGGGGTGAAGAAGACGGTCCGCGTTTTGGCCAGATCCTTGTAGATCTGGAGGTCACTGTCCTCCCGTCGGCCCCATTCCTCTATTAACGCCTCGGCTTTCGGGCTCCAGTTGGCATAACGTTTAGCCGATAGGGTTTTGCCAATTCCAGCTTGTCCATAGCAGACCCCGATAGTCCGCTGCCGACGCACCGCATTGGCGAACTCAGTGAAGCGGCGGTGCTCCTTCGTTGCGATAAAAGTTGTTGGTCCCATTACTCGTCCTCCGCGTAAGTGCGCAGCTTCGTTTTCTTGGTTCGGTGGACCGCCGGATCAGGCTGGGGTGCCTCCGTGGTTGGTTGCCCGGCCGGTAGAAATTCCGCGACGGTGGCGATTCGTTCATTGATTTGTCCGCGCAATTGACGCTTGCGTGCGGAGCGTGCCTTCTGGATGTCCTTGAACGTCACTGTGGCTCGTTCATGCGCGGGATCCACGGCTTTGCAGATGTGCTGGCCACGGTGAAAGACCTGGATCTCGGCAACGTCCCGCGGGTCATAGCGGAGAATGACGGATTCTCCGACGTAGGCAGCCAGCAACGGGGAAATGTAGCGTAGCCCTTGGAAATGCACGCCATCGCGGTGGACGATCCGTGGCTTGGCGACCGTGAGCAGCAGCAGGTTCAGTTCATCGATGGTTTCAGGCAGACGCGGTAACCAACCGTTGCCCTGCCACGCTGTTTGAGGCGTTTCCTTGATCTCTTGGTGCTCGCGCTGGTGGTAGTTCTGCCCAATGAACTCACCCAGCGCCATGTCCAGTTCACCGATGGACAGCCCCGGCTTGGGGTTGCGCACATTGTGCAAGTAGCCGGGCAGCCGGGCTAAGAGTTCGGTGTTGAGGGTGCCGAAGAATCGTTCAATCTTTCCCCTGCCCTGCGGCCGGGCCACAGCGGAGAAAATGATTTCGAAGTGCAGGTCTCTGGCGGCCTGCGCCAAGTGGTGGCTCGTGAAATCGGTTCCGTGGTCTACATAGAGCACATCAGGGATTCCGCACATCGCCCAATCTGCTGTCTTTTTGGGCCAGATCGCCTCACGCAACGCCAATGCCGTATTCAAGGATGAGGGAGCACCGGTGAAGATCATGTACCCGCACAGGGCTCGCGAGTAATCATCCATGATCGTGGTGAGCCACGGTCGGACCGGCTGGTGGCCAGCGTCAAAAACCAGGATGTCGAGCTCGGTATGATCGGCCTGCCACACCGCGTTCGGACGTTCGGCGCGGCGGCGCCAGACCAATTCATATTTATCGCGGTACACCGCCGTACCTTGCTGCGCCAGCGTCATCATCCCCGGATCTATCGCGCCGACGATCGAGCGGACGGTGGAGTAGGAAACCGGTGCCCATCCTTGGTGGAGCGCTACCTTGTTGACTTGTTCGTGGATGGCTGCCGTAGTCCTGGGCGGTTTAGCTAAGGCGAGGCCTTCGACCAGGTTCACGAATTCGCTGGGCATCCGGCGTCCGCGTTTGCCCGGTGCCACCGGTTCCAGACCAGGCTTCCCGTGGAGCTTGAAGCTCTGGTGCCATCGCTGCAGTGTCCTCAGGCCGATATGGTGTTCCCCTGCCAGAACCGTCAACGGCACTCCGTCTTCGACGTGTTGCCGCAGTATTTCCCAACGTGCTGTTGCCTTAGCCAGGTAGTCACGAGGAGTTCCTGCTTTCTCGGTACTGCTGCCAATCTGGTCTTGCCCCAGCGGTACGTCCCTGCGCGTTTCGCTTCGCAGGGACACGGCCGATCACAGACTCTTGGAAGATGCGGGCTCTTGGCCCAAGTGGCGGTAGAACGTTGCGCGGCTCCAGCCAACCAGGCGTGCTGCGTCTTCGGCGGTGCGTCCCCTGGTGCGGGCATCTTTGGCGATCGCGAGCTTGTCGGCAATCACCGCCGGGTCCGAGACCGGCCGGCCGAAACGGGTTCCGGATTGCCGGGCGGCGGCAATGCCGGCGTTGACTCGTTCAACGATCAATTCGCGCTCGTATTCGGCCAACGAAGCAAGCATGTTCAGCATCATCCGACCGGTCGATGTGGCCGGGTCGATGCCATCGGAAATGGAGCGGACATTAATCCCGCGCTCCCGCAAAAGGTTCACGGTATTCAAGACATCGATCAGGGAGCGACCCAGCCGGTCAACCCGCCACACCACGACGGTGTCGCCGGCTTCGGCATAGTCCAGCAGCTTCTTCATCCCGGGCCGATCGATCGCGCTGCGGCTGCCGGAAGTCACGTCGGCGAACACGTCGCGCTTCTGCACCCCTAAAGCAACCAGGGCATCGAGCTGCAAGGCCGCGTCTTGGCTCGAAGTGCTCACGCGCGTGTATCCCAAATGTCTCACCTGCCCCAGTGTGGCTCAAAAACCCCTGCACGGCAAGCAGGTAAGACGTTTTACGTTGGGACGACTTTATAAGACGGTTGGACTCCTTGCCGTTACGGAATATTGAGACGGCATGGCCGGGCTGAGGAGAGTGTCTCAATAATCTTTAGGTTTTCAAGACGGTGGTTTCCCGGCTTATCCGCTCAATAACTGTTGTCCGTGGCTGCAACGCCCATCACTCTTTGCTGACTTGGCGGGTGGTGGTCGGCGCGTTTGGTGCCCTTAACACTGTCCGGAACCGGACGGTTCATGGGCCGATTCCTGAGGTACCTGGCTCCGCATGGAGCTCCGCGCAGGAATCGGTGCCCGTTAGCGATGTGGGAATCGTGCGAGCGACCTGTGCCAATGAGGTGAGAACCTAGGTACCTACTGTTCCGGAGATTTCCTTCAATGCCGCCTGAAGCCTGGCGTCGGCTTCGTTGGCGACCTCGCGTGTCGCGTCGCTCTGGCTGAGCTTGACCATGGTTTGCGGGTCGATGGCCTCGATGGTGGTTTCCGTGGCGGCGGGAGCGCGACGTACGACGACGTTGCACGGGAGCAGTGCGCCCAGCTGCGGTTCGGCGGTGATGCCGCGTTGGGCCAGTTGCGGGTTGCAGGCCCCGAGGATGATGTAGTCCCCCACGGAGACCCCGGCCTCCTGGCCCAGCTTTTGGGTGAAGGTCGCCTTCACATCGATTTCCGTCAGGACACCGAAACCCTGTTCTGCCAGGGCGCCGCGTGTCCGTTCGACGGCGTCTTGCCATGACAGCGGGACGGTGATGGCGTGGGTGTAGGTCATGGCGGTTCTCCTCGGGTCGTGGTGTGGAGGCGTGCCGAGCGCGACTGCGTGCTCCGCCACGGCATGGGACCTCGGTTCTGTGGCCATGCTACGGGTTGGTGTGGTCGCGCGGAAGTGTTGCCAGGGCATTGCCCCCAGGGGTCGGCCGGGGATGCGGTGGGTGCGTTTCATACATGCGGATCGCGACGATCAGCCCTGCGGCTGCACTGAGTGCCGCGGCCATCCAGACGCCGGCGTTGAGCCCGAACAGGTCGGCGACGATCCCGCCAATGATGGCACCGACGGCATATCCGAGGTCGCGCCAGACCCGGTAGACGCCCACCGCGCGTCCCCTCCAAGCGGGATGGGCGACGTCGCCCACGGAGGCCAGCAGCGTGGGGTAGACCATGGCGGTTCCCGCGCCGAGCAATACGGTTCCCGAGGCCCAGGCACCAAAGCCGTCCCCGAGCGCGATGATCGCAAGGGCTCCGGCCTGGACCAACATGCCGGTGGTGATGAGGTGTTTGCGTCCGATCCGGTCCGAGAGAGCACCGGTCGCCATTTGGCCTATGCCCCAGACCCCGGGATACAGGGCGAAAAGCAGGCCGATCTGGCCCATGCTGAGATCCGCGGTGGCGAACAGGAGGGGGAACAGGGCCCAGGAGAGTCCGAAGTTCAGGTTGTTCACCAGGCCGGCCAGGCTCGCCGAGGACAAGGCCGGTTCCCGGAAGCTGGTCAGGGAAAAGATTTGGCCGTTGGCTAGGTTGGCGTCCAGGCCATGCCGGGCGGAGGCGCCCCGGGCAGCCATGTTTCCGGCATCCAGGAGGGCATGTGGGTGGGTCTCCCGGACGAAAAGGCCCGACAGCAGCAGTGCCAAGGCGGTGTAGGCGATTCCCAAGAGGAAGGGCGCCGGACGCAGCCCGTACTGTTCGGCGAGGTATCCGGCCAGCAGGGACGTGGCGGCCACGGCACCGTAGCCCGCGGCCTCGTTCAGTCCCATGGCCAGGCCGCGCTGGGCCGGGCCTACCAGATCGATCTTCATGATGACGGTGGTCGACCAGGTCAGGCCTTGGTTGATGCCCAGCAGAACGTTCGCGGCGACGACCCAGCTCCAGTCCGGGGCGAAAATGAGCATGAGCGGCACCGGGATGGCGAAGAGCCACCCGGCCAGCAGCACGGGGGTGCGTCCGTAGCGGTCCGAGAGGGTCCCGGCGAACCAGTTGGAGGTCGCCTTGGCGATCCCGAAGGCCGCCACGTAGGCGAAGAGGAACGTGTATCCGCTCAGGCCGAACTCCGCGTGGGCCAGCAGCGGAAGGACGGTTTGCTGTTGCCCGACCATCCCGCCGACGAGTGCGTTGACCGCGACAAGCAACGCGAACTGGGCCGCGTTGGCGCGCAAACCCAGGACAGGGAGGATCTTGGTGGTGGACGGTTTCATGCGCGGACTCCTGGAGTGCCGAGGCTGGAGGGGCAACACGGAGGGGAGCCGGGGCTAGCGGGCTTCGGTTGCCGTGGTGGTGGCGGGTGAACCCAGGGACTTGCGTCGCAGGGGGCATGCGGGGATGGCAAACCAGCACAGGGCCGCGGCCGCGGCGATTGCGGTGGCCGCGAGGCCCAGGATGAGGTTGGCGGGGGAGGGTAGTTCCTGGACGAGGACGAAGACGCCCATGGCCAGGACGAAGAAGCCAAAGCCCTTGCGCAGGGCCGCTTCGGGGATGCGTCCGGCCAGGCGTGCGCCGAGGAAGGAGCCGAGGATCGCGGCGGCTGTGACTCCGCCGACAAGTGTCCAGTCCAGGGTGACGGTGGTGAGGTAGCCGCCGAGTCCGGCGAAGGACTTCATGGCGATAACCACCAGCGAGGTGCCGACGGCGACGGGCATGGACAGGCCGCCAAGCAGGGCGAGTGCCGGAACGACGAGGAAGCCGCCGCCGGCACCGACGAGCCCGGTGACCAAGCCGACGACCAGGCCCTCGATGATGACCTTGGGCACCGGCAGATCCCCCTGGTGGGGTGCGCCTGCGGGGTTCTTACGGCCGCGGATCATGGCCAGGGAGGTGGCGACCATCATGAGGGCGAAGGCGATCATGAGGATCGTTCCGGGAATATGGCCCCCCAGGAGGCCGCCGCCGAAGGCCCCTGCCATGCCGGCGGCGCCGAAGACGAGTCCGGTGCGCCATTGCACACGTTTCTTGCGGGCGTGGGTCACGGCGCTGACGGCGGAGGTCGCGCCGACGACGAAGAGCGAGGCGGCGATGGCTTCCTTGGGGTTCATGCCGGCGACGTAGGTGAGGATCGGGACGGTGAGGATGGACCCGCCCCCGCCGAGCAGGCCGAGGGAGATCCCGATCAGCACCGAGAGCAGGAGGGTGAGTGCGAGGGTGAGGGTCATGGAGGGGGCCT